>DASYAU010000028.1:0-58445 GCA_036501185.1 Candidatus Korobacter sp. | reverse complement strand
TCCCTCGAAATCCGATGAAGATGACTGAGGCAGCGATCACGGCGAAACAAAGCTGTACGAATTCCCAAGCACCCGGTCGCGCTTGGAACTCAATGCGCAAGAAACCGTCTCGCTCAGTCACCCGATATGGTCGCGCTTCCACCTATCTTTTCTTCTTCCCCTTACCCACTTCCCGCTTCACCGCCTCCGGATGCGCCAGCTTCGCTTCCGTCTTCTCATTCTGTCCCGGCAGCAACACTCTCCGCACCACCGGCTGGATCATCCGAAACTCTCGCGGCACGATCGCGCCCGTATCGTCTTTCACCCGGATCGTGAACACCGGCTCATTGCCTTCTTTGCCGAAGTTCTCCATCCCGCTCGTCACCGGATAAACGCCCCAAATATTCCGCTCGCGATACGCGGTTTCATACCGATGCCGTTTCACATCCCAGCTAAATACGCGGATGGAATCGTAGTCGTACGGCAGCCCGTCTTTCGGAGCGCTCATCAGCACCAGGTATTGCGGCACCTGCTTATCGCCGTCTTGAATCGTGTTGAGAATGAAGTACCCGGTAATCCGCTGCCCCTCCGCATACTGCGCCACGTCCACCGGCACATCGATGTCCACCATCCGCCCCAGCACCCACCCCACATGACCCTGGCTATCGCGTATCAACCACCAGTCTTCCATCGCGGGAGGCTCTTCCTCTTCCGCCGCGGCCTTCTTCGTCCCCGCCGGTGGCGGGTTCTCCGCCTTCTTCACCGGTCCTTTCGAAACGATCGGCCTCGCCTTCGGCGCGCCGGGATTTTTCTCCGCGCTTGCCTTATTCAGCACCTCTAGCTTTTCGCCCTCTTTCATCTGGTAGAGGTGATCGCTGTCGCGCGCCGCTGTCAGGTGGATGTTCAATTCCGCGCGTGCGGTTCCATGTGCCTCCACCTGCGTCTTCGTGTTCTCTGCCTTCAGCTTCTCAAAGCCGTCGTACACGTCTTGCCCAACCATGTAGCGCTCTTCCAGCCATCCATCTTTGCCGTCTTTGGTCTTCACGTGGACGAACCGCTTCTGCTTCTCGATCACCTCCACCGCGTCGCCCTCGTACACCGTCGCAACCTTGTTATAGACAGTGGACACCCGGTCCCGCACATTCGCCTGCGGCGCCGACACGTACATCATCTCCGCTTTTTTCAGCGGACCACGCTTACATCCACTCGCTATGATGAAGAGAAAAACCAGCAGGACAACGGCAATTCGCAGCGCCCAAACCCTGCGCCAGCCCCAACCACAACGAAAAAAAATCGCAGATTTCACAGTAGATAGATCAAACATTTCACTATAGCAGCCACTCCATGCCTTAGCATTGCCCTGCACCTCGCTGGTTACGCAATTGGAACTTATAATCCCCTCATGCCGGATTGGCTCAGTATCACCATCGCCATCGCCGTCATCCTCGCGCTGATCGCTTGGCTCCGTGGCCTTTTCGAGGCCTGGAAGCCACTCACCGGCGCCCTGGTCCTCGGGTCTCTCGGCCTTGTCGCCATCGCCGCCACCCTCATCCCAACGCCCCTCCGCCAGCTCACCGGTACCATCGCCGGCCCCTGCACTTACGTAAATGGCCAATACTCCATCGCCATCCGGCCGCCACACGACTCCTACAGCGTCCTTCACGCCAATTTCGAGTCCGTCAGCTTCACCTTTCCCTCCGCTGACCGCTTCCCCGCGCTCGAGGAAGCCGGATCTACCGACGTCTTCCACATCCTCTACATGCCCGGCTCCTTCCACGCACCCCAGCAGCTTCGCGAGATCACCGAACTCAGCGGCCCCTACCCGGAATTCCACTTCCGTCCCGATATCCCGGCCACCACCGGTACCGCCTTTTTCATCCGCATCCTCTTCGAAGTTGTCGGTCTCGCCTACCTCTTTCTCGCTTATCGCAAATTGCGCGAACATTTCGTCCTCAAGCGTCTCGAGGAACTCGAAGCCCGCTGACTTTATGAACATTTTGTGACACTCTCCCAGCAGACGAATCCGCCTCTTCCCGCTTACAATCTCTGGGTACGTTCTACCGGGAGAACTGCGAAATGCGTGGATTCATTCTGGGTGTAATCATCACCCTCCTCATCGTCATCGGAGCTCCGTTCCTCTACCTCAAGTTCGGCCTCCTCGACATCCGCGCCGCGCAGCCCATCAGCGGGATCGAACACGAAATGGCTGAAATGGCCATGGACTCATCCGTCGATCACCAGGCACCCCACACCGAAAATCCCATCCAGCCCACCGACGACAATCTCATGACCGGCGCCATGCTCTACGAGAAGAATTGCTCCCTCTGCCATGGCTCTGTCTCCGATAAAGGCCACACCAGCCCCATGGGCCAGGCCTTTTACCCGCACGTCCCGCAAATTATCCGCCGCATCCCCGGCGACGAAGACTGGCACCTCTTCTTCGTCACCAAGTACGGCATCCGCGATACCGGCATGCCCGCATGGGAAAAAACCATGAAGGACGATGACATCTGGCGCGTCATCACCTTCGTCAAACATAGCGACAAGCTCTCACCCCAGGTCCAGGAAATGTGGCAGACCTTCGGCACCCCCAGCGGCATCGCCCCCAGCAGCAGCGCCAACCCCGCTCCTCCTGAAAAAACTCCACCCAACAAAAGCGGCGCTGCCAACCGCGGCGGCGTCCCGAAGACCAAGTAAGCAACCGGGTGCCCCAGGTTTGGCGGGTTTCCCAACCTGGGAGTTCCCCCTCCTCGCCAGTCACCACAGCTCTCTCGACTCGCTCTGTATCAGGGCAGCGCTTCAGCGCTGCCGTACAACCCCCAACAAAAAGGGGCTTCAGCCCCTGTCCCAACTCTGCCTACTCTCAAATTTTTTCCGCTGCGCCTCACCTCCAACCCACTACTCTTTCATCGGAGTCCTACATGCTCACCCTCCTCTGCAGTGGGTTCGTATACTTCCTCCCCACGGTCTGCGCCTTCTATCGCAAGCACAACGCTCGCGCCGCCATCTTCGTCCTCAACCTGCTCCTCGGCTGGACGCTCATCGCCTGGGTCATCGCCCTGGTCTGGTCACTCAACGCCAACGTCGAACACGCGCAGCAGGTCGTCATCTACAACCCACCTCCCGGCCCGCGTGGCTAACGCTCAGCGAATCGCGATCCTCCTCTCGGTTCGCCCCCGCAACTCTCCTCCTAAAACCTGAACCTAATCCTCGCTTCTCCTGACACCTGACACCTGAAACCTCTGCTTCAGTTCCTCAGCTATAATTCTTAGTTTGCCATCTTACGTTTCACCCGCTCAGAAGGAGCCCATGCCGACCGACGTTCTCATGCCCCAGATGGGCGAATCGATCTTTGAAGGCACCATCACCAAGTGGCTCAAGCAGCCCGGCGACCAGGTCCAGCGCGATGAGCCCCTCTTCGAAATCTCCACCGACAAGGTCGACGCCGAAATCCCCGCGCCCGCCAGCGGCGTCCTCAAGGAAATCAAGGCCCAGGCCGGCGAAACCGTCCAGGTAAACACCATCGTCGCCACCATCGAATCCGCCGGGTCCGCCGCGGCCGCTACTCCCAGCGCGAAACCCGCCGCCGCCGAACCGCCCAAACCCGCTCCGCAGCCCGATGGCGTCAGCTCCGCCGCCCCCAAAACTTCCGCCCCCGCCGTCCCGCCCGCCGGACCCAAAACCGACGTCGTCATGCCCCAGATGGGCGAATCCATCTTCGAAGGCACCATCACCAAGTGGCTCAAAAATGTCGGCGACACCGTCCAGCGCGACGAGCCTCTCTTCGAAATCTCTACCGACAAAGTCGACGCCGAAATCCCCGCGCCGACCACCGGCGTCCTCAGCGAAATCAAAGTCCAGGCCGGAGCCACCGTCCAGGTCAACACGGTAGTCGCAACCATCGGCGGCACCGCCGGAGCCGCAGCCTCAGCGCCCGCACCGCAAGCCGCCGCCCCCGCGCCATCTGCTCCTGCACCGCAAGCCGCCGCTCCCCAGGCACCCGCCGCCCGAGAGGAAGAAGCAGTCTCCGACAGCGGTGACCGCATCCGCACCTCGCCCTTAGTTCGCAAACTAGCAAAAGAATCCAACATCGATCTCGCCAAAGTCCGCGGCAGCGGTATGGGTGGACGCATCACCAAAGAAGACATCCAGGCCTTCGTCGATAAACAAAAATCCGCGACCAGCCAGCCAGCCCCTCAAGCCGCGCAACCCGCAGCCGCAGCTCCGCCCGCTCCCGTCGCCGCCTCCGCTCCCAATAAGTTCGCCGGATCTCCCGGCCTCATCGAGCCCATGTCGGTCATGCGCAAAAAAATTGCCGACCACATGGTCATGTCGAAGCGCACCAGCGCTCACGTCCACGGCGTCTTCGAAGTCGACTTCACCAAGATCGTGAAGCTCCGCGAGAAGAACAAAAACAGCTTCCAGGAAAAGACCGGCCTCAAGCTCACCTACACGCCGTTTTACGCGCGTGCCGTGGCTCACGCCTTGCGCGTGTGGCCCATCGTCAATGCCTCCATCGAAGGCGACAACATTCACTATAAAAAGGACATCAACCTCGGCATCGCCGTCGCCCTCGACTGGGGCCTCATCGTCCCGGTCGTCAAGCAAGCCGACGGCCTCAGCTTCGTCGGCCTTCAGCGCGCCATCACCGACCTCGGCGAACGCGCCCGCGCCAAAAAGCTCAAGCCCGAAGACGTCCAGGGCGGCACCTTCACCATCACCAACCCGGGCATCTTCGGCGCAAAATTCGGCATGCCCATCATCAGCCAGCCGCAGCTCGCTATCTTGGGTATCGGCGCCATCACCAAGGTCCCCATGGTCGTCACCGACAAAGACGGCAACGACAGCATCGCCGTCCGCTCCCGCTGCCACATCTCCATCGGCTACGACCATCGCGTAATCGACGGCGCAGTGGCCGACCAGTTCATGAGCGTAGTCAAGAGCTACCTGGAAAACTGGAACGAACCTCTCCTCTAGTTTTTGAAAAAAATCTAAAGAAAAGCCCCACTCCACGCGCAGCGTAGGATGGGGCTTTTCCTTTTGCTGTCATCCTGAGCGGAGAGCGCAAAGCGCTCGCAGTCGAAGGACCCCTATCCGCTCCATCCCTCTCAACCCGCTGTCATCCAGAGGAGCGCCGCGACGAAGGACCTGCTGTACCTAAAAACTAAGAGCTAACCGCCTCCCGCTTTTCCTGAAACCTCACTCCACCCGCACTCCCACCTTCCCCGACACCAATCTCCCGCGCTCCGTCTCCACCATCACCCGCACAAACCACTCGCCATCCCCGTGCTCCGCAATCTCCCGCTCCGACGGCGCGCCGATCGTCATCTCCAACTCCGTCACCGGCCCACCCTCCGCTGCCGGATCCACCGCAAACTCTGACTCCCGCACCACCATCTCTTCCTCATCCGCGGCCATCGCCACAACACTCGCTTTCCACCATCGGATCGTCCGCTGCAACTCCTCGCCCACCACCAGTCGCACCACGATCCACTCCCCGGGCCTCACCGTCTCCGGCTGCAACTCCACCACCGTCCCCGGAATCTCCCGCACCCGCATCCGCCGCCGCTCCAACAACATCAGCACAATCCCCAGCGCGACGCAGGCACACGACCACACCAGCCACCCCAAATTCCAATGCGTCACCGAATACGGAATGATCACTGCCCAGCACAGCAGAGACACGCGCACACCCCACGCCATGCACCCCGCGTTCTCCACCCGCCGCCACTCATTCGCCCCACTCACAAGCGCATCCTACCAAACCCTCCCGTTGATAAAGCTTGTCATGGCGACCGGAGAATGCGGATACCGATCCGCATTCGAGCCGGAGCTACCTTTTGTTTCCCCGCTTTCGCGGCGAATTTGTCCCCGTTTGTCCACCAAGATCATCTCCAACCTTGCCACGCCGCAAGGCCGAAGGCCGACCAGTCCTTTCAGCACGACGCGCCAGCGTCGTGAAAACAGCCGAAAAACTCAAGCCCCTTCACTGGCGACGCGGTTTGCGCGCGAGGCGATGAGCCTCGCGCGCGCCGCCTTCTACTTCGCCCAGGCACTAGCATTCAAGCAATCGACGACTCCGTCGATCACCTTGCCCAATCCGCCCTGGAACTTGTTCGGATCGACAATGTTCTTGTTTGCGATCGCATCGGTCATATTGATCGCGCTCGATACGAACGACAGCGCGGCGCTCTTCTTGTCATCGCCGCTCTTCGACCCAAACAATGCCTCTACCCCATGAACGATCGCAGGGACAAATGCAATCCCCTGTAACAGCTTCGCCAAAAAATTCATTTCCTCTCTCCTTTTTCTTCCAAACAAATGGAAAGGGCGGCCCTCTCCCGCGCCGTCATCGGGCACGCGGCAAGCCGCCCCACTCCAAACTCAAAATATGTTTGCGTTCGGATTTCCCACCCCTATCGCTCCGCGACAGGCCAGGTTTTCCTAACAGCTAATGGCTAAGAGCTAAAAGCCTCTTCCCTCGACCCAAGAGCCAATACCCCCGACTCCCCGCTCCTCCTGACACCTGAAACCTGACACCTGAAACCCGACACCTACCGATGCAGCCGCAAAAAGTTCACCACCAAATTCATCACCGTAATCGCCGCCGCAATCGCCGACCCCACCCCGATCATCCTCTGCAAATGCCCCTCGTGCCTTTCCAACCGCTCCTCGATCTCCTGGATCTTCCCCTCGTTCCCATTGCCCACCACCCAGCGCATATGCGCTTTCAATTCCGCCAGGTCAGACAAAACCCTAGTTTCGAAATCTTCCATCACCCCACCCCTCATAACGGCCAATCCACGTGCAGCAGCGTCGAGTCGCGCGAATAATTTCCCGCCCCGTCGTACTGACGTATGTAATAAACCTGCGAACGCGACAGCCGCGGAACCGTGAATGTCTGCCCCGTGAACCGCCCCCACAAGCTCCGATCGTTTGCCACACCCCATCCCTGGTCTGTTCCGCGCACCTCGAACCCGCCACCCGATGGCGGCGCCAAATTCGTGGCGATCGTCACCTGGCTCGCAATAATCGAACTGAACGCCGCGTTCTTCACCGGCGCCAGCGTCCAGTTACCTGGCACTGTCACTCCAACCGGCGGCAGTTTCACTTTCGCCGTATCGAAACTGAATGACAATGTCTGTGCCGCATCGTTCGCGAATGTCACCCCGTACATGCTCCGGTCGTTCCGCGGATCTTTCACCTCGATCCCCACTCCGCGCACCGTAGCCGTGAAGTTCGCCTCCTGCGACGGCGCATTCACCGTCACCGCATCGCCAGGCCGCACGTCGCTCACCCCCAGGAAATCGCTCCACGACGTATACTCGCCCGACCACGCCGTCTGCGTCCCATCGTCCAGCAGCGCCAGCCCGCTGTTCTGGCAATCCTCCGTCGTCCGCGCCTCCGGCACCTTCAACCCATGTACGCTCGACCGCACTCCGTCATCGCTTGCATTCACCAGCGCCGCAATCGCCGCCGCATTCGTCTCCTCCGCCGTCGATGTCCGTCCCGACCGGTAGCTCACCACGATCTGCTCCGTCGCCGCCGGCACATCCGCCGCCAAAAAATACAATTGCGTCGACGTCACCCGGCACTCCCCGCCATCCGCCAGCGCGCCTTGCAATCGCGTGCTGAATCCCTGCCCCGGAGGCGCGCTCCGCACGCACGTTCCGCCATTCGTCCGCATCCGCGTATACGAAACGCCGCACTTCAACGCCGTCCCATTCATCAGCGCATAGTTGCAGAATCCTGCAACATTCGTCAGCACCGCGTCATACAGCACGATAGATGCCGCCGCCATCGTCGCCGGATTGTTCGGGTCCACATCGTGGATTTCCAGCACCGCCCGCGCATCCGCCGCAATCGCATCCCCGCCCACCGGCGCGCCCGCCGCGTGCCCCGACGAATGAAATACCTGCGCCATCCGGTGCGTCTGATCCACAAACACCCGCGTCGTCAAAAAGTACTGGTGTCCCCCCGTCGTCGTCATTGTCGGCCCGGTCGCCGTCCCATTCACCAGCGCCTGGATCACACTCTGCGCTCCGCTCGGCGTCACTTGGAACCCCGCCACGCAATTCGCGTTCGCCAGTCCGCCCGCATACAGCCCGCCGAGAACTCCGCTGCTCGCGCCCTGGAACTCGAACGATCCGTGCTGCAGGACGACGCCGCCGCCCATCTCCACCAGTTCCACCAACTCGACGAGCGCCGACCCATTTGCCGTTAACACGCCGTTGTCCACTGCCGCCGACGATCCGCTTCCGTTCGTCCACAAAATCGGATTCAGCGCCGTCCCCGCAAACTCATCTTCGAAAACCGTCTTATCGAAGATCCCCACCGGCGTCGCCGCCAACGAGAAGCTCAGCGACGCCCCATCGCCTTCGAAGTAGTCCTTCACATAGGTCCGCGGTTCCACCCTTCCCACCACGGTCACATCGTTCAGCGCCCCCGGCTGTCCCGCAATGTTCAATCCCGCGCGATTGCAGTTCACATTCGTCTCGTCGATCGCAAACGCGTTTCCGCCCACCGGCGCAAACTTGATCGCTCCGCCCTCCGCCGAATACGCCGCCCGCGACCGCATCGCCAGCTCTGCCGCATGGTCGCTCCATTTCCGCTGCACGTCTGCGTCGTACACCGGGACCACGTCGCAGTCCTGCACCGCCGTCACATCGAACTCGCCCGGAGACGCATCCTGAGTGATCTGCCGCACAGTCGCCCCTGCCGCGCGCTGCATATAAGGCAGCCGCTGCGGCAGCGCCTTTCGGTCCAGGATCCATTCATCGGTTTCGCAACTCAGCACATATCGGGTAATCGCGCCCTCGGTACTCTGCCCCACATACTCGCAAACCGGCTGCAGCGCCACGTATCCCGCAAACAAAACCGTTCCATCCGCCTTCTTCAACCACACCCGCGACGCTTGGTGCGGCACCAGCATCTTTCCCGCCACGCACGCCAGTTGCGCCGCCATTTGCGCGGGCTTATTCAACTGCCTCGTCACCCGCGGCAGCCGCTCCGCATCCAAATATGCGGAGTAGTCCATCGGGCCAAACGTGTCAAAATTGTCGATTAGCAATTGCATGTATTCTCTGTCCTGTTCTTTCTACGGAGCACGCCGTTGAGCGATCGCGAAACCCAGCACGTCGTCGACCTGCAAACCAGCCTCACCGCCAAATTCACCGAGCTCGGCTATCCCGCCGGCCCCGCCCTCGGCGACCTCGTCCATCACCTCTCCGAAATCGCCGCCCTCGGCCGTACCTTCTCCCAGGAATCCCTCCCGCTCCTCGTCTCCCTCAACCCCACTCACCGCGAAGCCTTCACCACCCTCATCGCCCAAATCAAGCACGACCTCGAATCCATCCGCGACAACATCACCGACCTCGACCCCACCCTAACCGCCCTTCTCGACCACCTAATGCGCGAGTGACGTCTCCTCGCGGATGCTGTTTTGAACTGTCATCCTGGGCGGAGAATCCGGATAACAATCCGGATTCGCATTCGAAGGACCTTGTGTTTCGCCTCGCACCACCCACGTCCCTCAGTCCCCGCGACGCTCTCCTAATTACTAATCACTAGCCACTAGTTACTGCGACTAAAACGCGCACCCTGTCACCGCCGGAAAATAACTCCTCCAACAAACCGCCTGCTCTCCGTCGAGCAAATCCACCAGCGGCATCGCCCGAAACGAGGCCTTCAGCGTCCTCCCCACAATCGGCGCCGAAATCGTTTTCTCTCCTTCCGCCGCTCCCTCCACCACCTGCAGCCGCGGATAATAAAAGATGATCCTTCCCCCCGAATCTTCCGGCATTACGAACACCGCGCTCCACTCCTGGAAGAACCTGCCCCCCTCACGGTCAACAAATCCTGCAACTTTCTGTACCGCCGCATTCACCGCTGGAACCCCGCCCGGCAGCGCCTCCGCCAGCACCAGCGCCGTGGACGTCACCTGCTGCACCCGCCCCACGTTGAAGGTCACCCGCCGCGTGTAATCCATGTCGCGCACGATCCCGTCATTCGCCGGCACGTACACCGCCGCAATCCCCGTCCCGATGTATCCCGTCTCGTTCTGATAGTTAACGTCTACCGCAACTAAGTCTCCAGCCGAAAAGTTCGCCAGATCGCCCGCCGCCAGGTTCAATTGCGTAGCCGTCGACCCGCTCAGCACCGAAACCGCCAGCTTCGCCCGTCCTCCACTCGGCCCCGGAGACGTCCCATCCCCCGCCAGCACGTTGTAATGCACGCTTCCGCCCGCCAGCGCCATTTGCAGCTTCCCCCAGTTCTGGAACTCGCAGCTCACCTTCGCATCCAGCGCCGCGCGATACTGCGAAGCCGTTCCGCCGTTTTCGCCCGTCCGTACCGCATTCACCGTCGTCGCCGAAGTGCGCGCAAAGTTGTCCACCCATCCCAAATCAATCCACGGACTAGGCGGCGCATCCAGGTCGAACTCACACTCCTGCGCCGGATCGAAAATCGCCGGCTGTACTCCCACCCGGTCCACCGCCGCGAAGTACGCCCGCACTCCGCGCCCCACCGGCTGCATTTGCGATTGCAAAATCGTTGCCGTGCTCATGCCTCACACTCCGGATAGAAATAGACCGTCGTCGTCGCCGACCGTCCCAGCATCGCCGCCGTCTGCGTCACCGGGCTCAGCTGCGGCGCCTTCCAGAAAATCTTCGACCCCAGCCCCGCCGGCGTTGCCTGCGAATAATCCAGCTTCGCCGCCTGCTGTGGCGTGCAGATCCCCATCAGTTCCGCGTCCATCTCCGTCAGAGAACGTCCTCTGTCGCAGTCGCCGGTATTCGCCCCGCACGTCCGGTAGCGAAACGTCACATCGACGCTCATCAATGTGCTCGCCACCAGCGGGCTCACCGTCACCGGTTGGGCTGTTCCCCACTCAATGCAAAATGCCTCCGGAGGCTGCGAGCACACCGCCGCCTCGTTCTCCGCCACCAGCAGCCCCGGACGCGTCTCCCCCGCAATCACCACCGTCCGCTCCGGGTTCACTGCTTGCAGCCGCCCGCACATCGTCATGAAAAAAGTGTCTTTCGCCGCCTGCATCGCTATACCTCCGCCCTCACGTAATACAAAAACTCCACGCCCGCCATCACCTCGGCCTTCACCTCGGTAATTCGCAGCAGCGTCCCCTGGTACAAAATTCCGCGCGCTCCCGTCAGCCAGGCCGTCCCGTTCTCCACGCCCTCCGCCTGCGCGTGTTTATTCACCTCATGCGCCGGCAGGATCACGTTCAGCTTCATCGCCGAAGGTGGAGTCGTCTCCGCCACCACCACTGCCGGACCCACCGCGATGTCCGCGTACTGCGGCTGGGTCTGTCCCAGTTGCCGCTGCTGCAAGGTCCCCGTCATCAGTTGCTCGCGCAGTACATGCACCACGGTCGCGCCCGTCGCCCGCAGCACCGCCTCCGCATTCCGCGCCATCGCAAACCCGCGTCCCGCGCTCGTTCCATACGAATCCATCTAGCCCACCTTCTGCGCCACGTATGGCGCCAGCATCTCGCGCACCGAGTCATCGAGCAGCGAGTCCTTGAAGTAATCCACCCGCAGCGCATCGATCTTGCTCGTCTTCACATTCAGCGCCGGAGTCGCCAACGCATTCCGCACAATCTGCGCGCACCCATGCTTCACCGCTTCAGGAACCGCCGCCCATCCCGCGGTGTAAGTAATCTCCAACTCATCGAACGTGAATCCCAGCATCGTCGAGATCGCGTTCACCTCGCCGGTATCTGCGAACGTGTCAAACGATGTCGGATCGATCGCCGTCCACGTCCCCGGAATCGCCAGCACGGTCGCGACGTTCGCCAGGAAGTCATCCGCATCTCCACGTCGCGGCTGCGCAAATCGCCCCCGCGCGCTCACCACGGAAACCAGCGGCAAATAACTCATCCGCACGGTTCTCGCCGTTGGCGAAACCCGCACCCGCTCCGTAAATTGCGTCACGTTCAACGAAGGCCGCCGGCAATGCGCATCGATCATCGTCGATGCCATCTCCACCCAGGCATCCGGCACCGCCGGATCCAACCCATACTGCTCATACTCCGAAGCATCGAGATAACTCATGCCCTCTCCTTTTCCATGATTCGTATCAGCACGACTTCAATCGTGCCGAAATGCATCCAACGTTTCAGTGCTTTATCCCTGAGATCGCCACGTCCCCAGCACAATCACTCCCATGCACGCCGTCCCCAGCACCTCCACTCCTATTCACGCCGTCCCCAGCACCACCACTCCCAGCGCGAAGCGCGCACCGCCGTAAAAACCCGGGGCGTTAGCCCCGGGGAAAGCCCGCACAAAGAATCCAAGCCCGAAGGGCGGCACGCCGTCCCCAGCACCACCACTCCAAGCGCGAAGCGCGCACCGCCGTAAAAGCCCGGGGCGTTAGCCCCGGGGAAAGCCCGCACAAAGAATCCAAGCCCGAAGGGCGGCACGCCGTCCCCAGCACCATCGCTCCCAGCGCGAAGCGCGCACCGCCGTAAAAGCCCGGGGCGTTAGCCCCGGGGAAAGCCCGTACCAAGAATCCAAGCCCGAAGGCCGGCACGCTGTCCCCAGCACCATCGCTCCCAGCGCGAAGCGCGCACCGCCGTAGAAGCCCGGGGCATCAGCCCCGGGGGAAAGCCCGCATCAAGAATCCAAGCCCGAAGGCCGGCACGCCGTCCAAAGCACCATCGCTCCAAGCGCGAAGCGCACCGCGCCGTAAAAGCCCGGGGCGTTAGCCCCGGGGGAAAGCCCGCACCAAGAATCCACGCCCGAAGGCCGGCACGCCGTCCACAGCACCATTACTCCAAGCGCGAAGCGCGCACCGCCGTAAAAGCCCGGGTCGTTAGCCCCGGGGGAAAGCCCGCACCAAGAATCCAAGCCCGAAGGGCGGCACGTCGTCGCGGGCGAGGCGCTAGCCCCGCCCGCCGCAACGCCCCGCGGTCCCCGGCGCTCGTTGGGGCGGTCTACCGCGTCACATTCACCGCCGCATGCGCATACGACGCGCCCTTCACCACCACGCCGCCAAATTTCACGACGACCAACTGCGAAGCCAAATTCCCCGTCAGCCCCAGTTGGAACACCCGCGGATTCGGGTCCGTCAGCCAGTGGTACTCGACCATGTCTTCCTGCACCACGTACGCCGGCAGGTTTGCGGTTCCGCTACCCGGCGTGCCGGTGTAACCCAGCGACCAATCCGGAATCAGCGGCAACTCGCCCGCCTGCGTGACCAGCGTCTTCACCCGATACCCGGCCGCCACCTCCGTCGTCGACAGCACCACGTTGAACTCGGTTTTCATTTCGCGGTCCAGGTAATCCAGGAGCACCGGGTTCGCATAAATCGCCGTCGGACGGCACTCGTAATTCGTGTTGGCGACCATATCGGCGACCGCGGTCTTCAGCCCATCGCAAATGCTCGCCGAATTTCCGACCGCGAAAACCTGCCCGCCGGCAATGATCTGGTTCGCCACGCCGTAATACTGCGCGGTCGTCGGCGAACTCATCGAAGTGTCGTTGCCGTTCCACAGTGCGACATCGTGCGTGCGCAGCAAGCCCGAGACCGCATCCGCCAGGTCTTTCGCCTGCAAGTAAGCGAACTGGCTCTGCTGTGCGCCAACTTCCATGTCGAACAGGTTGTAGTTGATCTGCGAAACCAGCGCCTTCAGCGGCACCGAACGCTCCACGCGTCTCGGCGAGCTGACGGTAGCAACCATGTTTCGCGGATCGACAAACGCGTTCGAAGCCGAAGGTGCAGGAATCGCCGTCTCCTCGAAGAACCGCGACGGATGCCCCGTTGCCGGTACCTGCTTAATCCGCTGACCAAACGCGCCGCGCCGCCGCACGATGTCCGTGATCTCCGTCTGGTACCGGTTAATCTCAACTGCGCCCGGCCCCATGAAGTCCGCCGCCGCGTGAATATCCAAAAACTGTGCTTTCATTCCGTCTCCCTTTCAAAAGGATCCAGCCCAAAGAAAAACGGCGAACACTTTTCAGCTCGCCGCAAACCCTCAACCCGGAATCTGTTTATGTTTGTTGTTGTCTTACTTCGAACCCAGCCAGGGTGTCCTCTCCTTCTGACACCTGAAACCTCGCCTTTATTCCAGCACTCCCGCCCGTGCCAGCTCCGCCTTCACTGCGATTCGCTGTTCCACGCTCAACCCACTCAGCGCCTTCTCAACCGTGGATTCCTCGAACGTCGCCATCTCCACTCCGCTCTTCGCCAGCAAATTCGCAATCACCGGCGAAACCGTCTTCCGGGTGACCCGGGGTTGGCGATTTTCCAAACCTGGGTCTTTCCCTGTCGACGCCTTCACCTCTTCCTTCGCGTCCTCTTTCGAGTCGTCTTCCACCGCCGCCACGATGCGATCGATCTTTCCATTCATCGCCTCGTACTGCGCCTCCAGCCGAGCCATCACCTGCTCCAGCTTATCCAGCGCCCCAGAAATCCGATCCTCCGCCGCCACCACATCCACTTTTTCGTTCTCCATCATTCCCCCTAATCACTAATCACTAACCACTAATCACCTTCACGAGCCGCTAACTTCAAACCTCGTCCTCGCGTACGCCGCTTTCTCCCGCTTCAACACCGCAGCCCCCGTGAACGCAAACTCCGTCACCGCCCACACGCCAACTTGCGCGTCCTGCACGCGCGCATCAGCGATCTCGTAGCTCATCCCCAACTTTCCTTGGGACTCCGCGATTTCCCGCACCACTTCCGGAAAATCATGCGCGAACAAGTGGCCTTCAATCTCCACCCGGTCGCCACGCAGCTCCGCGGACGTGATGACGCCAATCTTCCGCTGTGCATCATGACCATCCATCCGCGGCGCATAATCCACCGCCATCCCCAGCAGCGAAGCCATCGCCCGCTCCGTAGCCCGGCGCGTCAGCATCACCCGATGCCCCCGCGCCCCCGACGGCGGCCGCTCACTCGCCACTCCCACCAGCGTCAGCACCCCCCGAAACCCGCGCCGGTTCGGATGCCCCGCGACTTCCGGCATCTCCAATCCCATCGCCTCCAACTCCATCTCCACCTCCACGCATCGCCTTTCCTGAAACCTGAAACCTGAAACCTAGAACCTAATCACTAATCACTAACCACTAATCCCCCGCCGCCCCCAGCCCCCTGATCTTCCGCACCTCCGCCACCGTCATCACCCCACTCCGAATCAAAATCTCCTGCAACTGCGCCTGCTCCAGCTCGTTGGTAGTTTCAAGATCCGTAAACACAAACTCCAGTTCCCGATACCCCAACTTCTTCGCAATCACATCGCGCGTCAGATGCTCGGCCAGCAATCGCGCCGTAGGCACAATCGCCTGCTGGAACGCCATATCGTTCAACTCCGCCGCCGTCGAACGGTTCACATCGTTCTCCAACCCCAGGAACACGGGCGGCAAATCGAACGCATCCGCTATCACGCGCATCAGGAACTCCTGCCACGCCAGCCGCAAATCCGCATCCGTCCCGCCGCCAAACCGCAAAATCTCCGGCTTCTGCTCCGCCGAAATAATCGGGACACGGCCCGTCCCCTCAATCTCATCCTGCCACCAGCGAATCAACCGCTCATGCTGCGCGGGTGTCACATCGTTCAGCCACAGCGCATACTGCACCACCGAGTTCGCCGCCAACTTTCCCGCGTATCTGTGCGCGCCCAAGAACGCATGCACCGTCTCAAACGCTACCTCCAGCCGCCCCAACCCAAACGGTGTATGCGTCCGCGGATTCAGCCGTATATACGACAGCTCCTCATCGTTCAGCGAAATCTGCCCCGCCCCGCCAAACATGCCCGACTGCTGTACATACCGCGGCGAATCCGGCCGCCCATCCCAATCCGTCCGTATCTTGATCGTCGCCCCATCCACCGGCCACAGCTCAACTCCACCACCGTCACGCGACGCAATCTCAATCGCCCCAAATCCCCCGACGATCACATCCTCCAGCACCTGCTCCGCCATCGACCGAAACGAATCATCCGGATTCGGCTGCTCAAACATCTCGGTCACTTCGCGGATGCGCTCCTCTGCATTCGGCAGTTCGCCCACCGACCGTCCGCTCCTCACCTGCACCCGCCACTTCATGCAAGCGATGCGATCTTTAATCGTGTTGATCGCCTTCCTGGCGACAGGCGTCTCCGCAAACTTCCGCAAATTCGCCGGCGTAGGCTTCGGCATTCCTTCTCCACGATTCCCCATCGTCAGCACCGAGGGCAGCGCTACTGTCTTCCGCCTCTCCGCTCCCGCCGCATTTAGTTGTGTTGTCATGGTGAGCGAAGAACGCGGCGATCCATCCGCGTTCGCAGCCGAACCATCTTGTGTTTCCGCTTTTGCTGTCATGGTGAGCGGAGATGGCGCAGCCATCGCAGTCGAACCACCCCTACGTCCACCAAAAATCTTCCCGAACTTCTCCCCAATCCTCATCTCCACTCCTCTTTGCAGAAATTTCGTGCAATAACAAAGAGCTCCCCTCCCGGGAGCTCCTTACTATTAGTTCCGCTATCAATTTCGTTTTGCCCGAAGGGCGTTTTTCCTTAGCCCAGCGCTATTGCGCTGGGAAAGATCACGAAGAACCTCCGTGCCCGGAGGGCACTTCTCTTTCCCCGCCACAAAAATAAAAAAGCCCCCCAATCTCCGGGAGCTCTCCGTACTTCCGTGTCTCCGTGGTGGAAGTTATACCCGCAACTCCACTCGCGCCCTCGCCGCGATCTCCGGCAGCGCGCTCATCTGCGCCACTGCAATCTCGTTCCGCGCCAGCGTAATCAACGCGAAATCCACCGCATCATCATTTCGATCCAAATCGTCTTCCACCACCGCCGTCAACTCCGCCTTCGCCCCTTCGACCCGCGCAATCCCCTCGCGCAGTTGTGGAAACGTAAACGCCAGCACCTTGGCCGCATCCAAATCGCTCTCGAGCGAAACCGCCTGGAACATCTTCACCACTCCATTTGGTCTGTACCCGCAATCAATCCGCAGCGGATCGCCTTTCCCCGTATACTCCGCCACCGGAATCCGTTTCCGCATCAGCGGCCAAACCCCGGCCCGCTCAAACTCATCTTTCATCCGCCCATAAATCACATGACGCCCCGCCAGCTGCCGCCGCGCCCGTGCCTGCGACTCGCAATACATCTCCACCAGCTTCCCCAACTCCGCCCGCGGATCCTCCGCCAGCACCGCCTTCGCATCCGTCACCTGCAGCGCATTCGAAAACGAGTCTTCCAGCATCTTCATAATCCACTCGCGCTGCGCCATCGCCACGCCGCCCTTCGAACAATCCACCGCCCCACTCTGCAACCGTGCCCGAATCTCCCCCTCCACCGCCTCCAACATCTCCGTCTCCACATCCGGATCCAAGCACTTCACCCGCCGCCAATCCCGCGTCACCCGCACATCTGCAAACCCCACGCCATCGGCCCCACCCTCCAGCACCACGACGCCAAAATTCACAAACTCCCCCTTAACCGCGTCCGGCACATACCGCAGCACCAAAAACTCGAGTTGTTTCAAATTCGCCATAGATCATCAGTGTTTCGAACTCTGAAACATGTGCCTCTCTCGATATTCATTTGTGAAGGCCGTCATCATTCGCCTCACCTCCGTCAGCTCCTTACTCAGTGAACTGTAACTCCCGAGCGGCAGGAATCCGAGGTCCCGTGCCAGTAACAGGTGATTGTCCAGTTCGCTTCCGGAACCCGCTGCCATTTGGAGAAACCGCAGCATCTCCGCATGGCTGTCTTTTCCTGCTCCTTCCGCGATATTCGCTCCGATCGAAGCGGCGCAACGCCTGATTTGCGATGTCAGCCCGTAGATCTCGTGCTTCGGAAACTCCGCGGTCACCCGATAAAGTGCGAGTGTTAACTGATGCGCCCGTTGCCAGATAAATAATTGCCGAAAGTCTCTCACCGGTTTTCCCTAATCACTAATCACTAATTACTAATCACCTTCTTCAATTCACCCTCTCCATCCAATTCACAAAAGGCTTCCGGCTCGACTGCATAAAGGAGGCAATCAACTCCCTCACTCTCCCCCTTCTCACAATCAAACTCTCCACCAACCGCGCCAGATCATCCCACTCCCCATACCATTCCGGGGGCACGCTCCCCGCAATCTCCGCCACCGAATCCTCATCGAACCTCTCGATCCGCGAGAGCCACGGCTCAAAGCTCCCCCACCCTGTCACGCCCCGATAAACTTCATTCCTCCCGTACACCCCGCGCAGTGGCGCATCCGGAAACGTCCACTCGCCCGCGTTGAAGCAATATCCCTGGTCGATAAACGTCGCCGTAAACTTCCTCTCCCGTCCCTTCTTCCAAAACGCCGCCTGCCTTCCATTCGCATTGCATGTCCACTTATCCAGCGCCAGCATCCCGGCAAATGTTTCCAGGTTCCGCACTCGCTCCAGCAGCGTCTCCGGCAGGTAGTCATACACCAGCCCTTCCTGCGGAGCGCAAACATACCGCGACCCGAACTGCAATCCCGCGCAACACGCAATCGTTTTTCCCGGAAGCTCCAACCGCAGCTCCGGCGTATGTTCAATCAGCCAGCCATCTACTTCCACAATCTCAGTTGCAGGAACCGGCAACCCAACCCGTTCCGCCAGCCGCGTCGCCAGCAGCTCATTCGCCAGCACCCGCAAATGCTGCGGATTGTTCTGAAACTTCACCACGTAAAGATGACCATCAGAGCAGCGCATCAAATGCGACTGCGCCCCTCCCCGCATCCTCTTTATATGTTGAACCGCCTGCAGCACCGACTCTCCTAACCCTCTGCCATCCTGAGCGAAGCGTGCGCAGCCACGCTCTCTCCCGTTCTGTCATCCTGAGCGAAGCGTGCGCAGCACGCGCAATCGAAGGCCCCCTTTCGCCCATCCTGAGCGGAGAATGCGCAGGTCATTGCGCATTCGTAGTCGAAGGACCTTGCGTTTCCGCCTCGCACCAGCCACAGCCACTACTCTCCCTTGTCATCCAGAGCGAAGCGAAGGACCTGCTGTTCCCGGCGCGGATAAACGGCTCGTCCCACGACCATCCTACCCACCCCCAGATCTCAAATCTGTGCGCCCCATCACACTCCACACCCTACCGCCACTTCTTTACCCAACAGCCAATAGCCAAGAGCCAACCGCCCTTTCGCCGCCAGCCACCGCCTGCAACACCCATCGCACACGTTTTCCCTAATCACTAATCACTAATCGCTCCGCACGCCATCCCCATCGCCATCACCAAATCATCATGTGCCCCGCTCATCGCCGCCCCCGACCCGTCTTCTCGTCTCACAAACGTCTTGCACTCTTCCAGCAGCCGTTTGCTGTTGATCTTCTCCGGCTCATTCCGCAGCATCGCCGCAAACTGCTCAATCATCCGCGGACGCGACGCCACCGTCGTCAGCCACCCCAACTGATTATTCTTTTCGTAGAGGTTCGTGTACCCCAGCCGCTCCAACTCCGCGATCACCGCATGTCCGTGGTTGTTCCGCTCCACCACCAGCAATGCGTCGTTATACCGGCGTCCCATCACCACCACTCCCAGCGCCAGTTCCGCCGGCGTCTGATGCCCGCAATACTCCGCCACCTGCATCCCCGTCCCAGCTTCAATCACCTCCGCCGCCGAATAATCTCCGTCCACGCCGCCGCCCGCCGGATCCACTCCGATCACATACTTCTTCCCCGGCAACGCTGGAACGTATTCTTCGTAAGTGCCGTTGTCCCTCAAGTGCGTCGGCTTGCCCACTTCCTTCAACCGCTTCTCAATCACCTCGATCTCGAACAAACACTCGCCACTCGCCAGGAAGCACTGTTCCGCGTCCTCTGCATATTCCTGCCGCGCCAGCTTCCCATGCGTCGCCCACAGCTCCCGGCGAAAAGCAATCTGCTCGCGCGTCAATCCATGCATCCGAACCAGCTCTTCTTCCTCCCGCGTCAAGTTCTCCGCCGGCGCCGTGCGCCAATAGCTCTCCTCCCACCACCATGGCAGAAAGTGACGGACATATCCCTTCTCCGTCGCTTTCTGCCACTCCTCATAAAAACAGCCACCGCTGCCGTTCGGTGTGCTCTCCAGCACAACCTCGCCATTCGGTGGCACCGCCGCGCGCAGAGACGCCAGCGTCTCCTTCGCGTCCCGCGGCCATCGTGCTACCTCCGAACAGTGCAAATTGGTGATCGTCAGCCCGCGTCCCGCGTTCACATCCGCTGCCGTCTCAACCCTGTACTCACTGTCAAGTTCAGGAAACACGATCTGTCTCACATTGGCCCGCGAGGTCCTCAACGAGCCCATCCGCAAGGGTTCCGGCAGGTTCTCCAGGAACCGATGTACGATGCGAAAAATCGCCTCAGCCGAGCTCAGGTCGTGCGCTACCTGCACCGTCACCGTCCCCGGCTGCGTAATCGTTTTCAAAAAAAATCGCGACGCCACATACGTCGTGATCCCCAGCTGCCGCGCCTTCAGCACAATGTTCCAGTGCTTGCATCGCGCCGCATATTCGGCTTGCGCCTTGTTTAGCATCAGCGGAACCAGTCTTCCGCGCTTGTCGCGTATTTTCAGCCACTGCTGCTCAAGTAGCTCCCTGAAGTCCTCCAAATGCGTTCCCAGCCAGATCAGCCCATCCACATCCAAGTTTGTCGGCAGCACCACTATTGCCGCCGGCGCTTGTTCTAATGTCTCTGCCATCGCTCTTTGCTCACCCCGTCAATTACACGTGCACGCTCCCGTTGCATCGGGCTGCGTCGAACACCATCCCTGTTGCCACTGGTTCTTCCAGCAAGCCACCTTGTTTGCCGGTGGATTCCCCGCCGCCACCGGCACGTCCAGCGCAACAATTCCCCACGCCCCTGTGAATGATGAGAACGAAAGTCCCACCGACGAATAGGTCGCCGTCGTTCCGCTCCCCGGACCAGCCGGCAGCGTGAAACTCGTCGCGCAGCAGCCTCCTATCTTCATTCCGCCGGCCGAGTTCACCGTCACCGGTTGGCTCGTCTCGTTTACCACCGTCACCGTGCGCCCATCCGCTGGCGCACCCTCCAATGTCACCGTCACTCCGCTGCTGCCATATACGGCCAGCACGCCGTCTCCCGGCAGCACCGTGTAATTTGCATTCACCGCTTTCTGCGGAAGCATCGTCCCGTTCGCGCTCGCCGCCGCGGTATTCGCACTCAGCAGGAACCACGCCCCGTTGTATTGCGACCACTCAATCGTCGCTGTCGTCCCCTGGCTTCCTCCCGCTGACGCCGCCAGCGTCATCGTGCTCGCTCCATTCACCTGGTGCCCGTTCCCATTCACCGTGCATGTCGCCGTTGTGTTGTTCACCAGCGTCAACCGCTGTCCCTCGTTTCCCGGCCCCGCCGTCGGAGTCCCCGGCAAATTCACTGTCTCCGTTCCCGCCGTGCAGAAGACGGTCGTGTCCGTCGGCGTCACGTTGTAACTCGCGCCGCTCGCGTTCACCTGTCCCCGGAAATCGCCGTGTGTGCTCAGGTTGAACATCTGTCCCGCAAACGAATTTCCCACGTAGTGCACCTGCGTCGCATCCGGAAGCGCGTTCCCGTCCCAGCTTGATGGCGAAAAGCACGCGTAGTGGTAGCACCCCAGTCGCACGTTGAACAGCGTGCCCGCGTTGTACGTCAGCATCTTGTGCGAGCTGCCGTTCTCCCAGTTCGGCACGTCAATCGTGATGTCGTTGTTGTAGCTCCCATCAAACTCGATGTTGTAGCCCGATCCCGTCGACCCCGAAATCCCCGCCGCCCCCTTCAACTCAATCGCGAACGTCGACGCCAGGTACACGTTCCCCGTCCCGCTCCCACTGCTCAGGTACGCGTTCTCAAACGACGACTGCGTCACGTGATCGAGATAAATCTCCCACCCGCCCGCCGGCTCGAACGAAATCCCATCCATCCGGATCGCCTTCAACAGCCCCTGTCCGTTGTACGTTCCTCCCGCCAGGTGCAACAGGTCCGAGCCCGACGTGCCGAAGTACAGCTGCGTCGCGTAGATCTGCTCAATCCATCCGCTCGCATACAGGTCGTATCTTCCGTTCTTCCGCATCGTGATGTGGTCCATGCGGATCTGGAACGCGGTCCCCTGGTTGCCGCTTCCTGTCGTCGTCATCTCGCCTGCGAAGTGGATCGCATCCTGCGCCGCAAAGTTCACTGCAAGGTTTCGCAGCTCCATGTTCCAGATCGTTCCCACCGTTGCATCGATATCGATCCCGTGTCCCGTCGTGCCCCCGGCGCTCTGGGAACCCGTCACTCCAAAATTCCGCAGCGCAACGTTGTAAAGCGCGCCCCCGCTCGGTGCTTGGATATAAATCACGTCCGCCGTCGTACTCGTCGTCAGCAACCGGCTCCCCTTCGCCGGATAAGATCCCGGCGTCGCCGGTTCCAGGAATTCTCCCGAACCCTCAATACAAGTGTTCGAAGCCGCAATCGTTAGCGCCCGTGTGATCTTCCCCGTTCCCGGCGGCAAGTACACGCAGTTTCCCGTCCCCGCCACCGACGCAATCGCCGCCTGGATCGCCGCCGTATCGTCCGTAACTCCATCCCACTTCGCACCGAATGCGCGCACGTCCGCCCGCGGTGTCGTCGCGCTCACCCATGCCGGCGCGGTCTGCCCCTGCGTCCACGAGTTCACCGCGTCCACCTTCGCCACATCCGCCGGCACCGCACCGCCTCCCGCATTGGCGTCAACATATTTTTTGTTCACGGCGTCGCTCGCGTTCACCGGGTCCGGGACGCTCGGCGCCATCGCAAACGCCTTCTGCCCCGCAATCGTCTGCGCACCGCTCAGCGTCACCAGGTTCGCGTTCGCCCAGTCAGATGTCATCGCCTGCACCGCCATCTGTTGCGGCACTACCGTCGCCCGCACCTGCGCAATCGTCGCCGGTCCTGCCGCGGGCACCACCCACGCTTCTTTACTCGTCATCTGTCCGGTCAGCTTATAAGTCACCGAGTAAAACGAGTTCGCCGGCGTCGCGCCCGCATTCGGCGCCAGCGAAACCGCGAACGAGCCATCGCTCCCCAAGTTCACCGTCGTCGATCCTGCCGCCACCGCCGCGCCATCCGCGGTCACAAACGCCGGCCACGCGATCACCAACTCACCCTGCGACGCCTTCCCATCCGCGCGATACACCACGTCCTGCACCACGGATGTCTGCACCCCCACCGCCCAAACTCGCACCGCCAACACGAGAATCACCCAACCAAGAAACCACCCGAAAAGCCACCCAGAGCGCATCTTCATAAATTCTTCCTTTGCTGTCTCAAACCCTAATCCCTAATCACTAATCCCTAATCACTAATCACTAATTCGTTTGCACCGCTCTCGCGCTGGCTCCATCCCAAACAAAATCCTGCACCGAACATTTACTCGCGGTCGATCCAATCACTCCCCCACCCTTCACGGAAGCAGGCCAAACAAACGTCCTCGCCCCCGTCGCATCCTGGCAAACGATGAACAATAATCTCTCTCCCGCCAAAGCCCCCACCAGCAACGACGACGTCACATTCCCGGTCAGCGTAATCAGTTGCGTATTTCCTTTACTGACGTCAAATGTCGGCGTCGCCGAAAACGTCACTGTATTCAACCCGCCAATCACCGCCGCCGCCGAAATCTCCTGGTCGCTCTTCAACACTCCCGCCGATCCTCGGTACAAATTCACATCCGCCGTCCCCGAGTTCCCCGGATACCACTGCATCTTCCCGCTCACATCCAAATCAAACTCCGGATAATTCGTGCTCCCCGCCGCCGCGTGATTGAAATCCCGCGCCTGGAAAACTTTTCCATTCGATTGCAGCGTCACGAAGTCGTTGATCAACGTATTTCCCGCCCAGATTCTCGGCCCGCTCGTCGCATTCATATCCAGCACGCTGATGTCGCAGTTCCCCGCGCACCGCGGCCACCAGCCGTAACCAAAGTCCGCGCTCGGCGGCTGCACCACAAATCCACTCGCCCACCCCGTCGTATGAAAATCCCGCACATGCACAATCGCCGTATCGCAGTCCGTCGGCACATTGCAATACAGCCCCATCGGAGCATTCGTGCCCACCGTCGATAGCGCCGGGTTCTGCCCGGTGATGTTCTCCATCGTTACATCCACTGGCAGACCATTGTTTCCCGTCGCCGTCGTATTCACCAACCCCACTACAGCGCCAGTACTCGCAAACGGCACCGTATTGTTCTCAATGCGCGCATCGTTAAACCGATACTTCGTTCGCGGAACTCCACAATTCGCCGGAGTGTTATCGATCAAGAAGTATCCCAGCGGATTGGTCGGCGGCTGCGGATTCCCCACCGGGCTCAAGTCCGCCGTGAACTTATCAATTACCGCGCTCGACGCCACGTAACACGGCGCCGCCGAAGCGAACCGCACCATGTATCCGGCCACCGAGTCCCACCGCAGCTTCTGCCAATGCAGGTTCACAAATCCCTGCGTGATCTCAATTGAATTTCCGCTAGCCCCCAGGAAACTGTCTTCCTCCAGGAACCACCCCGCATCCACCGCCGCGTCGAACTCAATGTGTGTCTTTGGCCAATTCGTTCCCATCCGCAACTGCATTCCCTTGATCCCGCCCCAGCTCGCGCCGCCCGCATTTCCGCTCGGCACGTACACCATCGTCCCGCCCGTCGGGCCAACCCACAGCAGCGCCGTCTTCAGCGGACCCATCCCCAGCCACGGCACGCTCTTGTAATTCAAACTCGCGCTGATAACGAAGTTCCGCGCCGGAAACAGCAGCGTCGGACACAAATTCCAAGTCCCGCCGCCCGCATTGCACTGCGTCGCCGCCGAGTTAATTGCTGACTGCAATGCCGCCGTATCGTCCGTCCCAATCACCGCATGAAACAAGAAACTCACCGTCTGCCCCGCAACCGTCGAACTCGCATTCGCCGCCAGCGTCAAATGGTTCGCATCCGTGTATCCCGCGACGCTAGTCTGTAGCACCCCGCCACTCGCGCCCGCGCCCGGCACATAAATCGCATACCCCACCATGGCGGACGTGAACTTCCCACTCGCGCTACTCAGCACGCCGCTCCCGGAAGTCATCGCCGCATCGCTGATCGAAAGCGCCGCGATCGAAGTCCCCGCCGTGCGCGCCAGCGTCACGTGGTTCGAATCCGTGCAGTTCGCAATCGTCGTCGCCAATGTCGCGCCACTCACCCCCGCTCCCTGCACCCAAACCGTCCGCCCAATGTCCGTCGGACAAACAAATCTCCCCATCCCCGACGTCAATGCCGCGCTGCCCGCAGTCATCGTCGCATCGGTAATGTATTTCCCATCGCCCTTCACCCCAAACCACCGCACATCGATCACCGAAGGCGATCCGCTCCCCAGCACCAAATCGCTCATGCTCTGCTGCTGCGAAAACAAATTCGACTGGTTGGTCTGCGCCGCATTCACCACCCGCGGATTCAGTCCCGCCGCCCCATCCACATACTCCTTGTTCGCCAAGTCAATCCCGTTCTGCGGATCCGGCGCCGTTGGCGTCGCCGTAAAACTCTTCACTCCCGCCACGCTCTCATTCCCCGTGTTATGCACCACCACCGAATCCACATACGATTTCGTGGCTGCCTGCGCCGCCACATTGGCCGGCAACATCTCCGTGCGAACCACGCTCAAGGTGGTCTGCGCCACCGCCGGCACAACCCAGAACTCCGTCGCCGTCACGCCCGTCGTATCTTTCGCCACCACTTTGTAAAACGTTCCCGCTGGAACCGCGCCCGCATTCGGAGCCAGCGCAACATTCAAAGCCCCGCCCGCTCCCAGCGTCACCGTCATCGATCCCGCCGCCACCGCCGCCCCATTCGACGTCGTGAACTCCGGCCACGTAATCGTCAAAGTCCCCTGCGCCGCCGATCCATCCGCCCGGTAAACATTGTCCGAAATCAAAGTAAGCCCCGGCCCCGAAGCCGCTCCCATCACTCCCACCGCCATCACCACCACCAGAACCGCAGCCCAACTCTTCATCTCGATCTCATCTCCCAAATTTTTTCCCGGGCGCCCCGAGTTTGGCGTTTTTCCAAACCTGCGTTTCCGCCCGCGCAGCCACAACCCTCTGTCCCTCCCATCGCTCCCCCTTGTCATCCTGAGCGCAGCGAAGGACCTGCTGTTCCGCATTACCTGACCGCTAAGAGCTAATAGCTAACCGCCTCTTTCCCTCTCGCGCAGTGACGCAAAACAAAAAGCCCGGCGCAAGCCGGGCTCCTCTAACCACGAATCACGAATCACTTTTTCCTGGTTCTCTTCGTCTTCACCGCGGACGTCTTCACCGCCCCCGCCTCCCACTTCTTTAAAAACTTTTCCACGCTCTGCACATACACATCCGCAAAATCCACCACGTACCTTCGCGACTGGATCACCTCCATCGCGTCCTCAAGTTCCCACCCCATCGCCCGCATCACTGCCAGCGTCATCATCGGCGCCCGATGCACTCCCGCCGCGCAATGGATATATACCTTCGCCTCGTCGTCCTCCATCGCCTTCAGCGCAAACTCCACGCCGCGCTCGAACAGGCCATATGGCTTCGGCTTGAAGTCGTCATCTGCCGGGTTCCACAGCACCTCAACCCCATGCTCCCGTCCCAGCGGCGTGTCATCGAACTCGATCTGCATATCAATCACGTGCGTCACCCCGGCCCGCGCCACCTCGGCCATCTTGTCGCTCACCCAAATCCCGCCCCCAACGGCAATCCGGTCCGTGACCCACGTCATGTCCATTGCAGCTATCGTCTCTCCTTATCTGCTTCGATGCATTTTCATTCTACCGTGCATGCTGTTGAACCCGACCCCACCTCGCGACGAACCGCCACCGCTCCTCTTTACCCGTCGGCCTACATCCGATCCCCCGCCTGACCGCATCTTCTTTTCCTGAAACCTGACACCTGACACCTTCATTCCTGTGTCTTCCTCGCTGCCCGCAACTTCTTCAACGCCGTCGCCAGCGAATTCTTCTTCACTGTCTTCGCCAGCGGCGTCCGTATCTCCGACACCCCCGACCAATCCAGCACAAACTTTGCGCAGTTGTAATTCCCCTTCTTTGCCGATACGCAATTGCCCGTCAGGATCTTGTCCACCTGTTGCAGCACACTTCTCTGCGCCTCAAGTACCCGCTTCCGCGGCGACCATTTTTTCTTCGCCTCTTCCAGCGCTTTCTTCTTCGCTTTCCCCTCCGCCAGCGCTCTCTGTTTTGCCTTCTTGTCCACTACTCCATTCGCCTGCTCTGCTACCGTTTCCATCCCTCATCCCCCAAATCCGTGCCCGGCCGCCGTCACCCGCCCCATGCAACGCACCCAGTCACGTCGCCGCGCCTCAGGAGGTCCAGATTTCCGCCCCCACGCAACGACGTGTGCAGCCGGACACGGTTCCGCGCTGCCCACCAATGCAAAAAGCCCGGCGCGTTCGCCAGGCTTCTGGTACCTCAAAAGTTGTTTTCCCGGGGACCCCGGTCCCTCAGGGCCGCCCCGTTTTCCTTACCCTCTATTTTTAGAATACCAAGCCGAAGGGGGTAAACCTGACACTTTTCCAAAATTTATTTTTCCTCTCGTTTCAGCAGCTTGCGGCGAAAATCGCGTTTTTTGCCTCTTGACAAAAAAATTTGTGATAAGCCCCGTTTCCCACCAAGGTGCAACAAATTCTCACTCCACCCCTCTGTCATCGTGCGCAAAGAATCCGCAGCCCGTTGCGGATTCGCAGTCGAAGGACCCCTACCTCCACCGATGCCCCCTGTCATCCCGAGCGAAGAATCCTGACCCACGCAAAAAAGCCCGGCGCAAGCCGGGCTCCCCCACCGCGAACTTCCTCATCCCACATCCCGCGCACAAGCCTCCATCCCCACGCTCGCACTCGGCTTCTTCGGCGGCAACAACTCCTCCGCACTCCACGCATTCCGTCGCAGCACCGGACACCCCTCGAACCATCCCTCCTGCGCCACCACGTGCCCCAGCCAGTCGCATGGCTCCAGCATCCCCAGCCGCAGGAAGATCTCGCTCATCTCGTCCATCGCGTCTGCATAGATTCGCCACGCGTTCCGTTCGTCATGACCCAGGCGCCGTGCCGATTCCTCCACCGACCACTCCTCGAACACATGCATCGCCAGGAACTCCCGCGCCGTGTTCCCCAGCCGCTTCATACATCCCTCCATGTCCGCCACGAAAATCACCAGGTCCTCGAAGGTCGAGATCCGGTAGTGCGTCACCTTCGCCCGGAACAGTTCCCCTCCCAGCACCGACGGCAGTCGCCCCAGGTCCAGCGATACGCTTAAATATTTCTTTAACAACGCAATCGTTTCGTATCGATATTGGAACAGTTGCGACCGGTAACTCTCCCAGACGTCACCCGTTTCCGCGCTCTGCAGCACGCTATAGGTCACGTTCATGCCTGCCTCCCGTCTGTTCCCACCCGCCGGCAAGGTTTCCGCCCGCACGGCCTGTGTTCCGACGGCGCCAGGTACACCCGCATCATCTTGCGAAGACATGCCTCGCAGTAGGCTTGCCCACTTCCCCCACTTCTCACCCCTAGTGTCCCGCAACCTTCACAGTATTTCAGTTCGAACCGCACGACTTCTATCAGACCCATGACTTCCTTCATCCCTGAAAAAGTAGTTTCCCGTAAAAACCCCACTGGCACTCAGTACCCTTGCCACTTCACAGCTATGAAACGCCGCCGCCTTTAATTCCCAAAGTTAACCAGTTTACGAATTTCGCAACTATGTAATACTCTGTTGGCCGCCGTGTCTGGTAGCATCCGCCACGTAAGACCTTTTCGCCCCGGGCGCCTCCGAAGCCTCCATGTGCGTTTCTACGCCCATTCCAGGCCTCCTCCCCCGCCGTTCGCCCGGCTTAACGCTCGTCTTGCGCCTCGGAAAACCTGCGTTCACCACGCGCGTTCTCCACGCTTCCGTCACTCCGCAACGGTAACTGCACTAACGCTTTTGTTAGCCGATGTTCCTTGTGAAGTGTTCGAAAGCTACTGGCACCTTAGTCCGGCGCCGCTCCCCCAGCAAGCGCCGGGTAACGCATATAGCTGTGACGGGAGTCACCAACTATAGCTAGGAGTTATAGAGATGCTCCGTTTTGCCCATCTTCAAGACAGTCTTCGCAAGCTTCTTTCCGAACGTATCGACTCCGGTGACCTCACCGGCGTCGCCCTCGCGCAAAAAACCGGCTTCCGCCAGGCCCACATCTCCAACTTCCTCAACCGCAAGCGCGGCCTCAGCCTCGAAGGCATGGACCGCGTTCTCGATGTCGAAGACCTTTCTATCCTCGATCTCATCCCCGCCGACGAAATCAATGCCCGCGCCAGCATCCCACCGCCGCGCGAGGACGACTATGCCAACATCTTCCTCGTCGAGGCCGCCAACGCCGCCCGCCCACAAGTCCAGGCCCGCGACGTCGTCGAAGTCCTCAAGTTCAAGCACTCATTCCTCCGCCGCCTCCGCCCCGATACCGACGCCGCCCGCGACAACTGGCTCCGCTTCCTCATGACCCGCCCCTGCCGCGTTTGTGTCGACGCCATGTACCCGCGCCTCGCTCCCCATTGCACCGTCCTCCTCGATCGCCACTACACTTCCCTCGAACCCTATCGCCGCGGCGAATCCAGCATCTACGCCGTTCTCCACGGCAACGAGGTCCTCTTCCGCAAGCTCTCCCTCGAAGACAAGATCCTCGTCCTCCGCCCTGACAACGAAGCCGCCCCCATCAAGCTCCTCCCCATCTCTAAAGACTCCACCCCCAGCGAGCTCATCATCGGCCGCGTGGCCCACGTAAGCCAGGAAATTTAAGTTTGATGGTTAAGAAACTATAAAACTATCGTTTTTTCGGGCGCCCCCGCCCTTATCGACGCCCTCTTTGGGCGGCGATAGGGCAGGGACTTTTCGCCAACCGCCAGCCCGCTCTCCCTTGTCATCCAGGGCGCAGCGAAGGACCTGCCCTGCCTTTTCCCCGGACGCTGCGCCCCGCGCACCCCCACCGTCCATCGCCCCGTCCCCAACTGCTAAAATCTTCTTCGCCATTGTTCAGGAGGCTTTCATGGACCAACTCCCCACTCCCACCATCGCGTCCCGCCGCAACGAAGACATCGCCCTCGACATGATGAAGTTCATCGCCGTCACCACCGGCTACGGCAAAACCGGGTCCCCCAGCGCCGGCTTCCAGGGCGGCAACCCATCCCGCCCCGATGAATACGCCCGCCACCTCATCGACCTCTACAAAGAATGCCTGGCCGCCATCCCCAAATAACGGGTGCCCCAGGTTTGGCGGTTTTCCAAACCTCGGGACGTAGCTTCGCCACATCGACCCCCTCCATCTCGTCCACCCTTGCGCCCCTAAGGTACAATGTTCACGCGTTTGACGAACGGACGTGCAGTACCTGCTGTCAGCCTGTACCTCACCCTCCGGTTCACTCCAACGTACACTTCAGCAAAAAGGAATTTGCATCACCATGGAGCAAGGAACAGTTAAGTGGTTCAACGACGCCAAAGGTTATGGCTTCCTCACCCGTCAGAGCGGCGAGGATGTCTTCGTGCATTTCTCCGCCATTCAGTCCAAAGGCTTCCGCAGCCTTCAGGAAGGTCAAGCGGTTTCCTTCAGCGTCGTAAAGGGGCCCAAGGGTCTACAGGCCGAAAACGTCCAGGTCCTCTAAACGTCTTCGACTTCCGAAGTAAACGAAAAGGCAGCCCCATAAAGGCTGCCTTCTCTATTTAAAACTCCGGGTGCCCCAGGTTTGGCGATTTTCCAAACCTGGGTCTTTGCCAGGCGTCAGCCACCGAAACTCCCTTCCCGCGCATCACCCTCCCTTGTCATCCTGAGGAGCGCAGCGACGAAGGACCTCCCTTTTCTTTCGCTAATCGCTAATCACTCTCAAGCCCCGTCCCCATTCCCATCCGTCACATGATGTCGCTCGTGCCCAGCGTCATTCATCCATTTCTCCTGCAAGTTTTTCGGCACGTCCACCTGCACCACGGTCACCTCGCCTGTCTCCGCGGTAATCACCATCAGCCGCATCTCCGACCCCACCGCCCGTGCGTAGATCAGCGTGCATTCATGGTCTTTCTTCGAATCGACTCTCACAAACGGATGCCACTGCGGCCCCAGTGCCCCCTGCATCGAACTCTCCAAATCGTGCAGCGAGAGCCGTGTGTCCAGGTCTTCGAAGGTCGCCAGGTGAACGTGCGTTCCGCGTGCCGGCGTAAAGAACAGCAGCGCGCTCAAAAACGGTATCCTCAACGGACGCTTACCCACCCGTCCCGCAATCCTGTCCACCGTCGTGTTGAACGGGTCATCCGCGTGCAGTGGAGCGGCGCACGCCACGCAGATGAAAAGCACTATGCATGCCATCGAAACGCGTTTCATTGCGCGTCTCCTTTCTTGTGGGTATCGTCTACTTTCGCGTGCCCATAATCCATCTTCGGCACGCCGAACTCCCCGCTCAGCGCGCTGATCTTCTGCAAGTCGATCGGCCCATCAATATAGACAAGCGTCAATTCCTTCGGCTCGGCCGCAATCACCGCCAGTCCCGTCATCTTTCCGCCCGCCAGTCGCACGTACACATAATCGTTCTCGCCGTCGTGCTTGCTGTGCACTCCCACTATCCGGTTCCACTCCGGCGCCTTCAACTGCGCGCGGAACGACTCGATGTCCGCCTCCGAGTACACGCCCGACTTATCAAACTCATAGCTCCGGACGTAGATCCCCTTCAGCTGCGTCACAATCTCCTTCGCCTCGCGCTGGTCCTTGTCTTTATCTGACAGGAAGTTCCTCGCCAGGTTCAGCATGTTGCTGTCGAGCGTCACGTCCACCGTCTCCGTCGCTTGCGACGCAAACTTGTCGAGGTTCATCTTCCACGGAAGTTCCTGCGCGCCCGCCAACGACGCCCCCGCCAGGAGCAGCACTGCAATTCTCAGCAAAACTTTCATCGCTCTTCTCCGTTCCCTAGTCCGTCATCCACCGTCGCCTGCTTCACGCGGCTTTCAGCATGGTTCAACTTGTTCCCCGCAATCCTCAGCGCCAGCATCACTTCCTCGCGCGCCTTCTCGCCCCGCGCCCGCTCTTCGTGCGCCCGTTCCACCTGCCATCCCGTAACCGTGCCCACGCAGATCACCACCGCCGCCGCCCAAAGCGCCACCCGCCGAAATACCGCCGTCCGCTGCATCCGGACCGGGTACGCCTCAGGCAGCTTTGCCATCACGCGGTTAGCAAATCCCGTGGGAACTTCCGGCGTCCGCAATGCGTCTCGCAACTGATCTTCAAAATCCTTCATGGCTTTTCCTGAAACCTGACACCTGATACCTGACTCCGATTCATCTTCTCTCTCAACCCTGCCAGCGACCTCTGCAAGTGGCTCTTCACCGTCGCCACCGGCATCGAAAGCGTCGCCGCAATTTCCGGTGGCGACAAATCTTCCTGGTACCGCAACAGCATCACCGCTCTCGCATCGGGCGCCAGCATCGCAATCAGCTTCCGCAACCGCTCCTGCAGGAACACATCGTTCTCCACCGCCGCCACCGACGGCTCCGGCACATCCTCCATCGCCACGTTCACCGCCGGATGCCGCCGCGCGTAATCAATGCACCGCTGCGCCGTCACCCGACGCAGCCAATACCGCGCATGTTCTTCCGAACTCACCGCGCGCAGGTTCTTATGCAGCGCCAGGAACACATCCTGGGCAATCTCTTCCGCCGTCGTCCGGTCGCGCAGAAAATGCACCGCCAACCCAAACACCATGTGCTGGTTCGCCCGCAACAACTGTTCGAAGTTGGCCCGCCAATCGCTCATTCGCGTGTCTGCGCCGCGTGGGGTGATCGCACACCTGCTAATACGCAAATCGCACGCACTTCGAACGCACTATTTTCATTTTTTTTCGGGTGCCGTTTTGCGAACATGGGCCACGCAGCTCGGTGCCCCCAATCGCCAACCCTCCAAGGCCGAAGGCCGCCGCGCATTTGAAGCCCGACGCGCCAGCGTCGGGAAATCTGATCGAAAAAAGAAAAGCCCCGTCAGGGGCGGCACGCCTTTCGCGAGGACGGGAAATATCTACTTCTGCTTCGCCGGCGCCGCGCCCGCCTGCGGCGGAGGCGCAAACTGCACATTCACCGTCACCGTTAGGGGTATCGGCTTTCCATCTTTCCGCGCCGGATCGAACTGCCACTGCTTCACCGCATTCAGCGCCAATTGGTTCAATTCCTGGTGCGGCGAGTTCACGATTTTCGCTTCGCCCACGGTGCCATCCGTCTTAATCAGCACCGCCACGGTCACGGTTCCCGGCTTGTCCCAAAGCTGCTGCGGAAATTCCGCATGTACCCGCTTCAACGCCCGCGGAGGCGTTACCCCATTGATCGTCGGCGGTGCCTGCGGCTGCTGGTTCGAAGCCGCCGGTTGCGTCTGCTGCGGCGCCGGTCCCGACGCCGGCTTATTGCATCCCGCCAACCAAACTCCGCTAACTAAACATGCCACTGCAATCAAAGGTTTACGCATAATCTTCCGGGGTCCCCGCGCCGCGCTGATTTTGCTCTTCGTGGGGTTGGATGATGTCGCCGCCATTGTACACTGGTACTACCAACCTCTTGCCGCCGCCTTCGCTCCGTGCTTCGTGGCGTGCTTTCCAGGTTTTGCGATTTTGTTTGTTCGATCCACATCCGGGTGCCCCGTCCTTATCGACGCCCTCGTTTGGCGGCGATAGGCAGGGGATTTTCGCCACCGGCTACTCATATTATTAAAGAAGAAGGTACGCACTTGTCCGAATCCATCCGCAATATCGCCATCATCGCCCACGTCGATCATGGCAAAACCACCCTCGTTGACGCCATGCTCAAGCAATCCGGCACCTTCCGTGCCAACGAGCAAGTCGCCGACCGCGTCATGGATTCCAACGAGCTCGAACGCGAGCGCGGCATCACCATCCTCGCCAAGAACACCGCCGTCTTCTATCACGACATCAAAATCAACATCGTCGATACCCCCGGCCACAGCGACTTCGGCGGCGAAGTCGAACGTGCCCTCAAAATGGTCGATGGCGTCATGCTCTTGGTTGACGCCTCCGAAGGCCCGCTCCCCCAAACCCGTTACGTCCTCGGCAAAGCTCTCGAAGCCCAGCTTCCGCCGATCGTCGTGATCAACAAAATCGACCGTCCCGACGCGCGCGCCCAGGAAGTTCTCAACGAAATCTACGACCTCTTCATCGATCTCGACGCCAAGGAAGAACAGCTCGAGTTCCCCGTCCTTTATACGAACGCCAAAATCGGCACCGCCTCCACCGAGGCAGGCGTCGCTGGCGAAGACCTCCAGCCCCTCTTCGACGCCATCGTAAAAACCATTCCCCTCCCAAAAGGCAAGTCCGACGGCCCTCTCCAGGTCCTGGTCGCCAACCTCGATTACAGCGACTACCTCGGCCGCATCGCCATCGCCCGCGTCTTCAACGGCACCCTCTTCACCGGCGAAGACGTCGCCATCGCCAAGCTCGACGGCTCGTTCCACAAAACCAAGATCACGAAACTCTTTTCCTTCAGTGGCCTCAAGCGCGTCGACATCACCGTAACCGAACTCGGCGACATTGTTGCGGTCGCCGGTGTCGAAGGCATCACCATCGGCGAAACCATCGTCAACGTCGACGATCCCAAGCCGCTGCCGCCCATCGCCATCGACGAGCCCACCATTGCCATGCAGTTCATGGTCAACACCTCGCCGTTCGCCGGCAAAGATGGCCAGTACGTCACCAGCCGCAATCTCCGCGAACGCCTCGCCAAAGAATTGCTCACTAACGTCTCCCTCCGCGTCGAAGACAGCCCCGACTCTCCCGACATTTTCAAAGTTATGGGCCGCGGCGAACTCCAACTTTCCATCTTGATCGAGATGATGCGCCGCGAAGGCTACGAGCTCATGATCGGCAAGCCCGAAATCGTCACCAAGCACATTGACGGCAAGCTCGTGGAGCCCGTCGAGAAGCTAACCATCGACATCCCGGAAACCTTCATCGGGGTTGTGATTGAGAAGATCGGCACCCGCAAAGGCCAGATGGAAAAGATGACCAATCACGGCTACGGCCGTGTCCGCATGGAATTCAAAGTCCCCAGCCGCGGACTCATCGGCCTCCGCAGCGAGCTCCTCACCGACACCCGCGGCACCATCGTCATGAACGCGCTCTTCGCCGGTTACATTGAGTGGCAAGGCGACATCCCGCATCGCCCCACTGGCGCCCTGGTCGCCGACCGCGCCGGCGCCACCACTGCTTATGCCCTCTGGGGTTTGCAGGAACGCGGCGAGCTCTTCGTCTCCCCCGGCGTCGAAGTTTACGAAGGCATGGTCATCGGCGAGAACTCCCGCGACAATGACCTCGACGTCAACTGCGTCCGCGAAAAGAAACTAACCAACATGCGCGCCAGCACCGCCGACGAAGCCATTCGCCTCGTCCCCTTCAAGAATCTCAACCTCGAGCAAGCCATCGACTTCATAGCCGAAGACGAACTCTGCGAAGTCACTCCGAAAACGTTGCGCCTCCGCAAAAAAATCCTCCAATCCAATCGCCGCCCCCGGAGATACGCCGCGCCGGAAGAATAAACACTCATCAGAATCACCATCGCTCCTCGCCGCGCCGCCCGATCTCATCCCGCCACGACTCCAAGCGCGAAGCGGCCCCGCCCGTCCATGCGGATCCCCGCTCCCACGCAGCTCGCTCTCTGCTCGCCGTCACTCCAAGCCCGGAGCCCGCCCCGCCTTTCGCCAATCCCTACTAGAATCACCCACGCAGAAAGATCTCCACGCACCGATGCTCCAAGCGCGAAGCGCGCCCCGCCGTTAAAGCCCGGGGCGACAGCCCCGGGAACCGCCCTCCCCCACGACCAAGCCCGGAGGGCGGCACGCCTTTCGCAAACACCCCCCTGTGCCCGTCATCACTGAACAAATTCCTCCGCCGCCATACGTTATTGCCATGTCTCACCCATACGCCCGCAACCACATTCATCTCGTCTTCTCTACGAAAGAACGCCGCCCCTTCATCAAACCCGAACTGCAAAACGAGCTCTATTCCTACATCCGCCAGGTAGCCACCGACTACGGCATCCCCATCGACCTCATCGGAGGAACGGAAGACCACGTCCACATCCTCCTCGCGCTCCCGCCCAAGCTCGCCCTTTCAGACCTCGTCTGCGCTCTCAAAGCAAAATCCTCCAAATGGATGAACGAACACGGACATCTCTTCGCCTGGCAAAACGGCTACGGATGTTTCAGCGTGAGTGTTTCGAATTTAACGAGGGTGAAGGAATACATCGCGCATCAGGAAGAACATCACCGCAAGCGCGATTTTCTCAGCGAATTCAACGCGATGTTGCTGCGACACGGAATCAAAACCCGCGCCGAACAAATGTTCGAAGAATTTCAAAAAAATCCCGACTAAGCGCGACGCCCGCCCCCGGCGATTCACCCGCCGTCGCCGTTCCCACGTCGCCGCTCCTACGCAGCTCGCTCTCCACGCACCGTCACCCCAAGCGCGAAGCGCGCCCCGCCGTTAAAGCCCGGGGCGACAGCCCCGGGAACCGCCCGCCCCACGTCGCAAGCCCGGAGGGCGGCACGCCTTCCCCTCCTCGAATCCCGACGCAACTCATATTCTGCACGCGCGAATCGCGACCCCGCCGCTCTGCGTCCCTGAAACGCTTTTCCAATCCTCTACTGAAAAAACTCCGTCATCGATCCCCCACTCGCCCCCAATCCCGGGATCTGCTGCAACCGCAACGCTTTCCCAATCAAACTCAACGTGTCCTGGTGCGAATACGTCGCCGTCGACGAATACCCCTGCCTCACATGTGTCCCCGCATAAACGGCCGCAACGTGCCCGCCCCCGTGGTCGAGATCGATGTCCTCACCTTCATCAAAAAGCACAATCAACAACCCACTCTGCGAAAAATTGGAATCCGCCAGCAATGGCGCGACATTCGCCTTCAACCACGCATCCGCATTCGCCAGCCGCTGTTGCAACGTACATGCCGGATTGCTCGTCGGGCAGCTATGCGCATTGTCCACCGCATTCGGCGTAATCCAAATCAAGTTCGGCAAATTCCCGCTGCTCATATCCGCCGACAACTCCGCAAACGGCACAATGTTCGCCGACTGCGTCGTACTGTTCCGCACATCGCTGAAATACGACAGCGGATCATGCCGCTCGATATACAGCCCGCGGTTCCCGCCCACATACCCCTGCGTCGGCAAACTCTCCTCATACGCCTTCCACGTCAACCCGCTGGCGAGCGTCTCGCGCACCAGGTTGTCGTCGCTCACCGTCCCGCTAAATCCATCATCAAACGTCACCGTATTCCCGGCCGTCAGCATGAAGTAATTCGGAATTGAAGGGTGCGCCGTCGCGTAATAACTCGCCAGCGACGACCACTGCGACGCGAGTTGGTTGAAGTACGGCATCGACGCGCTACCAATCACATCGTGATAGCTCGCATTCTCCAGCACCACAATGGCCACATGCTGCACCTGCGGTACGGCATTCACCGGACCCGATCCGCCGTTGCTGTTATTCGAAGAGGAAGACCCGCCGCATCCCGCAAGCAGCAGCAATGCCCAGAGCACAATCACCGACCATATTCGCATGGAGAAATAGAGAAAAAATGCGATAGGCAGGATGCCCACATGAACGATAGTTCACGACTGCCCACCACCCCCGGCCGCACTGCCCCGACCCCAAGCGCGAAGCGCGCCCCACCGTCCACCCGCCCAGCCGTTCCCACGCAGCCCGCTCTCCACTCGCCGATACCCCAAGCGCGAAGCGCGCCCCGCCGTTAAAGCCCGGGGCGACAGCCCCGGGAAAAGCGCGCCCAGCCGTTCCCACGCAGCCCGCTCTCCACTCGCCCATACGCCAAGCGCGAAGCGCGCCCCGCCGCTAAAGCCCGGGGCGACAGCCCCGGGAAAAGCGCGCCCCACGACATCCAAGCCCGAAGGGCGGCACGCCTTTCGCCCGTCGCTCCTCCAAAAAACAAATGGGGCGCCAATGCGCCCCACTCACGAACCGCGAATCCCTAATTACTCGTACCTTAACGCCTCCACCGGATCCAACTTCGCCGCCTTCACCGCCGGATACATCCCGAAGAACAATCCAACTCCCATCGCCACCGCCACGCCGCTCACGATCGCCCACAACGGCACCGTGGTCGTCAGGCTCTTAAAGATGAACGTAATCCCGAGCGCTGCCAGCATTCCGATGATGACGCCGATCACGCCCCCAACGCCGGTCAGCACCACGGCTTCAATCAGGAACTGCCGGATGATGTCGCTGCGCTTCGCGCCAATCGCCTTGCGCACCCCAATCTCGTGCGTCCGCTCCGTCACCGACATCAGCATGATGTTCATCACGCCGACACCGCCCACCAGCAGCCCGATTGACGAAACCACGATCGTCAGCATGAACGTCATCGACATGATCTGCTTGAACTGATCGGCCAGCGCATCCGCCGAATCGATGCCAAAATCGTCCGGCTTATTCGGCGGAACGTGTCTCCGTATCCGCAGCACGGCCGTCACCTCATCCCGTGCCTGCGCCATCTTCCCCGGATACGCCATCGCCGAAATCGACCCTTCGTGGTCCTGCGGATGGTGTTTCTGGTAGGTCCGGTACGGCACCTTTGCAATCTTGTCCTGGCTCTCGTCGCTGATCAGGTATTCTTTCCGCTTTTCCAGCACGCCCAGCACCGTGTAGTTCACACCATCAATCAAAATCTCTTTGCCGACTGCATTGTGCTGCGGGAACAGCGCCTCTTCAATCCCGTGCCCAATCACCACCACGTCTTCGCGGTGTTCGTTCTCGATATCCGTGAACCAGCGTCCCTCCACCGTTTGCGCGTTGTTCACAATCGCATAGTTCGGCGTCACCCCCGAGTGGTCAATGTTAAATGCCTCGCGCCCCTCGTAGCGTGCCGTGATCGCCCGCGCATTCGACCACCAGTTCTGGTAAATCTCAACATCCACGGCCTCCACCGCCGGACACTGTGCCGCCACGGCCATCGCATCTTCGTAGGTGAGTACTTTCCGTTGCCGTTCCTCCGAACTGATTCGTCCCGTGTGGATGCCCGCATTGAACCTTTGCACCCACAGCGTGTTCCCGCCAAACTGGTCCAGCATGTCGCGGAAGCCGGTGTTGAATCCCACCAAGATCGACGCCACAAAAATTTGCGCTGCCACCCCGATCACTACACCCAGCACCGTCAGGAACGACCGCATCTTGTGTTCGCGCAGCGTCTCCAGCGCCATGCGCGCATTTTCGCCAAGCCCAAACCGCTTCCAGCGCTCGCGCAGCGAACTCTGCGGTTGCGAATTGGTGAGTACGCCCGTCGTCACCATCTATCCCTCGAACCGCAAGGCCTCGATTGGATCGAGGCGCGCCGCCTTGCGCGCGGGATAAATGCCGAAGAACATGCCTACCGCGCTCGAAATCCCGATCGCGATCATCACCGCGTAAATCGGCACCGACATCGGTACCGGCGTGAAGGCTCCAATTGCCAGCGCGATCCCCCACGCAATCAGCAATCCCGTCACGCCCCCCATCGTCGACATCACAATCGACTCGATCATGATTTGCATCAGGATGTCCGCCGACCGTGCCCCCAGCGATTTCCGTATGCCGATCTCGCGCGTCCTCTCCGTTACGCTCGCCAGCATCACGTTCATAATCACCACGCCGCCAATCAGCATGAATACGCTCACCAACCCCACCATGCCGCTCGCCAGCGTCCCCGTCAGGTCTTTCCAAAGACTCATCAGAGCGTCTGCGCCAACAACCCCGAAATTGTCTTTCTCCTTCGGCCCCAGGTGACGACGTGCCCGCATCAGGGCCCGCGCTTCGTCTTCCGTCCGCGGAATCATCGCCTGGCTCTGCGCCTGGACCTCGACGCGGATCGATTGCGTGTTCTCCCCGTAGTTCTTAAAGAACGTATGGATCGGTATGTAAATGAAGTTGTCCTGCGACTGCCCAAACGCAGTCCCAATCTCTTTAGCTACGCCTATCACGAGAAAATCGTGCCCGTCGATGAACAGCTCTTTGTTGATCGGGTCCTGCCCAGGAAACAGCTTCTCCGCAACTTGCGAACCGATGAACGCTGCCCCCGACCGGTGTTCATCGTCACTGTCTGTCGGGAACCGTCCGCTCGCCACTTCCTCGGTCGCCATGTACGCGTAGTTCGGAGTCATCCCGAATACGTTCACATCTTCAATCGTTTGGCTTCCCACCCGCACCTTGCCGCGCGTATACTCCATCGCCGCCACCTGCTTCGGCAGTTGCAGGTTGTCGCGCAGCTCCGCATACTCATCCCAAGTAATCTTTTTGTTCGTGCGCTGCGCCTTGGCCCACTCTTCCCCGTTGTTGATGATTCCGAACTGCGCGATGTGGAACACGTTCGCGCCAAGGTTCGCCACCTTGTCCTGGAAATACACATCCACGCCATGCACAAGCGAAACCACCAGGATCAACGTAGCCACCGACAAAATCACGCCCAGCAGCATCAGGAACGACCGTAGCTTGTGCGCTCGCATCGTCTCGAGCGCAATCATCGTCGGTTCCCGGAAATTTGTTTTCATGCCTTCACTGCTCTGGGTGCCCCCGCGCCGCGGTTTTCGGTACGTGGGGGTTTTCGCCCGGCGCCAGCCACCACAACCGCCGAACTCTCCCCCACCCTCTCTTGTCATTCAGACGAGGGCGCCAGCCCGACGAAGAACCTGCTTTCCCTAATCACTAATCACTCAATTCTACAGACGTAAATCCCGTCCTTCTGATAGGGACAATCCGTTAATCCCATGCGTCGGTCCCCAATGACCCAATCGGCACCGAACCGTTTTTGCAACTCCAACAGCCCTTCGCGGCCCTTGGGCAATAAATCGTCCTGCGCATGTACCTGCTCCTGCCATTTCCCCGCAATTGCCGGAAACAGGCAGACCACGCCCGGGTCCTTGTCCCAATCCGCCAGGACGCTTCGTTCCGCCCACGCCCTGAACCCGTGCTCGTCCTCCCCGCGCTTCTGCATGTATCGCGGATCAATGGCAAAATACGCATTCTGCGGCGTGTTCTCTCTTATCCATACGAAAGCGCGCACCCAACGGTTCCCTGTATCTGCCCCCGGCCACTCAATATGTCGTGTCCCGGAGAACAAATCCCGCTGCGCCGCGAACATCCCACCCGCCGTCACCGCCAGCAACAGGCCGTAAACCCAAACCCGCCCCCGTAGCACCCGCTCGAACACCAATCCGCCTAGAAATAAGAAGAGCAGCAGATATAGAAGATGGAACCCGCGCATCGGCTGGTAAGGCGTCAACCGCTCCAGTTTTTGCGGGATCGTAACCATCATCGCCACCACAAAGCAGAAACTCCCATACCAGAACAAGGCCCGGCAAATCGTTCGCCGGACCGCATCCGCCCGCTCATCCTCGGATGTCAGGTTCCCAATCCACCAAAGCAACGCCAGCGGCGCGAAAATCCCCACCCACTCATACCACTGCCACTTCAGCAGGAAGTGCTGGTCGCGGGTAAGCATCGCCTCCCGCCAGGCCGGCGACCCACGCTCAAACAACGACGCCAACGGGAATGCGAACATCACCGGGTGCCCCATGTTTGGCGATTTTCCAAACCTGGGGGTTTTCGCAAGCCACTCCACCCCCACCAAAAACACCAGGAATCCCGCCCCAAAAAACGCCATCTGGATGTGCACTACCGCCGCCAGCACAACCAGCGCCGTGCTCCGCACCCACTTCTTTTCCATCACGTCCGGAATCGCAAACAAAATGAACGCCGTCGCCAGCGTCCGCGGATGCAAATACTGATCGACGATATACAGTGCCGTCCCCGTGACGGGAATCGTCAGCAACACCGTCAGCAGCGCCACTCCCGCCCAAGCCTCGCGCTCCCGCGCAAAGCACCGTCGCGCAATCCGCAACCCCGCCCACAGCAACAAAAACACCGACAGCAAATGCCAAAAGAAAACGCTAGCCGCCACGCTGATATGCGCATATCGCGATGTCCACGCGCAGATCTCATCAATCAAAGTCGGCCGAACCTGCGGCAAAAAAAATTCCGCATCATGCGGATAAAGCGCGCCGTTCAAATCAAACCGCACGCCCGGCAAATAAATCGCCTGGTCCTCAATCCCCAGGTGATACCCATGAATCAAAATCGCCGCAAAGGTGCACACCACAAGCCCGCATATATCCCGCACCTTCCGCTGAATTGATCCCATTCTTTGACCCTAGAAGAATTACAGAATGCGGTCAACACACTCCACGCGCGAAGCTCGCCCCACTCCAAGGGCGAAGCGCACCACACTCCCGCGAAGCGCGATAAGCTCCAAGCGCGAAGCGCGCCGCGTTTTTAAAGCCCGGGGCGTCAGCCCCGGGGAACAGCGCGAAAACAAATCAAGCCCGAAGGGCGGCCCGCCTTTCGCCAACGCCTCCAACTCCGCCATTTCGCATGCGCATCCCGTCGCCGCCAAACTCCACGCCCGAATCCCTCCACGCTCCAAGCGCGAAGCGCGCCGCGTTTTTAAAGCCCGGGGCGTCAGCCCCGGGGAACAGCCCGAAGGGCGGCCCGCCTTTCGCCCCCTACTTCGCCCGCGCCACTCCCGGACTCGTCCCCATCCCGCTCCCGAAATACGCTCCCAACGCCTTCCGCTCGTCCGGCGTCAACTGGTGGGCAATCGTCCGCATCGCCACATTGATATCGTTTCCCCGCGATCCATCCGCAAAATTATCCAACTGATCTTCTATATAGTCCGCATTCTGCGTCGCCAACGACGGCGCTCCCCGCACATTTCCCACCGGCCCATGGCACGCCTGGCACGGTGGAACCCCGCGTTTGCCATCGCCCAGCGTCACCAAAAACGACGCCGTCCGCTCCGTCTTCGCATCCAGCGCCGCCGGCGGTTTCACCCGCGTATCCTGCGGGTCCGGGATCGCCGGCAGCATCGCGAAGTAGGCCGCCAGGTCAGCTTCATCCTGCGACGTCAAAACCTGGGCGACGGGCTGCATCAGCGGCGAACTTCGTTTTCCTGTTCGGAAGTCCTCCATCTCCTTCCAGAACGCCAGCTTGTCCATCGACGCCAAATTCGGCACCTCGCCCGTATCGCTGAACCCTTCGTCCCCATGACACTTCTCGCACCGCCGCGCCAGCACCATCCCGCGCACTACATCGCCCTTGTTCGCGGCTGCGATCGTCTCCGCTGTCCATGCCACCGTCGTCGGTGCCGACGCAGCCTCGCGTTGCGCCGGCAATTCTTCTGGCTTCGGTATCGGCATCCATAGGATGAACAATCCCAACCCAGCCAGCGCCACTAGTCCGAGCGCGAACATCAGCGGAAAAGAGTTAACGGGGCGCACAAGCTCTCCTTTCGCCGGGCTTCAAACTTGCGAACTGTTCCTTGGGAACCACCCTCACCTTCGCCCGCATGGCGTAATGTCCCGCGCCGCAGAATTCATGGCACGGCATATCGAAGTCGCCAATTTTCGGGAACGTCACCTGCGTCTCGCTCACCGCGCCAGGCACGGTCTTCAGGAATGCCCCCGTATCGCCGATCGTCAGGCTGTGCACCACGTCCGCGCTAGTCATGCGGAAGCGTACTGGCGTCTCTGCCGGAACCTCCACGCACTCCGGCACGAACATATATTGTTGCGCGATCACCCTCACCGTCAGCGGCTGTCCCGCATCCTGCCCCACGCCCAAATTGCTCTCAACGAATTCGCCTTCCTGGTGCAGCGTCAGCGGATCGACAGCCGCGCTTTTGCCCGTGAGGTATTTCCACACCGGCACATCCACCTCGTAATAGCGGGTGGCAAACACGGCGACGCCGAGCAGCGCCACTCCCACCACCATCCAAACCCGCGTACGCATTGCTTAGAACCCTAGTCAATCCAGACCGCCGATGTCAAAGCGATAACGAAAGCATCGCTCATCCTGGTCTCACTAATCACTAACCACTAATCACCGGTGTTCATCATTGACTCTGTGCCTCACCAAACATAAACTCTCGCCACTCATGATCGGGCAGACAATCTCCCATTATCAGATCCTCGAAAAGCTAGGCGGCGGTGGCATGGGAGTCGTCTACAAGGCTGAAGACACCCGCCTGCATCGCTTCGTCGCCCTCAAATTTCTCCCTCCCGAATTCGCCAACGACGCCCAGGCCCTCGCCCGCTTCCAGCGTGAAGCCCAGGCCGCATCGGCTCTCAACCATGCGAACATCTGCACCATTTACGACATTGGCGAAGACCGCGGCCAGGGCTTCATCGCCATGGAGTTCCTCGACGGCGAGACCCTCAAGCACCACATCAACAGCCGCCCCATGGAGCTCGACGAGATCCTCACTCTCTCCATCGAGATCGCCGACGCCCTCGATGCCGCCCACGCCAAAGGCATCGTTCATCGCGATATCAAGCCCGCCAACCTCTTTGTCACCGAGCGCGGCCACGCCAAAATTCTCGACTTCGGACTCGCCAAGGTCTCCGCCCGCGCGGTCTCCGCCTCTGAAAACACCATGACCGCCGCTGCACCCGCGGTCGACGAGCATCTCACCAGCCCCGGTTCCACTCTCGGGACTGTCGCTTACATGTCGCCCGAGCAAGCCAAAGGCAAGCAGCTCGACGCCCGCAGCGATCTCTTCTCCTTCGGCGCTGTTCTGTACGAAATGGCCACCGGTGCGCTCCCGTTCTCCGGCGACACCTCGGCCATGATCTTCGACTCCATCCTCAATCGCGATCCCGTGGCGCCAGTGCGCTTCAATCCGAAAGTTCCCGCCAAGCTCGAAGAGATCATCAGCAAGTGCCTCGAGAAAGATAAGGACCTTCGCTACCAGCACGCCGCGGACATCCGCAGCGACCTCAAGCGCCTCCAGCGCGACTCCAGCTCCGCCCCGCGCCAAACCGCCGTTGCCGGAACCCAGGAAAGCTCTGCCCGCGTCAGCGCCGCCTACGTCCCCGCAAGCTCGTCTCCCAGCACTCCCGCCGCCGCGCAACCCTCCGTGCCCAGCCACGCTCACAGCAGCTCCAGCGTCAGTGCCGTCGCCAAGGAACACAAATTCGGCCTCGCCGGCATCGGCGTTGGCGCTCTGGTTCTGGTGGCCCTCGCCGGGTTCGGCATCTATTCTTTCCTCACCCGCAGCCCCGCCGTGCCCTTCCAGAATTTCACGGTTACGCAACTCACGAACACCGGCAAGGCGTTCACTGCCGCTATCTCGCCCGACGGCAAATACGTCGTAAGCGTTCAGATCGACACCGGCCTCCGCACTCTCTGGCTCCGCAATGTCGTCACCGGCAGCGACACCCAGATTCTGCCGCCCTCACCGGAAACTTACGCCCCGCCGATTTTCTCCCCCGACGGCAACTACATCTATTTCCGCAAAGCGGCCAGCGCTGCCCAAAGCCAGTGGGATATCTACCGCATTCCCGTCCTCGGTGGCTCTCCACAAGTTATCTCCAAGGACGCCGACAGCGATATCACCTTCTCGCCAGACGGTCATCGCCTGGCCTTCATGCGTGCCAACGACCCCGACTTCGGCAAGCTCCGCATCATCTCCGCCAATATCGATGGCAGCGACGAAACCCCCATTTTTATCGGTCCAACGACAAACGTCCCCCAAACCCTTTCCTGGTCCGCCGATGGCAAGCGGGTCTTCTACAACCTTTACAGCAACACCGGCCAGGAGTTGAGCAGCCTGGAAGCGGCAAATGTCGCCAGTAAGACGTCCGAACACATCGCGGACTTCAACTCCAGCCTCGTGCAGGCAATTGCTGCAGCGCCCAATGGGCAAGGCCTGTTCGTCCAGCGCGTTGATAAATCTAATTTCACCAAGTCGCAGATTGCTTTCATCCCGAAATCGGGCACAGACATTCTCCCTATTACCCGCGACACCAACGCCTACAACGGGCTCTCGATTTCGGCCGACGGTAAAACCCTCGCCAGCGTTCAACAGCGCAGCACTCGCACCCTCTGGGTCGCACCGGCCGCGGGCGACAACCTCACCGCTCCCCCACAGCAATTTGCAGGAGCCCAGGATTTCTCCGTCTTCGACTACGCCCCCGACGGTTCCATCTTCTTTAATTCGAACAACCAAACGATCACTCGCGCCGAGACCCCCGGCGCCTCCCCAGTCACCATCATCAGCGATCCCAATGCCTACCTCGTCGATTTCACCGCCTGCGGCGACCGCTATTTAGTCTTGCAATGGGCTTTCCACGGTGGTGGAAACCTCTATCCGCTCTGGCGCGTCAACCTCGATGGTTCCAACCCAGTCAAATTGACCGACGGCAAGTTCGATGCCCGTCCCACTTGCTCGCCGGATGGCAAGACAGTGTTCTTTGAACCTCTCTCCACCACTTCCACCATCTCCAAAGTCTCCATCGATGGCGGCCCGGTAGAAAAGGTCCCGGGATCGGAATTGCCCAACGCCTTCGGCGTGGGATCCGGCCACGCCGTTTCGCCGGACGGCAAACTCCTCGCCTTCAACGCCGAGGTGAACGATAGCATTGGCAACTCAGTCGAGAAGATTGTTCTCCTCTCACTCGACGGTTCCGCTCCCCCCAAGATGTTCTTCGCCGATCCACGCATCTCCAACGGTCGCCTGATGAACACGTTCACCTTCACGCCCGATGGCAAATCCGTCGCCTACCCCATTCGCGCCCACGGTACGGACAACGTCTTCGTGCAGCCCATCGACGGCTCCCCCGGCCACCAGCTCACCAACTTCAACTCCCAGCGCATCAACAAAATCCATTGGTCTCCCGACGGCAAAACCCTCGCCGTCGCCCGCGTCGACACCGCCTCCGACGTCGTCCTCCTGCACGAGAAGTAATCCGTATGATTGATAAAACCATCTCTCACTATCAGATCCTCGAAAAGCTTGGCGGCGGCGGAATGGGCGTCGTCTACAAGGCCGAAGATACCCGCCTGCATCGCTTCGTCGCCCTCAAGTTCCTTCCTCCCGAACTTGCCACCGACCCTCAGGCCCTCGCCCGCTTCCAGCGCGAAGCCCAAGCCGCCTCCGCTCTCAATCACCCGAACATCTGCACCATTTACGACATCGGCGAGGACAAAGGCGAGGGATTCATCGCCATGGAATTTCTCGAGGGCGAGACTCTCAAGCACCACATCAACAGCCGTCCCATGGAGCTTGACGAGATCCTCACTCTCTCCATCGACATCGCCGACGCTCTCGACGCCGCCCACAGCAAAGGCATCGTTCATCGCGACATCAAGCCCGCCAACCTGTTCGTCACCGAACGCGGCCACGCCAAGGTCCTCGACTTCGGTCTGGCCAAGGTCTCGGCCCGCGCGATCTCCGCCTCTGACAACACCATGACCGCCGCTCCGCCCGTCGAAGAGCATCTCACCAGCCCCGGTTCGACCCTCGGCACCGTCGCCTACATGTCACCTGAGCAAGCCAAGGGCAAACAGCTCGACGCCCGCAGCGATCTCTTTTCCTTCGGCGCAGTTCTCTACGAAATGGCCACCGGCACGCTTCCATTCCGCGGCGAAACTTCGGCGCTCATCTTCAACGCCATTCTCGAAAAGCAACCCACCCCTGCCATTCGCCTCAACCCCGAACTCCCGCCGCGGCTCGAGGACATCCTCAACAAGTGCCTTGAGAAAGATCGCAATCTTCGCTACCAGCACGCATCGGAGCTGCGTACCGATCTTCAGCGCCTGCAGCGCGATTCCCACTCCACCTCGCGTCACACCGCCGTCTCCGATTCCGAAGAAAGCTCCGCCCGCGTCAGCGCCGCGTATGTCGCGGCGTCGTCCTCCGCCAGCGTTCCCGCCGCCGCGCAAGCCTCTGCGCCCAGCCACGCGCCCAGCAGCTCCAGCGTTGCCGCCGTCGCCAAGGAACACAAATTCGGCCTCGCCGGCATCGCCGTCGGGGTCCTCGTTCTCGTCGCCCTCGCCGCCTTCGGCGTCTACTCCTTCCTCAGCCGCACCGGTCCAACCCCCTTCCAGAACTTTACCGTCACCCAGCTCACCGATTCGGGGAAGGTCCGTTCGGCTGCAATCTCTCCCGACGGCAAATACGTCGTCAGCGTTCAGGCCGATGCCAACGGCGCCGGCGTATGGCTCCGCAACATACCCACGGGCAGCGATACCCAAATCCTGCCATCCTCGCAGGCGGTTTATCTCACTCCCGCCTTCTCTCCCGATGGAAATTACATTTATTACCGCAAGGCCACAAATACGACTGGAACTTCGTACGATCTCTTCCGCATCCCCGTGCTGGGCGGAACGCCGCAGCTAGCCACCAAGGACGTCGATACGGCGATGACCTTTTCTCCGGACGGACAGCGGATGGCCTTCGTTCGCTCCAACGACCCCGAGCTCGGCAAGTTCCGCATCATCTCTGCGAATCTCGACGGCAGCGACGAACAGGTTCTCGTGAGCGCCCCGCTCGCGGTCACGACTCCCCGCGATGTCACCTGGTCGCCCGATGGCAAGCGCATCGTCTTCAATAGCTTCATACTCAACGACACTGCTCTTAGCGACTTCAAATATGTCGATGTCGCCGAAAAAAAGATCTTGCCCCTCGCCTCTTTTAATTCTGCCCTCATCAACAGCATCGAATGGCTGCCATCGGGTAAGTGGATCGCCGCCGTCCTGCTCGATAAATCTAATTTCACCCGGGCTCAACTCAGCCTAATCTCTCCGTCCGGCAACGAAGTCGTGCCCGTCACCCGCGACACGAATTCTTATGAGCGTCTTTCCATCTCCGCCGACGGCAGAACCATCGCCACCGTTCAACAGAAGACTCCTGGCGCGATCTGGTTCGTTCCGCTCTCTGGTGGCACGCCGCAAATGCTCCCCGCGGGCCAGGATGCCTCCATCTTCGCGTTTTCGTCCACCGGAGATCTCCTCCTCAGCAACGGTGAGTCAATTCGCATCGCCGACAACACCGGATCGCCGAAAAGCAAGATCCTCAACGATTCAAAAGCCCTCATCATGGATTTTTCAGTCTGCGCCGACCGCTATCTCGTCCTCCAGTGGGCCTTTCATGGCGGTGGTAACCGGGTAACGGTTTGGCGCACCGATCTCGATGGCTCCAATCCCAAGCGGCTCACGACCGGAACGTTCGAGGGCCGCCCCATCTGCACACCGGACGGTAAGACGGTTTATTTTGAGGGACCAGGCGATTCAGCCACGATCTTTAGAATCCCCATCGACGGCGGAACTCCGGAACGTGTAGCGTCGTCGATCGCAACTTTGCATGCCTTCGGTATTGGAGCAGGACACGCCATCTCCCCCGACGGCAAATTGCTTGCCATCGATGCCGAAGTTAGCGATAGCCACGAGGTCGCAAGCGATGAAATCGCTCTGGTCCGGCTCGATGGCTCAAGCGCAACTCCGCGCACCATTCCAACCGACCCCCGCATCACCGCGTCCGGCCTGCAGAATACTCTCGCCTTTACGCCGGACGGCAAGTCCGTGGCTTACATCATCCGCGAGCACGATACGGATAACATCTTTGTCCAACCGATCGACGGCTCCCCGGGACATCAAATCACTACTTTCACCTCGCAGTACATCAACAAGTTCCGATATTCGCCGGACGGCAAAACTCTGGCCGTTTATCGTAACGAAATTCAATCCGACGTCGTCCTCCTTCGCGAAAAGTAGTCCGTCATGATTGGCCAAACCATCTCGCATTACCGCGTCGTCGAAAAAATCGGCGGCGGCGGGATGGGTGTGGTCTACAAGGCCGAAGACAGCCGCCTCGACCGCTTCGTCGCCCTCAAATTCCTCCCTGACGCCCTTGCCTCCGATCCCCAAGCTCTCGAACGCTTTCGCCGCGAAGCCAAGGCCGCCTCGGCGCTCAATCATCCCAACATCTGCACCATCTACGACATCGGCGAAGACAAAGGGCAAGCCTTTATCGTCATGGAGTATCTCGACGGCGTCACCCTTCGCCACAAAATCGCCGGCCATCCCCTCGACCTCGACGTTCTCCTCTCCCTCGCCATCGAAATCGCCGACGCCCTCGACGCCGCCCACGCCGGCGGCATCGTCCATCGCGACATCAAGCCCGCCAACCTTTTCGTAACCCAGCGCGGACACGCCAAAGTCCTCGACTTCGGACTCGCCAAGGTCACTGCCTCCTCCACCCAAGTCACCATCGGCGCCACCGCCGCGGCCATGATCGAGCAGGAACATCTCACCAGCCCCGGCACCACTCTCGGCACCGTCGCCTACATGTCGCCCGAGCAAGCCCGCGGCAAAGAACTCGACGCCCGAACTGACCTCTTCTCCTTCGGCGCAGTTCTCTACGAAATGGCCACCGGCGCGCTCCCATTTCCCGGAGAGACCACCGCCGTCATCTTCAACGCCATCCTCGAACATCCCCCTATCCCGCCGACTCAACTCAATCCCGCCCTGCCGGCGAAGCTCGAAGACATCATCCTCAAGTGCCTCGAGAAAGACCGCAATCTCCGCTATCAGCACGCCAGCGAACTGCGCGCCGATCTCCAGCGTGTAAAACGCGATTCCGAATCGCAACCAGTTCCGTCCTCCGCGCCGCCCGCATCGCTCAGCCCCGCGGCACCAAGCCATCTCGCCCGCAATTTCGTCATCGCCGCCGGTGTCCTGCTCGTGATTGCAGCCGCCGCATGGTTCGCAATCTCGCATCGTTCCGCGCCGCCTCCTGCTGAACACGCTTCCTTCCAGCAGATGAAGATCACCCGCATCACCAGTTCCGGCAACGCCCGCGCCACGGCCATCTCTCCAGATGGCAAATATCTCGTCTATTCGCTTCTCGAAAACGGCCATCAAAGCCTCTGGCTCCGCCAACTCGCTACCCGCAGCGATATCCAGATCGTCGCTCCCGCCGACGTCGTCTTCCACGGCATGACCTTCTCGCCCGACGGCAACTACATCTACTACGTCGTCGCACCTCGCCAAATGTACCTCGTCAAGGCGCTCTACCGCATTCCGACCCTCGGCGGCACACCCCGCCTCGTCAAAGACGACGTGGATTGTCCCGTCGCGTTTTCTCCCGACGGCCAGCGCCTTGCCTACATTCGCGTCGAGCCGCAAAACGGAGTTGTCAACCTGCTGGTCAACACCATCGACGGCACCACCGAAAAAGTAGTCGCCTCACGAAAGTTCCCGGACGCATACGTTCCAATATCGCGGCTTGACTGGTCGCGAGACGGCAAATCGATCCTCGTCGCCGTTGCCGTCGCTACTCGACGCGAAACGATTGATGAAGTGCAAGTTGAAAACGGGCAGGAAAAGCGCCTGACTGCCGCTGAGTGGACGGATATAACCGACCCCGTCTGGGTCGCCGACGGCCGGGCAATCGCCTTCGCCGCGACTCCCCTCGGCGCCACCCAGAGCCAGCTCTGGTACATGCCATACCCCGCCGGGGAGCCTCGCCGCATCACCAACGATCTCAACGACTACACCAACGTGAGCCTTACAGCCGACGGTGCGACCCTCAGTACCATCCAGCACGAGACCGTTGCAGCCCTCTCCGCTGGTCCCGCGAACAATCCCGGACCCGCGCGCGGAGGCGAACACGATAATGACGGTGACCTCGGCATCGCCTGGGCTCAAAACGATCAGGTCGTCTTCACCTCAACCCGTGGCGGCAACTTCGATCTTTGGATTTCCAAAGCGGATGGCTCCTCTCCGCGCCAGTTAACCTTTCTGCAAGGTCAGAGCCTCTCGCCGGCTGTCTCCCCCGACGGCCACACGCTCGTTTTCAGCAATTCGCAGAATGGCGGCATCCATCTTTGGAAGATGGATCTTCGCGGCGGAACTCCAACCCAACTCACTCGCGGCGAACAGGATCGGATGCCCGCGATCACCCCCGATGGCAAGTGGATCCTTTACACCGGTCAAGGCAAACAGTTGCTCACGATCTTCAAAATTTCAATGGAAGGCGGAGAGCCGGCCGTCTTCGCGGAAAGTGCATTCGACATTTCACTTTCACCCAACGGGCAGCTCGCAGCTGTGAGCATGGTGCGAAAAGGGGAGAAGCCTTTCTACGTTGCCATCTTGCCCGCCAATGGCGGCGCCCCGCTCCACGAACTCGACATCCCTCAGCCCGGATTTGACAACTTCACCGCTTGGACTAGGGACAGCAAAGGCCTCATTTATATCGATAACCGCAACGGCGTCGGCAATCTCTGGGTGCAGGCCGTCGACGGCGCTACACCGCATCAACTCACTCACTACACCTCCGAGCAGATCTACAGCTTCGCCTTCTCGCCCGATTTCAAGCAGCTCGCCGTCTCACGCGGCCACGGCGCGGGCTACATCGTCACCCTTTCCGGCTTTCACTAGCTACTCCGTCCGCAGCGCCTGCATCGGGTCCAGTCGCGACGCCTTCCACGCCGGCACAATGCATGCCAGCATCGCCATCGCCAGCAGCGTCACCATCACCACCGCAAACACCACGGGATCGAACGGCTGCGTCTCATACAGCATCGACTCGATCAGCCGCACCGCTGCCACGCTCCCCGCGAGTCCGCATCCCAGGCCAATCAACGCCGGACGCAATCCATCCTTTAGCACTAACCCGAGCACATCTTCCCGCCGTGCCCCCAGCGCAATCCGCACCCCGATCTCCGCCGTGCGCTGCGTGACCAGGTAAGCGACAACGCCGTACAGTCCAGCCGCCGCCAGCAGCAGTGCAATCACCGCGAACGCCAGCACAATGAGCGAATCGAATTGCGAGGACACCGTCGAGTGGGCAATCGTCTCCCGCAACGTCATCACGCCTGACACCGGCAAATCCGGGTCCATCTCGCCGATGATGCGCTGGATCGGCATCGCCAGCGACTCGACATTATGCGAGGCGCGTACCATCACTGTCGCCGAAGTCATACCGCCGCCATACAGGGGCATGTAAAACGTGGGCATGGGCGGCAACGTGATGTCCCAACGTGTGTCGCCGACTATGCCGACGATCTCGTACGGAGTCTTCGGGTCGCCCAACGTGATGTGTTTGCCGATGGGATCTTCGTTGCCCGGGAAGCACAGCTTCACCGCCGACTCGCTCAACACCACCACGTTCGCGCGATCGAGGCGTTCGTCCTCGCGGAAGGTGCGGCCCTTGAGCAGCGGGACTTTCATCGCCGCGAAGTAACCGGGATCAATGCCGCGGCGTTGCAGGTCGAGTCCCACGCCCTTAGGCAACGGCGGATGTTCGGTCACCGTAATCAACGAATCACCGCCCCATCCCTGGCCCGGCGCGCGGGTGTTGAGCGCGGCTGACTCCACACCGGGCACTCCCTTCACCCGCTGCAAGAGTTGATCGAAAAACGCGGCCGGCTTCGCCACATCGCTGTAACGCGCTTCCGGCAGCATCACGCGCAGGGTGAGCACGTTGTCCGTAGGAATACCGATGTCGGTGTTGCGCAGCCGGAGATAACTCTTCAGGAGCAGTCCTGCACCCACCAGCAGGACGACGGTCAGCCCCACTTCGCCCACCAGCAACCCACGACGCAGCGTGGCGCGTTTGCCGCCCCCGGTGTGCGAGCGCGACGACTCTTGGAGCGTTGCGAGGATGCGCTTATCTTCCGCGCCCATGGCCACGATCAAGGCCGAGAAGCACGCTGCGAACAGCACCGCGAGTACGGTGAACGCGAAGGCGAACCCATCGAGATGGATGGTCTCAATGCGGTTGATGTCGTGACGCGTGAGCACCAGCCAGCGCAGCGCTCCCCAGGCCAGCAGCAGGCCGACGCCCCCACCCGCCGCGGCCAGCAGAAAGCTCTCCGTCAAGCTCTCGCGCAACAGGCGCAAACGGCTTCCGCCGAGCGCTGCGCGAATCGCGTGCTCCTTGCTGCGTGCCGCAATGCGCGCCACCAGCAGGCTCGCCACATTCAGGCAAGCGATAAGCAGCACGCAACAGGTCGCCGCCAGAAGCGCATAGAGCGGTGTTTTGTACGCCGCCACCGCGTCGTCGAGCATGCTGTGGCCAACCGCGGCGGGATGCACCGCCGGATCCGGGTGCGCGGCCTTCACCCGCTTCTGCGTGGTATCAACGCGGCTGATGAGCTGCGCAAAGGTCGTGCCGTGCGCAAGCCGTGCCACCGCAAGGAATTCGTGGTCATCGAAAATGGACATCAGTTCCGGCATCTCGTGGCCGATCGTCGTCCATACTTGCTGTGCATTGCTTTGCGACATCGCACTCGCAAACGTGAACGTCTCCGGCAACACCCCGATCACGGTGTACGGCTGCGCATCGAGATAAATGCTCCTGCCCAGGATGTTGCGATCACTGCTGTAGCGCCGCACCCAGAAACCATGCGACAACATCACCGCGGCCTGCGCTTCCTTCCGGTCGTCGGAGGCCGTGAAATCGCGGCCCAGCACAGGCTGCACGCCGAGCACTCGGAAGAAGTTCCACGAGACGCTCGCCGAGTCAATCAGTTCGGGCAATTTGCCGCCCTCCGCCGAGACATTATTGTTTTGCCATGGCGAAATCAGCGCCATCTCCGCTGATCCCTGCGCTGCCTTCTGCCACTCGAGAAAGCTGCCGCCGTCCACAGGAAGGTTTGCGTTGAAGTGCTTAAAGGTGTCGTTGTCCTCATGCTCCCAGACCGCGTAGAGATTTTTCGAGTCCGGGTAAGGTAACGGACTCAACAGGACATTGCGCACCACCGTGAACATGGCTACCGTTCCACCGATGCCCAGCGCCACCACGAAAATCGAAATCACCGAGAAGCCCGGCGAGCGGCGCAAAGTCCGCATGGCATAACGCAGGTCTCTGCCCAGCCCGTCGAGCCACGTCAGCGTGTTTTGCGACCACAGGTGTTCGTGCACCAGTTGCGGATTGCCAAACCTCACATAAGCACGGCGCCGCGCTTCTTCAGGAGCCACCCCGCGAGAGATGTTCTCGGCGGTTTCCTCCGCAATGTGTGTCTGGATCTCCTCTTCGAGTTCCGCATCACTCCGGCGGCGCGAGAAAAACCTGCGGAAGCTCATTCCCCGTTCTCCGGCGACGTATCGCCCAATACCGCGCCAATCGCGCGCGCCATCTGTTGCCAGCGGCTCACTTCGGAATGCAATTGCCGTTTACCCCGCCGCCGTTATCCGGTAAAACTTTGCCTTCCGGTTGTTCTCGCTCGTGCCCCAGTACGACGACACCCACCCACGGTCCTCCAGTCGATGCAGCGCCGGATACAGCGACCCTTCTTCCACCTCCAGCACATCGTCGCTCGTCCGCTCAATCACCTTCGCAATCGTGTGCCCATGCGCGTCCCCCGCCACCAGCGTCCGCAGGATGAGCATGTCCATCGTGCCCTTCAGCATCTCGTTATCGGCCGGCTTCTTCTTTCCCATGCACGTTCCCTCGATGTTCTATGGGAAGAGAGCTTACACCCCTCGAAGTCCTAGGGAAGGCAGTTCGTAACTGTCAAATGCCCATTCGTCCCCGCCAACCTTGGACACGATCGCCCTCCCCGCGATTCCGCGGAAAGATTGACTCACCCACCCTAGGTCTTTACGATGAGCTACTTCCATGGTGGGCAAAACCATTTCGCACTACCGCGTGGTGGAGAAAATCGGCGGCGGTGGTATGGGTGTGGTGTACAAGGCGGAGGACACCCGCCTTGACCGCTTTGTTGCCTTGAAGTTCCTGCCTGAAACGTTGGCCCATGATGCGCAAGCGCTCGAACGCTTCCGTCGCGAAGCGAAAGCGGCCTCGGCGCTGAACCACCCGAACATCTGCACCATTTACGACATCGGTGAAGAGAGCGGTCAGGCTTTCCTCGTCATGGAATATCTCGAGGGCGCGACCCTGAAACATCGCATCGCCGGGCGCCCGCTGCCCACCGACATGGTGCTAAGCCTGGCGATCGAGATCGCCGACGCGCTGGAAGCCGCGCACAGCAAGGGAATCGTCCATCGCGACATCAAGCCGGCGAACCTCTTCGTGACCCAGCGCGGGCATGCCAAGATCCTCGATTTCGGCCTCGCCAAAGTCATGCCCGCAACTTCCGGGCAAGACCGCACCATGAGCGCCGGAGAGGAGCACCTCACCAGTCCGGGCAGCACCCTCGGCACCGTGGCCTATATGTCTCCGGAACAGGTGCTCGCCAAGGACATGGACGCGCGCACCGACCTCTTTTCCTTCGGCATTGTGCTGTACGAAATGGCCACTGGCACGCTCCCGTTCCGCGGTGACACCACGGGCGCGATTTTCGATTCCATCCTGCACACGCAGCCGGTGCCGGTGCTGCGACTGAATCCCGATGTCCCAACAAAATTCGACGACGTAATCGCTAAGAGCCTGGAAAAAGATCCGGAGCTCCGCTATCAGTCGGCTGCCGAACTCAAAGCAGACTTGAAGCGCCTGCTGCGCGAGTCGGATTCACAACGCTACACCGTGAAAGTTCCGGCTCCGAAAGCAGTGCGGAGCCGAAAACGCTGGATTTTCGCCGGCAGCGCAGTCGGCGTGCTCGGGTTGGCGCTGGCAATTCTCAGTCTCGGACGGTGGCCTTCAACCAACATTGCGTGGCTGCATACTGCCCCGGCGTCTGCTCCCACCGCAAAGTCGGTCGAGACCATCGCCGTGCTTCCCTTCCGCGATCTTTCATCCTCCCCCGACAACGAGGGTTGGGCGATCGGCATAACCGACGCCATCATCAGCCGCCTCACGTCCTTGAAGAATCTTGCCGTGCGCCCCACCACCTCAGTCATGAAGTACGCGAAGGAATCGCCAGATCCCACCGAAGCCGCGAAGGCACTGGGCGTTTCCAGCGTTCTGGAAGGCACCTATCAGCGCACTCCAGAAGTGGTCCGTGTGAGTGTGCAGTTGATTGACGGCGCCACCGGCACAACCAAGTGGTCGCAGCGTTACGACCTCCGCAGTGCCGACATTTTGACCTTTGAGGACGAGGTCGCCGGCAAAGTGGTCGATGGCCTGCAAATCCAGATTTCACCCACCGAGCAAAAGAATATCCACCAGGCGGCGACAACCAATGTGGATGCTTACAACGACTACCTACAGGCGCGCTTTCACTTCAATAAGTACATGATGGATTCGCGGCCCGACGATCTGGAAAACGGAGAGCGCGAGTTGCAACATGCAATCACCCTCGATAGCAAATTCACCATGGCATACGCGCTGCTGGCCGAGTTCTACAACTTTCAGGCAGCCAATTTTCCGGAAAATGCCCTTGCCAATGTGAAAAAAGGAGAAGAGAGCGCAAAGAAGGCGTTAGTGTTGGATCCGGACTCGCCTTCGGGATTGCTATCGTTGGGCGGGTCCTACACGATCGAAGGACGCCTGGAAGATGCAATTCCGGTCCTCCGCCGCGCGGCTGCGCTCCTGCCTAACGATCCGGACGCGATCCAAATCCTCTCCTACACCTATTACTTCATCGGAATGAACGACCGCGCTGCCGCAGGATACCGAAGTATTCGCGAGTTGAATCCCATGGCCGTCCAGCCTCGCTGGATGTACGCCCGCATGCTGCTCTACGGCGGTCATGGCGACGAGGCGGAAAAAGAAATGCGTTCAATCGTCGCCGACTATCCCAATCACTTTAAGGCGCTCGGCTACCTGGCGATGGTGCTGCACTATCAGGGCAAGAGCGACGAAGCGAAGGCCGCAGCCGACCGCGCCTTGCAACAGGAAGCGTCCGGTGACGACTCGGCGCGCTTAGCAGCCGCCTTCATTTACGCTTCTCGCAATGAGCGCAGCAAGATTGCGCCGAAGCTGTTCACCTATCGCCCCGAAACCCAAACCGACGCCGATATCGCCGAATGGATGGCCGGTGTCTACGCATTGCTCGGAGATCGCCAGCTCGCCCTTCAGTGGCTGCACCGCGCCGTGGAATTGGGCTTGTACAACTACCCGTGGTTCCAGCGTGACAAAAACCTCGACAGCCTGCGCTCCGATCCGGACTTCCAGAAGCTGATGACCGGCGTTCGACAGCGATGCGAAGCATTACAGGCCAAGTTCTCGCAGCCATAGGTGAACCGATGAGTCGAGCGCCGGACAACACAGGAAAGGGAAAGGCCGAAAAACTTCACTCCTCACCGAGGTATCGGAGTTTCTGCTGCCCTATTCGAAGTTCCGCTGGTTAGGTGTTCTTCAGATGGTCGTGATCTGCGGCGGAGTGGACTTCCGCGTAACAATTACCAGATCTTCGATCCCCTGCATCTGACCGATGCGCAGAAGACCATCTTCTTCCTCGTTTGGCTCGCCGCCTCGGTCTCCTACCTCTTCTATCCCCGGCAAAGGTGACCGCAGACCTGGATCCCGGCAGTAACCCCCTGAGGTGACTCCTCCGTCATTCGTCCTAAGCCCCTTGGTAATGTGTTTTTTACGATACCCCTGAGTGCTTTTTTCCGTGGGAACGGCTTATCATATGGAAACTTGCCAGAGTTGCCGAAGGTCGCGGGGGAGCTGTCTGCTTTTCTTCCGCCATCGTTCGCACGTTCCGTCCAATAGGACGACTGGCCTGATCGTCAGCCCCGATTTCGTATCCCAGGACTTGCGAAACGGCGGCTGGATCCCCTGGAGCCCACGCGCATGCTAGGTTTTGGTTTCAATAAG
>DASYAU010000027.1:0-24513 GCA_036501185.1 Candidatus Korobacter sp. | reverse complement strand
TCTTCCGCCGATCAGCCATACGCCGCTCACGTTCATCGCCGCACGGCCGCTTCGCCTTGCCCCCACTGATCCCTCCGGCAACTTCCCGCAGCAACGCTCTACGCCCGCGCCTGCATCTCTCTACTACCGTCATTTTCCAGGCGGTTGGGATTCTACGTGCTTACTCGGTCGGCCCTGCTAGTTGCTCTGCTCTCTCTTGCGCTTTGCCTCGGCTGCTCTACCGCCCAGAAGCAATACTCGCGCGCCAACACGCTCGAACACAGCGGCAAAAGCGCCGACGCCCTCAAGATTTACGAGGACCTCCTGCCGCACACGCGCAGCAAAGCCGCCAAGTCGCAGCTCTACGTCCACATTGGCGAATGCGAGTGGACGCTCGATCACCAGGCCGAGTCCCTCAATGCCTTCCTGAAAGCCGCGGAACTCGATCCGTCAAACACCTCCGCGCAACTTCACCTGGCGCAGTTGTTTCTGGCCGGGGGCGCGCCTGAGAAAGCACGCATTTTTGCCGACATCGTGCTCGCGCACGATCCCACCAATCTTGATGCTCTCGCGGTTTCCGCCGGGGCTGACGCCTTTCTCGGCAACACCAGCGCCGCCATCAAAACTTTCACGGAGATCCTTGCCCGCGATCCTGGCCGGGCTGACGCTGCCGTGACGCTGTCGCAGCTCTACGACGCCAACAGCGCCACCGACGACGCACGCAAAGTGCTGGTCAATGCCGCGATCCATTCTCCTAAGGATGTTCAGATCCAGCTAGCCCTTGCCCATTTCGAAGAAGAGCAGGGCCACGTCCCCGAGGCCGAAGCGGCGTACCGCAAAGCGATCACCCTTCGGGATGATGCGAATACGAACCTCAAGCTTGCGCAGTTCCTCGAGCGCAATGCGCGCATCCCTGAGGCCGAAGAGGTGCTCCGCAAAGTTGATTCTCTGCGGCCGGCAAAACCGTATGCCCTCGCCGACTTCGATATCGTCTCCGGCAAGGACGATGCCGCTTCGCGGGAGTATCTCGATCTGCTACTCCATCGCGAGAACGACGCGAAGGACAAAACTGCCGCTGCCCTGGCGGCGCGCGCCATCGAAGCGAAACTATCGGCTGCCAGTCAACAAACCGGCTCTGCCCGCGAGCTCGCACTCCAGCAGGCGAAAACCGAACTCGGCACTCACCGGCAACAGCTCGGAGAAACCACGACGAAGATCCTCGCCGCCGAAATCTCTCTGGTGCAGGGTGACGCCGCCTCGGCGGAGATCCTCGCGCGCTCGGCGCTCGAAGATCATGCCGACTCGCCCTCTGCCCACTACGTTCTTGGCGTAGCTCTCGCACGGCTCGGGAAGACTGCCGAAGCTGCCAGCGCGTGGCAGGCTGTTACGGACGACGATCCGAGCTTCGTCCCCGCGCGCCTTTCACTTGCCGAACTATCGCTCTCCCAGGGCAATCTGTCCGCGGCGGAACAGCTTGTCGTTCCCGTGGTTCGCGCTGAACCGGCGAATCTCACGGCCCTCGATCTTTTCGCGAAACTCCTCATCGCACAGAAGGATTATGCCTCCGCCGACAGCATCGCCATGCGTTATCAGCTGATCGAGAAGACCAGCCCGGAGCCGCATTTGCTTCTCGGCGATGCCGCCCTTGCCCAGCATCGTCTCGCGTATGCGCTCATCGAGTTTGAACAGGCCATTCTCCTCGATCCGAATTCCACTGATGCGATGGATGGTCTCGTCCGCGTCTACCACTTGGGCGAGATCACCAAGCCCATGTTGCAGCGCATGGAACGCACTGCCGGCGCCGCGCCAGCCTCACCGACGCTGATGGAACTTGCCGGCCGTCTGTATGCCGAACACAATTGGAATGACGACGCCGCGCGCTGCTTCCAGAAGGCGATTGCGATTGACCCCAAGCGAAACAGCGCTGCGGTCCAGCTCACCGCGCTCGAATCTCGTACCGGACGTGCTGACGTCGCGGCGTCCACCGCTGCCGAAACCAGCGCTTCGAACTCGTCGCTCGTTTCGGCTGTCCGGGCCGACGACGCGCGCAACCGTCCAGAAGCGATCCGTCATTACGAAGAGGCATTGCAGAAGGGCGACAGCACTGGCGTCGCCGCGAACAACCTTGCCTGGATCTATGCCGAACAAGGCACGAACCTCGATCGCGCTTTACAACTCGCTGAACGCGCGCGGGAGTCGAATCCGATCAATCCGGCGGTAACGGATACGCTGGGTTACGTACTGCTCAAACGTCGCGAATATTCGATGGCGCTGGCGGAGCTCAAGCATGCCGACGAATTGCTGCGCGCGCAGAAATCTGCCGATACACAGCTCGCCGCGGCCATCCACCAGCACTTGGAGGAAGCTTCGCGCAATGCCGGGGAAAAAACGCCGGAGTAATTCGTCCGCGATACACCGCGAGCGTTTGCGGCGTGTCAATGCAGTTCTAATCGCGCCGATAACCGTACACGCGCTCGATAATCGAAGGCTGTTCACGCGTCACGATCTTCGTCGTCTGCGCTAGCGTCAAGTGTGAAGGCGCTTCATCGGCCAACAGATTGTTGGTCAGCAGATATCCGCCGGGCCGCAGCATCGCCGAAACGTTCGCCCGTGCCAACATCTGCTCAAATCTGCCGTAATAGATAAAGATATTTGTCCCAATGATGAGATCGAACTGCTCGGATGCGTCTTTCACCGGCACGCGCTCGAACACGATGTTCGCGTCCATTGACGTAATCATCTTCGTGATCTCCGGACGGATGGCCACTGCCCGAAGATGCAGATCCTTCGCCAGAGTCTGTGGAACAGCCACCGGCTCCGCGGCCGAGCCAATCTGGTCGCCTAGTCTCTCCCAATATCTCGTGAACCCTGCCAGGTATGCCTCGCTGAACGGCACATCGCTGTTCCATGGCAACTGAACTTTATAGGTCTTGCCCGCCGTCGCCTGCTCTCGCGCCCGTTCCAAGTGAAGATTCACGCGCGGACTGATATCGAGCGTCACCACCCGCAACTCTTTCGCATCGGCAAGGTTCAGTCGCAAAAGCGAATCGATCACCGCGAACGGCTGAATCGTTTGTGGCGGATAAAAGTCATTGCCGTTCTCTTTGTTCGCGAAATCCAGTCCGGGCCCGACGATCGCCACCCGCCGGACTGACGCCGGCTTTAGCGCCCCCGACTCCACCAGTTCGCGCAGGGCGCGGTCCAGCGCATAGTCGGGCCAGAGATTCGTATCCAGCGAAATCCCGCGCTTCGCATAAAGCTGCGACTCATCATTCTCCGCTGAGTGCGGCAGCTTCTCCCGGAAGCTGGCCATCTCATCGCGCATCCGTGCCAGGTTCTTCAGCAGATACTCCTTAAGCTTGGCGCGGTCTTTCGCGGTCTTGAACGCGAATCCGTTTTTCTCAAGCAGAATCCGCTCCTGGATCAACCCTTCATTCGTGGTCGCCGGCGACGCCAGGGCGCGGATCAAATCGTCGGCCCGATGCTCGGCGAACGAGTTCACCAGAGTGCTCTTGCCATACTGTGCCAAGTACTCGCGATCGATCCGATACTCCTTCGTATAGCTCACGCCCCAGCGCAAGAGGTTGGTCAGCGTGTCCTCGTCGCCAGCTTCGAGCCGCTCGCGGATCGCTTTGTCCTGACGGCGGACCCAATGGTCCCAATCGTTCTCACTGACGTCGCCCTTGAGCTCCGACGGCAAATCGCCGGTCTTCGCCAGCACCGGTCGTGCCTCGTCCAGCGACATAAACTCGGATCGGGTCGCCTGCGCAACTCCCGTCGCACAGATCGCCAGAAGCAGCAAAAACGCGCTCAGAATGCTCCTCATACACGTAAGTGGAGCATACCACCACCAAAGTGAGGAGGGCGCATGTCACAAGCAATTGTGAGAAGGAAATTTGCCCTAGCCGATCCGCAAGCTTGCCATCAAGGCAAGTTCAGCGCTCGTCAGTACCGGTAGCACGAATCTCGTCGCCTTGCAGAGGATCTACATTCAGCTACTTTCTCCCTATTTCTGTATCTTCTTACTGTCGTCTTGCTAGAGGTGCTCTCATGAAACCTGCATTACAGCGCGCGCAATCTTTCTGCCAGAGGTTCGGACTCCGACTTCCTGTTCTGCTTGCTCCGATGGCCGGGGTCAGCGCGCCCTCTTTGTCCATCGCGATCGCCAATGCGGGAGGCGCAGGGGCTTGCGGCGCGCTGCTCATGAAGCCCACCGAAATCGCCGCATGGGTGAATGAGGTTCGCAGCGCCACCAGCGGCCCCTTCAACATGAATGTATGGATCCCCGATCCGCCGCCGGTTCGCGATCGTGCTCACGAATCCAAGGTCCGCGAATTCTTGAGTCAATGGGGACCGCGGGTTTCGGAGACCGCCGGCGACACCACTCCACCCGAGTTCGCCACGCAGTGTCAGGCGTTGCTCGATGTCAAGCCGCCGATCGTCTCTTCCGTCATGGGCATCTATCCGCCAGATTTTGTTTCGAAGCTGAAAGAGCGCGGCATGCTTTGGTTCGCCAACGTCTCCACCGTTGCCGAAGCCCGCCAGGCCGAAGCTGCCGGTGCAGATGTGATCGTCGCGCAGGGCATGGAAGCCGGCGGCCATCGCGCCGCTTTCCGGGCCGACGACGCAGAGCGTTGCCTGGTCGGCCTCTTTTCGTTGGTCCCCGCGGTGGTCAACGCCGTAGAAGTTCCGGTCGTTGCCACCGGCGGTATCGCCGACGCACGCGGCGTCGCCGCTGCTCTCGCTCTCGGCGCCAGCGCTGCGCAAATCGGCAGCGCGTTCCTCGTCTGCCCGGAAGCCAAGCTCAATCCCGCATGGGTGAAAGGCCTTCTCACGGCCGCTCCGGAAGACACCGTCGTTTCCCGCGTCTTCAGCGGGCGCGCAGGACGCAGCCTGTTCAACGATTACGTTCGCGCCGCCACTGCGCCCAGCGCTCCTCCGCCAGCGCCTTATCCGGTGCAGCGCGGGCTGACCTCAACGATGCGTGTCGAAGCGCAAAAAGCAAATGACATGCAACGTATGCAGGCGTGGGCCGGACAATCCTCAGGCCTGGCGAAAGCCGAACCGGCTGCCGACGTGGTTCGCAAAGTGTGGGAGGGAGCCCGGGAAATTTTGGCTTAACGATCGGCGAGTTTCTTCGCCCGCCGGAACACGTCTTCGAACATCTTCGCCGTCAACTTACCGGTCGCGGTGTTCTGGTTCGACGGATGATACGACCCCAGCAGCGTCGTTCCGTTCGGCATGTCGTACTCGACCGCGTGTCCGAACGGGTACTGCGCATTGCGGAACGAATGCCCGGTGCGTCTCAGATGCGCCAGGTACGCATCGAACCCGATCTTCCCCAGCGCAACCACAATTTTCAGTCGATCCAGCGCCGCAATCTCGCGATCGAGATATGGTGCGCAATTCGCAATCTCTTCCGGCAGCGGTTTGTTGTCCGGAGGAGCGCATCGCACCGCCGCCGTGATGTAACAATCCATCAGCTTCAGCCCGTCGTTACGCTCGACCGCCTTCGGCTGCGAAGCGAAACCGACCTTATTCAGGATGGGATACATGAACTCGCCGCTGCGATCGCCGGTAAACGGGCGCCCCGTGCGGTTCGATCCATGTGCCCCTGGCGCGAGACCGAGCACCAGCAGCCGTGCGTTGGGATCGCCAAATCCCGGCACCGGCTTCGCCCAGTATTCATGATCGCGGTATGCCCGCCGCTTCTCCACGCCGATTTGCTCGCGATATTTCACCAGCCGTGGACACTTCCGGCAGCCGATGACCTCGTGATTCAGAACAGACAGTGCGGATGGCAGATTCGTCACAGTGTTTCAAACGCCCCAATCTTCATCTCGTATTCCGTCAGGTCTTCACAGTGCAAATCCAGTTCCTTATACTTGTCGGCGAACTCGCGCTTAAATTTATCGAACGCCTCAACCGATTCCCACACATCAAGCGTCACATAGCGTCCCGCAATGGCCGGATCGCGCAGCAATGTTGTTCCGCTAAACCCTTTTGCCCTCGCGAACAACTGTGCCCAGTCACCGTTTGCGCGGTAAGCGCGCTCGAATTCTTCGCGCTTCTCCTCCGCCACGCGAAATTCCCACACAATGTGCCAGCTCACATTTTGAGTATATTGGTTTGTGAACCCAATGATGCTCGCTCCCATGTTCGCCATCAACGGCCCTTGGCCCGGACTCCTCGCCATCGCTCCCGCCCCGGCACCCGGCAACATGCTTGAACGTAATCTCCGGCGGTGGCAACGTCTCGGCCTCACCGGCGTGTTCTCCCTGCTCGAGCCCTCCGAACGGCCCGGTTGGGAGCACGAGGCCGATATCTGTCACTCCCTTGGTCTGAATTTTTATTCGCTGCCTATCCGCGACCATGCGATCCCTGGTCCTCACGAAATGGAAAAAGTTTCCCAGCGTCTTGAAGAGGTGGAACGGGCGCTTCAACACGGCCAGCGCATCGCCGCCCATTGTTTCGCCGGGATCGGACGCTCCGGCATGGCTACCGTGGGGCTGCTGATGATCGCTGGCATTCCCATGGAGGACGCCATCCAGCGCGTCAGTCTTGCCCGTGGTCTCGTCTGCCCGGAAACCGATGAGCAGGTTGAATGGCTTGCCTCGTTTGACCGCTTTCGCCGCGTCTCTTAAACTTAAAGTTTGCAGTTTTGTTGCACGGAGTTCTCCGTAGCACTTCTATTCTCACAGCATTTCTGAAGGCATCCCCTTGACGACCGAAACCACCAATACTGAAGTCAATGCAACCCCCGAAGTTGCGGAACCCATCAATCCTCTTCTGCGTAGCGTCACCGTCGAAATTCCCGTCGACGTCGTCGACACCGAGCGCAACAAACTTGTTCAGCAATACGCCAAGGTCGCCCGCGTTCCCGGCTTCCGCAAGGGCAAAGTCCCTGCCGGCGTCGTCCGCAACCGCTTCCAGCAGGACATCAACGAAGAGATCGTCCGGAACCTCGTGCCCAGGTACTTCCGCGAAGAAACCCAGAAACAGAACCTTGCGCCCATTTCTCAGCCGCAGGTGACCAACCTACACTTGCACGACGGCCAGCCGCTGAAATTCACCGCGGAATTCGAGATCCTCCCCGAGATATCCACCGAGGGCTATCAAAGCATCAAGGTTGAGCACCCACAGGTCACAGTGGCCGACGAAGAGGTCGAAGAGACGGTGAGCAACCTCCGCGAGCAGCGTGCCACGTACGATCCCATTGAAGACCGCGCAGCCGGGGATGGCGACTTCGTCCAGATCAGCTTTGAAGGCCGCGACAAGGCCGATCCCGAAGCCAAGCCCGTCGAAGTTCCTTCCATCATGGTGGAACTCGGCGGCAAAAACACGGTCGACGAGTTCACCACGAACCTTCGCGGCACCAAGGCTGGTGACGAGAAGACGTTCGACGTTTCTTATGCCGCCGATTATGGCGACCAGCGGCTTGCGGGCAAAAACGTGGAATACCACGTCACCGTGAAGTCTCTCAAGAAGAAGATTCTTCCCGAACTCGATGATGAGTTCATCAAGGAACTTGGTGGCGAGTTCAAGACGCCTGACGAACTCCGTAAGCAGATCCGCGAAGGGATGGAGCATGAGAAGAAGCACCACGCCGAGCACGAAGGCAAAGATAAAGTCGTAGACGAGTTAGTGAAGCTGCACGACTTCCCTGTCCCGCAGGCGATGGTGGAAAGCCAGATCGAAGTTCGCCTGGAACGCGGGCTCCGCGCCCTCGCCCAGCAAGGTATGCGCGCCGAGGACATGCGCAAGATGGACTTCCGCCGCCTTCGCGACGGCCAGCGCGAGGCAGCTACTCGCGAAGTAAAAGCATCTCTATTGCTCGAAAAGATCGCTGACGCGGAAAAAATCGAGGTCAGCGACGAGGAACTCGATCAGCAGATCGCTGGCCTCGCCCGGCAGTCGCAACAGACACCCGAGCAAGTCCGCGCGCGTTTGACGCAGGATGGGTCGCTGGATAGAATCCGGACTCAAATTCGCAACGAGAAAACTCTCGAATTGCTGTACAGCCGCTCCGCATAGGGCGGACGGCTTTCTCCTGACATTCTCTTCTTCGCCCAGCAGTTATTCGGCGAGAGTGTGTGCCAGGTGATCCAAAGGAGCGGCGAACATGCTTGTGCCCATGGTGATCGAACAAACCAGCAGGGGCGAGCGGGCGTACGACATCTATTCCCGGCTGCTGCGGGACAATATCATCTTCCTCGGCACTCCCATCGACGATAACGTCGCCAACCTGATCATCGCCCAGATGCTCTTCCTCGAGGCCGAAGATCCCGAGAAAGACATTTCCCTTTACATCAATTCTCCAGGCGGCTCGATCACTTCCGGCATGGCCATCTACGACACCATGCAGTTCATCCGTCCCGACGTGGCCACCATCTGCATCGGCCAGTGCGCCAGCATGGCAGCAACGCTGCTCGCCTCCGGTGCTCCAGGGAAGCGTTACGCCCTTCCTACCTCTCGCATTCTCATCCACCAGCCCCTGATGAGCGGCTTGAGCGGCCAGGCAACCGACATCGACATCCACGCCCGCGAGATCCTGCGCATGCGCGAGATCACCAACCAGCTCCTCGCCAAGCACTGCAACCAGCGCCTGGAAAAGGTTGAGAAAGACGTGGAGCGCGACTTCATCATGAACGCCCAACAGTCCAAGGAATATGGCCTAGTGGACGACATCATCTACAAGCACAAGTAGCATTACTTCCGTTTCAGTGCTACTAAGAGATATCCCACGAAAGTAATGGCTCCGCCTTAGGAACAATTCCCGAAGGCGGAGTAAACTCTGACAAACGCAAGGGGGAGCTTGCTACCTCCGGACCTCCACAGGTTCGGCGACAATGTGCAGCCTGGGGACGAATACACAGGCGCTTCGTAGCAGGTGGGTTGAAGGAGTGGAGTTGTGAGATCCAGGACTGGAACCGACGAAGTTCTTCGCTGTTCGTTCTGCCACAAATCTCAGGATGCCGTCGCCAAGCTCATTTCATCGCCCAGCGACTATCCGCGAGCCTACATCTGCGACGAGTGCGTCGCGGTCTGCAATTCCATTCTTGAAGATGATCGCGCCGAAGCCAGTCCGGCCGCGGCTCCCAACCACTTGCCCAAACCGCAAGAGGTCAAAACCTTCCTCGATGAGTACGTCATCGGACAGGAACAGACCAAGAAGAAGCTCTCGGTAGCCGTTTATAACCATTACAAGCGCGTCTTCATGAACCGGCAGCGTACCGGCGAAGTCGAGCTTCAGAAATCCAACATCCTTCTCGTCGGCCCCACCGGCACCGGCAAGACACTTTTGGCTCAGACACTGGCCAAGATGCTCGATGTTCCTTTCGCCATCGTTGACGCGACCACCCTCACGGAAGCCGGCTACGTAGGCGAAGACGTCGAGAACATCATCCTGAAGTTGCTCCAGTCTGCCGACGGCGATGTCGCCCGCGCCCAGACGGGCATCATCTACATCGACGAAATCGACAAGATCGGGCGCAAGGACGAGAACCCGTCTATCACCCGCGACGTTAGTGGTGAAGGCGTGCAACAGGCGCTGCTTAAGATTCTCGAGGGCACCGTCGCCAACGTTCCTCCGCAAGGTGGACGCAAGCACCCGCACCAGGAATTCACGCCCGTCGATACGACCAACATTCTCTTCATCGTCGGCGGCGCGTTCGTGGGCCTCGAGAAGATCGTTGGCCGCCGGCTCGGCAAGCGGGCTCTCGGTTTCCGCGACGAAGAAAAAGAGAAGCAGTTCGCCAATTCGAACCAGCGCGATTCCGACATGCTCCAGCGAGCCGAACCGCAGGACCTTATCAAGTTTGGTCTGATCCCTGAATTTGTCGGCCGGCTGCCGGTTATGGGCGTGCTCAACGATCTCGACGAAAACGCGCTTGTGGAAATCCTGACGAAGCCAAAGAACGCCATCGTCAAGCAATACCAGCGCCTCTTCGAATTCGAGAACGTAAAGCTGAAGTTCAGCGAGGAAGCAGTCTCGGCCATCGCCCGCGAAGCCATGCAGCGCAAAGTCGGCGCCCGCGGCCTCCGCATGATCCTCGAAGAGTTAATGCTCGACTTGATGTATTCCCTGCCAAGCCAAAAGCGCGTCAAGGAATTCGAAGTCACCGCGGAGATGGTTCAGAAACGCGACATCTCCGTGACGCTGGTCGAGAAACAAGCCAGCTAAACTTCCACTACTCGCGAAAACCCCAGCCGCCGCTGGGGTTTTTCATTTCGTGCAGCGACGCAGGCAGGCGATCACATAGCACCGGGCGCAAGTCCGGGACCCATCCCCCGCTCGCGCAAGTCGGCTTCAGCCGACGACATCCCCATCCACCATTCCCTCTACAATTCAACCCTTTTCCCACAAAAACTCTTTTCCCACAGTTGCTTCCAAACTACTCGGAATCACCTTTGGTACTGCTCCAACCCGCAAATTTCGCGTGTTATCCTTGAGACACCAGGGTGAGGTTTGCTTCATCTTGGAACGGGGGATCCCTGCTCATGACCCAGCGCGAGAAGTTTGAAACCAAGAAACTCCCGATGATGCCGATCCGCGACGTTGTCATCTTCCCATCGATGATGACTCCTTTCGTGGTTGGCCGCGAATCGAGCGTGCGCGCGCTGGAAGAAGCGCTGGCCTCCGACAAGAAAATTTTCCTCGCCACCCAGCACGATGCCTCTGTCGACGAACCCAAGCCTAACGAGATCTACCAGGTCGGCACCATCGTCAACATTGTGCAGAGCCTCAAACTCGCTGATGGCAACATCAAGGTCCTCGTGGAGGGTTTAGAGCGCGGCAAGATCCTCCAGGTCACCGACGCCGACGGCTACTTCGAAGCCACCGTCCGCACGGTTAAGTACAACGCCGAAATCACACCTACTCTTCAGCAAGCCATCCAGCGGGTCACTTCTCTTTTTGAGCAGTACGTGAAGCTTTGCCAGTCGCTCAATTACGAGACCATGATCGCCGCTGTGCGTATCGAAGAACCGGCCAAGCTCACAGACACAATCTCCGCAAACCTGCAGCTCACCATCGAGGAGAAGCAGGAGTTGCTGGAAATCTTCGATCCTGTCGATCGCCTCAATCGCATTGCTGACGTGCTCGATGTTGAGATCGAAAAGCTCAACATGGATCGCACCATCCAGTCGCGCGTAAAGCGCCAGATGGAGCGCGCCCAGAAAGAGTATTACCTCAACGAAAAAATCAAGGCCATCCAGAAGGAATTGGGGCGCGGTGAAAAGAGCGAGTTCGACGAGCTGAAGAAAAAAGTCGACTCCGCCGGTATGCCCGAGGAAGTCCACGAGAAGGCGCTCCAGGAGCTCAAGAAACTCGAAGCCATGCCGCCCATGTCGGCCGAGAGCACAGTCTCGCGCAACTATCTCGATTGGCTCCTGGCCGTGCCGTGGAAGAAGAAATCCAAGGAAGTGCGCGACATCGAGTTCGCCGAAAAGATCCTCAACACCGATCACTACGGCCTCGAAAAAGTGAAGGAACGCATCCTGGAGTTCCTCGCCGTCCGACAACTGGTCAAGAATCCCAAAGGCTCCATCCTCTGCTTCGTCGGACCTCCCGGTGTTGGCAAGACTTCGCTCGGCATGTCGATAGCGAAGGCCACCGGCCGCAAGTTCGTTCGGATGTCGCTCGGCGGCGTGCGTGATGAAGCCGAAATCCGCGGCCATCGCCGCACGTATATCGGCGCGCTGCCTGGCCAGATCATCCAGATGATGAAGAAGGCCGGCACCAAGAACCCCGTCTTCATGCTCGATGAAGTCGACAAGATGTCCATGGACTTCCGCGGCGACCCGTCGTCGGCGCTCCTTGAAGTCCTCGATCCTGAGCAGAACTTCATGTTCGTCGACCACTACCTCGACGTCGAATATGACCTCTCGCAAGTCTTCTTCGTGGCGACTGCCAACGTGCTCCACACGATCCCGGGCCCGCTGCAGGATCGCATGGAGATCATCCGTCTGCACGGCTACACCGAGGACGAAAAGGTTGAGATCGCCCGCCAGTACCTGCTCAAGAAGCAGCGCGAACAGGCCGGCGTCAGCGAAGAAGCAGCGCAGTTCGACCTCGAAAGCCTCCGCGTGATCATCCGCAATTACACGCGCGAAGCCGGCGTCCGTAACCTCGAGCGAGAAATCGGCAACGTTTGCCGCAAAATCGCGCGCCGCGTCGTGAAAGACAAGGATTTCAAGATCCACGTCACGGCGAACAACATCTCCGACTTCCTCGGCGTGACCAAGTTCCGAGACTCCGCAATCCACGAAAAAAGCGAAGTCGGTCTCGTCACCGGTCTCGCGTGGACCGAAGTCGGCGGCTCAATTCTGACCACCGAAGTCTCGGTCGTCGAAGGCAAGGGCAAGCTTACCCTCACCGGCAAACTCGGCGACGTGATGCAGGAATCGGCGCAAGCCGCGATGTCGTTCATCCGCAGCCGCGCCCACAAACTCGGCCTCCCGCGCGACTTCTACCGGAATAGCGACATCCACGTGCACGTCCCCGAAGGCGCCATCCCCAAAGATGGGCCATCGGCAGGCATCACGATGGCAACCGCGCTCGCCAGCGCGCTGGCGAAGATCCCTGTCCGTCGCGACGTCGCGATGACGGGCGAAATCACGCTGCGCGGCAAAGTGCTCCCCATCGGTGGGCTGAAAGAAAAACTCCTCGCTGCCCTACGCGCCGGAATCAAAACCGTGATCCTGCCCAAGGACAACGAGAAAGACCTGGCCGAGGTGCCGGACAATATCCGCACCGAGATGACTCTCAGCTTCGTTGACGAAATGGACCAGGTCCTGCAACTGGCTCTGGAGCGTCCGCTGCCCGACGTGGGAGACGAAGAACCCACCGCGCTCTCCGTGCTGCCAACACCGGACCAACCCTCAGCACGACAGTAAGTTTTCGTTTCTGCGAAGAAGCCCGCATTGAGCGGGCTTTTTCATTGGATGATGTCATCCTCAGCGCAGTCGATGGACCTTGCGGTCCTCTGTCGTGTTCTGAAGAATCCAAAGCGCACCGCGATGCTTTAGAATCACTTCGCCTGCATGCCAGCAAAACCCAAACACCAACAATCCCACGACGCCGTCAATACCCCGCCCTCGCGCGACCCGCAACTCATGCGCCGCATGTACGCGCTCATGACGAAACTCGGGGACTCCCGCGGCCTCGAGGCCACGATCGTCGGCTCCCTCATTGGCCTCCTGCCCGAAGACACCCTCACCATCTCCCAAGCCCGCTCGATCGCCGAGATTCTCTTCGAGCAATGCCCCGAACTGCTCGACCTCGCTCCGCTCTCGCCGAAATCGCCCGAACTGACCGCCGCCGCGCATATCGCCATTGCCGCCGGTTACGCGCTCGATCGCGCGCTCCACCAACGCGACGGTCTGGTCCTGGCCTACGCGGGAGAAGCGGCCTCGCTCGAATCTGCCCGCGAAACGCTGGGCTTTGCATTTACGCACAAGGTGCCGCTGGTCGTCATCGTCCGGCACAACCTTGCAAAGCTGAAGCCTAGCTACGCCGTCCACGATCTCAGCTACGAAGTGTTGCCAGCTGGACTGCCCGGGATCACCGTCGACGGCAGCGACGCCATGGCCGTCTACCGCGTCACCCAGGAAGCCATGTTCCGTGCGCGCCACGAGGGTGGACCGACGCTCATCGAGTGCAAAACCTACCCCAAACGCACAATCCCCACTCGCTTCCGTCCATGGGTGCAGGGCGACGCCGTCGCCTACATGGAGCAACAACTCCGCGCACGGAATTTCTGGCAAGATTGATGGAAGAAAGAAATCCGATTCCATCCCCATTTTTGGAGGGATAATGAGACTGTGAAGGACCGCAATACTCCACCGCCGCATCCGGGCCCCTTCCGCATTCCAAAGCTCGCGGCCGAGTTCGACTCAGTCCTTATCGCAGTTGGCTTCATCGTGCTGGGGCTTGCCGGTCTTCCTCTTGCCAAGTTCTTCCTGATTGGAGCCGTGGCCGTCGGCGTAATCATCGCAGTGCTCTTCCGAATCCTCCGCAAGAAGCCTCTTTTCCCCAGTCACTTCCTCCAATAACTTCCCCAACTGCTCCACGCGCGAGGACACTTTCCACGGCTGGCGTTAAGCAGCACAGATCGTGGTGCCACTGCCGCAATGCCGAAGTCCGGCCGGGCATTTCAGCACGACGCGATAAGTGGTGAAAAACGTGTCGAAAAAGATCAAGTGACTTTAGGGGCGGGGCCGCTAGTTCGCGAGACGGGAGCCTCGCTTGCACAACGTTGCACGCGACATGAGGCCGCTAGATAACGGAAAGCGGGGTGAGCGGCAGGCCGGTTTGCCTTGCGCACACACGAACCGAACCGAGCCGTTCGGCCGTGCCGCCGCTCCCAAACTCAACTACTACCCGTAAGACCACGCGTTCAGGCGAGCACTGCCTCGTGCTCCCGTATCTTTTCTTCGATCTTCTTCACCAGCGCCTTGAACCGTTCCGTCACAATCGCCGACATGTGCTCGCCGATCTCGAAGCACCAGCCGGTCATGTGGAACTGCAACGCCGGCGGACACTCCCCGTGCAACGCCTTCGCCGCTGCCAGCAAACTCTCTGGCGTCATTTTGTGGTGGAACTTACCGTCAAAGGCCGCATCGGGCAGAACGGTGGTTTCGGTGATCGAACCAGGTTCGCCTTCGTGCGTCGCGTCGATGAAGATGACGAACTCCGCTGCGGCGACTTTGCGGGCGCTTTCTGCCTCAAGCTCATGGCACGGGATTACTTCCACGCGGTCGTCGCCGCGCAAGTGATGCGCAATTTGCCGCGCGCCGTGGCATCCTACGCCATCGTCCGCACGTAAAGGGTTTCCATAACCGATCACAAGAATTTTCGACATGGCCTGCTCCCAGTCACACGAGCATTTACTGTGGGCATCATCGGCCTTTCACGGCAGAAGGAAGAGGAAACCGCTCACGCCAGTGCGTGATTCCGCACAAAGGTGCTCCAGAAAGGTGATGAAAATTGAACAGTAAAAATGCGAGGAATCAGGTTTGCTTCTTGCCTTTTCCCGGCAAGCTCGCCGGATTCTCGTGGGTCTTCTCGCGGAAGCGCGACTTCAGTCCCGTAGCCAGCGACAATGCATTCTCGCCAAAGCGGTCGCGCATTTTATCCACCACGGAGAGAGCTTTGGATATCTTGTCGTCGTGCGCCTGGCTGAGCAGGTCGAGCTGCTGTGGCACATCGTCAAAGCCGGACGTCTGGACTCCGAGCAGCCGCACTTCGCGCCCGCGCTCCCAGTTTTCGCGGAAGAGGGTGCGCGCGGTTTCGGCAACCACAGTGTCGAGTTGCGTAGGCTGCGCCAGGGAATGCGCCCGAGTAATGGTCGAGAAGTCTGAGTAGCGAAGCTTGATCTGTACCGTCCGCGCATGCAAATCATGCTCGCGGAGGCGTCGACAAACCATTTCGCTGAGACGGGCGAGCATGGCTTCAAGTTTCTCGGAGTTCTTCGTGTCCGTATTAAACGTGTGCTCGTGGCTAACGGACTTCGGCCCTTCTTCTTCGGCCACGTCACGGTCGAAGTAGCCACCGGCGTCCAGTCCTCGCGATTTCCCTGCCAGCGCGAGCCCCCATTCGCCGAAGCGTTCGCGGAGGAAGGCGTCGTCGAGCTTGGCGAGGTCCCCGACTTTCTTGATGCCGATCTCGTTCAGCCGCTGTTCCATGACTTTGCCGACGCCCGGAATCTTGCGTACATTCAGCGGAGCAAGAAAACTCGCCTCGGTGCCGGGGACGATCCAGAGTACGCCGTTGGGCTTGGCCTGGTCGCTGCAGACCTTGGCGATGAGACGTGATGTACCGATCCCGATGGAGCAGTTAAGCTGCGTGTCGGACTTCATCGTTTGGTGAAGGGCATGGGCGGCCTTCAGCGCGGGGCCATGGAGGCGCTCGGTGCCGGTCATGTCGAGATAGGCTTCATCGATGGAAGCCATCTCGACCTTCGGGGAGAACTTCCTCAGAACCTCGAACGCCTTTCCGGAATATTCGCGATAGCGCTCGGGGTGGCCGTTGACGAAGATCGCGTCGGGACAGAGCTTGGCGGCGGTGCGCAGAGGCATCGCGGAGTGCACACCAAACTTGCGAGCGGCGTACGAGGCGGCAGAGACGACGCCGCGCTCGTCGCGCTGGCCGCCGACGACAACGGGCTTACCTTTCAGCGAGGGATCGAAGAGTTCTTCCACGGAGACGAAGAAGGCGTCCATATCGACGTGGAAGATCGTTCGACCGTTCGCGTCCGAATGTGGATTTGCTGCCATTCGCCTGGGCCAAACTTCATTCTACGCGGAGCCGCATTGCGGGAGGAGACGCGAAGGAGCACAATATCCGGGAACTTACAATTCTCAGGAGTCGCACCTGATGTCCTTCCGCACGGTCCTTCGCCGTCTGGCTGTCCTGTTGGTTCTTGCTGCTTCATGCGCCACGTTTGTCTCAGCGCAAAAACGTCCAGACCTGCTGTTCATGACTGACTTCGGCAGCAACAACGACGCCGTGCCCATCTGCAAAGGGGTGATGTGGCAAATCGTTCCCGACCTCCACATCGTGGACATCACCCACGACGTCGTCCCGTTCTCCATCATCGACGGCGCACGCTATCTCTACGGGGTGGCGCCCTATTATCCGGAAGGCACAGTCTTCGTGATCGTGGTAGACCCGGGCGTGGGCAGCTCTCGGAAGGCGATCGTGGCGAAATCGAAGAAGGGGCAGTACTTCGTTTTACCAGACAACGGGCTGCTGACGTTCGTGCAGGACCGCGACGGGATTGAAGGCGTCCACGAGATCACCAATCCGGGGTTCATGATCGGCGCGGGAATCTCGTCGACGTTCCATGGACGCGATATTTTCTCGCCAGCCGGGGCGCACGTGGCGAAAGGTGACGACTGGACCAAGGCTGGGCCGGAAGTTCCGGTTGCGCAGCTGGTGCGACTCAATGTGCCGAAGGCTGCGGTCACCGCGGACAAACTCAGCGGAAGCATTATCGGGATTGATTATCCGTTCGGCAACTTGATCACCAACGTGATGCGCGACGACTTTGCCAAGCTGGGTTACAAGGCCGGCGACCAGCTTCCAGTAACGCTTGGCGCGAGCGAGATGCAGATCCCGTTCGTTAAGACGTTCTCGGATGTTCCCGTTGGCCAGACGCTGGCGTTTATCGATTCGCGCGGGCGTTTGAGCTTCGCGATGAACCAGGACAATTTCGCCAAGACGTACAACATCAAGCCGCCGGTAAGTTTCGTGATTCTGAAAAAGCAATAACGCAACTGCACAAAAGGGGACTTTAGTCGCCTGCAAGATAACGTTTAAGGTCTTTCTTAACTGGGCAGGACGAAGGATTCGACGTACGATCCTGCCCCACAACACTCGCAAACCCGTTTCACTGTTCGACTGCACGACCTGGAGGGAGTTCATGAGAGCACTGCGATCTGTCTCGATCTTTGTTTTGCTGCTGTTTATTTCGTTGTTTGCCGCTGCGCAAAGTTATCGCGGGTCCATCCGCGGCACCGTCACCGATCCCAGCGGTGCGGTGATTCCCAACGCCACGCTCACGGCAACGAGCGTGGCCACCCGACAGGTACGTACCGTGCAGAGCGCGGGAGATGGCCAGTACGTCATTCCAGAACTCCCTGCTGGAACCTACGAAGTGACGGCTACGGTGAAGGCCTTCGCCAAATTTCAAGCGCGCGTCGAGGTCGCCGTCGGGATCGACACCACGCTCGACGCACACATGACGCTTTCGGGGGCGGACGTCGTCGAAGTCAACGAAAGCAACGCGCCGCTGGTCGAGCAGACTCGCGACGTCCTCGGCCAGGTCGTCGAAAACAAGCTCGTGATCGAACTTCCCCTCAATGGCCGTGACTTCGGCAAACTGGTCGCCCTCACTCCCGGTGTCACCGTCGAAGGATCGGGCGTAGCCGGTACGGAGAAGGGATTCGGGCAGTTCAACATCAATGGGAACCGCGATCGGTCGAACAACTACATGCTCGACGGCACCGACAACAACGATCCCTTCTTTAACAACTCGGCGCTGAACCAGGTCGGCATTACTGCCGCGCCGGCGTCACTGCTGCCCATTGATGCGATCCAGGAGTTCAACCTGCAATCGCAATACGCCGCGGAGTACGGGCGCAATGCGGGCGCGGCGGTGAACATCATCACTAAGAGCGGCACCAACAACGTCCATGGCAGCGCGTTTTACTTCCTGCGCAATTCCGCCATGGACGCGCGCAACTACTTCAACCCCGCGCCCGACCCACAAGGCCAATTCAAGAACAACCAATACGGACTCTCGCTCGGCGGACCCATCGTCAAAGACAAGACGTTCTTCTTCGCCGCGTTTGAAGGCCAACGCGAGCGCGTGACGTCGAACTTTACGCTGTTCGTTCCTACACCGCTGCAAACTACCGATGCGCAGAATTACGCGACGATGAATGGCGTCGGCCCGCAGGCAGGCCTGACGAAGATCCTCAACTACTTCCCCGCGGCCACCGGTTGTAGCGCAGGCGGCACGGTTGCCGGCGGATGCCTTGGCGGGAGTGGGACGGCGGATGGGGCGGTAGAGGATAAGAACGATCTGGACAACGGCATCATCAAGGTGGACCACTACATCACGCCGACCGAACTGTTCTCAGCGCGTTACGCGGTCAGCAACAGTAGCCAGGTGTTCCCTCTGGGTTCCATCGGCGGCTACGGCAGCGGATCGCGATTGCCAGCATTCGCGCAGACGTCGCCTACGCGTGTGAACGTAATCTCCGGCAGCCTGCTTTCGACGTTCAGCCCATACTTGATCAACGAGATGCGCTTCGGATACACGCGATATACCACTTCGTTCAACACGCTGGATGGCAGCCTGGATCCGGCGTCGGCCTTTGGGCTCAATATGGGTACCGGAAAAACCGGGGTGCCGGAAGTTGATTTCTACGGTGTGCTCGACAACGTCGGCGCCTCCGCCTATAGCATCCCTCGCGGACGCACCAGCCAAACCTACCAGGACCTCGACAACCTCACGTGGATCCGCGGCTTGTACACCTTCAAGTTCGGCGGCGAATTCCGCCGCTACATCATCGACAACTTCAACGACAACCTCGAACGCGGCCTGCTCACGCTCGACAATTCCGATCCTAACGGTTACGACGGCAGCGGCAACCCTCTCGGCCCGTGGTCGTCCGACACCGTGGAGCAGGTGCTCACTAACTTCTACCTGGGCAACTTCGACTACGGCTATAACGCCGATACCGGCAACACCCACCGCATCACCTACAGCGACGGTCTGGCTTTCTTCGCGCAGGACGATTGGCGCATCCGCAAGAACCTGACCCTGAACCTGGGCGTTCGCTGGGAGTACTTCTCGCCGATCGCCGAGGTCGACAACCTGCTCTCCAACCTCGGCAGCGATGGCTTGCTGCACATGACCTCGCAGCCCTACAAGCCCGATTGGAATAACTGGGGGCCGCGCATCGGCCTCGCATGGAACGTGCGCAACGGAACGGTCGTACGCGCCGGCTACGGCATCTATTACGACTACACGCCGCAGAACAACCTCATCGCGAACTACACGGCGTCAGCCGGCCTGGCGACCAACCCGATCGGCCCAGAACCGGTCTACACCATGGGTTACAACCAGGGCGCGTGGAATGGCACCGCTCCCGGCCCGGTCTTCACCGTCAACACCGATCCGGGATCGCAGAACATTTTCGCTATTCCGCATGACTTCGCCACGCCCTACAGCCAGAGCTGGAACCTGAACATCCAGCAGGAACTCGGCAAAAACGCATCGCTGCAGGTGGGCTACGTCGGTAGCAAAGGCACGCGGCTGACACGCCTTTACGACATGAACCAGGACTACACCAATCCGAACTATTCGGCCATGGACATCCTGGCGACAATCTCCAACTCTACGTACCACGCGCTGCAGACGACGTTCACTACGCGCTCCTGGCACGGGTTCTCGGGCTTTGCTAACTACACCTTCGCAAAGTCGTTGGACGACGCCAGCGATGGCATTGACTTCAACTTTGCCTCGGCCGCGTTCCCGCAGAACTCGGATTGCCCGGTTGCTTGCGAGAAAGGGCCGTCAACGTTCGACACGCGGCATCGCTTTACCGGTTCGGTGAATTACGTGATCCCCACGTGGGGAGCAGTGCCGACGAAAGTTGGCCAAGGTTGGGAGCTGAACATGATTGCCACGCTGCAATCCGGGCGGCCAATCCCCATCGTGAACTCGGACGATACCAGCGGGACCTACAACTATCACCAGCGTCCGAATTTAGTTCCGGGTGTGGATCCGATCCTCTCCAACTGGAATCCGGTGACGGGTTACCTGAACCCGTTGGCGTTCGAGCAGCCCGCCGACGGCACCTTCGGCAACATGGGGCGAAACTCAATCTATGGGCCGCACTATACCAATGTTGATTTCTCCATCGGCAAGACCATGCCGATCACCGAGAAAATCAACATGCAGTTCCGCGCAGAATTCTTCAATGTCTTCAACCATCCGAACTTCGCGTTGCCGAATGGGACCATTACGCCGGGACTCAACGCTGACAGAACGGTGAACACCAGCGCCGGCCCACAAGGGCAGATCACGCAAACGCCGGACGTAGCGCAGGGCAATCCGGGGCTGGGCGGTGGTGGACCGAGAGTGATTCAGCTGGGATTGCGGTTCCAGTTCTAGGCTGCGGTGAAATCCCACTCAGCCGCTGCGCGACAGGGTGGGGCACCCACAGTAGTGGAGTCGATAGGGGTCCTTCGACTCCGCTACCTTCGGTCGCTCCGCTCAGGATGACAGCACGCTAGCTTCAGCGTTTCTTGCCGAGGAGCGCGATCTCCAGGCCCGCCACGACGCTGCGGCCGGGCATGGCCACGCCTTCAATCTCCTGGTATTGGGTATTGGTGATGTTCATGAGCTGGAGATAGGGGCGAATGCGGCCAGCTTCGCGGGCCACTGCGAAATCCCAGAGCGGATAAGGATCGCGCTGGTAGCGCTGCACCACGCCGAGACGGGTCCGGGCGACGATACCGTGATACACCGCTCCCTGCCAGGCGACATAAGTGTTATGCGTCGGATAGTTGAAGACGTACTGGGAAACGAGTCCGTTCAGCGCGTTCTGCGCGCCATAAATGCCGCTATAGCCTAGATCGAACTCCTGCGAACGCGTGGCTTGGAATCGGACATACGTTTCGACGCCGGTGAAGTCGAGATTGTCGATGTTGTAGGCGTGCCAGATGTCCTGCGCGCCGGAGCTCGCATTGCACGCGCCCGACGCCGCATTGAACAAGTATCCCGGTTGGCACTTCACGTAGTCGATGCCGTTGCGCTCGTTACGGCGATATCCGGTGGCGGAGAAGGAAACGCGTCCGCCGGCATTCCAGTCGAGACCGCCCTCGTAGCTCCATGCCGACTCGGGACGGAGGTTGGGGTTTCCGACGTTTGCCGGATCGCTGTAATAAAGATCGGTATAGGAGGGGATACGGAAAGCGCGGCTGGCCGCACCGCGGAGCTTCACGCGATGAGAAAGCCAGTAGGCGGCGCTGGCTGACGGTGTGAACTGACCACGGGTGCCGTCGTACGACTCCTCTCGCGCGCCCATGGAGATGGAAAAACGACGCAGCGCACGGAAATCGACGGCCGCATAGATTGCGCCCCGATTACGGGCATGATGCCCAAGGTTATTGCTGTCAATCTGATCGCGAAAACCTTCGACGCCGTAGGAGACCGTGGTGTTCGCACCGAATTCGTCGTGGCGGCGCAGCGCGGTTTGCCAGCTATCGGTGACGTGGTTGTTCTCGTAGACAGCGGGATCGTCGCGGAGAAGCACGAACTCGTCGGTGTGGCGACGGTAGCCGAAATCGAAGAGTGTCTGGGTGCCGAGGTCTTGCGTCCATCCGGCGAACCAGCCCTTGGTGCGCTCCCATGAATCGTACGGTCCATAAAACTGGTTGGCGCCAAAGGGACGATCGGCGGTGGCAAGCAGGATCGTCGTCCATCCCAGCGATGATTTGAAGTGGGTCTCGCTGGAGAGCGCGGTGTTGCGGTAGTCGCGATCGGTCATGAAGCCGGTGGAGAAGCTGCGGTCTCCCACCAGCTCTTCGCTCCAGTTCTTCGTCGCGTAGGCGGCAACGGCATGTTCTTCGTTGTAACCGAAGTTCCCGGCACCGGCACGCAACAAGAGTTCGGTGGTGGAGACGGGAGCGGTGATGAAATTGACCGCGCCACCCATGGCGTCGGCGCCATAGAAAGTTGAGCCCGCGCCATGGAGGACTTCGATGCGCGTGATGGAGTCTAGCGGGATCGGAAGATCGAGATTGTGATGGCCGGTCTGGGCATCGTTCACGCGGAGACCGTCAATCAGTACCAGCGTTTGGCCAAACGTTGATCCGCGGATTGAGAGATCGGCCTGCACGCCATCGGGCGCACGCTCCTGGAGATCGATGGACGGATCGAGGCGAAGATAATCGACATCCGCCTGGTACAGAAGCGGCGCCTGTTGCGTGTCCAACGACATCACCGAGCGCTGGAGCTCTTCCAACGGCGTGGGTTCGAATGTGCCGGTGACCACCACGGTTTCATCGGGCTTCGGCGGGTTTGCCTGGCTTCGCTGCTGCTGCGGCGACTGCGGGCCCTGTTGTGCCACTCCGAGGCCCCCAAAAATAAGAAACAATGCAAAAATCGTACTTCGCATAAGAAGCAGTTAGACTAACAGACAGCCCACGCCCAACGGCTTCCACTATCCGGGCAAAGAATCGATGTCAATCAATACTTCGGCAGCCTGCTCGATCGTTACGGATTACACGCGCTCAGGGTGGAGTGCCGGTGACCGCTCGCGCGAATGTTGTGCGGAAGTCGAAAGTGGCAAGATCCTGCTGTTCGATGGAGTCCCCTTCGAGCTTCCTACAGCCGACTGCGAATTCCTGCTTTCGCAGAAGCAAGCCGAGTCTCGGTTCCATAAGAACATCTCGTTCCGTCCAGCAAACGACGTCCTCCGTGGCATCGCCGGCGACTCTCCCGACCGCGCACGCATGCAGGACGTCATGCGCCGCTACTCGAAACAGGTCGTCGAGTTTGTCACGAGCTTCCTGGCGCCCTATGCGAAGGACTTTCAGCTCGATTACGCCAGCTTCCGTCCCCTCGAAGAGAAAAGCCGCGACCTGGCGCTGCACAAGCGGAACGACCTGCTGCATGTGGACGCCTTCCCAACGCGTCCAACGCGAGGAGCGAGGATCCTGCGGGTATTCACGAACATCAATCCGTCGGTAGATCGAGTCTGGTTCACCGGCCCGCCCTTTCACATCATGGCGCCGCGGATCGCGCCGAGTGCAGGTGTGAGGCGCTTCGCCAATCCGCCGCTCACCGAAAGAATCGCCGGAGCAGCACAAAGCCTTGGCCACAAGCTCGGCTTGCCGCTTCCCAACCGTTCGCGCTACGACCGCTTCATGCTTCATTTTCACGACTGGCTGAAAGAGAGCTCCGACTTCCAGCAGAACTCCCCCAAGGTGCGCACCGACATCTCGCCCGGCTGCACCTGGCTGGTCTACACCGACGGCGTTCCCCACGCCGTGCTTAGCGGACAATACGTCCTCGAGCAAACTTTCATCATTCCGCAGCGCGCGCTGGTGGCCGCGGACGTTTCTCCCCTGCAAGTGCTGGAGCGTATCTGCAACCGCTCCATGAGCCAGTAGCGTTTTTGACACACTGGATTTGCGGCTGCTACGATGAATGGGTTGGCCGCTGTATCCCGCCTTGCAAGCGTCCCCGTCGTCTAGCCCGGCCTAGGACACCGCCCTTTCACGGCGATAACACGGGTTCAAATCCCGTCGGGGACGCCAGAATTTCCACCACGGGTTCCAGAGAATTCAGTGCTGCATCCGTATTTCCGACACCTATAATCCTCTGCCATGGCCTCACCCAGGGTAGCCGTGCCCAAGCCGCGGCGTCGCGTGCGCAAGATTCTCATCCGGCTTTTCATTGCCTTGGGCGCTCTCTACGCAGGCATCTGCACCTTCTTCTATTTCGTGCAGGACGCCATGGTTTTTCCCGCACCGAAACACTTCGAGGCCAGTACACCGGCGGCGGCCAATCTGGCATTTGAAGACCTTCACATTCCGGTGAATGGCACCGAGCAGATCCACGCCTGGTACATTCCGGCGGATGCGCCTTCCGACAAAGTACTGCTCTTCTTTCACGGCAATGGCTATTGCATTGAGCAGACCGTCAACGCGCCGGTTGGCGAACTCGTTCCGCTGCACAACACCGGCGCAAACGTATTAATGGCCGACTATCGGGGCTACGGGACGAGCAGCCCCGGCACCGCTACCGAAGCAAAAGTCGACGAAGATGCCCGAGCTGCGCTGCGCTACCTAACGCAAGAGCGCAAAGTTCCGCTGCACAACATCATCATCGTCGGACGCTCGATCGGCACCGGTGTAGCGACCGAACTCGCCAAAGAGAATCCGAACGCAGGCGGCGTCATCCTTATCAGCCCGTTCACCAGCACAATCGATATCGGCAAGACTGTTTG
>DASYAU010000026.1:0-5735 GCA_036501185.1 Candidatus Korobacter sp. | reverse complement strand
TCCGATTTTCTTCGCAGCGTACTCGTCCGGCAGGTATTGCGAGTCGTAGATAAGGATGTCAGCGCCCTCGGCGAGTTTGCGAACATTCTTATCGAACACGGGGTGGCCGGGTTCGTTGTCGGTGGCGTAGACGAGGATGCCTTCTTCGGTTTCCATGCGAAAGCCGAGACAGCCTTGCGGATGGTTCAGCCACTTCGACTCGACAACGGCGGCTTCAAAGGCGATGCGATCTTCTTCGATGTCGTAGAAGTTGCGATGCGCAGCCATCTCGCTCATGTCCACGGGAAAATACGGATCGGCCATCTGCTCTTCGATGGCGCGCTGCAATCCGCGGGAACGATTCGAGGAGTGGAAGAAGAAGTAGTTGTCGGGTTTCTCGTAAAGCGGGGTGAAAAACGGGATGCCCTGGATGTGGTCCCAGTGGAAATGCGAAATGAAGACGTGCGCATGAATGGGCTTACTGCCAAACTCTTTGCCTAGTTGCTTGCCCAGGTTGCGGAAGCCGGTGCCGCAATCGAAGATGAAGATCTCGCCATTGACGCGCACTTCAACACAGGAGGTATTGCCTCCGTAGCGCATGTTCTCGAGTTGTGGCGTGGGGGTCGAACCGCGAACGCCCCAGAACTTGATCTGCATCTCGTCCTGCTGCTCCCGCTCGTCGGGCGGAATGTTCGACAGCAATCGGGGAAAGTTGGCAAAGTATAGCCCAAGGTTGCGCGGTCGCCAAATTGTTTCGCTGTCGAGCGTTATGGATGCGGTAGCGTGACAAAGCGATAAATCCCTAAACGTATAATCGAGCCTTTATGGATTCCCCGGACTTCAAAGCCTTCTCGCAAATTGCGAAGGACGCCACGCTGGTGACAGTCAGCCGCACGATTTCCGCCGACTTGCTTACGCCGGTGTCGGCGTTCCTCGCGTTGGCAGAAAAAGAACCGTATTCGTTTCTGCTGGAATCGGTGGAAGGCGGCGAACGCATCGGCCGCTACACGTTTCTTGGAATCCGGCCCTACATGGTAGTAAGCGGGCGTGGCGACGAAGTGACAATCCGCCGCGGAAAACAGAGCGAGACGCGCAAGGCGCCCCTTCTGGAAACCGTGCGGAAAGCGTTGCGAGAGCATAAGCCGGCGAACATCCCGGGCCTGCCGCCGTTCACGGCGGGCGCGGTTGGATATTTCGCGTACGACGCCGTGCGCAATTTTGAAAAGCTGCCGGCAACTACGAAGGATGACCTGAAACTCCCCGACGGGGTATTCATGTTCTTCGATCGGTTGCTGGCGTTCGATCACCTGCGACACCAGTTGCACCTGATCGCCGCGGTAGATGTTCGCAACGAAAGACCGCGTAAGGCCTACGACCGGGCTTTCGCGGACCTCGACGCCTTGGAGAAAAAACTCGCCTCCGGACTTCGCTTGCGAAAACTCAGTCGCGAGAAGTCGAAAGCGAAGATCAGGCTGCACGCCCGCACCAAGCCCTCGGACTACATGGGAGCGGTGAAACGCAGCAAGGAATACATTGCCGCCGGCGACATTTTCCAAGTCGTGCTCTCACAACGGCTCGACTTCCCTCTTCCCGCCGCGCCCTTTGACATCTATCGCTCGCTGCGTACCGTGAACCCATCGCCCTATATGTATTTTTTGCGGATGGATGATCTGCACGTGCTCGGGTCGTCGCCCGAAATGCTGGTAAAGGTCAGCAATCGCACCTTGGAGTATCGGCCGATCGCCGGTACCTACAAGCGAGGGAAAACCCCGGAAGAAGACGCGCAACTCGAAGAGCATCTGCGAACCAACGAAAAGGAACGCGCTGAGCACGTGATGCTCGTGGACCTCGGACGCAATGACCTGGGCCGGGTGAGCGAGTACGGCACCGTGAAGGTGAAAGGCCTGATGTACGTGGAGCGCTACTCGCACGTCATGCATTTGGTGTCGGCACTGGAAGGCAAACTGCGCAGCGGCCTCGATGCGCTCGATGCCTTCGCTGCGTGCTTCCCTGCCGGTACGCTGAGCGGCGCGCCCAAGGTGCGCGCCATGGAGATCATCGAGGAGTTGGAACCCACGCGCCGTGGCGTGTACGGCGGATCGGTGCTCTACGCCGATTTCGCCGGCAATCTGGACTCCTGCATTGCCATCCGTACGATGGTGGTGAAAAATAAGCGCGCCTACGTGCAAGCCGGAGCCGGCATCGTGGCAGATTCAGATCCAGAAAGCGAATTCCAGGAATGCCGGAATAAGGCGCAGGCGGTGGTACGAGCAGCGGAATTGGCGGGCAGCTAGTCGTCCGACAACTTTCCGAAGATGTCGGGTTTCTCTTCGCCTTCAGCTGGGGCGAGAGTGTTGGTGCGATAGTTTAGCTGCCACTCGCTTTCCGTGAAGCAGGGCTTTTCGCCTCCGGCCATGTCAGACTCGCGGGGGCCGGCATGAATGAGTACATCGCCGGATTGGCTGAAACCGTCGGGCCAAGCATAGATACTGCAGTCCTTTGGGACCAGGCGGGCGAACAGCGGCTGGAGGTCGACGACCCACTGCTGTTTGGCTTGCACGTCGTAGATCATAGGCATTGCCTGGTCCCAATCGCCCATGGCGCGAATGATGGCGCCGAGGAGAAGACGGTTGTCGCTGCTCCAGCCGTAGAGTTCGAACGAGAGCTCGTAATTCGGGTTCTCGGAGGTGCTGGCGACTTCCAGCGTTTTTGCGAAACCGAATTTTGTTCGGACTTCGAGCTTCCATTTCGCCGCACAGTCTTTGCCGCCGGAGTTCGCGTCCACAAGCGCCCTTGCTGCAATACCGGAGTGGGACGTGATGTATGGACTTTTCGCGGAAAGCACGTTTTCGCTGCACTGCACGCCGGAAGCTTCGGCTGGCTTCACGGATTGTGCATGGACGAGGGCCGCGAGAGCGAAGCAGACTGCCGCCATCCGCAGAAATCGATCCACTAGAGCGCCAGGAAATTCTTGATGAGCTGCTTGCCCTCGGCGGTGAGCACGCTTTCCGGATGGAACTGTACGCCTTCTACCGGGAACTGCCTGTGGCGAAGGCCCATGATGACTGTATTGCCATCGTAGTCACTGGTGCGCGCAGTGATCTCGAGTTCCTTGGGAAGGTCGCTCTCGCGGACGATTAGAGAGTGGTAACGGGTGGCCGTCATCGGCGAACGGATCCCGCGGAAGACGGTCTTGCCGTCGTGCTCCACCTCGCTGGTCTTGCCATGCATCAGGTTTTTGGCGCGTACCACTTTGCCGCCAAATGCCTGCCCGATGGCCTGATGCCCAAGGCACACCCCCAGCACCGGCACCTTGCCGGCGAAGTGGCGGATGAGCGCGATGCTGATGCCCGCTTCTCCCGGAGTACATGGCCCGGGGGAAACGACGATATGGTCGGGACGCATGGCTTCGATCTCCTCGATCGTCACCTGGTCATTCCGGCGGACTTCGATTTGGGCGCCGAGTTCGCCGAAATACTGGACCAGGTTATAGGTGAACGAATCGTAATTATCGAGGACAAACAGCATGACAATAGTCTATCCGTTCTCACGGAACACGGCCGCACCGGGAGACGTGGAAACGTTTGATGTTGACCAGCTTCTTACTTGACAGTTAGGGCCAAACGGGGCGATGCTACCAACCACTCCCGAGGGAGCCCCTCTTAATGTCTGTTGCTCGACAAGGTCAGGAACTGCGCGCGACGCGCCGCTTCAATCTGCGTTTACCGATTGAAGTGAAGTACGCCGCCGAGAGCGTGAAGCAGGCGAAGGCGCACACCCGAGACGTCAGTTCTCGCGGGATCTGCTTCTTTTTCGATTCGCAGATCCAACTGGGTTCCGACATCGAATTCACGCTGACCTTGCCACCCGAGATCACGCTCACCGAGAGCATTCGCGTGCGGTGTAAGGGGACGGTGGTACGCGTGGAGCCTCCGCCGAGCCCCGGCGCGAAGATGGGGATCGCTGCCACGATTCAGCACTACGAGTTCATCGGCGATAAGCCGTAGCCCTCCTCAAGTCAAAGAAACCCAGAGTAGGCAAGAAGAAGGCTTTATAGCCGCCGATGTAAACTGGGCGGTACCGGATTCTCATGTCCTCGCGCCTTTGCAAGCTCCTGCCCGCTGCATTCCTCTGCATGCCGCTGGTTTCTTACGCGCAAGCACCGCTCGGGCAGCTCTATTCCACAGTCGCAAAGGTACGCGGTTCGGTAAACCTGGCTAATGGCGGCACCACCGTCCTGAGCGGCTCTTCGATCGAAGCCGGCCAGGAGCCCGCAAGCCTCGTGTTAGGCCGCGGAGGTTCCGTCACGGTCTGCCAGGGAACCACTGTCTCCATCAACTCTTCCGCGAACGGACACGACTTGATGTTCAGCTTCGGCTCCGGAGCAATCGAGTCGCGCTACGCCATCGGCACCTCGGCCGACGTCATCCTCACCCCCGACTTCCGCTTTGCCATGACCGGTCCGGGAGAGTTTGACCTCAACATTGAAATCAGCCCACAAGGCGATACATGCGTGCGGTCCTTGGGCGCAAGCACCGGCGGCGTGATCGTTACGGAAAATATTGGAGACGGCACTTATCAGATCAAGCCGTCGGATTTTGTCCTGTTTCGCAAAGGCCGCGTCGCGGATGTTGCAATTAACCCGCACGGGATTTGGTGCGGATGCCCGGCCCCGAAGGAAACTCGACGCGACGTGCAGGTCGCGGAAGCACCCAAACCTGTGGCCGTCCCGGTGCGCGAAACTCCAGCTTCGCCGCCGGTAAGCAAGGCATCTTCGCGTCCCACGGCCACACCCGCGCCAGTGCAAGCGCCGGCGCAAGCGCAAGTGCCGATCAATCCGATACTCCCATCCGCGGTTCCGGAATCACTCAAGCAACCGCTCGCGGAACGCATTGTCGAAGAGAACAAGCACATGGTCGCCGACGCGCCGTTCGTCTTCAGCTACGACGGGAGCGCCCCCGCTTACACGAACCAAGTAATGCGGCTGCGGTTCGAACTCAGCGACAAGTTCATCTTGAGCCCAGCCGTACAGCTACCTGCCCCTAAGCCATCCAAGAAGGGGTTCTGGCAAAAGGTCGCGGGATTATTTCGCTGATCACGAGACTTCGCGAGTTCGGGCGTTGAGGCTGGAATAATCGATTACTTGATTTCTACCGGCATTTTTGGCGGCATAGAGTGCGGCATCGGCAAACTCGATCAACTCGCGCTTGCTCTGCGCATCCTGGTCGAAGATGGCAACCCCGATACTAATGGTGAGGTGCTCGACCTGCCGCGGCGAACCCGCGAAAAACTTCGCCTGTTCTACGCTGCGGCGGATTCGGTGTGCCACCTGTAACGCGCCGGCGGTATTGGTTTCCGGCAGCACGATGACGAATTCCTCGCCACCGTAACGTGCAGCGGTATCGATTTCGCGCATGTCCTTCATGAGCACGGCGGAGACATCACGCAGCACTTGGTCCCCGATGTGGTGACCGTAGCTGTCGTTCAGCGACTTGAAATGATCGATATCGATCATCAGAAGCGCGATCGGAGTTTGTTTACGTTCAGCGCGCTTAATTTCGAGATCGAGTTGCTGTTCGAAGTAGCCTCGGGTGCGCAGGCCGGTAAGGAAATCGGTAAAGGCGAAGCGAATCAGTCCTTCGTTCTCATAATCGCGGGTAAGCTGGTTTTCCGCAACCAAAGAGAGCATCCAAAGGAGTTGAGCGTCTTCGCGAGTGAAAGCTTCTTCCTCGGCTGCAAACAGCTGCATCGATCCG
>DASYAU010000025.1:0-1973 GCA_036501185.1 Candidatus Korobacter sp. | reverse complement strand
GCCTTTCAAGCGATTCCTTCTCTCCGATTCCTTCGCACTTATACGTGGAACTTCAGACTCGGGAGACTAGTCTGACGCGTGCATCGATACTGCTCAGAAGATTTTGACGTGGAAGGTGAGGTATTTCTTTGGATTTTCGCGAATGTGGGTTACCAGGTTGCGGCTCTCGCTCAGCATCGCGTCGGCGTTGTTATAGAGCGACGGGTTCACCACTAACTGGCCGAGCGTGCCCTGGCCGCTGTTGATCTTGTCGATGATCGCGTCCAGCTTTTCGACCGTGTCGCGGAATTTCGCCTGGAACTCGGGGTCCTTGGCCAGCATGCCGATGGTGCCCTTGCCCTGGTTGATCTCGGCCATCAGGGCGTTGGCATTGGTCACCGTCTGGTTCAGGTTGTCGTAGAGGGTCTTGTCCTTGAGCAGCTTGCCGACGGTGCCCTGGCCGTTGTCGATCTCGGCGGTGATGTGATCCAGACGCGCGGTGGTGTCGTTGAGGTGGTTGTAGAGTGTGTCGTCATTGAGCAGCTTGCCGATGGTGCCCTTGCCCTGGCTCAGGTTGGTGCTCAGCTTGGCGAGCTGGTCCACCGTCTCGTTGGCCCGGTTGTAGAGGGTGGGATCGTTGATGAGCTGGCCGATGGAGCCTTTGCCGGTGTTCAGCGAATCGACCAGGCTGTCGAGCTTGGCGAGAATCGTATTCACCTGCTCGATGGTGCCCTGGCTGGACTTGATGACGTCGGAGAGGTTTGGGCTCTCATTGGTGCCCAGCTCGTCGTTGTCCTTTACGCGCGGGCCGATGGCGTGCTTGGAATCGATGTCGACAACCGTATCGCCCAGCACGCCAATGGTGTCCAGGCTGGTCTTCGAGTCCTCGCGCACATCGGAGGTGAACTGCTTGCTGACCTTCATGATGACTTCAACCGGGGTCAGCTTCCGGTCGGATGAGATGCGGATGTGCGTCACGGTGCCGATGGTGACGCCTTCCAGATTGACCGGCGCGCCGACCTTGAGGCCGGCGGCGTTCTCAAAATAGGAGCGAAGTGTGATCTTGCCGGCGAAGAAGCCGCCGGTACTGCCGGACATGAGGAAAATGAGCGCCGTCAGCGCGGCAAGCGCAACGATCACCAGCACTCCGACCTTCAGTTGTGACCACTGCACTTCCTGTTGACTGGGCACGAAACCTCGCTGGTCATTCCCCGAAGCAGGACCCCCAAAGCAGGATCCTCAGATAAAGCGCAACAATACTAGAGCGTTTTCGGTATTCTCAGCGGCTGCCGTTGTGCTCTTTCCCCGAAGGAAACGTCACGCCCGCAGTATCTTCGCTGACCACGGTAATACCGAAAATGCTCTCACGATGAGAGTACCAAAACGGCTCCCGAAAGCGCCGATGAAAGCGACTTCCCTGCTTGGATGATCCGAGGCGGGCTGCCGTCGCGGCGATGTCAGTTTTCCAGAATCACCATTGCCCAGGACTGCGTTCCGGTGTGGGTGATGGAGAGCGAGGTGTTCCGGACGCCCATCTGCCCGGCGATCTCCGCGGCCCGGCCGTGCAGCAGCAGGAGTGGCCGCCCTCCGGGCTCGCGGCCAACTTCGATCTCCCGCCAGGTTACGCCGAAGCCGATGCCGGTGCCGAGCGCCTTGGCTGCGGCCTCTTTTGCCGCAAAGCGGGCGGCAAAACTCTCGGCCGCGTTGCGGCGCTTGCGCTGGCAGTAGGCGATCTCGCCGGCGGTGTAGATGCGGCGGAGGAAGTGATCGCCGTAGCGCTCGATGGAGCGGGCGATGCGGTCGATGTCGATGACGTCGATGCCGGTGCCGACAATCACGGGTGCTGTCCTCCACGTAGAGACATCATCCAGCCTCCACCAGGCCATAGCGCCGCTGCCATGCCTGCTTGAGGCGGGCGGCGACGATGGCGCGTTCGGCTTCGGTGGCCTCCGCTCCGCCGGCGGCGACAAATGCCGATGCCTCGCGCTTGGCCA
>DASYAU010000024.1:0-5737 GCA_036501185.1 Candidatus Korobacter sp. | reverse complement strand
GTCACCGTGCTTTTCGGCCTCACAGTTCGCGACGGCCAGCGGCTTCGGGACGATCGCCCGTAACGCCTTCCGCGGACCGGGATACTTCAACAGCGACTTCAGCTTGCGCAAGAACTTCCATGTGACAGAACGCCTTGGGCTCCTGATTGGCGCGAACGCGTACAACATTTTCAACCACGCGAACTTTGCTAATCCTGGGTTCAACACGCTGAGCAGCACATTCGGGATAGTTACGAGCACGGTGAGCCCGCCTACCACGCCGTACGGTGCATTTGCGGGTTCGGTTGCAAATGCCAGAATCGTTCAGGTCATCGCCAAACTTACGTTCTGAGGGCAGTCGCTGAAAAGCAAAACGAAAGGGCGGCCGGGGGAGGCCGCCCCCACGTTTTTGAGTGCTGCCGTCCGAGGCGATGCACCAGTCACGAGCGAATTGCCGCAAGAGCCGGGGCCAAAAACGGTAGTTGGCCGTCGCGTCATTTACGTCCGTAGCCACATTAACGTTTCCCGTCATACTGGCTCGGTTCGAGACGGTCGTGCTAGGACCCGGCCAAACCGCCATCGGCCCGAGCGAAAAGTAGGGTCAGCTCATGAACGCGGCTCGGGCGGTCAGCAACGTCTTGCTCGCGGTCAATATTCAACGGCGTGCGGCCAATCCGGCGCCCCTCCAATTTCGCTTGAAGCATCCCGGCTCGAACTCTCTCGACGATTAAACTTTTTTCAAGCTGGGCAATCGCACCTACAGTAACGACTATCGCCCGGCCCAGTGGGCTTCCGTGTCAATATTTTCGCGCAGACTGACGAACTCGATGTTGAGATGATTCAATTCGTCGAGCACTTCCAGGAAATGGCGAACGCTTCGCGCCACCCTATCAAAGGCAGCAACGAGCACAATATCGAAGCGATGCCGCCGGGCATCCACCGCAACCTCGGAAATATCGAACGCGCGCAGAGCACCTCGCCACACTTCACGCTTTCCTGAAAACGCGCGTCCGATAGATCACTAGCGTGGATCTCATCGGGAATAATACCTCCGACGCGAACTTGCTTTTCGGATTCATGAGCCGACCAAGCCGACACAATAATTGATGCAGGCGAGAAGCGAAGTATAATCCCTGCCATGCCACGACACGACCTCAGCAAACTCTGGCAAGAACACACTGCAGACGAATTCGTCACGCGTGACACCGAAGCCACGCTGGCCACCATGACCGAGGACGCTTACGTCAACCACATCCCCGTCATGACGGGCGGTTACGGCAAGGCCGCCCTGCGCCACTTCTATGCGCATGAGTTCATACCCGTGATGCCGCCCGACACCTCGCTTACTCCCGTCTCCCGCACTGTCGGCGAGGATCAGCTCGTTGATGAAATGATCTTCTCCTTCACTCACACACAGGAAATGCCCTGGATGCTGCCCGGAATTCCGCCCACCAATCGCCGCGTCGAAGTGCCTCTGGTCGCGATTGTTCGTTTCCGCGACGGCAAACTCGCCCACGAGCACATCTATTGGGACCAAGCATCCGTCTTGAAACAGCTCGGGCTTTTGAGCGACCCGTCGTTGCCCGTCGTTGGTGTGGAAAGCGCCCGCAAAGTCCTCGACCCAAAATTCGAACGGAAATATTAGACAACGCGTAATCTGAAGAAGTCCTTCGTAGAGAGCCGCTTTTCCTTCGATATTCCGAGCTGGCCCATGTGGTCCGTTGGGTCACGGCATGGTGCGAAGGATCTCGTCGGCTGCCGCCATCGCGAAATCTATTTCCTCATCCTTATTGTAGAAGTGTGGCGACATCCTCACGCCGCCGCCCGGCCGCCAGTCAACCAGAATGTCGCGCTTGAGCAACTCGGCGCACACTGCCTTTGCCTTGGGCATATTCACTGCAACGGTGCCGCCGCGGCGCGCCGGATTGCGCGGTGTGTTGACGTGCCAGCCGCGTTGCTCTGCCAGCGAGACGATCCGCGCCGTGAGACGCTGCGATTTTTCGCGCACCTGAAGCATGGCCAGTTCGCGGAGAATCTTCAGTCCGGGAAGAGCAGCGTACAGAGCCGGAATGTTCGGCGTTCCGTTAATGAACCGATAAGCCCCGTGCGTGTAGCGCGTCGCGCCGGTTTCAAAACCGAAGGGATTCTCGTGCGCAAGCCATCCCGTGAACTTCGGCGCTAGCGTGCTGGCCAAATCCGGGCGTACGTAGAGATAGGCGGCTCCGGGACCGCCGCAGAGCCACTTCATCAGTCCTCCGCAGGCAAAGTCCACGTTGAGATCTCGCACGTCCACGGGAACGCCAGAGCCGAGCGATTGAAAGGTGTCGAGAATCACGTGCGCGCCCACCCTGTGGGCCTTCTCGCAGATCGCCTTGGCATCGTTAATATACGAGCTGCGGAAGATCACGTGCGACACCGGAACGAGCAGCGTGGTTTCGTCAATCGCATCGAGCAGCCGTTCGGTCGGAACCTCGATCCCATCATCCGTCTTTACCATGTGGACGCGCGCGCCGCGTTGCCGCTGCGCTTCCCAGAAATACATCACGGAAGGAAAGTTCAAATCCGTGTAAACCACCTTATTGCGCTCGTCGCTGAAGTCAAAGCAGGAAGCGACCACTGCCTGGCACTGGGTGACATTGCCGTGCATGGCCACTGAATTCATCGGCGCGTTCATCAGCTCAGCGATTTGGTTGCCGATCTCCAGCGGCAGCGTCCACCAGTGTTCCTCCCACGCACGCACTCCGCGCGCAGCCCAAACCCCGGCATAGTCGTGGAGTGCATCAAAGACTCCACGCGGCATCGCACCCAGTGAATTGCTGATGAGATAAGTCGTCTTCTCCAAGATTGGGAACTCCTGGCGATAGCGCAAGAGAGGGTCAGTCATGCCGGCACCTAGTTCCGGGAGCGTGCTTTTTTCGCCATGAGATAGAAGACGGTCAAGAGAAACAGATACGGACCTGCACTGACAATGGTAATGCGAGCCTGCGGTGTCCACCACGTGCACAGCACGATCACCACAATCGCCGCGAACGCGACCTTGGATGCCGCTGCTCCGCCGGGAGCGCGCATCGGCAGCGCAGCCACTTGCTCTGGCGACAGCCTTTTGCGCATGGCCACGTGCGAGGCGAGCGCGATACACCACGCCAGCATTCCGCCGACCAACGAAGCCCCGATGATATACAGGAAAGCATTTTGCGGTGCGACGTACTGCACGACCAGGGCGATCCCGATTCCCGACGCCGATAGCAGCACGGCGTTACGCGGCGAGCCCATTGCCGATAGCTGCGCGAGTCTTGCCGGCGCGTATCCAGACTCAGCCAGCGAGTACAGCATGCGCGAAGTCACATACAGGGCGGCGTTCGCACCGGAGAGCGCGGCCGTCAGCACCACGAAGTTCATCACCAGTGAAATGGCCGGCACGTGCGCCACCTCGAACACCGTCACGAAGGGACTCTGCCCCACGCCAACCAGGTTCCACGGCACCACTCCTACCAGTACCGCGGACGCGCATAAATAAACGAAGGTGAGAACGCCCAACGATATGTAAGTTGCGCGCACGATGTCCGAAGTGGAACGTGCTTCGCCCGAAGAGATGGCCACCATCTCAGTTCCAAGAAAATTGAACAGAACAAACGGGAGCGCCAGCAACGGACCTGCGGCACCATGCGGCAGGAAACCGCCATCGGCGGTGTAGTGCGCTTGCGCCCTTTCGCCTAGCAGCAATCCGGCGCCGATCAGAATGAAGGCCGCAATCGCTACGACCTTGATCATCGCGAACCAGTATTCAAGACTGCCGACGGTGTGTACCGCACCCAAATTAATGATTAGCAGGAGCGTCGCAAATCCCGCAATCCAGGCCGTGGCGGGAATATGTGGGAACCAGTAACGCATGTACGTGGCGGATGCCACGAGTTCACCGCTGATGGCGATTACCAGTGAAAACCAGTATCCATAACGCGAAATGAAGCCTGCCCAGCGGTTCAGGTACTTATCGGCGTAGACTCCAAACGAGCCGGCGGCTGGATGCAGGCTCGACATTTCGCCCAGCGCTGTCGTCACGGTGAAAGCAATCAGCGCGCCCAGGATGTAGGAGAGGATGACTCCTGGCCCGGCGATCTGGACCGCCGCGCCCGATCCCAGCAGAAGACCGGTGCCGATCGAGCCGCCGATCGCGACCATGGCCATTTGTCCTGCGCGGAGCTCGTGGCGGAGTTGGGGAGGTTTTTGCACCATGAAGTTGACGAGCGAAGGGTAGCCCACGACCGCGCTACGGCCGCCGCTACTGTTTCTTGGATTGATCTCCTTTCCGCTTCAAAAACAGGCGCCATTCTATACCGGTCTTGAAAGTTCGCAATGTTGCAGGTGACTTCCGTCACTGCGCGAGCGTTTTCAGGGAAACTGCATCCGCCAGTTGCTGCACGTACTAGCGATCGGCTCGGTACTCACACTCCGTCGCCGCCGAGGCCGCTCCGGATCCACCGCCCAACCCTGCAGACTGTAATTCACAAAGATTCATCATAGTCCCGCCAGGCCGGATCCACGTTATAGGAACGGAGTCCTGCAAAGTCTATGGATCTAAGCACTTCGACAGACCTATGGCTTTTGTCTCAGCCGCTGAGGTCCTAACTCAGAAATCCACGTCCAAATGAATAAGTTGCGAGATTGTAACGAGTCAGTCGTCGAGCGGCTGACGCGAACTCGTTCCTGGCTCTTTTGTTCGCTCTCGTTTAACCTCTAGAGTGACCGGCCAACGATCCAGCAATTCTCAGGAGCCGTGCGTAAGCGAGCATCAGCTGGCGATTGGAGCGTAGCCCAGTAAGTAGCCCGACTAAAGGGGGAAGATGCATGGCATCCGACGCCGATTCAACGGTTTAGATTTTTCTTGTGGAAGTTCGGGACCAGGAGGTCGATGGTTCAAATCCATTCGCCCCGACCATCATCTCTCCCATCCCCCACTGTATTCATGGGTTACTTCCTTCTTCTTACCTTGGCGAGGCCTGTCCTGCTTAGGGCTGCGCTGGGCTTGCTCCTGAAAACAGTGATCCCGGATCGAGATTAAACCCCTGGGGTGGAACGCCTCCCTAAGGCGACGACGAGGAGGGGCAGATTTATATCAAGGCGGATTTGCGTACGGCAAATGCACGGCAGGAAGAAACTGTGGGGGCAAGAAGTAAGCCCGAGGGCTCGGTCGGTTCTCACTTGAAGCATCAAGAAAGAGGTGGCTTGCGCAAAGTGCGTCTCAAGAAGAAATTGTGGATCACTATTCTGGCAACCTCTGTTATCGCGGGTTGCCTCCTCTACTTTTATGCTCGTTCCAGCGTGCTCTCTTTTGAGTGTGGTCACAGCGTCCTCTCGGAGTCGGCTTCGCCCGACGGGCGGTATGTGGCTACGGTTTTCGAACGAAACTGCGGGGCGATGACTCCTTATACAAGAATCGTGAGCATCCGACGCGGGGGAAGTACGTTTGATGGAGAAGACAACAGGTCGTGGGTCTTCGCGGTCAAAGACCAGCCCACGATAAGAGCTTCTTGGTCCGGTCCGCGACAATTGATCATCGAAACTGACGGCTATTCCCGGACACCGAGAGAGCAGAGATTGAAGCTATCGCATTGGGAAGATGTGGCGGTTTTTGACGAAAAGCCCTGATATCCGAGCGACACGAACCATGCCCATCCAAGTTCGAGTGAGTTGCAAGATCGCCTCGGCATTTGTTGCATTGGTACTTTGGTGCGGCTCCCCAGCAGTCGCCGTAGCACAG
>DASYAU010000023.1:0-2423 GCA_036501185.1 Candidatus Korobacter sp. | reverse complement strand
CATGATCAAATTCGGCGTGTCTCCGGTGCCTTTCGGACGATTCAAAATGGAGTGATGGAGGTTCGCGCCCTCCGGCCCCGGATACCGATATCCTGCCGAACTACCGTGCAGAAGCTGAACCATGCACATCTCCGCGCTACCGTCTCCGCCGCCCGATCTCTTGGACTCGACAGTATCTCTTTTCTCGCTGCGGACATCTCGTCAGCAGCTTTCAACCGGGAGGAGCGTTGGGCGCCGGAACGGCAGAGCGAAATCGCGCTTAGTGGGGCCGAGCTGATCGAACTGGAAGAGGAGATCGAGCTTCTGATACAGATGCACCAGGAAGACATCGACCAGGGCTTCATCGCCGAAAGCAGTGCCAAGCTGCGTAGGATCGGAGCTCGCTTTCAAGAGCACATCGACGGCACGCCGCCAAAGGCACCGATCTGCAATGCTCCATGGGTCTCTGCTGTAATCGAAGTGGATGGAAGTGTGCGCCCCTGTTTCTTCCATCCAGTCATCGGCAATGCACATCAGCTTACGCTAGATGAGGCGATCAATACCGAGGCGGCTCTCTCCTTCAGAAGCCGTCTGAAGGTTGACAGCAACCCCACTTGCCAGCATTGCGTTTGCTCCCTGAACTACGCTCGATGAGCGGGGCCGCTTACGGGAGAGATTTGCAGCAATTTGCAATGCCGTCATCACTTACAGCAGAGAGGGCAGACCTATGCGGAACATTCACCGACCGCCAACGCCGGCAACGATGCTCAACAGTTGTGCCCCCGGCTCTGAGATTGCCGCACTTTTCGCATCAAGGGAAGCTAACCGCGCCGCACAGATGCACGCGGACGCCGAGCGCGTCGAACATGGCCGACTTGACGGCCAGCGCCTGCGCGGCGCGCGTCTCGTCGGGAGCGTAGGCGATGTTGACGTGATTGGCGCGATGGCGCGCCATGAAGGCATTGCGCGAGATGCCATCGAAGGTGGCGCTGACCAGCGGCCACTGCGAGGTGGTCTGCTTCCAGCGGCGTTCGGTTTCCTCCGCAGGAAGCGCAACGACAGAACCGAGGCCGATGTCCACGTGCAGACTGCCGGCTTCGACGAAGACCCGGCTCCAGACGATCTTTCCCGGACGGCCGATGCCTTTTAGCGTTCCTCCACCGAGCGGAAAGTACATCGGCGGCTGCCGTTCGCTCGAAGCGCCGCGATACCCGTCGACGAAGTGGCTGGCCGGGGCCGCGCCGGAGATCTGCAGCACCCACACGAATGTGTCGAGGTCGTTTCCCTTGTAGTGCTCGCCCCAGCGCAGATCGTGCAGCGTGGTGGCGGGATCGAGTTTGAGCGCCGTCCAGCAACGGTTCGTCACCAGCGCATCCAACCCGGCGCACTCGTCTACCTCGTTGAAATGCGGCAGAGGACGGCCGGCGTATAACTCCTTGCCCGAAGCATCGTGGACGGGTGGCCGGTCGGCGTTATTGAGCAAGCCTTCCACAAGATCGGAGGCCGGAACCATGTCCTTGAGCCCCTGCTGGTATTGAATGCCGATCGCGTCGCAGCCGAACTCATCCGCAATCTGCAAAGCCGCGATGTACATCTTGCACTGCTCGTGAATCTGTTTATCGGTGAGTTCGGTCTTCTCATCCTTGCCGGTGTTGAAGCGCATGCCTTTTGCATCCAGCCACTGCCGCACCACATTGGCCTCATCGTCGCCGACGAGACGCATCCTGGCGACCAGCGCGGATTGGCTGAGACGCTCCTTGAAGACGCCCAGCGGGTTCAACAGCTCATCGTCAACAATCGCGTTGTACATTCCCATGCAGCCTTCGTCGAAGACGCCCAGGATTGCCTTGCGCTTGAGAAGTTGCGCGGCAAGCTCTTCGCCAGTGCTCTTTGCCGCTGCGGGAAGCGCTTTGCTATCGAGATCGCGCACGTGCGAGAGATCGTGGGTGACACTTCCCTGCTTGATCCACTCCTGAAGGCGGGTGCGGAAGTAGTCGTCGGTGAAGTCCTGGCTCCACAGCGAGTGGAACGGAACACCGGCCTTGACCAGAGAGCCATTCAGGTTGAGGAGACCGACGAGGCCGGGCCACTGGCCGGACCAGTTAGCGACGGTGAGAATGGGGCCACGATGGCTGCGCATGCCCGGCAGCACGTGGTGCGTGTACTGCCACGCGGCGGTGGCGAAGACCAGGCTCGCCTCGGGATCGATGCCGGCGAAAACATCCATGCCCATGCGCTGGTTCGAGATGAAGCCGTGCCCCTTGGCCGCATCGACGGGAAACGCGCGCTCGACGGAAACGCCTTCCTCCCGAAATGCCTGCGTGAGCCGACGCTCCAGTTCCTCCTGCGCTGGCCAGCAGACCTGATTCGCGGACTGCCGCAGGTCTCCGCTGGTGATGAGAATAACCTTCTTTAAAGGTAAGGCTGCGTGCGAAGGCAACATG
>DASYAU010000022.1:0-2237 GCA_036501185.1 Candidatus Korobacter sp. | reverse complement strand
GCGGTGCGTCAGCTTGAACCACGCGCGGGCGAAGGCATCGGCAAACTCGCCGGGATTTTCGTAGAAGCGTCGCGAGATTTTTTCGTAGATCGGATCGAACCGCATAGAGAGGTCGGTGGTCAGCATGTTCGGTGCGTGATGCTTCGACGGGTTATGAGCGTCGGGCACCGTGCCCGCGCCCGCGTCACCCTTGGGCTTCCACTGGTATGCGTCGCCGGGGCTCTTGGTCAGCTCCCACTCGTACTTGAAGAGGTTCTCGAAGAAGTAATTGCTCCACTGTGTTGGCGTATTGGACCATGTAACTTCCAGGCCGCTGCCGATGGCATCGCCGGCAATGCCGGTAGCGTAGGCACAGGACCAGCCGAGGCCCTGCTCCTCGATTGGAGAACCTTCCGGCTCGGGCCCCTTGTTAGTGGATGGGCCGGCTCCGTGAGTCTTGCCAAAGGTGTGACCGCCTGCGATCAGCGCGACGGTCTCTTCGTCGTTCATGGCCATGCGCGCGAAGGTTTCGCGGATGTCTTTGGCGGCCGCAACCGGATCAGGCACGCCCTCCGGGCCTTCGGGATTAACGTAAATCAGCCCCATGTGCGTGGCTCCGAACGGTTTCGCCAACTCGCGGTCACCGGAGAAGCGCTTGTCCGTCCCGAGCCACTTGTCTTCGAGCCCCCAGTTGACGTCCATGTCCGGCTCCCAGACGTCAGCGCGTCCACCGGCGAAGCCAAGGGTCTTGAAGCCCATCGATTCGAGCGCGACGTTGCCGGCGAGAATCATCAGGTCGGCCCAGGAGATCTTCTTGCCGTACTTCTGCTTAATCGGCCACAGCAGGCGGCGAGCGCGGTCGAGGTTCACGTTGTCGGGCCAGCTATTGAGCGGAGCGAAACGCTGCTGGCCACGGCCGCCGCCTCCACGGCCATCGCCGATACGGTAGGTGCCGGCGCTGTGCCATGCCATGCGGATGAAGAGTGGGCCGTAGTGGCCGAAGTCCGCAGGCCACCAATCCTGAGAGTCGGTCATCCGCGCGACAAGATCTTTCTTCAACGCGTTGTAATCGAGTTTCTTGAACTCCTCGGCGTAGTTGAAGTCCTTGTCCATGGGATCGGACTTCGATGAGTGCTGATGCAGGATGTTGAGATTCAACTGGTTCGGCCACCAGTCACTGTTTGATCTGGATTCGGTGGTGCTGTGATGGAACGGGCACTTCGCTTCGGTTGCCATGCGTCCTCTCCTTCTGGCTGTTCAGTTTTCAACGGAATGGGTTCGCATGAAACCCAAGGCATCGATCTCGACAACCTGACTGTAGCATCATGGAGAGATATAGTTCCAATATGTAACGCCCATTCGAAGTATAGGATTGTCCTATGGAAATTCACCAACTACGATATGTATGCGCTGTTGCAGACACGGGTAGTTTCAGCCGCGCAGCCGAGCGCTGCGAGATCGCGCAGCCGTCGCTCTCACAGCAGGTTCTCAAGCTGGAGAAGGATCTCGGGGCAAAGCTTTTCGATCGCCTGGGCCGCAGTATCCGTCTGACCGAGGCAGGCCGAGCTTTCCTGCCGCATGCCCGGGCGATTCTGGAGCAGATGGAAGCGGCGCGAACGAGCGTCGCCGACAAGAATGCGGACACTCGCGGCGGTGTAACTGTCGGCGTTATTCCTACGATCGCTCCGTACCTGATGCCGCGCTACACAGCGGCTTTTGCAAAGAAATTCCCCGAAGCAAGGCTGCGCATCGTCGAGGAAACGACGCCAGTCCTCGTCGAGGGCCTGCGCGATTTGTCCGTCGATCTTGCAATTCTTGCTTTGCCTTTGCGACACAGAGATCTGCAATTGTTCCCAATTCGCACGGAGCCGCTTTTTGCCGTGCTGCCGAGAGAGCATCCGCGCGCCGGCGCCGAATCGCTCGCGCTCAAGAGTCTCCGCGGCGAGCCGTTTGTCATGTTGCGCGATGGCCACTGCTTTCGCGATCTGAGTCTGGCGACATGCACGCACGCGCGCATCACACCGAACATCGCCTTCGAGAGCGATCAGTTCAGCAGCGTTCTGGGGATGGTTGCGGCGGGCGTCGGCATCTCGCTCGTCCCTGAGATGGCGATCGATCGGAACGCCGGCTGCCGCTATGTTCGTCTCAGCGACAGCCGCGCTACACGCACAATTGTCGCCGCGGTTTTGCGAGGGCGCAGTTTCAACCGCGTTCAACAGGCGTTCCTCTCAGGGATTCAAGGCTTCGCGGAGCGCGGG
>DASYAU010000021.1:0-23571 GCA_036501185.1 Candidatus Korobacter sp. | reverse complement strand
GATCATCCTCCTGCGCACAGCCATCGCCGTCATCCGCGGAATTGGGGCCGCATAAACGCCACGCCCCATATCGCGACGGAAGAAGCTATCCATCGGCCGTCCGGATCGATTCCTGCGCTTCGCATCGCGGAGTGGCTGCTCCTCGCTATCGGAATCGCATTCTTCGCCATGCGGGTCCTGCCACGTTCCTGGCAGAGCGTGAACACCGATTTCCCGAACTACTACGTGAGTGCGCATCTCGTCTGTGACGGTTACGCCACCGACCGGATCTACGAATGGGAGTGGTTCGCAGGTCAAAAAGATCGCGTGGGCGTTGACCAGCCGCTCGCCGCCTTCATTCCGCACACGCCGTTCTCCGCGCTCGTCATGACACCGCTCTGCGGCTTATCGCCGCTTCATGCCAAGCGGGCGTGGACCCTCTGCAATCTCGCGATGATGGCCGGGATCATCGTAATCCTAGTCTCCATCACGGGCCTTCCGTGGCGCTGGTTGACGATCGCCTCGTTTTTCTCCATACCGCTCTATCGCAACCTGGAATTCGGCCAGCTTTATGTGCTTCTACTGTTGTTGCTGGCGCTCGCCTTCTTCGCCTATTTTCGCGGAGCAAGCGCTACTGCTGGGGCTCTCATTGCCATAGGCGCCGCGTTAAAGATTTTCCCCGCACTTCTCATCCTCTTTTTCATTCGCAAGCGGGATGCGCGAGCCATTTGCGGGTTTGTTGCGACATTCCTAATTAGTGCCGGGATCTGCGTTTTGATTTTTCCTCACCGCATGCTGTCCACCTACGTTACGGAGGTGCTGCCGTTCGCGCTGCGCGGTGAAGCCAACGACCCCTTTGGGCTCAATGCGAATTCCCTCAGCGCGCTTCTGCATCATTTATTTATCGCGCAGGCACGCTCACATTCGTTTCCGCTCGTGAACTTTCCGGCGGCCGAAGCGATTCTGCTTGCCCTGTGCTCAAGCGTCATACTGCTCGTTGCCGTCTTGACCGCGCGCAAACGCGATGGACGCTCAGATGACCTGCTCGCGCTGGGAACGCTCCTCGTGGCGATTCTTGCCACGTCCACCCTTCCGGCTTCGTATCACTTCGTCCTGCTCTTACTGCCTGCGGCGCTTTGGGCAGAACATTTCTGCCGCACGCAGCGATGGCCTGCATTGGCCACACTTGCCTTTCTGTATCTGCTAATTGGGTGGCCGATCTGGCCTGCGATCCCGCCCTACGGGTGGCGCGCGATCTTTACTGTTCCGCGCCTCTGGAGTGTTTTGGCGCTCCTGGGGTTTTTGTGCTGGCAGCTTCGATCGCGCTGGCATTCATCGCCGAAGCTTGCGATGAGCGGACTGTTCGCCCTTCTCTTCGCCGTCCAGTCGGTCGGAGGTGTGGTGCACCTCCGCTCAATTTATCGAGAACCTTCCGATCCCGTTACAAATCTGCCAGGCGTCTACTCCATCTCGTCTCTCGCGTCCGACAACGCCGAGATTTCGCTTTCAGTCATGACTCCAGTCGGCTGGCGACGTGCCCATCTCAGCGAAGATAAGCAGTTAGACATCGTGTCTGCCACCTACGATCAATTCGCCGAGACCGGACACAACGGCGACATCTACTACGAGTCGGACGCACCAACGCCGCAAATCCGTCACGTCGCCGTCGAAGGGCCCGACCATTTCATCACTACGGGTGAGTCCCCCGCGCTTTCCCCCGATGGCCTTCAACTCGCATTTCTTCGCGATGACCATGGGCGGAAGTCTCTCTGGATCCGCGATATCGCCAGCCAATCGGAGGTCCAAATGACCAATCGCACCTTTGACGTCTACGAATTCTCTTTCAATGCGAACGGCGAGATTCTGTTCTCCGCCGTCGTACAGGACAAACTCGCACTGTATCGCTGGCGCCGTGATGCCATCACCTCACTCGGCATCGCCGACGCGCGCTATCCTGCCGAATCTCCCGACGGCCGCATGCTCAGTTATTCTCATCTTTCTCATGGTGTGTGGCACCTGGCAGTGCGGGACCTAGCGACAGCGAAAGATCGTCAATTCGACACCGCCGATTGCAACGGGATGGACGGTGCGTGGAGCAGAGACTCAACGACTCTCTACTACGCCAGCGATTGCGGAAACGGTCTTTGGGAAACATCTCTTCGCACGCGGACGGTAGGACAGTAGCACTCCGAATCGCTCCCAACGTGCTGAAAACGTCTGACCACTAATTCAGTAAAGAAAAACCCAGCGCCGAAGCGCTGGGTCGTCTCAAACTCTGCCGAGCTTATTGCTGATCGAGGGAGGTTTTTGCTGCCCGCACCGGGGTCAACGGCGAGCGCACCGCAAAGAAGTTGTGGTCGTAAAGATCGCGATAGAATTTTCCTGCCAGCTCCGCCGCCTTCGGCCCGAACGTCGGGCGGCCGCCCTCGAGGAACACCACCACCGCAACCCGTCCATATTCGGTGTCGGCAAAGGACCCAAACCATCCGAAACGCGTCCCATCTTTCGAACAGGTTCCAGTCTTGCCGAGCACCGGCTCCTGGTAGAAGTTCGTACGCAGCAACCGTGCCGTGCCGTACTGCACCGCGCCGGCCATGCCGTCGGAGATCTCCGGGATCAGCGGCTTAATATCAAGATAGCGCTTCACCCGCGGCGCGAAGCCCGCAATCTCCTCCGGGGAATTCGGATGCTGGAGGTAATACAGCGTTCCGCCGTTCGAGATGGACGCAATCATCGCCGCCAGTTGCAAGGGCGTCAGTGAAATGCTCTCGCCGAACGAGCACATCTTCCCGACTCCGCCCAAGCTCTGCGCCAATTCCGTCGAAGGAAACTCGCCAAGATGCTCGCCCTGGATGTTCCACCCTGCCAGCTCGCCGAGCCCAAACTGGTGCGCGTAGTAACTCACCTTCTCAAAGCCAAGCTTGCGCCCAACGGCCTCGAAATAGGCGTTGTTGGAGTGCGCCAGCGCCGTCGTTAGATCCATTCTGTACGACCCGCCGAGGGAAACTTTCGTCTCTTTCGTGATGACGTTTTCGTTCAGCGCCGCCAGTGCCACTGCGACCTTGAACGTCGAGCATGGCTGCGCGCCTTCGCTCAGCGCCAGCTTCTGGTTCACCATGGCCAGAATGCGACCGCTGTTCGGGTCCACCGCGACGATCGTTCCGTTCATGTTGCCGAGCGCATCAATCGCCGCCGCCCGCACCACCGGGTCTTCACCCGCGGTTACGTCGCCCTCACCCTGCTCACCTTGGATGAAGGAACTCGCCGTAAAGCGTTCGTAGTAGCGCCGCCGTGCCGCTGCCGAGTGCACCTGCCGCCGGTTGTGGCTGATGGCTGCTTTGCGCCGCTGCGCATGCGCTGACTCGGTTACCTTGCCTGTCGATTTCTTCTTGGTGGTATGGGTCGGTTCAATGGTCGCGCCCAAGGCGCCGATAGAAAGGACGATGGTGACCATTATTGAGAGGGCGACTTTGCTGCTTCGATTCATGCTGTCCTTAACTGCTCTGGGGGCCGTTTGATCTATCGTCGTCGTCCTAGGGTCAACCACCTTGAACATCCGGAAGCCGCTCGTAACCGCCGCCGTCGTAAACCCGCGCCAACCCTGCTTTTTGCGATGCGAAGCTTCTGCCCTGAGTTGCGGAATCGGCCGGAACAGGAGCCTTCCTGTTCATAACACATTTCGCTCTAACCCCAGTTGCTGGAAATGGTTCCGCTGCTCAGAAAATTGCGCTACTCAGGAAAAATAACAGCGCTCCCATTTAGAAACAATCCCGCGAATCGCTTAGGAGGCAAACCAAAGGACACGTCTACGAGGTTACCTGCCGATCCTTCCAACCTCGGGCCGAGTTCCCAGCTTGGCCGGAATTTATATCCCGATACGATGTACATCGGCTTGTGATAAAACCCCTCTTCGGATCCTCGTAAGTACAAGATTCTATAGCCCATTATGGGAATATCTCGTTTACCAGAGAAGCTCTCCAAAAGCGCTTTGTCAACCGTTGTAAGTAGCTGATTCTGCATTGTAAAAAAACCGCAATTAGTGGTCATTCGTGTGCACAGAAGTGCTACCGAAGTGCACCCCAAAACCCATTAGTCGCGGGAGCTTTTGTGAAGAAACTTGTCGTCTTATTCTGTTTCCTATTCATTCTTGGAAGTCTGGCACCACTCGCATTCGGTCAATCTCTGATCTCGGGTGACATCGCCGGCACGGTCACGGACGCTTCGGGCGCAGTCGTTCCCGAAATCTCCGTTACATTGCACAGCTCGGCTACCGGTCAGCAGCGCACCGCTGTGACATCGTCCACCGGCTTCTATCGCTTCTCACTTCTCCAACCCGGCTCGTACACCATCACCGTTGCCTCACACGGCTTTGCCTCTCAGTCCAAGCAGATCGACGTCGTCGTCGGACAGAGCATCACCGCCAACTTCGCCCTCAGTGTTGCGACGAAGCAGGAAGTGGTGGAAGTAACTGGTGAAACCGGCGTGCTGCAGTTGGAAAACGGCAACAGCGGCACCACGTTCACCAGCCAGCTCATCAACAACCTGCCGAACCCCGGCGGCGATCTCACCCAGTATGCCCAGTTAGCTCCGGGCTCGGTGATGGCTACCGGCGGCGGCTACGGCAACTTCACCAGTAATGGTCTGCCGGCAAACTCCAACGTTCTGACCGTCAATGGCATGAACGACATGGATCCCTACTTCAACATCAACAACTCCGGCGCGACCAATCTCAGCCTCGGTGCGAACGAAATCTCCGAAGCCGCGGTCATCTCCAACGCTTACTCCGGAGCCTATGGACAGCAGGCCGGCGCGCAGGTGAACTATGTCACCAAGAGCGGCAGCAACGATCTCCATGGCGCCCTGAAGTACAACTGGACAGGTCGCGCGCTGAGCGCCCGCGACTATTTCAACCCCGCTACTGACCCGCAACCCTTCACCAACAACAATCAATGGGCGGCGAGCATTGGCGGACCGATCCAGAAGAACAAGACCTTCTTCTTCATCAACAACGAAGGTCTCCGCTACATCCTGGCGACTTCCACGCCGGTGTACATCCCGTCTCCGGCATTCCAGACTGCGTTGCTGAACAACATCGCCAGCGGCGGTCAATACGGCGACGAGATCCCTTCCGCCGCGGTGAAGTCCGAATTGCCGTATTACCAGAAGTGGCTGGGTCTTTATAACCAGGCTAACGGCGCGAGCCATGCACGTCTTTGGACCGCCGCCAACGATCCCGGGAATACCAACGGTCCCGGATGCGGCGATTTCAACTTCGATGGACAGCCCTGCGTCAGCCAGTTTGAATCCGGCGCCGGACAGCTCTCTACCGAGTGGATCCTGAGCTCACGCGTCGACCACAACTTCTCCGACTACGATCGCGCGTACGTGCGGTACAGAATGGACCGCGGCGTTCAAGCGACCTATACCGACCCCATCAGCCCCGATCTCAATGCCACCAGCACCCAGCCGGCTTATGACGGCCAGTTGCAGTGGACCCACATCTTCAAGAGCGGCGCTACCAACCAGTTCATTTCCGGCTTGGATTGGTATGCTGCCCCATTCGTCTCCAACCCGAAGGGCTACACGACCTTCCCGATGGAAATTGAGTGGGACGATTCGCCGTTCGCCAGCATCGGTGGCGAGCAGTTCAACTTCCCCCAGGGCCGCAATGTCACCCAGTATCAGTTCGTCGATGACTTCGCGATGCCCAAGGGCAATCACACGCTGAAGTTCGGTGTGAACTACCGTCGCTACGACATCACCAACACCAACTTCACCACCTACACCGAGTCGCCGCGCATGATCGTCTGGAGCACTTCAGACTTCTTCAACGGCATCGCCGACGACTTCCGTCAACGTTTCCCGTCGCGCACCTCCGAGCCCATCGCCATGTATGGCATTGGCATCTATGGCGAAGACGAGTGGAAGGTCTCGAGCAGCCTGAAACTGACGCTCGCGCTCCGCGTCGAACACAACTCCAACCCGGTTTGTCAAACCGATTGCTTCTCGCAGTTGAGCAATACCTGGGAAGGCACCTCGCACACCGATTGGGCCGACGTTCCTTATAACCAGGTCGTCAAAACCGGCCTCCACCAGGCCTTCAACAATACCACCGCGATGGCGTTTGCACCGCGCTTCGGCTTTGCATGGCAGCCCTTCAACCTGAAGGACACCGTCGTGCGCGGCGGCTTCGGCCTGTTCTATGACGCAATCCCGGGCGGCATGATCGATAACTTCGTGCGCAACTTCCCGGGCTTCGTCACCATTAACAATCAGTCGGGTCTCTATGGCGTCGGATTCCCGACGTGGGCGCCCGGCTCACCGCTCAACGCATGGGACCAGAACGCGGCTTCGGCCTCGGCACTGGTTACCGGATACGCCAATGGCTCAACCCAACCCCAGATCGTAGCCAGCTTGCCAGCAGGCTTCCGGTTTGTGGCGCCGTCCATCACCGTCCTGCCCGACACTCTCAAGACCCCGCGTTATCAGAAGTGGAACCTTGAAGTGCAGCAGGCGCTCGGAAAGAAACTCGTGATGTCCGTCAATTACGTCGGCAGCCACGGGATTTTCCTCACCCAGCCTGATGGATACATGAACGCCTACAAAGCGGCCGGTATCTATCCTCTGCCGACAACCAAGCCGGATGGCCGTTTCCAGACCGTCACGGAATACACCAACGCAGGCGTTTCCAACTACAACGGACTGACCGCTTCGTTATCGCAACACATGACGGACTGGCTGCAGTTCCAGATGAACTACACCTGGAGCCACTCCTTCGACACCATCTCGAACGAAGGCGGCAACACCGCGTATTACTCCACCGACAGCGTGCAGTCGCAGTTCTATCCGCTGAGCCTCATGGCGCAGAACTACGCGAACTCCGATTACGACGTGCGGCATAATTTCAACCTGTCCTATGTCCTCACGCCGAAGTTCGATCAGTGGCTCCATGCACCCAAGTGGTTGGGCGCGGATTGGACATACTCCGGAGCACTTGTCACTCGCACCGGAACCCCGTTTACGGTCACTGACACTGGCGTCTCCGTCAGCGCAAGCGCGATCACGTCGTTCTATCCTCTCTGGAATGGCGCCGGCAGCACTTCGTGCAACTCGGATGCGGTGACCACACCTTGCCTGAATGCCAACAACTTCGCCGAGGTTTCGCCTGAAACAGGCATGTCCCTGGTGCGGCGCAACTCGTTCCGCGGACCTGGTTTCTTCAACTTCGACATGAACCTCACCAAGGGTGTTCATCTGCCGAAGTGGGAGAACAGTATGTTCGTGTTCGGCGTGAGTGGATACAACATCTTCAATCACCCGAACTTCGGAACGCCTGCCTCAGAAGTTGGTGGGAGCCTCGGAACGTTCGGCACGATCTCCAACACCGTCAGCGTTCCTACGAGCCCATATGGGTCCTTCGTCGGCGCTGCGGCGTCGGGTCGAATCATCCAGCTGAACGCGGACTTTAAGTTTTAGTGCTGTTTGCAAGACTTTGGGCGGCGCATTGCGCCGCCCGTTTTTTGTTCGCAAAACTCTCTGCTTCGATTTAGTTCGTTTCGCCGCGCTTCCGTAAAAACGCCGGAACATCCAGGTCATCGCGATCGAAATCTTTCTTTGCCACTTCGTGCACGTGAGGAGGCACCGCAGCCGCAGCCTGCACCACCGGCTCAGAAATCGCCTCAGGCTCCGGCTCGGGTGCGCGCTGCACCACTGCGCTCACCACCGGCGTAGATCCCTTCACTGTAAAGCCCGTGGAAGTACGCGCCGTTTGGATCGCCTGTTGTACCGTCGAAACGTGCGCCTGGTGCTTCTGTCCTTCGCCCTTGAAACCTGTCGCGATCACGGTGATCTTCACTTCGTCCTTCATCTTCTCGTCGAGCACCGCGCCGAAGATGATGTTTGCATCCTCATGCGCCGCGCTCTGGATAATCGTCGAAGCCTCGTTCACCTCGGCCAGTTTGAGCGTGCTGGAACCCGTAACGTTGATCAGAATGCCGCGCGCTCCATCGATCGCGCCTGCCTCGAGCAGCGGCGACGCAATTGCCGCCTGCGCCGCTTCCACCGCGCGACGGTCGCCCTTCGCCGTGGCCGTGCCCATCACCGCATAACCCATTCCCGCCATGATCGTCTTCACGTCGGCAAAATCGCGGTTGATGATGCCCGGGATCGTGATGATGTCGGAAATTCCCTGCACGCCCTGCCGCAGGATGTCGTCAGCCACGCGGAACGATTCGAAGAACCCGGCATCACGCGCCACGGCAAGCAGTTTCTCGTTCGGGATCACGATCATCGTGTCCACCGACTCGAGCAGCTCTTCCAGCCCACGCTCCGCCTGCGACTGTCGCCGCCGCCCTTCAAACGCAAACGGCTTCGTCACCACACCCACCGTGAGCGCGCCCATTTCGCTTGCCAGCGATGCGATGATCGGCGCCGCTCCCGTTCCTGTACCGCCGCCGAGGCCAGTGGTCACAAACACCATGTCCGCGCCCTCAAGCGCCTCGATGATGCGGTCGGCATCTTCCAGTGCGGCTTTGCGGCCGATTTCCGGGTTTGCGCCAGCGCCGAGACCATTCGTGAGCTTCACGCCGAGCTGGATCTTACTCGCCGCGCGCGACAGCTTCAGCGCCTGCAGGTCGGTGTTGGCCACGAGGAACTCAACGCCCTCCATCTTGGCCTCGATCATGCGGTTCACCGCGTTCGTGCCACCGCCACCTACACCGATGACCTTGATCTTCGCGTTGTTCGTGGGTTCTTCGTTGAACTGGATTCGGAGATCCTTCTTCTCTGTCATCGCTTCATCCGTCGCCGGCCTCGGGGATCCGGCGTGCCTGTCTTGCGGTTTATATCAGCGCAGCCATTTGCGCTGCGGTTTGTATCAGGGCAGCTCTTCAGCGCTGCCGACAGCGGCCCCAATAATCCGGGGCTTTAGCCCGTGCTCAAAACTCTCTTCGTGCAAACAACGATTTCAACCGCGAAGCCAACCCCGCATCCTGCTGGCTCCGTTGCAAACGCGTGCGATGCCCGTAATATGCGAGCCCGATGGTCGTGGCAAATTCCAATTCCGCCAGCTCTGACGGCATGTTCGCAATCGGCGCGGGATACCCTAACCTCGCTTGCAGCGATCCCCGTCCTGGCCGCCGCAAAATATCCTCCGCAACTTCCATCAGCGCCGGCAAACGCGATCCGCCGCCGGTCATCACGATGCCTCCGCCACACAATTCCAGCACGCCCGCCTGCCGCAGGTTATCGCGAAGCATTTCAAACAACTCTCGCGCGCGCGGCTCCAGAATCTCGCCGAGAAATCGCTGCGAAATAAACCGCGACGGCCGATCTCCAACCGATGGAACCTCGACTTCATTGAGCTCCGGGATCCTCGTGACTACCGCGCAACCGAACTGTTTCTTAATCTTCTCTGCCTCGGAAAGGGGCGTCGGTAACCCAATTGCGATGTCATTCGTAAAATGATCGCCTCCGACTGGAATCACCGCCGTGTGCACCACCGCACCCTCGTAGTACACGATCACATCGGTCGATCCCGCACCGATGTCCGCGAGGCAAACGCCCACTTCGCGCTCGTCGGAACGCAGCACGGAATCCGCGCATGCCAGCGGCTCGAATATCACGTCGTCCACGTGAATGCCTGCGCGATTGAGCGCCGATACGACGTTCTGCGTGGAGCTCTGGGCCGCCGTCACTACGTGCACCCGTACTTCCAGGCTGCGCGCCATCATGCCCGCCGGATCGTGCACGCCTGTCTGATCGTCAAGCATGAACTCCTGCGGCAGCAGGTGCAGCACTTCGCGGTCGCCCGGAAGAGGCACACTGCGGGCTCTCTCGACCGCTAACTTCACATCCTCACGGGTAACTTCCCGCGTTCGCTGCCCAAGCGCAATGCCGCCCTGGCTGTTGATGCCGCGAATATGCGGCCCGGCCACGCCTACAATGCCCCGCTCGATGGGCACCTGCGCGATGCTCTCCGCATCGTCAACGGCTTTCTGGATCGCGGCGGTCGCCTTTTCCAGGTCGACGATGTGGCCCTTGCGGGTACCGCGCGACTCGCGCAGCCCGTGCCCGCGATAGCTGAACCCGCCGTCGTTCACGTTGAGCACCAGCACGCACGTTTTAGCGCTGCCAACATCGAACACCGTCAATATGTTTTCGTTGACTTTACTCATGGCCCACTAATGTCTTCTACCCGCCGGATGCGCCGCTGGCTTCGCCACCGCGGGCCTTGCCGTCGGGATCGGCGTTTTCACTGTCGCACGTTCGCTGAACTTGGAATCGGGATTCAGGATCACCTGCCGGTCGTAGCGCAAATCCACGGAATCGAGGTGCTGATACTGCGTGCGCCATTCCTTCAGGTGGGTCTGGAACACCCGGAAACGATCCGCATAATTCGACGATCCAAGATGCACCAGCACCGCGCCATCGGGATCATCCACCGTCACCCGCACGTCTTCCGGATCGCTGAGGTTCACCTCGCTCAGAGAACGCGAGTTCAGAGCGCCGCCGGAATCCAGTTCCTTCACCAGTTGCTGGTAAATCTTCATCCGCGCCGAACGAGTCGAGAGTGGCTCGTTCTCATTCATTCCCACGATCACTGGAAACGAGTACTTGGTCGTCGTGCTGAACGGCATCTCCATCAACACGCCACGGCCATCGATCAATTCCACCCGCGAACCAACCTGCGCAAATGCAATCGGCCTGCGCTCTACGACGTTTACCCGGATACGGTCCGGGAGAATACGCATCACCGTCGCGGAATCAACCCATGGAACTTCTTCAAGCTGTTTTTTCCGGTCGTCGAGCGGAACCGCGAAGATGTTGCGGCTGATATCTCCACCAAAGACCCTCACGATTTCTGCTCGCGACACGTGATCGTTTCCGTTTACTTCAATGTTGTCGCTGGATTCCAGTTGGAATCGCCAGGAGTGGGTTCCGTAGTGCGACAGCGCTGCCCAAACTACACCGACGCCGCCGAATATCATCAATACGATCAGCGCGATCTTGACTCGGTTTGCGGCCTTTTTCGACGGTAGTGGCCCGCGACGAACCGATACGCGCTTTTGCGATCGGAGAAATGGTGAATCCTGCTCCGGTTCGAGATCGGAGAATCGATCGTCCAACTCGGTCTCGTCAGCGCGAGTGCCCGTGCGAACGTCGTCCGGAGCTTGAGGATTGCCGTTTCGAGGCATGAACTGAACAAAATCGCGAAAATAGCCGCGTTAGCTCACTATAGCTTCTTTCGCAACGAATTCGCAGAGGGATTTTGCCGGGGAGAATCGAAGGAATCTACCTCTGTGGAAAACGCGGCAGGAATAGAAAAGGCGCGCGTCGCCGAGCGCCTCTCCGTGAAAAAACCTCTGCCTTAGTGGGCTGCCGCCGAAGCTTCGCCCGAAGTCGCCTGCCGGATCTGCGAAAGGAATTGGTGTGCCGCCGGTGGAGGCTGAACTTGACCCGTCAACGCCTCGCGGAAAGTGACGTCCTTTCCGTAAAACGCTTGCGTCGCATCCTGGTCCTGTTTGATCGAGGCGCCCGACAAATCCACGCCAGCAAATACGCCCTTGGAACGCGAATACGTCAGCACTTCGGCGTTCATTTTCCAGTCCGTGCCAGCCGTTCCCTGGCGTCCCACCGGACCAGCCGCTACACCAGCTTCACCACCGAGCTCGAACTTGCTGCTCAGCAGGTGCTGCATGCCGTTATTGTTCATGATCAGCATCACGAGATCGGTCTTCTCCGCGCCGATCTGCAGGCCGTAGCTGCCGCCCGTCACATCGAAAAACGCCGGGGCACTCCAACCATTCTCCGTACGACAGGTTGCGACGCCCCGTCCATGCTTCGCGCCGACTACGAAGCCGCCGCTCACCATGCTCGGCACAATCGCAATGCACTTCGCATGTTCCAATACATTTCCAGGGATCCCATGATCCGGAGTAGACATAATTTCGCTCAAAACCGCGCCCGCCCGATCGACACGCTCCTTCACCTGTGCCTGCTGGTCTGCGCCAAATGCGAACCCGCTTAGCGCGAGTGATAAAGCTGCAATAAGAACTTTCTTCATGGTCGTTCCTCCATCCGAAGCTCCGCCATCTTGCGGAGCGGCTCGTATAGATTTAGAAGTCGCTTTCTGGCGCGGAGTTCGCCCATGGTGTGCCCGAATCCAGAGCAGAACCTCGTGCGACTCAACAGTTTGGCTGGTGTGACGTTCTAGGGAAGGGGAGTCCCTATAAGTGGGATAAAAGCTCGCTTGTCACAAGCGTAAGGTTTAGATGTCACAAATTGGAGGTGCATTGTGGGATCACCTTACGGCTTCGAACTCGTTGAAAACTGCTTGATTTGCAAGCTTCGCAGCGATTCATTCTTCTGCGGTCTGCCGCGACCGGCGCTCGAATCGCTCGACAAAATTAAGTACACCGCCGCCTACCCACAAGGCGCAGTGCTGTTCGTGGAAGGCCAAATGCCTCGTGGCATTTATATGCTATGCAAGGGCCGCGTGAAGATGTCTACCACCTCCAGCGACGGCAAGACCTTAATTCTGAAGATTGCTCAGCCCGGCGAGGTGCTCGGATTGCACGCCACCGTTTCCGGCTCTCCCTACGAGATCACCGCCGAGACCGGCCAGCCCTGCCAGTTGAATTTCATCAAGCGGGAAGATTTCCTGCGGTTCCTGCAAAAGCATGGCGACGCCTGCCTACAAGCCGCCCAGCACCTCAGCAAAGACTGTCAATCCGCCTACCAGCAGATTCGTTCGCTAGGCCTCTCGCACTCCGCTCCTGAGCGGCTGGCGCGACTGCTGCTCGAATGGACAGTCGGTTTCGCCCAGGAACGCGAAGTAAAGGTGAAGCTCTCGCTGACGCACGAAGAGATTGCACAGATCATCGGCACCTCGCGTGAAACCGTCACTCGCGTGCTCGCCGAGTTCCGCAAGAAGCAGATCGCGGTGTTGAAGGGATCGACCCTGACGATTCGCAACAAACCAGCGCTCGAGCGCCTGGTCGGCTCGTAGTCTCTCCTCCTCCCCTGATGTAGAAAACCTCGCTCCGGCGAGGTTTTCTTGTGCTCAAAGCAACAAAAAGACCGCCCGCAGGCGGCCTTTTTCAAAAGTGATCAGATTTAAAGCTTCTCGTAAAACTCACAAGCGGAGCAGGAGATGTAAATTCCGCCCGGCACGTTGCGTTCGCGGTCCTTGGTGCGCTTCACAATGCGCGTCGGCTTGCCGCACTTCGGGCAATCCGTGCTCTTGGTGGTATCCATCACCTTCTTGCGATCTGCTGTCTTTGCGATCTTCGCCATTTCTGTCTCCTGACAAAATTCGGCACTGCATGCTTGCAGCCGTTTTGCTGTCGTCGGGAGTTAAAAACCTGGTGGTTCCAGTCGGGAACTTCAAGGCGGAGCGCCGGGGTGGCGCACGCTGTCTTCACTCTCCGGAAGCACTTACATTTTACACGACCGCGAGAGTACCTGTCATAGCGGGAGTTCCCACTCCTCGGCAAACTGCCCGGTTGGAAAAATCGGATCGGGCATGCGCTTCACTCGCTTGTATCCCTCGCGCTCATAAATGGCGCGCGCTGCTGCCAACTCGCTGTTCGTCCAGAGCACGATCTTCTTATAGCCCGCCTGCTTCGCAAATACCGTGCACTCATGGACCAGCGTTTTTCCCAATCCAAGCCCGCGCGCCCTCGGATCCACCCAAAGCAGACGCAGCTTGGCCACGCCCTCCAACTCCGGATGCCTCACCAGGTAAACGCAGCCGACACGCTCGCCATCGCGTTCGGCAATCCAACAACGCTCCTTCATCGGGTCACACTTCGCATGAAAGTCAGAAACAATTTTCGCGACAAGTGCCTCGAACCGCTCGTCCCAGCCGTACACATCGGCGTATCCCTCACCGTGACGCAGAACTACCCAACCCATATCCCCCAGCCGCGCCGTCCGCAGGATAAATGTGGAACAAGATTCACTGGCCGCCGCAGGATTGAGAACGCTTTCTATGACCGCCATCGAGCCGACCATTCGCTCCAGTTCCGATGGAGGCAGCGGCGCAACCAGCTTTTCGACCGCAGTCTCCTGTCGCCGATTGAGCTCTGCAAAAAGCTTGCGTCCCGCGGGGGTTAGAGAGAGGAATGCCTGGCGTGCATCCTCGCCAGACCGTTGGCGCCGAACGAGCCTCCGCCGCTGCAATTTCTGCAATAGCCGGCTCAGATAGCCGCGGTCCATCCCAAGGACATTCGCTAAAGCCGCGGACGTCGTCCCCTCGACGTGCGCAAGTTCATAGAGGACCCGAGTTTCCGGCAGTGTGAGCTTGCTGCCGAGGAAGTTCTCCTGAAGTGCGCCAATCGCACGCGTGTAAAAACGGTTGAAAGCACGAACCTGTTTAACGGGTTGGGCGAGCAAGGGGTCCATCCACGAGATCGTCAACCATAAAGTTGACATTGTCAACTATCACTCGCTGGCTGGCGGCGATTCAGCCCTGCCCCGGTGGACATCATCCCTTAAACTGAAACGCGAGATCTCCTTCGAAGGAGGAACAGCAATGCCCCTCCAATCGTGCATCCCAATCATCCCCAGCGCCGACCTCGATAAAAGCCTTCGGCTCTGGATAGATGGCTTGGGATTCTCAGTCACTGAAGAAATGCGGAAGGACGGCCGCTTGATCTTCTGCATGCTTCAGGACGGCGGCCTGTGGTTCATGCTGAACCAACGCGCCGGAACCCCGATTCGCCCGGATGACTACCACGGCATCAGCCTTTACTGGGCACCCGTCGATATCCATGAAACGCGCCAGCACCTGAAAAGCCTGGGGTACGGCGTCTCTGAGCTGGAAAATCGAGAGTACGGGCAAACCGAGTTTTTTCTCACCGATGACGACGGGTTTACCCATTGTTTCGGTGTTCCAACGCAAAAGCCGTAACCACGACACGGTAGTCATGCAGCTCGCAACACCGTGACAAAAGCTCCACGTCCTCCGTTATCATCGACGGATGCTCATGCAGATCCCCTTGGCGAAACAGCGGCGGCGCACCAGCGGTGTCAGCATTTACCTGCTGCAGCGCCATCTCGAGCGCTTCACTGACGCCCAACTGGATGCCGCCATGCAGGCTGCATGGCACAAGGAGTACGACCCCCAGGAGTTCTTTTCCGTGTCGATCCCCCAGGAGCATGGCGCCATCATTCACGCCTTCGGCGCGGAGATCGACGTCAGCCACTTCGACTACGCGATGGGATGGAACCGCTTGGGAGACGATCCGCTTCCCTTTTGGGCCGAGCACTCCGGCTTTACATCGCTCAATTATCGCTGCGGTAATGAACCGCCGCCGGATCGCCGTGTGCAGATGTACCGAGGCCTGGCAATGCTGGCTGCCGAGTTGGCCACCGACCACACCGCAGGCTTTCTTTTTCCGCTGGAGCGCGTGCTCTTGCCGAACTCCTCCGCAGTGCAGGTAGCCTTCCAGGCAAAGGGACCACTCGATCCGCAGGACCTTACGGTGCTTGCCGAGTAATTACTCGTACCGTAGAGCTACCATCGGATCTACTCGACTGGCGCGTCGCGCGGGAACATAACAGGCAAGAAGTGCGACGAGCGCGAGGAGCACCGCGACAGCAACGAATGTCAGCGGATCTGTCGGACGCACACCTGAGAGCTGGTTTGTCATCAAGCGCGTGACTCCGAGTGCGGCGCCAACCCCGATCGCGATCCCCAACAGGAGAAGACGGCCTGCATTGGATAAGACCATCCGCAAAATGTCGTGGCGCTCAGCTCCCAGGGCCATGCGAACTCCGATCTCCTGCGTCCGCTGTCCGACCGCGTACGCGATTACCCCGTAGATCCCTATGCTGGCCAGCAACAACGCCAACCCCGCGAACACCGAAAGTAAGACCATAGTGAATTTTCGCGATGCAAACGAGTCCGCGACGATGCCCGACATCGATTCGCTGTTGGCGACCACCATCTCGCCGGAAATTTGACGCACGGCAGACTTCAACGTCGCGATCGCCTGCGGATCGCGGCCGTCCGTCCGCACCATGGTGAACGAACCCGAGCCGTAACTCGTAGTGTATTGGTTTGTCATTTGCGACCATGGCTCATAAAATTGCGCCTTCAGCGGAGAAATCTGCGACTCATTGTCCAGGCTCCATTGACTCACGTGACCCACCACGCCGATGATCTCGGCGCGTCGATTCTCTTCTCCAGGAAGATTCAGCACATGCCCAATCGGATCCTGGTTCGGAAAGTAGGTCTTTGCAAATGCCGTATCAATCACGATGACGCCGGGCGCGTGCTCGTTGTCGTTCCGGGTGAAGAATCGTCCGCGCTCCAACGGGATCGACATCCCGTCGAGATAGCTTGGGCTGACGATGTAGTTGATCGCCATCGGCATGTCCTGCGGCAAGGGCTTCGCCTGTCCTTCGATCCAGAACTGGCGCTCGTCGTCACCGGAAAGCGGGAGTGCTCCCCACAGGAACGAAATATCTCGGATCCCGGGAACCGTCGCAACCTTGTCCTCGATGGCACGATACTCGGCACGAATTTCTTCCGGCTTAGCGGTGTTCAACTCCGACGGAAACGAAAGCCCAAACGTTATTACGTTCCGCGGATCGAACCCCGGGTTCACGTGCCACAAGTACACCAACGTGCGGAGCATCAATCCCGCGCCCACCAGCAGAACCAGGGCCAACGCCATCTGCGCCACGATAAAAGCGCTTTGCACGCGATGGTTCGCCCCCGTCACCGACCGCCCGGTTCGTTTCAGTGTCTCGCCCAGTTCTACGCGCGCTGACCGCGAGAACGCCGGGATCGCCCCTGCAAGAATTCCCGTCACCACGATCAGCCCAAAAGTAAACAGCAGCACGTGCGCATCAAGAGAAATATGATCTGCCCTGGGCAGTGCTTGCGGAAGCGCTGCCACTGCAGCCCGCGTTCCGTAAGCCGCGAGGAGCAACCCCATCGCTCCTCCAATAACCGACAGCAATAGACTTTCCGTCAGCAACTGCTGCACCACGCGTCCCCGGGCAGCACCCAGCGCCGACCGTATCGCAAACTCGCGCGTCCGCCCCACCGACCGCGCCAGCAGCAGGTTCGCCACATTCACGCAGGCAATCAGCAGGACAAAACCCACCGCCCCCAGCACCGTTAGCAAGTAAGGCCTCACCTGCCCCACAACTTCCTCGCGCAGCGGAAGCATCGCCGCGAACGTGTCCTTGTCGGCCTCGGGATACTCCAGAGCCAGCGCCCGCGCCACCGCATCCATGTCGGCCTTTGCCTGCTCGAAACTCACCCCCGGCTTCAATCGGCCGATCCCGTGAATTCCCAATCCCCAATCGCGATGCGCCAATGCGTTCTTCTCGAACTGCCCCATCGGCACATACAAATCCGCGCGCTGGTAATACGACAGGGGCATCGTAAAGTCTGCCGGAAGCACGCCAATCACCGTGTATGACGCGCCATTCAGCGTGATCGGCTTCCCCACGATATCCGGCGCCGACGCAAACTTCCTCTGCCACAGCACTTCGCTGATCACCACCAGCGGCGGTCCGCCGATCCTGTCTTCCCCTTGCACGAACGTCCGACCCAGCTTCGCGTGGGTTCCCAGGATCGGGAAAAAATTCGACGTTACAAACTGCCCAAACAGTTGTTCCGCATCTCCCGAACCCGTCAGGTTGAACACTAGCGAACGTTCCACCGCCATCGCCGAAAAGCTGTGGTTCTCCTTCTGCCAGTCCAGAAAGTTCGGATACGAAATCGATCCGTATGGAAAATTCGGCTTGCTCGCATGCAGTGCCACTAACTGCTCCGGATGCGGATACGGTAGCGGGTTCAACAGCACCGCATTCACCACCGAGAACAGCGCGGTATTCGCGCCTATCCCCAGCGCCAGAGTCAGTACCGCTACAACGCTGAATGCCGGGCTCTTGCGCAGCATGCGGAAACCGTAACGGACGTCCTGCAGGAAATTCCTCATGGCAGCTCCGAAGCTCATCTCCAGAGCACGTCTCCGGCCAAGCTAAGTGATTGATAACACTAGACGAATCCCGCAATCTTCTGTCCGCGTCCGCCAGCAACTGTTCGTCGCTGGACAGCCGCTATACCGCTCGCGCCAGGATGTACGCTCGCCTCGATTGGTGTTCCACCTCCGGCGCATACGGTTCGCGCTCGAGCACCTCCTCGATGTCAAACCCACTGGCCTCAAGCGCCTCCCGAACTATCGCCGTCGGAAAGAGATAGAAATTGAGCGAGACCGCCTGCCCCCAGAGCTCTCCCGGCGAGATCGTCTCATCCCCAAGATGGAAGGCAATCAACAAGCGGCCATCCGCCATCAGCACGCGTCGCATTTCGCGGAACGCCGCCGAAAGCGACGCGGGAGGGAAATTCACCATTGAGTAGAACGCCACGATGCTCGCCAGCAAACGATCGGCCAAGGGCAGCGCAAATATATCGCCCGTCTCGAAGCGAATCTCGGGATTTAACCGCCGCGCTTCGGCCACCATCGCCGGCGAAAGATCCATACCGAAGATGTTTGCGCCCGCCTCCCGCAAAAAGCGCGCAACGTGACCTGGCCCGCAGCCCAAGTCGCAAACTTCTCCGCCCGGCGGCAGCGAATCCGCAAACCGTCGCAGCAACTCACGGTCAAATGGCTTGCCATCGAGTTCGTTGTAGATATGCGCGGTATACTCCCCCGCGATGCGGTCGTAATTCGCGCGCAGATGAGCTGGATCAGGATTCGCCATCGTCCTTCTCAACTTGGATCTGCTGTGACCGCAGCCTCAGCCGCGATGACTTGCTCAGTCAACGAGTCCACGCGGCGCAGCTTTGGAAACAGCAGCGCCCACGCCGCGACGACGACCAGCGTTCCGATTCCACCCCACACCACCGCAGGCACTGTGCCCAGCCACTGCGCGGTGATGCCGCTCTCAAATTGACCGAACTCATTCGACGCGCCAATAAAAAGCATGTTCACCGCGCTTACCCGCCCGCGCATCTCGTCCGGCGTATTGAGTTGCACCAGCGTGGAGCGGACGATCACGCTCACCATGTCACTCGAACCAACCATCAGCAGCGCGAACAGCGAGAGCGGCACGTTGCGTGAAAGTCCAAAGACCGTCGTCGCGACGCCAAACATCGCCACGCACCACAACATGATCGCGCCAGCCCGCCGCCGCAATGGGCGATGCGCAAGCAGCAGCGCCATCAGGACCGCACCCACTCCGGGCGCGCTGCGCAAAACGCCCAAACCCCACGGGCCGACGTTCAAGATCTCGCGCGCGTAGACGGGCAACAGCGCCACCGCTCCGCCTAGCAGGACGGCGAATAGGTCGAGCGAGATCGCACCCAGCACGATCTGGTTGTGCCAGAGATAATCAAACCCGGCGAGCACAGTTCGAAGCGAAGCATTTCTGCGAGGACGCTGTTGCACGCGGATCTTGATGAAAAGCGCGGACACAAACGCGAAGATAAACGCGATCGCCGCGATCAAATAGACATACTTCGCTCCACCGGTCCATCCGTAGAGCACACCACCGAGCGCCGGCCCCAGGATGATTGCGATATTGAAAACCGATGACCCCCAAGCGGCTGCGTTGGGAAAATCTTCTGCCGGAACGAGTTGTGGCATCAGGGATTGTCCGGCCGGTCCATTGAAAGCACGCACGATCCCGATGCCGGTAACAACTACGTAAATTGGTCGAACCGCGGTAATTCCGTGAACGCTGAAACTAAACAACATCAGCGAGCAGAGGGCGAATCCGCAGTAGCACACGGCGACGATTCGCTGGCGCGGAAACCGGTCTGCCGTATGGCCTGCGAGGAGAAAAAGAAGGATTCCGGGGAGGAATTGGGCCAGGCCAACTAAGCCCAAATCCAGCGGACGCCTTGTGATTTCATAGACTTGCCAGCCTACCGCCACCGACTGCATCTCCATGGCGGAAACCACCAGGAACCGCGCTAACTGGAAGTAGCGAAAGGACGGAGAGCGGAAGGCTGCGCGGGAATCCTGAGACATTCCGTACTAGTTTGCCATGCGGCTTTAATTACGGCGGAAGAAGTCGTCTTTGTCCATGGTTGCGGGAACGGCTATGTCGAAGAAGCCGACCATCATTTCTTCGTAGGTTTGGCCGCCCCAAGTTACTGATTTGGTTGGGTCTGGGTTGTGGGGATTGTTATCGCTGTTGTCGTAGGTGGCTTTGGCGAGGAGGACTGTACCGGCTTTTAGCGGCAAAGGTATTGACAGGCGGTAACTTAGCTGCCAGTGGAAGTGGTAGTGGACTTTTAGGAGCGGATCGATTTCGCCATTTGGCTTCACGATGTCGTATTCGAAGGCTTTTCCCCGTAAGTGCATGTGAGGAAAGAAGCTTAGGAGGAGGCAGTCGTGGGGGAGGGTGCCGCGCTGGTAGACGTCGTAGTTGTCGGTTTCGGGCGGGATGACGAAGCTGTGATTGGTGAGCTGAAGGGTGATGACGCGCTGCTTTGGAGGCAACTTGCTGAAAATAATACCTATAGAAGTCTGATCTGTGGTGGATTTGCCACTCGTGGTGTAGTGCATCTGGAAGACTAAATCGCTGCCGGCGGGGATGAACTTGGCCATGGACGCGGGCCAGCGGTCGGGAGAGCTGCCGGGGGCGTAGACGAGGAGCATGTCGGCGGTGGTGGCGAGGGCGTCGGCGTGCATCCTTGGGTCGACCATGTCGTTGGCGGTAAAGGGTTTACCGATGGGGGCGTCGCGCAGCCAAGTGGAGTTTGGCGGACGGATGTAAACCACTGCGTGGTGGACATTTCCGGGCGCGGTGGGCTTGACCTGCGACATCTGCACCCAGCGGCCCTCGCGGAAGTGTGTCGGGACGATCTCGTAAGTGTATTGGATATCGCCACTTGCGGGCAGGTTCACAGGAACCGGCAGGGTGAAGACCTGGTCGGGCTGGGGGATTTGCCAGCCTTTGAAAATGCCTTGAATTTTCGGAGAATCGTCGAGAATTCCCTTGGGAGCGTGCGAATCGGCCCATTTGACGATGGTTTGGATCTCGGCGTCGGAGAGGGATGGGTCGTTGGAGAAGTGTCCGTAACGCGGATCGGCGAACCAGGGCGGCATTCGCTTCGTCTGGACGGCGCGCTTTTGCGTCGGCGTAGGGCTTCGCCTCCTCGTAAGTTGTTAAGGGCATAGGAGCTATGCCGTTGGATTGGTGGCAGGCCTGGCAGTGGGTTTGGAGGATGGGGAGGACGTCGCGAAAGGTCTGGGCGGGGGCTGCGGTTGTGAGGGCTGCGAGGAGGAGGAGGGCGCGGAACACGTGGGTATTGTTGCATGTCGCGGGGGGCGGGTTTCAGGTGTCAGGTGTCAGGTTTCAGGAAAAGAATGGAAATTTGGGGGCGGTTCCGAGCGGAAATTGGGCATTTTTGAGTGGTTTTTGGGGGGGTGAGGGGCGGTTTGAGGCGCCTCTGAGACATCGAAAACCTACCACGGAGACGCGGAGATGCGGAGGAGGTTTGGGTGGGAAGCGGTTGGGAGCCGCTGTTTATGCGGGTTTGAGGGGGGTCGCGAGTGGCTTATGCGGAAATGACGAAAAACGCTAAAAAGTGGCAAAAAGACGCGTTTTTCGGTGCGGAAGTGGGGTTTGCATGGGGTGCGGCGCCGCGCTTACAGTTGCAGGATTCTGCAACTGTTGGCTAGTACTGATCCCGAAGAGCCTGGTGGCGGCGATTCCGATTGAGGCATTCGCGGGATTGCCGCGGCGCAAATGCGGCGCCTCGCAATGACAAGGGTCGATTGTTCCCGATGTCCCGTCTGTTTGCGGGATTGCCCGGGCTTCACGGGTTGCGTTCATCCGCGATACATTGGGAGACTGGGAACGACGACGTGATACGAAAAGACTCTACGAGAAGACCGCCACGGAATGAGCCCGCGATTCGCGGGAAGAACTACATCACGCCGGGTGGGCTGGAGCGGCTGAAAGATGAGCACCGGTTTTTGCTGACGCGGGAGCGTCCGGCGGTGGTGGAGGTGGTGACGTGGGCGGCCGGGAATGGCGATCGGAGTGAAAACGCGGATTACCAGTACGGCAAGCGTCGGCTGCGGCAGATTGATGGGCGGATTCGGTTTCTCAGCAAGCGCATTGAAGCGGCGGAGGTGGTGGACCCGGAACGGAATCGATCGGGGCAGGCGGCGACGAGGGCTTTCTTCGGAGCAACGGTGCGCTATGCGAATGCCGCGGGGGTGGAGCGGGTGGTGAGCATCGTAGGCGCCGACGAGGTCGATCTCGAGCGCAACCACATCAGCTGGATGTCGCCGCTGGGTCGCACGCTGCTCAAGTCGGCCGAGGGCGACAGCGTCGTTCTTAGAGCGCCAGGCGGTACAGAAGAGCTGACCGTGGTGGAAGTGGTTTACGAGCGCATCGCGGTGGAGCCATTCCGTGAACCACCTGGATCCGAGTCTTCGGGAAAGAGTGAGAAGCGACGCGGGGGAGGGTGATGCGGGATGATGCGCCTACGGCGCGGCTCATTAGACCCACCCTAGCTCGCCAAAAGAGGCGATCTAGGATGGGGCACCCGGCGTGATGGCGAAAAAAATGGGGATTATTACGTCTGTCCCCGAATTGCCCCGAATTGCCCCCGAATTTTCCATCGAGCTCCGCGTCAGGATTCGACTCCCCACTTCTCGCGAAACGCACGCGAGAAGTGGGGCACCCAGAGTTGTGGTGGGGCGGACAGCTAAAGAGTGAGAGGGATGTGGGCCACCCGCCGCGGGGGCGGCGGCTGAGGCAGACGGGTCACGCGCGGATAGAAAATAGAGATTTTTTCGTCTGTTCCCGAATTATCTCACCACCGATCCAGAGACCGCTCGATCAGTCGATACTGCGGCGAGAGGAGGTGGCTCATTTGCATTCTCAGGAATGTCCGGATCAGTCTCTGAACTTCAAATTTCGGATGATTCCGCGCGACTGTGTCGAGAATAAAGAACAAGAGCGGTTCCCGAATCTCGTCCGGTAAGGGCTCCAAATATAGCTTTCGGATCAGTCCTGCCGCCACCAGGCAAGCCGATTTTAAATCGATTGACGCGGATTCGAGCGTTCCGAAGATTTGCTTGAGTCGAACGCTGATTTGAAATTGCTCCTGCACAATGACGGAATAAAGTTGTACGTCGTCGACTCTGATAAATGAATAACCGGCTTCAATCAGCTTGATGGTTGCTCGATTGTACGTATCCACGTCTAGCTTCTTTTCTGAAAGCAGGTACATGAGAACCGCTTGTGAGTGGACCCCTCGTACAGCTCCGTTTTGCCTGGCGATTTCCGCTAACGCTAGTTGATCGGTTATGAGCAACAGGCTTCTCTGCTTCGCAACAGCGATCGACGCTACCGCTGCTTCGCCAATCGCCTCAATCCATTTACTTTCTTCGGTTGTAAGCGGTTCCCGAAGTCCAATCAATCTGGCCTGCTTCTCTACCCACGCGACGGCGGCGTGGAGATCCACTGCTATTTCGAGCGCTTCGTCAAACTTCTCGAGACCCATCAAGGAAGATGCCACTGCCGACCAGTATTCATAGGCACAGCCTTCCTTCGGCGGCTCTACCTTTTGGAGTGTCGATAGCGCCCGTTCGTACTTTT
>DASYAU010000020.1:0-16078 GCA_036501185.1 Candidatus Korobacter sp. | reverse complement strand
TCTCCACCCGCCAGGAGTACTACACGATTCCTGCGCTTCCTGCGATGGCGCTGATCGTTGGTGACTGGCTCGTGGCTGAGTGCGACTCACCCGAGCATAGTTCGCTGCGCAAATGGGGAATTGTCGGTTCGGCGTGCCTGGCCGCCGCGGGCCTGATTGCGGCGATCGGCGCAGCATACATTCTGCATCTCTCGGAATCCGTCCCAGCCGGCACGGACCTTTACGACCTCCTAAAGAAGAATCCGAATGATTACGCCATGTCGTTGGGCCACGTGCTCGACCTGACGCCGCGAGCGATCGGACTCTTCCGTTTCCCGATGGCGCTCTTCGCTGGATCATTCTGCATTGGCACTCTGGCAAACCTGTGGCTGCGTTGGAAGCACCGAAGCGGCGCCGGAAACTGGGCACTTGCCATCATGATGATCCCGGTGCTTTTCACGGTCCACACCGGCTTCATCGACTTCGCTCCGATTCTTTCATCAAAGGTGCTGGCGCAAGCCATTGAGCGGCAGTGGCAGCCGGGTGACGTCATTGTCGTGAACGGGCCGTATGAAGAAGCCTCGACGCTGAATTTTTACACTCACCAACTGATTCACATCATTAACAATCGTGAACATGGAAACGTGTATAACGGCGCTCTTTATCCTGACGCCCCGCCGATTTTCGAGACGGACGATTCCTTTCGACAGTTGTGGGCGGGCTCGCAGCGAATTTTCGTGTGGACCGAGGAAGACAAAGCGTCCACCGTTGAAAAGTTAGGCCCCTACTACGAAATCGCGCACAGTGGCGGAAAGTTGCTTCTCAGCAACCGCCCACAATAAGGACAGCGACTCACGAGTTCGAAATAAACTAGCCCGTTCGTGCCCGATGACGTATTCTTCATCTCCATTGTGCCTCCGTGGGCCTGAGTTTCGCGTCTATAATCGGGAGGGTTTATGCACATCGCAATCGTTGGCCTGGTCGCGGCCCTGATTGCGTCCCGAACGATGTTTCTCTTTCTCGCGGGCCTCGGGACAATCAGCTCAACCGTCTTTTTTTTCCTGGTGTTGGTCGCCGCACTGCGCCACCAGCACCGGGCACGGAAGACGCGCACTGAGTTGCGGGTATGCAGCGACGCCGAACTTCCCCCGGTCACCTTGCTCAAGCCGGTGCACGGCGCCGAGCCCCGGCTATACGAAAATCTCGAGAGCTACTTCCGCCAGGATTACCCCGAGTTCGAGATCATTTTTGGTGCGCGCAGCCGAAACGATGCGGCCTTGCGTACGGTAGAGAGACTGCGCAAAAAATATCCGACGGTTCGTGCGAGCATCGTCATCTCCGGCGATCCGCAGTGGCACAACGCCAAGGTGTTTTCGCTCGACCGCATGATCGCGGCTTCGCGCAATTCGCACTTCATCATCACCGACAGCGACATCATGGTGAAGCCGGACTTCATCCGCAACATCGTTCCGCCGCTCATAAACCCGAAGGTCGGTTGCGTGACCGCAATGTATGAAGGCATTCCGGCACCCGAATTCTGGTCTTCGATTGAGGCCTTGGGAATGTCGGTGGAGATGCCATCGGGCGTGATGGTGGCCGACATGCTCGAAGGCATGAAGTTCGCTTTAGGCGCGGTAATGGCCGTGCGCCGCGACTCGCTTGAGGCGATCGGCGGAATCCGCGCGACGTCCGATTATTATTCCGATGATTTCGTTCTGGGGAACCTGATTTCGCGGGCCGGATACGAAGTGGTGCTTTCGCAAGTAACCGTTGGCCACGTGCTAGCGACTCGGTCCTTCGCACGCACTTTCGGCGACCAACTCCGCTGGATGCAAAGCACACGCCACTCGCGTCCGAAAGGGCACCTCGGCACAGGTCTCACGTTCGCGATCCCGTTCGGAATTCTCGGCCTGATGGCCGCGGGAGCAATGGGCCACTGGACACTCGGGTGGGCGCTCTTCGCTTGGGCATGGCTGAATCGCACGTTGCAGAGCGCAATCGTTGGCGGCTGGGTAATTGGCGATCGCCGCGCGCTCTGGCTCTGCTGGCTCTATCCGCTACGTGACCTGATCGGCTTCTTCACTTGGGCGGGCAGCTACACGAGTAGCACCTTCGAATGGCGTGGCGAGCTCTATCGCTTTACCGCCGGCGGACGCATCGTCGCCGAAAGACTCACTCCGCCAAGTGAAGAGAGCGAACCTGCCATCGTCGAGAAGTACGGCAGCTAGTGCAGAGGTACCAATTTACCGTCGCGTAATCGAAAACGTTCCCCGCGCCATTCGATCTCATCGCTGAAATACGTCCACCCCCACAGCAACATTGCGACAAAATCGCGGATTGGCACCAGCCACAGGTTGCGGAAACCTTTTCGATCGTGCAATACCGGCAGCGACAGCGTAAGCGCGAGCGCATAGCGGGCGCAGAACACCACCGCAAATAACAACCACGACCACCACGCCCCCCAAGCCGCGAGCACGGCAAGCGCTGCCCAAGGCAAGCCAAACGTGAAGAGCACGCCGAAGTACCCTCCTTTGCGCTTGTCGTGGATGGTGCGGCCCCATCGAAGCTGATGTGACCAGAAGCGCGCCCACGAATAATCGGGCAAGTGAGTTTCGACCACAATTTTTGCCAGCGCGACTTTGTATCCGGCCTTCGAGATTCGCGCGCCGAGTTCATAGTCGTCCGCGAGATAATCGAGCAGGGGGGTGAAGCCGCCGATTTCTTCCAGCACGTCGCGCGGGAAGGCCAGTGTGGATCCAAGCGCGAAATGCAGGCCGCCCTCGATTTCTCGCGCCGATAGCACGCCGCCCATGAAGTCGGTTGCGATGCCGACCGCCTCGAGCTTCGACCCCAGCGTGCCGCCCGCCGCGGCGCGATAGAGAGCGGTGCTTATCCCCACACGCGTGTCCTGCATCGGCCGCAGAACTTCGCGCAGGTAATTGGGCTCGACTTCGATATCGCTATCGTTAATTAGCAAGTGCCGATAACGCGCACTCGGCAGCATTTCTGCCAATGTCGCGACCTTCCGGTTAGTCCCCGCATCCGGAGAGCATTGCACGAGCTTGATCACGCGCTCGGGAAATTCTTGCTGCAACTGGCGCACGGCACCGGCCGCCGGGTCCTGCAAATCGGCCACGCCGAAAACGAGTTCGTACTCGGGATAATCCTGCAGGCAATGGCTGCGAAAGGCCGCGTACATCGCGGGATCAGCGCCCTTGAGAGGCTTGAGAATGCTGACCGGGGGCGTATACCCATCAAGCCCCGCGCTTTCATTCAAAAAATGAACGGCTCCCCAGAGACATAGCGCGTAATACGCCGTGCCGCCCAACGCACCCGCAACCGTGAGCGCCTCCAGAAAACGCAGCAGGTAGATCATGGACGCTTCAGGGTATCACTCGTAGCGCAACGCCTCGATGGGATCGAGGTTGGCCGCCTTCCACGCGGGGTAGATGCCGAACACGAGGCCAATCAAGGCCGACGCGCTGGTGGAGATCGCAACCCAAAAGATCGAGACACTTGCCGGCAGACGCGGGAACACCAGCGGGATGATGGCCGTCAACAGCGAACCAAGACCCACACCGAGAATGCCACCAGCCGCAGTGAGCGCGACTGCCTCCAGCGTGAATTGCAACAGGATGTCGCCCTTCCGCGCGCCAATCGCTTTGCGAACGCCGATTTCTCGCGTCCGCTCAGTGACGGACACGAGCATGATGTTCATCACCCCGACACCGCCGACGATCAGTGCGACGCTGGCCACCGCAAACATAAAGACGAAGATGCCTCCGGTGAGCTGGTTCCACACATCTGTCAGGACGTCCTGGCTGAATACCGCGAAATTGTCGGGCTGATTCGGGGCCAGTTTGCGCCGGCGTCGCAGCAGGTCGCGCATTTCGTCAATCGCCTTCGGCATGTCGGCCTGCGACGTGGCTTTCACGCTGATCCAGTTCTGCTTTAACTCAGGATGCAGCTTCTTGAACGTGTAATACGGGAAGTAGACGACGTTGTCTTCAGGATTGGAGCCACCACTGAATGCGCTTTTCTGCCGCCCCACCACCCCCACAACGGTAAACAGCTGGCCTTCAATGTTGATTTCCTTGCCAAGGGGATCGTCGTGGCCGAAGAGCGTTTCCGCCGTGTCATGCCCGACCATGATGACCGTATTCCGCTGCTCGTCGTCGGTTTCGCTAAAAGCGCGGCCCGAGGCAATGTTGAGGTCGAACACGTCCTTGATGCTGGCGGTATCGCCTTCGAGAATGGTGTTGCGTGTACGGCGCCCGTTGTACTTCACGCTGTACGAGCCAGTGTTGAACTGCGGCAGAACGTAGCGAATGCCAGCCGATACGGACTTCACATGTGGCAGGTCTTTCATTGCCATCGCGTCTTCGAGCGTGAGCTCTTTGCGGTTCAGCATCTCCGCCGTGGGGCGGCCGAAATTGAACGGCTCTATGTGGAACGCGAAGATGATATTCGATCCCATGGAGGCGACCATATCCTGCACGTTCTGGTTGAGGCCGCGCACCACCGACGAGATGAGGATCACCATCATGATCCCGATCACGATGCCGAGGATGGTGAGGCCGGAGCGCAGCTTATTGTTCCAGAGGGTCTCCTTCGCCATCCGGATCACTTCACCGTATTCGCTGCGCTTCGCCATTTACAGTTCGAACCTCAGGGCCGCAATCGGATCCAGCTTCGATGCCTTGCTGGCAGGATACACGCCAAAGAAAATTCCCACGGATGCAGCCAGGCCGAGGCCTGCAAATACCGTCCAGATGCGAATCGCCGAAGGCATGCCGATCAGGGCGGTGACGCCTTTTGCAATGCCAATTCCTCCGGTGACGCCGAGTACTCCGCCGAGCAACGCCAGCGCCGTGGCTTCGATCAGGAACTGGCGGAGGATATCAGCGCGGCGCGCACCCATGGCTTTGCGGATGCCGATCTCACGCGTACGCTCCGTAACCGCCACCAGCATGATGTTCATGATCACGATGCCGCCCACGATGAGAGCGATGGAAGCAATGAGGATCATGACAAGAAAGAAACTGGAGCTTATGGCTGACCAGATGCTCAGGAAGCTCTGGTTCGTATCGAGGGCGAAGCTGTCCGGCTGGCCCGCGCGGTCGTGTCGTCGGGAACGCATGATCACGCGGGTTTCATCCATCGCAGTGGTTAGCGGAGTGCCTACCCCATACGCCTTCACCCAGATTCGAAGGCTCTGGCCTTGCGTACCGTAGGCCTTGAACCATGTCGAAATCGGCAGGATCACCCAGTTGTCCTGGCTCTGGCCGAGCGTTTTTCCCCGCGGTTTGCCAACGCCTATCACCCGATACAGGCGTCCGTCCACGCGGATTTCCTTATCGATCGGGTCGACGCCAGTCATGAGATTTTCCTGGACGTCGGCACCGATCACGGCCACAGGGGAAGCGTTGTTGACATCAGCCTCGTTGACGCTGCGTCCCAGGGTCATGTCGAGGTCGTAAATCGGGTTCATGCTGGCTGTCCAACCGCGAATATTCGTGTCGGTGCTATTCACCTCCGCGTACTTCACATTGCCAGTGGTCGTTGGAGCGCTCGCGCCAACATACTTGCAGGCCACACAGCCCTCGACCACTGCCTCGTAGTCATCTATGCGGATGTCCTTGCGCTTCAGCCCGTCGATGTACTCGTCAACATTGGTGATGGCGTTCGTGGTTTTGTTGATGATGAAAACATCGGCACCGAGATTGAAGATCTTTTCGGCGACGTAGCCGTTAATGCCGTTCACGAACGTGACCACCGCGATGAGCGAAGCCACTGCGATGACCACCCCAAGCAGCGTGAGAACGGAGCGCAGCTTGTTGGACCACAGTGATGCCAGGGAAATGCGTATGGCCTCGCCGATTTTCATGATGGTTGCATTAGTGTAACCCGCGAGAGCACCCGAAAAGTGCGGTTCTCGGGGATTGGCCAGTTCTCAGGGATGGGAAACAGCGGATGTCCGCGGGCGGTGCCGCCAGCCTGGATAGAGATTTGCGATGGAATACGTTAGTCCGCCGAAGACGTGCCGATGCGGGCCGCCGGCCGTCACCCCCAGTTCGTAGCCGCCATCCACCACCAACCTCGGCACCACGATGTAGCTGAGTGCCCAAAGCGACGAAACAAAGCCCGGGCTCATCGCGTTCAGCCGCGTGTCGCCATAGAGCTCCCCTTGAATCTGCAGCCCGCCAGCGATCCCGTGGGTAATGGCCAGGTTTAGCTGTTGATTCTCATCGAATCTGCGTTCTCCGGCGCGCCCTATCCATAGCTCTGTCGCATTAGCATCGAAGTGAAACTTTGCGATGTCTTTGCTGGCGAGAAAGGTCACGGCGTGATCGACGCGGCCTGTACCCAGCCCGTCGATCGTGCTCGCGGAAGGAATTTTCACGGCATAGCTGATGGCCATCGAAGGAACGTGCTGGGTCTGCCGATAGAACCGTACTTGTGGCCCAAGCCAGTTGCCGCCAAAAGTACTGTGCGTCCCGCTCACATCTGTTTGTGAAAGGTATGAAGTGGTGTTCCAGCGAAGTTCAATATCACACAGAAGACCGAATTTCAGGAGACCGCCAGTCGAGGTTTGGGTTACCTCGTGCACCGGCCAAAGATGGTCCCACCCGTACTCCAGTTCCAGAACCCCGTACTGCGTGACATCGGCGGGGTTCGCCACCGTCGGGCGATTTGGATTCGCTGCGATCTGATCGGCGTAACAGCCCGTCTGTCTTCCCATCCATTGCGCGGACGCAACACCCGTTACCGCCAGCCATAAGACCACCGCCGCGAAAGTACGTCGCACGAAGGCTCTCGGCAAGAATGTATCGCGAAAGCAGAGTCTCTGATAAAGGAACAGATGGGTCGTCACACCGGACGCGATGCGGCGAACAGGCGCCGCCTCGGTCGAGGACAACTGAACCTATCCGGCCAAACGCGACTCGCTGAGGATTTCGTCCAGCGCGCCCGAAAGGTGCGAAGCTCGCTCGCTGAAATCGCCCGAGACGGAGTCGTATTTCCGCTTGATGGTCAGGAACTCATCGGCAATGTTGAGCGCCGCTAGAACCGCCAGCCGCGTGGAATCCACGGTGGAAGCCTGCTGCGCTACCTGCCGAATCTTGGTGTCAACGTACTCCGCCAGCCGATTGATGTAGTCGGCATCGGAGCCGCGCAAGTTGTAGGCCTGATCGAAGATCTCAACGCGGACGGATCCGTTCGATTGAGTCAACTGTTTCTCCCTCGTATCTGCCATGCGTGTTTCGCGGTCGCCAGACCGTTCCATCCGCCATCCGAGCCAGACGGCAGATGTTTCCTGCGGGTTCAGCCCTCGTTGCGGCTAGCCTACCGCAACGTCTTACTAATACCGACCCCTGCCGGGTCCCCGACGAGCGCCGAATTTGCGCTCGTTCGCGTGGTTATTCTGCTTCCGCCGCGATCTGCTCGATCTGCTTGAGCATCTTCTCCACGCGGCCACGTACTTCTTCGCGTTCCTTGCGCAGGGTGATCAACTCCTGCTTCGACGTGTCCAACTCTTCCTCACGCGTCTCAAGTTGCTCCCGCAAGCGCGCGTTGTCGCGTTCCACCGCTGCCTTCGCTTCGCGGGCTGCTTTCAGCAACTCGATTGTCCGGTAAACTTTTTCTTCTAACGACTGGAAATCCTGATCATTCCCGGTCAACAACGGAGCTTCTTCGACTTTTGCCGACATGCCTTGCATCATCCTCGGGGGAAAATATGATCTTCGAGCGCAGTATAGCGCACAACGCGAGCGGCGAAACCACACGTTCCTAATCACGCAACATTTTCTGTGGATAGTGAGAGAAGATGCGGGTGCCACAGGTTTCGCGGTTTTCGAAACCTGGGTTTACATTACCCGCGCAGCGTTCCGCCCAATCCCTGTAGCGTCGCGATGATCTGTCCCGACCATCCTGCCACTTCTTCATCGCGCAGCGTGCGCTCGGATGATTGGAAGGCCGCCCGCACCAGGAACGAATACTTCCCTGCCGGCACCGATCCGCCGCGGAAGATCTCCACCGCCTTGAAGCTGACCAATTCCGCGATACCAAGTCCGTTGACTGCCTGTAGCACCCGCTCGAATGTGACGGCGTCATCAAAGACGAAGGAAAAATCGCGTTCCACTGCCGGGTAGCGCGAAATAGCCGCAAACCGGGGCTGCCGCAACGAGTGCTCGAAGAGCCGTTCCTGCTGAATCTCCGCGAGATACACGTCCTGCTTCATCTTGCGGCCCTCGGCCACGGATGGGTGCAACTGGCCGACATAGCCTATGGCGGTGCCGTCCAGCAGAATTCGCGCCGCGCGCCCGGGATGGTAGTACTCCGGCACCTGGTTGTCGAATTGCACCGTTCGATGGGTAAACGCCTCCAGCAAGTCTTCGACATCGCCCTTCAGGTCGAAAAAGTCCACCGGCTTTGCTTTGCCGTGGACCGAGCCGTCAACCGTGTTCCCCGTCGCGGCGAAGCACAGCCGCCGCCGTTCCTCGAAGCCCTCCCCGGACTTCTCGAACACGTCGCCCGACTCGAAGAGCCGCACATCCGTGTTCCCACGATTGAGGTTGTACGCGATCATCCCGAGCATGCCCGGCACCAGCGAAGTTCGCAGGTACCCTTGCTCCTCGTTCAGTGGGTTGGCGATCGCCAGCGGCTCCCCTCCGCCGAACTGCGCAGCATCTTCCTTGGAAACGAACGTGAGCGAGATCGCCTCGTTGTACCCCAGCGCCAGCAGCGTCTCGCGGACCTTTGCCCGCTTCTGCTCGTCCGGCAGTTCGATCACGCCTCCGCCGAACGAAGGCAGCGTGTTGGGAAAATTATTGAACCCGCGAATCCGCGCCAATTCCTCGATCACATCGATCTCGCGCTCCACGTCCAGCCGCCAGCTTGGGACCTCCACCGACGCACCGTTCACCGCGAACCCAAGCCGCCGCAGGATCCGCTGGATCTCCGCTTCCGGCAGTTCCAGTCCGAGGTGCCGCTTGACCTCGCTCGCGCGTAGTGCGATCACCCGCTTCTGTCGCTTATCTGCCACGGCATCGATTTTCCCGCCATCCAAGGTTCCACCCGCGCTCGTCAGGATCAACTCTGCCAACCGATCGCAAGCCAGCGGCGTCGCGCCGTAATCAGCTCCACGCTCGAAACGGTGGGACGCGTCTGTATGCATCGCCAGGCGCTTGGCCGTTTGCCGAACAGTTGCTGGGTCGAACCATGCCGACTCGATGAGCACGTTCTTCGTCTTTTCTGTGATCATCGTGTCGAATCCGCCCATCACCCCCGCCAGGGCGACCGCTTTCACTGCATCAGCAATCACCAGGTCCTGCGGCGTGAGTTTGCGCACTTCACCGTCGAGCGTCTTCAGGGTTTCGCCTTCACGTGCGCGGCGAATCACGATCTTCCCGCCCTCCAGCGTATCGAGGTCGAATGCGTGGGTGGGATGGCCGATCTCGAACAGTGCGTAGTTGCTGGAATCGGCAATGTTATTGATCGCCCGCAACCCCAGCAATTCCAGCCTCTCACTCACCTTCCTGGGCGAAGCACCGATCTTCACTGCGCGAATGATCTGCGCGGTATACCGCGGACATCCCGCGACATCCTGCAATTCGATTTTGAAGCTCGGCTGGCCCTCGGCTTTCGGCAGCCTCGGGGAAACCGGCTTGAGATCGACCTCGTAGATTGCGGAGACCTCACGCGCCACTCCATAGTGGTTCATCGCGTCCACGCGATTGGTCGTCAGGTCCATCTCGTACACTGTCTGGCCTTGCTCTTCGGCGACGGACTCCACCGCAATGCCGGCGTGTGTCAGCGCCTCGGCGAGTTCGCGGTCGCTGGCACTGGTCTCAACAAAGTCTCGTATCCAACTGGGAATGATTCTCATGATTTCTCAAGTGCCCATCGCTTGGAACTCGACCAAGCGCCGATGTAACCCTTGTGGCCGTACTCAGTCGAGGTCTGAATGCCTGTCGAAGTCGAAATCCAAAAAGTTGAGGAACGCCTCCGTCTCGCTCAACTTCATTACGACCCCAAAACCCTCGACGAGCTACTCCACGACAAAATGCTCCTGCTCTCCGATGGACAACCCTTCTTCGCCAAGGCGCGGATCATGGAGATGTACGCTCCCACCTGCGGCGGCCGCATTAAGTCCGTCCAATGGAAAAATTCAAAGATCATCAACTTTGGCCAGACCGCGGTCGTCATTTGCCGCGGCGAATACGTTTCCGACCAGTTCACCATCTCGCTGGAATTCATGCGGCTTTGGGTGCACCAGAGCAATCATTGGAAACTCGTAGCCGGCACCATCGCCCAACCTTCAGGTAATTAGCCGAACTGCTCCAGGAACCGCACATCGCCGAGATAGAACTTCGCAATCTCGTCCACGCCATACTTCAAAATCGCAATCCGCTCCACTCCCATGCCGAAGGCGAACCCGCTGACCTTCGCCGGATCGTATCCGTTGTCTTTCACGAACTCGAACACATTGGGATCCACCATCCCGCAACCGAGCAGCTCGATCCACCCGCTGAATTTGCACGTCCGGCAGCCCTTGCCGCCGCAGAAAATGCAGCTCACCTGCATGTCGGCGCTCGGCTCAGTGAATGGGAAGAACGACGGATAAAAACGCGTCTTCACCGCGGATCCGAACAAGCTCTTGAACGCGTGATCGAGTGTGCCCTTCAGATCACTGAAGGTGATGTTCGTATCCACGCAAAGCCCCTCCACCTGGTGAAACACCGGCGAGTGCGTCGCATCCAGCGCGTCATTGCGGTGCACTTTGCCGGGAATCACGATCCGCACCGGCGGCTTCACCTTCTCCATCGTCCGTATCTGCACTGGCGAAGTATGCGTCCGCATCAGCAACCGATCGCGTTGCGGTTTCTGCTCCTGACCAGCGATGAACAGGGTGTCCTGCGTATCGCGCGCCGGATGGTTCGGCGGGAAATTCAAGGACTCGAAGTTGTAGTAGTCGGTCTCGACCTCCGGCCCTTCGCCAATCGAGTAGCCCATCGCCTTGAAAACGGCGACGATCTCGTCCATCACCCGCAGCACCGGATGCTTCACTCCCAGCGGCCGACGATTGCCCGGCAGCGTCACATCGATCCGCTCGCTGACCAAACGCGCCGACGAAGCCTGGCTCTGGACGCGCGCTTCTGCCGCATCCACCGCAGCCTCAATCTTAGCTTTGACCTCATTCACCCGCTGCCCGACATCGCGCTTCTGCTCTTTTGGCGCGAGTTTCAGCCACTCGGTGATCTGCACCAGAACACCGCTCTTGCGGCTCATCCAGCGATCGCGGAACGCCTTCCAATCGTTCGCGCTGGAAAGCTTCGCAGCCTCCTGGTCAAGCGCGGTCAGCAGTTCGCCGACGGCCGCATCCAGCGCAGCCGGAGAATAGTCTTCGAGTTTCGGAACCGAATAGAGTTCAGCCATCGCTTCGTATCAGGGCACGGCTTCAGCCGTGCCGTTAGGGCTTGCAATTGCTCCGGGCTTCAGCCCCTGCTACTGCCTGCCAGGAAAGCCAAAGGGCGGCCATCAGGCCGCCCTCGAAAAATACGATCTAAGGAATGAGCGGTCTACGCTGCAGCCGTGGTCGAAGCAGTCTTCGCCTGCTCCGCCAGGATGGTAAACGCTGCCGGATCGTGGATCGCGATTTCGCTCAACATCTTGCGATCGAGTTCCACGCCGGCCTTCTTCAGGCCGCTGATAAATCGGCTGTAGCTCAACCCATTCAGCTTGGCTGCCGCGCCAATGCGCACGATCCAGATCGAGCGATACTGCCGCTTCTTCTGCTTGCGGCCGGTATACGCGAACTTCAGCGCGCGCTCAACCGACTCTTTTGCTGAACGGTATAACTTTGATTTTGTGAGGTAATACCCGGATGCGCGCTCTAATATCTTTTTCCGCTTAGCGCGACGCTTTGTTCCACGTTTTACGCGAGGCATTGCTGCTCCTTTTCAATTCGTTTTGCGGCTGGCGGTAGGTCTACCGTTTCGCTCGCATTTGCTAGCCCTCAACTCCCGGCCGTGGTGTCAGCTCTCAGGAACTTCCGTTTCGGGCCCTCTCGGCTACGTTGGCCGTGAGGCTAGTAAGGGATCATCCGCTTGATTTTCGGAGTATCCGCCTTGCTCACCAAACCTTCCATATCCAAATGGCGCTTTTTCTTGGTGGTTTTCGAAGTCAGGATGTGGCGCTTGAAAGCCTTGCTGCGCTTCACTTTACCAGTCGCTGTCTTCTTAAACCGCTTCGCGGCGCCGGAGTGTGTCTTAAGTTTCGGCATAATTTCCCAGGCCCCCACAGCAGCTTCGCCGCCATAAGGACATCTCTTCTATTTAAACACGAGAATACCGATATCGCCTAACGGCGATCAGCCCTCTCTATCCTGTCATCCTGAGCGGAGCACGCGAAGCGTGCGGAGTCGAAGAACGCCTGCCGCGCTTGCTTCTTACCCTTGCCGTTCCTGCGGAGGAGCCGGCGCCGCATGCTGCGGCTTCGCCTGCTGTGGCTGCAAGGGTGGCTTCTTCTGCCCACCACCGCCGCCTGTCGCCTTCGGGGGCGCCAGGATCAGGTGGAGAGTGTTGCCTTCCTGTCGAGCTCGGAACTCCACGATCGCCTTATCGCCAAGGTCTTTAATCAGCCGGTCCAGGATTTCGCGTCCCAGCATCTGCCGCGTCATTTCCCGCCCGCGAAAGAAGATGGTCGCCTTCACCTTGTCGCCTTCGTCGAGGAACCTGAGCACGTGGTTCTTCTTCGTCTGGTAGTCATGCTCATCCACGTTGATGCGGAATTTCACTTCCTTCACCGTGATGACATGCTGGTGCTTCTTCGCCTCGCGCTCGCGCTTTTCCTGCTGATACATGAACTTTCCAAAGTCCATGATGCGGCAGACCGGCGGTTGTGCGGTTGGGGAAACTTCTACCAGGTCGAGGTTCTTTTCTTTGGCGAGCTTGAGCGCGTCGAACGGGGTGAGAATTCCAAGTTGGTTGCCTTCATCATCGATCACGCGAAGTTCGCGTGCCCGGATGCGCTCATTGGTGCGGACAAAACGCTTATCGATACAGTCCTCCAGGACACAAATTCACAGCTGATTATACCATGCAGCCGCAGCTCGCCTGACCGTCGCATTCCCCGCCAATCGAGGGCAGAACCGCATTCACGACCGCCACGGCGCCAACGCAAATGAAAAGGCGCTCCCGCAAGAGCGCCTTCTCTAATCGCCTTGGACTATCGTGCAGCGACCGGCTGTTTGATCGGCGTGAGCCAGCCATAGCGGTCTTCTGCTTCTCCGTTCACGATGGCGTAGAAATCGTGACGGATCTGCTTCGTGATCTCGCCCGCCTTGCCGCGACCGACCTGGATCTTGTCGACCGAACGGATGGGCGTAATCTCCGCCGCCGTGCCGCTGAAGAACACTTCATCGGCGATGTACAACATTTCGCGTGGAACGATCTGCTCGATCAGCGGGATCCCTAGACTGTCGGCGAGCTGGATCACGGTGTCGCGGGTAATTCCCGGTAGCACCGAGTTGCCGAGCGGTGGCGTGATGATCTTGCCGTCGCGTACGACGAAGAGGTTCTCGCCCGAGCCTTCGCTCACGTAGCCATTGGCGTCGAGCGCGATGCCTTCGGAGTAGCCGTTCAAGATCGCTTCCATCTTGATGAGCTGCGAGTTCATATAATTCGCGCCCGCCTTGGCCAGGGCCGGCAGCGTGTTGGGCGCAAAGCGCGTCCAGGAAGAGACGCAGACATCAACCCCCTCATCCGGTCCTCCGTGGCCGAGATACTTGCCCCAGGTGTAGTTGGCGATGAAGACTTCGGTCGGGCAGCCAATCGGGTTCACACCCAACTCGCCGTATCCGCGCAGCACGATCGGGCGGATATAGCACGGCGAGACCTTATTCAGTCCCACGAGTTCGACGGCCGCGTTGCAGAGCTCGTCAATTGAGAATGGCACGTCGATGCGGTATATCTTGGCCGAGTTCAACAGCCGCTTCATGTGTTCCTTCAAGCGGAAGATCGCCGGACCGCCGGGCTGCTGGTAGCAACGAATGCCTTCGAATAAGGACGAACCGTAATTCACCACGTGCGACAGGACGTGAAGCTGTGCCTCGTCCCACGGAATAGTTTTACCGTTATGCCAGATGAATTCGGTTTTGGGGATGGCCATGAGGGCCTCCTTCGCGCGTGGGCGCAATTGCTTGGATGGTCAAACCACCGCGCCGGTTCCACACAATTCCACCGCAGGCGAACGATGGGGAATATCGCGAAGCAGCTTAACAGCAAATTATAGGGGAGAAAACCCGCTCTGATAACCCCAACAATCCCATGAGAAATTGTGATAGCCCGAAGCTGGAAAACGAATCGCGCCTACTGGGCCACCTGGGTGGGGGCGGGAAGCGGCTTTTTGGTCTCGCCAAGCTCGTCGCCCCGGAAATACAGCTCTTTCGACGCCCGCATCTCCGGCATCGCAGCGAACGGCTTGGTGTAGTCGTTGCGTGCGTTCCAGAACAAGAAGCCATCGCCCCCGCGCGATTTGGCCGTCTTTACCTGTACCTCAATGTATTCAGGCGAGTATGTCTTGGTTTTCCAGCCAAACGCCTGCAGCCATGGACGCAGCACCACTCCGCTGCCGGCTGTGATCTTGCCAAAACGCTCCATCGACTCCCCGATGAAGTGCTCCGGTGCGTCGCCGGGAAGCGTATAGCCATCCATCCCGAAGAAGTGTGACGGATAGATCATCGGCGAAAGCACGTCACAGAACTTTGCCATGCGAACGATGTCCTGGCCGGTATGCGAGAGATCGACCGAGCGCTGCCAGGCCATCACCCCGAACACGTCGAGCGAGAAAAGCGCGCCCGTCGGGTGGATCTGCGCATACGCTTTTTCAAGGAAGTGGGCGATGACGTCGGCGCGCTGCCAATCCGGGTGCTCCTTCATGTAGTAAAACCGAGCGTCCTTCTGGTCGCCCTCGGCCGGGAAGCGAACGTAATCGAACTGCACTTCATCGGCGCCCGCGGTCGCGACGTACTTTGCCAGCGCGATGTTGTAATCCTGCACCTCGGGATTCGACGGATCGGTCCAAACCAGCTTGCCGTTTTCGCGCCAGCCGGCCTGTCCGGTCTTCGCCGAGTGGATCGTCAAATCGGTATGGTTGTTGGCGATGTTCTCGTCGCGGAAGATCGCAATCCGGCAAATCACGTGCAAATTATGCTCGTGCAGCCACCGGATGTACTTCGGAAGGTTGTGGATCGGCGTGTACTTCTGCTGCGGCGCCAGGGGATGATCGAAGTGGATGCTGACCGAACCGTCACTATCCTTAATGTCGAAGACCACCGCGTTCCCGCCGGCCGCACGCCAGCGCTCGACAATCGAGAGCCCATGCTCCCCGCCCGCCATGGCACCCGTCAAATAAATCGCGCGTACTTCGAAGTCCTTGGAAACCGGTATGGCTCTCGCCGTCGGGTTCGGATCATAGCCAGGGATGATCAGGTAGTCCCCGGCCTTCAAGGCGCCGCCTTTCAGCGAGAGTGCGTCGAGGTTCGGGTTCTGTTTGCGGATGGCATCAGCGAGCTCAGCCTTCGTCATGTACGAGCTCTGATTGAGGTAGTGCGACACAACTTTTGGAAGCGTGTCGCCTTTGGCGATTTCGTGGATGGTGGTTCCCGGAAGCGCAACCGGAGGCACCTTGGCGTCGGTTGCCGTGGCAACCGGCGGCGCAGCAACTGCAGGCTTTGCGACTGGCGTTGACTTTGTATCCGTTTTAGAGGAGTCTCCGCGCGCTCGGCCACAGGCGGCGTATGCAAAAACGGTGATGGCAACCAGCAGAATCAGTGCGACAAGCGCGATTTTCTTGGTCATTTGCGCGATCCAGAGTTCCTGAATCGCATCGTAGCACGGACTACGTTACGAAAAATGCAGGTAAGTAGCTTAGGAAGGTACCTCCATCCCACGTAACCCGGACCACCGCCAGCAACTCCACCCCCAAAACCGTGGGCGCCGCATTCGGATGCAAGCGACGATCACTTAATCCGGATTCCGCATCTAAGACTTCCGGGTATGTAGGAGGTGTCCGAAAGATTCGGCAAGTCTTTGACAAC
>DASYAU010000019.1:0-2483 GCA_036501185.1 Candidatus Korobacter sp. | reverse complement strand
GATTGCCGCAGTGGCCGCAAAAACCTGGTTCGCACCGGCACCGGCCGGTCTCGCAGGGGAAGTGAAGGAAGCCGCCGATCTCGCTGTTTTCCGCCGCCTGCTGGCGCTCGCTGCGGATACGAAGGGAGCGCCGGTGACTAGTGCCACGACGCTCGGTTTCCTCCATACGCACCGCTCCCGCCTGCCTCTCTACGCGCAAGGTCTTCTGGAACGATTCGACAAGGATCCCAAGGAATTTCTTCCTACTCCCGAGGCTCTGATCCCGCCGGGACAGCCGATTGGCGAGGACGACTGTGCTGCGCCCGCACTGAATTAGGGACTCCCGAAGAGTGGATCAGTCGTCGATACGGATACTCTCCGAGGCGGATATTAACGCATTTTGGAAACTGCGTCTGCGGGCTCTGCGGGAAGAACCGGAGTGCTTCGGGTCGGCGTATGAAGAGGCTGTTCAAACGCCTTCGGCAGAAATAGCCTCGCGGATTCATAGCTCGGCCGACGCGTTTGTTCTTGGTGCATTCACTCCCGATCTCACCGGCATGGCCGGGTTTTTCCGCCGGAAAGGCCAGAAGAATCGTCACAAAGGAGAAATTTGGGGCATGTATGTCTCGCCCGAGAATCGTGGGAACGGTGTCGGGCGGGCACTCATACTCGAGTTGATCTCACGGGCTTCGGCAATGGCGGGCCTGGAGCAGATCGTCCTGGCGGTGGTGACAACCAATGAGGCCGCGCGCTGGCTGTACTTATCTCTAGGATTTAAATGGTATGCAGTGGAACGAGAAGCATTGAAGATCGAGAGTGGCTACCTGGACGAAGACCTGATGGCCCTGAAGCTGGATAACAATTCATGACGCGGCGCCAGCTACTGAAAGAGACCGCAGTTTTGGCTTCCCTGTCCGACTTGGCGAATGCCAGAGACGAGATCGGCGCTGCCGTTTCTCGAATCAAGCCGCCAACATTTCCTGACCGGCATTTCGAAGTGACGAAATACGGCGCCGAGGGCGATGGACGGAAGAAATGTACCGAGGCGATTGCGAAGGCCATTCGAGCGTGCAGCGCCACGGGCGGCGGGCGCGTTGTGATTCCGCAGGGCACGTTCCTCACGGGGGCCATTCACCTGGAGAGTAACGTTAATCTGCATGTCTCCGAAGGAGCGACGCTGCTGTTCAGTAACGATCCGAAGGATTATCTGCCGGTTGTGTTCACGCGCTTTGAAAGCACCGAGTGCATGAATTACTCGCCCCTCGTGTACGCATTCGAAAAGCAGAATATCGCAATTACGGGTCCGGGAACTCTCGATGGGCAAGCAGATGCGGAGCACTGGTGGTCCTGGGCCCGCAAGGCGCGCGGCGACGGTACGAGAGACCAGCCAGCTAGCGGACCCAATGACGTAAAAACGCTTGTGGAAGAGATGGGCGACAAAGATCTACCAGTGCGCCAGCGCGTGTTTGGCGAAGGGCACTATCTCCGCCCGAATTTTGTGCAGCCCTACCGCTGCCGCAACGTTCTGATGGAGGGCTTCACGGTAAAGAGATCGCCCATGTGGGAATTGAATCCAACGCTGTGCCGCAACGTGACGGTACGGAACGTTCATATCGATTGCCCGCATGGCCCAAACAACGATGGCGTCGATCCCGACGCCTGCCGCGATGTGTTGATTGAGAAGTGCGTGTTCAGCACCGGGGACGACTGCATCGCCATCAAGTCGGGCCGCAATCGCGACGGCCGCCGCGTGGGTGTAGCTTGCGAAAACGTTATCGTGCAGGATTGCGACATGAAAGACGGGCACGGCGGCGTTTCGATCGGCAGCGAAGTATCGGGCGGCATCCGTAATATGTACATACGCCGCTGCCAGATGAGCAGCCCTCATCTGCAACGCGCGCTCCGCATCAAAACCAACTCGTATCGCGGCGGCGAAATAACCAATGTACAGTTCGTGGAGGTGACGGTCGGGCAGGTCGCGCAAGCGGTGATCGATGTGGATTTTTATTACGAAGAAGGCGAAGGTGGCCCGTTCAAGCCAATGGTCAAGAATATATTGGTGAGCAATGTGACCTGCCAGAAAAGCCGGTATGGAATTTACTTGCGGGGTTATGGAACCGACCCCATCAGCGGCGTCACGCTCTCACACTGCACGTTCAACCATGCGGCGGACGGCAACTTTGTGAAGAATGTGCAAGGCGCGAAGCTGGACGAGGTGACCGTCAACGGTAAGCTTGTAACCGCGCAGGATCTAAAAACCGCTCAATGAAGACGGAACCGCCGCGCGCTCGTTAAAATTGGGCACATATGTAGATCGCGGCCGGCGGGCAGGATGGCGGCTCCTCACGGTCAACAACGTCAGTGCGATCGAGGGCGGCATCCACGCTGCTGCTCGAAGGAAAAGTCGTGGGCGCGATTGACGTCTCCGGCATGCAATCACGCGATGGTTAGTCGACGCGAAGAGATTGCAATGGATCGATGCGCGCCGCCCGCCACGCGGGCAA
>DASYAU010000018.1:0-2375 GCA_036501185.1 Candidatus Korobacter sp. | reverse complement strand
CTGACCCGAGCCACGAAGCACACGCACAATGTCTGCAAGAGAGGGATACTGCGCAAAGACGACCTCTTCGAAGTCGTTTGCCATCCCGGTGCGGACAAGCGCGAGAAGCGGAGTCTCGGCCAGGTCTCCCTGTTGGGCTGCATCCCTTTCGGAAATTCCTTCCGAAACGGCCGCCCTGGAGACACCGGAGGAGTGCGGCTGACCCCATGCTGCGGAGACAGACCGACTCAACCTTTCAAGTCTATCGGCTGAGGCGTCGTGGGTCAATGCGGAATGCCGCGCATCCCATTCCCGAAAAGCGGCAGGCGTGGACACGCCAAGCTCCGGCACGGCCACCACGCAGGGTATCGCCGGCATATCTGGCAGCGGAGTCACCACTTCGCCCCGCCCCAGCCCTAGCACCGCGCCGCCTAGCAGGAAGAGCGGCACATCCGACCCAACCTCCGCAGCCACGCGCATCCGATCTTCGGGGAACAGAGCGGCGCCGATCTGCCACTGCAAAGCCACCAGCGCCGCCGCCGCATTCGCCGACCCAGCCCCCAGCCCGCCCTGTACCGGCAACCGCTTCTCAATATGAATCTCGACCTCAGCCGCCATGCCCAACACGGCCAGCGCCCGCTCCACCATCTTCCATACGGTATTGCGCGCGTCAGTGGGCACGCGCTCATCATTCGAGGTCAGAGTGATTCGTGTTACGTCGGCACGCCGGGCCGCCACCGTCACCAGATCGTGCAGCGCGATCGTCTGGTAGACGGTCGCGAGCGCGTGATACCCATCCGGCCGCGCCAGACCAATCGCCAATCCCAGGTTGATCTTCGCAAACGAGCGCAGCGTGACAGACATGCCTTCGTCATTCTAAGCATGCGGGCCGGCAGACGGCTTACATCCTCGCAAGCTCCCTGGACCTCAGCCTGCCCAGCAACGTGTCGAAACGAACCCAGTAGATTGCGCAGTCTTTCTCACTGGTCCCATGGGTATAAAAGAGATACTTGCTGTCCGGTGTGACGTACTGGCCCCAGCGATGCGCAAGGCCGTTGTTGATCTTGGGGCCGAGACTGACGGGCCTTGTCCACGTCGCATCGGGCTTGCGAAAGGAGATATACAGCTCCGATTCATAATCCTTCGTCTCATTGGTGCTCACGATCATGTAGGACTCGTCCGGCGCGATAAAAAGGTCTCCGTTAAAGCCGCGCGCGTTCAACGGTCGCCCAAGGCTCTTTACCGTGACCTTGCCATCGGAGATCGTAAGCAGACTGTAGACGTAGGTGCTGCCGTTCTTCACATCGTCCGGGCCGGGATCGCTGCCCACGTAGGCATTGCCACTCGCCGTTGGCATGAAATCGTAAACACCGTAACTTTCTTCGAGAAATGGAGCGGGCGCGCTCCATCCAGAGCCGCTTCGCTCCGAACGCCAGACATTCTTCATGCTGCCGCCCTTCACCACCTTCCTCATGTACAAGGTGTTGCCGTCCATCGAAAATGTTGGCGTCAGAAAATGTTCGTTGATGGTGACCGGCTTGCCCCAGCGACCCTCCGCATAGCGGATCACCTTCATCTTGATGTTTTCTCCGCTGTTCCAGGAGTCGCTCTGGGAGAAGTAGATCTCCTTGCCGTCACTGGAGAATGCGATACGGCCCATGGGAAACATCCCGCTATCTGCCAGGAGGCCCGGCGCGAAGACCAGTGGCGTATCGGAGGGACGAGTCTGGCCAAGGTACGCGTTCGGGCTATCCCAAAAACTTCTCTGCGCGTGGAGCAGCAAGGCCACGACGACCGCCACGACCGCGAAGCCTGCAATGCGTTTCCTGTTCATGACCGGAGATCCTGAACCGCCAATTTTGAAACTCTGTAGCGCCCTTCACGTGCAATCCGAATGCCATTCTGTCCGCCTTCTTCCCGGACAGGAAACCATCGCTCTGTCCGGTGGATGGGGCCAAAATCGTAGATCCGGCAGATGAGCAATTGGCCGAAATCGAAAAACCCTCGTCCAAAATTGAACAATTCTGTCTTCTCGCCGGACGCGTCTTTGTCCGGACCTTGCTTGCCGCTACACTCCTCGCATGCCACGCACATCCAGCGCCTTCCTTCCCGTCGCGCTCCTCGTGTCCCTAGCAGCCACCCACGCCATCGCTCAAGAGGAGACACCCGCGACCGCCGACCACGCCATGGTCGTCAGCGTGCACCACGATGCCGCCGACGCCGGCGTCGCCATCCTGAAGCAGGGCGGGAATGCAGTGGACGCGGCAGTCGCCACCGGCTTCGCGCTCGCCGTCGTGGATCCCGTCGCGGGCAATCTCGGCGGTGGCGGCTTCATGCTCGTCCATCTCGCGAAGGGCCCGAAGCACGACCTCTTTATCGACTACCGTGAGACCGCG
>DASYAU010000017.1:0-13603 GCA_036501185.1 Candidatus Korobacter sp. | reverse complement strand
CCACAGATTGAGTACGAGGAACGCAATCTGCATGCTGCCGCGAATGGCCTGGGAGCGGTCGCGCCCTGACCGTCGTATCAGCTTCTTCTTTTGGAGTCCGTCCATGGTCCGAGGCTATGCCGTTGACTCGGAAGCAGCTATGACCTTCGTCACAGCAGCCCTCTGGAGCTCGTGGCGTAAAATGACGCACCCCGGGCATCTCTTCCGCGAGTACGGCCATCAAACTTCAATGATTAGGGCCGTAGTGTGAGTGCGCATATTTAACGCCCTGAAGCTCCCTGTTCGACTTGGTGGCGACGCTCTATGTTTAAGACGGGCGACTTAGTTGCGGAGAGTGGTATCTATCGCGTGCACCACGCGGGACACAGGTTGCCGCATGAAGTTACTCTGCTGAAGGACCAGGCTTTTCCTCGCTGCGCCAAGTGCAGCGACAAGGTCGAGTTCGAACCCGTGGCGCTGGCGCCAACCCTCATCGAACGCCGCGGTCACATCGTTTTGTACGAATTGCCTGAACTCGAGAAGGACTACCCGAGCGCGTAGCTATCCCAGCTATTGTTCCGCGGGAATATCAAAGTTCACCAGTTCGCTGCGAAATCCTTTGGTCTTGATTGCGCCAAATAGGATTCCCGCCGCCATCCAGATGCCGCCGCCGATCATGGCCCACTCGCTCAAGTTCAGCCACAGTCCCAGGCAAATGACGAAGCCGAGGACTGGCGGAATGAAGTGCGTGATCTGCTTTTTCTCAGCGCGTACGAAGTAACGCAGGAAAGCCGCGAGGTTTACGCCCATAAAAGCGATGAGCGCGCCAAAATTCAGCATCTCCGCGCCAAGATCATAAGTAAGCGCGAAGGCCCCGAGCAATGCAACAACTCCGACGAAGAAAACGTTATTGCGCGGAACGTGGTGCTTCGGATCGACCGCGCCGAAAAAAGACTTTGGCAAGGCGTTGCTGCGTCCCATGCCATACAACAAACGCGCTGCCCCGAGTTGCGCACCCATTCCCGACCCGAAATTCGCCACAAAAAGAGTCCCGCCCACGATGGCGAACAGCGGCGCCCATGCACGTTGGGTGACATACACGTAAGCCTGGTCAGTGTTCGGAAACGGCTGCGACGCGGGCCAGATCAACTGCGCCACGTACACCTCAATCGCCGACAAAATTCCAATCGCGAGACAGGTGTACACCGTCGCCAGGAGAATGTTGCGTCGCGGGTTTTCCACTTCTTCCGAAAGCGTGGAAATTCCGTCAAATCCGATATACGTAAGCACCGCGACCGACGTACATGCGCCCAACGCCTTCCAACTGAAGGTGCTGGCGTCGTAGAACGGCTTCAGGAAGAACGCCGCACCGTCATGCGGATGGCCGAAAATGTAGCGCCACGCAGCCGTCAGCACCATTACGATCACTACGCCCATGAAGAGCGCCAACCCGGCGTTCACCCGCGACGACGTTTTCACTCCCTGGATATTGAGCAATGTGAAGATCACCGCAAACACGATCTTCCACACCCAAGGGTGGATTTGTCCGCCGGTGAAGCTCGATGCGATCCCTGCGCACCAGATAGTGCAGATGAGCGGGTTCAGCATGTAATCCATCACCATGCTCCAACCGGTGATGAAGCCGAGGGAAGGATGTATCTCCTGCGCCACGTAGGTGAATGCTGAACCAGCGCTCGGGTAAGCGCGCGCCATGCGTCCGTAGCTGATGCCGGTGAACAGCATCGCGACCATCGCGATCAGGATCGCCGTAACGACATGGCCATGGCCCTTTTCGCTGAGCACGCCAAACACCGACATCGGCGCCACCGGCTGGATGACGATGATGCCGTACAGCACCAGGTCCGAAAGCCGAAGCGAACGCTTCAGCGTCACCGATTGCGGATTCGAAGTGGTTGTCGCCTGCGGAGCTTCCACGTGGTCCTCAATGCCGACGAGTATACGCGAACACCCTATACCCTAGCATTGAATCGTTTTAAGCCGAAATAACCATCTTTCGCTCAGCAGCTCTTCCCGGTTTAAGTTACCCTGTTGCGGATGTTCTTCGTTCGGCGCTGGCCACTCCTGCTTCTACTCGCGTTCTTATCCACGATCGCCTGCGCGCAAGATAACTACGAGATCCAGGTCTACGGCTCTGAAACGGTTGCACCCAAGACCACTATGGTCGAGCTGCACAGCAACTTCACCGCCGAAGGATCTAAGACACTCATCGACGGCCAAGATCCCACCGATCATGCCGAGCACGAAACCGTTGAGATCACCCAGGGAATCACTCCGTGGTTTGAAACCGGGTTCTACATCTTCACCAGCGCGAAGAGCGGTTACGGCTGGCAGTACGTGGGCGATCACATCCGGCCGCGAGTGCGAGTGCCCGTAAGCTGGCACTGGCCCGTGGGCGTGAGTCTCTCAACCGAGTTCGGTTACGCCCGGCCGCAATTCACCACCGGGCCGTGGAGCCTTGAGGTGCGCCCCATCATCGATCAGAAGGTTGGGCGGATGTACTGGTCCGTGAACCCGGTGTTCGACCGTTCGTTCACTGGCATTGATTCCAAGCGCGGCTGGGAATTCTCGCCGAACATCAAGTGGTCTTGGGACGTGAATCCGAAGGTCGCCGCCGGGCTGGAATATTACGGTGGCTTCGGACCGGCGACAGAATTCGATCCCGCCCCGCAGCAGTTCCAGCAATTCGTGCCTGCTATTGATTTGAATCTGTCGGAGAACTGGGAATTCAACTTCGGTGTCGGGGTGGGCGTCACTCGCTCAACCGATCACCTGATCGTCAAAATGATCCTTGGCCGGCGGTTCCAGTGGGGACGCTCGAAGGAGAGTGGAAACACCGGCGAAGGCACGGCGCCACCCAAGCGACCGAGCACACCGCAATAGCTTTCTAGGAAGCAGACGGACGGTCGTTGCCGCCGAGCACTTCGCGGATCTTCGTGGTCAAAGCATCCAGGCGGAATGGTTTGCGCAAAAACGCGGCGGTGTGGTCCATGGCCGCGCTTTCGAGTACCGCCGCATCATGGTAGCCCGACATGTACATGATCCGCGTCTCGGGATGAATCTTCACCAGCTCCATCGCCAGCGCGCGGCCGCTGATCCCCGGCATCACGAGATCGGTGATCAACACATCGATTTTCTCCGCGAACTTCGATGCCATGCTCAAAGCTTCCGCGCCATCCCGCGCCGCCATCACCCGATATCCCCGCGTCTGCAGGAAGTCCGCCGCCGCCTCGCGCAACGCCTCTTCATCTTCCACCAGGAGAACCACCACGTCGCGGGTCTCGGGAAGGAACGCGGTCATGCTGCCGTCCTGTTGTTCCAGCGAGGGCTTGCTTACACGCGGGAAGTACAAATTGAAGCGGGTGCCTTTCCCCAGTTCGCTCTCAGCCCATATGAATCCGCCGCTTTGCTTCACGATCCCGTATACCGCTGCCAGCCCGAGGCCAAGCCCTTTGCCAATACCTTTCGTGCTGAAGAACGGCTCGAAAAGATGTGCGAGCACGTCTTTGCTCATGCCCGTGCCTGTGTCTTCGACAGAGATGAGCACATACTTCCCCGGCGGAGGTGATCCAGGCAAACGTGCGAATGAAGAGTCGAACTCAGCGTTTGACGTTCGGATGGTGAGGTGCCCCCCTTCTGGCATCACGTCGCGCGCATTGACGGCCAGGTGCATCATCACCTGTTCGATCTGTCCACGATCGGCATACACGCGGCCTAGATCATCGCTTAGCTCGAGCTGCAGCCGAACGTCTTCGCCAAGCACACGTGCCAGCAACTTCGACATTTCGCGCAAAAGAATATTTATGTCGTGGATCTGCGGATCGAGCACCTGCTTGCGGCTGAACGCCAACAACTGCCGGGTCAGGCTAGCGGCACGTGCCGATGCCTTTAAGACCTCCTGCGCCTTCTTGCGCAGCGGATCGGAATCCGCCATGGCATCCAGCATGAGCTCGGTGTAGCTCGTAATCACCATCAACAAGTTGTTGAAGTCGTGTGCCACACCGCCCGCCAAACGGCCCACGGCCTCCATCTTTGAAGCGTTGCGGATCTGCTCGTCGAGACGTTTGCGGTGGGTGAGGTCGCGGATCAGGATCATGTGCAGCCCCGACTGCACATTCACTACTCCGGCAAATTCGATCTGCCGGCGGTCGCCGTCTGGCTTGAGAAGTGTGATTTCGGCTCGAAGGCTCCCGGTACGCTGCGCCTTTTCCCAGAGCTTCTTCGCATCCTCCTCAAACTCGACGAAGGACCCGACCTCTTTGCCGATTACTTCCTCGCGACTTCGGCCGATAATTTCGCAGGCCGCATCATTCACGTCCACGTAGCGCATGTGCTCGTCGGCGATGAGAATGCCATCGAGCGAAGCGCGGAAAGCCGCTTCGTACACCGAGGCTTCGATCTCGCTGGAGATCAGGGGCGAATTGGATTGCGTCGGCGTGGAGTCGCTCATGACACCTGCACCACCACGACCGCGAACGAGCCATTATTTCCACGGACGCGGTTCTATGGGTTCCATCGGCCAGGGCCTGGGAACTGATAAGAGTTTCCGGCGAAACCCGCAGCTTGGCAAGTCGCAAGCGTTCCCAAGGGAATTTTTCGCGTCGGGATCAGAATGCCAGGCTGGAGGCAGAGCTACGACTCGCTGGTTCTGTAAACTGACCTGCACCGCTGGTCTTCTGGTGGAAAAGTCGCGAAAGCCAATCTATGTACTGCTCTCTGCCGATTGCGATATTGTCGATCCGGCAGCCGGCTTGCCCTGCCTTATCGCCCCAAACGACGGTTGCATCCAAGGCTACGCGAGAGCTATTGTCCGGCAACGTAAACGTGCACTCTACCGGCCCCGCACAGAACTGTATCGTGTCACTACGCAAACCGATGCCCTGCTCGCTGACGTTGCTGATCCAACCGTTCGAAGCGACCCCGTTCACCATAATCTGCGCCGGGATATCTACCGGATGTCGATAGTAACGCCGCCGGCCAAGCAACATCAGCCCGATGGCAAGTTGCAGCGTCCGCCGCGCGCGGTCCACGGTCAGCGGACAAACGATCTCGAAGTTTGCCCCAAGCGCGAACACCGTCTGCAAGTTCACGTTTTCGTCATGCACGTCAATCGCGATCGCGCCGCGGCTCGAAGGTGATTGCCGCAAGGCCCGCAGGATGCTCTCGGTTCGCTCGTCGTGATCGAGAATCACGCCGTCGTAGCGATGGCAGAACAGCAGGCGTTCCACTTCTTCCGCATCACTGCAGATATTCAAATTCAGGTCTAACGTTTCCGCGGCGCGCCGGACAACAGCGAGGGTCTCCGCCTTGCGCGGAACAAAGAGCACTTCCAGAGTTACTCCTGGCATCCACCAGCCTCTTTCGAGTAGTAGAAATTACACCTCACCTACCTGGCGCTATAGTTAGTTTCTCCACGAGGATTGCTGCGGGCAAGTGCCCATGGTAATCAGCGCCTTTTGTGGGATTGTGGTTAATGCGCGGGCTCTTCCACGATCTCGATGAGAAAGCCAAATGGTACGTCATTTCGCGACTTCGGGTGAACGAAGAATACAGTTGTTCCCCGCGACCCCTTCCTCGGCGCCTTGTCGATGATGTGGAAACCCTCCTTTGTCATTGCGTCGAAGGCTGCCTGGGCGCTCTTCACCCGGAAGGCGACGTGTGCAAATCCGCCACGCCCGCCGTTCTTCTCGATCAGCTTCTGCACCGGAGAGTTCGCGTTCAACGGTTCCAGCAGTTGGATCAAGTTCGGTCCCTCGCCAATGCGCAGCAGCACCTCGCGCACCTGATCAGTCCCCAGCACGTCTTCACGATGAACTTGCTTGAAGCCGAGCAGCTTGTAAGCCGCAACCTGGCCTTCCAGCTCACCTTGTTTCACCGCGATCGCCACGTGGTCCACGAACAGTATCCCCGGAACATTCGCAAGAGCATCTTTCGTTGCCGCAACTTCCGTGACTGCTTCCATCGTTCTCTCCAAATCCGGAACCTACTCGAACTCTACCATCACCTGTCCAACGGTGACGCCATCGCCCGGCCGCACGAAAATGTCCTTTACCCTCCCCGCAACTGGCGCGGTGACATTCGTCTCCATCTTCATCGCTTCCAGCACCATCAATAGATCGTTGGCCTGGAGTTGCTGGCCGACCTGCGCCGTGATCTTGATGACGATTCCCGCAATTGGCGAGTGACAGAGCTTGGCGTCGTCCGCCCCAGTAGCCGGACCACGCGCCGCCGTACCGCCGACCGTCGGCTGGGAAGGCACCACCACAGGCGGCGTCGTTGAGTGCGGAGGAATGTAGCCGCCCAAGTTGCGGCCGTGGTCATCATCCTGGACATCTACGTCGACTGCGTATGTCTTTCCGTCTACCGTTACGTTGAGCTTCACAAGGGGCTCCTGAATCTCAGAATTCTTATCCGTGATGAACCAGGTTGTGCGACGCCTGCACGAAGACACGTCCCTGCTGCGCCCACGGGCTCGCCTCATCGTGTACATAGTGCGCTGCGCGGATCCTCGCCGAATGCCCGAGAAACGCCGCCACGGCCGCCGACAAAATCAGCAGCACTTCTTCTGGAATCGGTTCTTCAACCACCGGCTTAACCGCTTGCGGCGGCTTCGCCTCTACCGCAGCGGGCTTGCTCGACGTCTGGACCGCCGATTCCTTCAGCACGCGCACTTCTCGTACCAACTCCGCCTGATCAGCCCGCAGGTGCTCGATCTGTTGCTCGAGTTCCTGTCGTAGCGTCTCCAGGTGGCCGGCGATGTCCGCGATTTCTATCTGTGCATTTCTCATCGCATCCCTCCGGTTATAGCGGCATCAAGCCATGTTTTTTCGGCGGACGCAGTTCGCGCTTGGCATGCAGCGCTTCCAGCGCCAGTGCCAGATAACGGCGCGTTTCCACCGGCGCAATAATGTCATCCACCAGCCGCCGCGCCGCGGAAACGTACGGCGTGGCAAACGCGCTGCGGTATTTCTCGATCAGTTCCTTGCGCTTCGCAGCCTTGTCCGTGGCTTCCGCAATTTCCTTGCGGAACACGATCTCCGCCGCTCCTTCCGCGCCCATGACTGCGATTTCGGCCGTCGGCCATGCAATCACGCGGTCGGCCCCGAGGTCGCGGCTGCACATCGCCAGATATGCGCCGCCATATGCCTTTCGAAGAACGACCGTAATTTTCGGCACCGTCGCCGCCGAGTAAGCGAACAGCATCTTCGCCCCGTGCCGGATGATCCCGCCATACTCCTGCGCAACCCCCGGCAGGAATCCCGGCACATCAGCCAACGTCAACAGCGGAATATTGAATGCGTTGCAGAAGCGGATAAAGCGCGCCGCCTTATCGCTGGCATTGATGTCGAGCACACCCGCCATCACGCAAGGCTGGTTCGCGATGATCCCAATCGTGCGTCCCTGGATTCGTGCCAGGCCGATCACGATGTTCTGCGCATAACCCGACTGGATTTCCAGCAGGTCCCCGCGGTCCACCAGCTGCCGGATGACATCGCGTACGTCATAGGCCTGCTTGGGATCGTCCGGAATAATCGAGTTCATCTTCGGGTCGCAATCGAGCGAACCCTCGAACTCCAGCCGCGGCGGATCTTCGAGATTGTTCGATGGCAGGAAGCTCAGCAATCGGCGAGTGATGTAAATCGCGTCGTCATCGTTTTCGGCCACGAAATGCACGTTCCCCGATTGCGTCATGTGCGCTGCCGCACCACCGAGTTGCTCGGCTGTAACCACCTCGCCGGTCACCTGCTTGATGACCTGCGGCCCGGTGATGAACATCTGCGCCTGTTTCGTCTGGATGATGAAGTCCGTCAAGGCCGGGCTATAGACCGCTCCGCCCGCGCACGGCCCGCAGATCAACGAAATCTGCGGCACTGTCCCAGATAGCATCACGTTGTGATAGAAAATCCGCCCGTACCCGGCCAGCGCATCAATCCCTTCCTGGATGCGCGCCCCGCCCGAGTCGTTGACGATTACGAAGGGCGAGCCTGTCTTCAACGACAGCTTCTGCATCTCCACGATTTTGTCCGCATGGACCTCGCCGACTGCACCGCCCAAGGCGGTAAAGTCCTGGCTCGCGAGATGCACCAGCCGGCCATCCACTTGCGCTACGCCCGTCACTACCCCATCGGCCGCGACATCCTTCTTCGCCATACCGAACAGGGTTGCGCGATGCTTCGCGAATCCGCCAATCTCCTGGAAGGTGCCCGGATCCGCCAGCCGATCCAGCCGTTCACGCGCCGTGAGCTTGCCGGCTTCGTGCTGCTTCGCAACCTTTTCTTCTCCACCGCCGAGCTCAATTTCTTTCCGCTTGGCAGAGAGTTCTGCGATCTTCTGCTCCATCCCAGTTTTCGTTTCGATTTTTTCCGGTGCTTCTACCGTAGCCATTCGGCTCTCCAAGTTTTCGCGGATTATGCCCGCGTTTCGAATCGTTATTTCACCGGCGCGACTGCCACCGTATGGGCCTTGCCGTTCAGCGTGACTACGTAGTTCACCTCGCCCGGCAAGTGCTCAACCTTCGGCTTCGCCGCCGGGGGTACCGTGGCGATTTCCTTCAACGGCGTTTTGCCCAGGTTCTTCGGGCCCTGCGCGCGCGTGCCGAAAAATTTCGGTGCCACCTGCGGGAACATCGCGAACGTCAGCACATCTTCGTCGCTACCGTTACATCCTTTGAGCGCGAGTGCCTCTCCGCGCAGCTTCTCCCACTCCGGCTGCAACCGGTCCGCCGGACGGCACGTAATTGCCTTCTTCTTGGCATGCTGTTCGGCCTTCACCAGCACTTCCGGATTCTTTTCTCCCAGGGTGCTGCCGTAATAACCGAGCATCAGGTCGGCAAATTCGCCGGTCATCGCCTTGTACTTGCCCATGATCACGTTGAAGACTGCCTGCGTGCCCACGATCTGGCTTGAGGGCGTGACCAGCGGTGGGAACCCTGCGTCCTGCCGGACTCTGGGAACCTCAAGTAGAACTTCCTGCAACTTATCTCCCGCGCCCTGGCCCTTGAGCTGGCTCTCCATGTTGCTGATCATGCCGCCGGGGATCTGGCTCTTGAAGATCTCCGTCTCCACCCCGGTGATGTCGCTGAGAAACTCCTTGTAGCGCGGACGAACCGTTTCGAAGTAGCGGCGTGCTTTCAAAATTCGTGACATATCGAGCCGCGTCTCAAAGCCCGTGCCTTCCAGCATCTCCACGAAGCTCTCGGTCGGATTATGTCCGGGGCCGAGACACATCGCGCTGATCGCAGTGTCGACCATGTCGCAGCCCGCCTCTACCGCCTTCATGAGGCTGACGAGGGTCACCCCCGTCGTAGCGTGGCAGTGAACGTGGACGAGCGTGTCCGCACCGCAGGCTTCTTTAATGCCTTTCACCAGGTCATAGGCTGGTTGCGGCTTCAGCAGGCCCGCCATGTCTTTAATGCAGATCGAGTCGCAGCCCATTTCCTTCAACTGCTTCGCCATGTCGACGAACGCCGCGATGGTATGCACCGGGCTCACGGTATAGCTGATGGTTCCCTGCGCGTGCTTGCCAGATTTCTTCACCGCGCGGATCGAAGTCTGCAGGTTGCGGATGTCGTTGAGCGCGTCGAACACCCGGAAAACATCCATACCGTTGGTTGCGGCTTTCTCCACGAAACGTTCCACCACGGAATCTTCGTAATGGCGGTAGCCGAGCAGGTTCTGGCCGCGCAGCAGCATCTGCAACCGGGTCTTTGGCAGCAACTTCTTGAATCGCCGCAGCCGCTCCCACGGATCTTCGTTCAGGAAGCGTATGCAGGCATCAAAGGTGGCGCCGCCCCAGCACTCCAGCGACCAGTAGCCGGCGTTGTCGAGGTCCTCGCACGCGGGCACCATGTCTTCCATCGCCATGCGGGTGGCCATTAAACTTTGGTGGGCGTCACGCAGAATCAGGTCTGTGACTTCAATTAAGCGTCCCATGAGCAGTTTCCAATCTCGGCGTCGAGCCTTGCGCCGTCACAACCCATTCAACACTTGTGACAAGAGTTCGGGCTGTGAGGCTTATCACAATCAATTGTGATTCGTGACCTAGGCTCGCCTCATGGAAAGCTATCGGCAGAAAGATGGCCGAAGTAAGTCGTTGAAGGTTAGAAAGTTATTAAGAGTGCCGCTATAATCCGGGCGCTTGCGAGAACACTATGGGAAAAAGTCCGTTGCAGGAATCCGCCGCCACGTTAGCGAATGAAATTGAGGCGTTCCTCAAAGAGCGCGATGCCGGAACCCCAATGTTGGAATATCCCTATATTTGCTCAGACCTTGACGGTAGACCGCTGGAGAACGACGCGCCGATCTGGGAGTACGAATTTCAGACCTTGAAGCAATTTCGCCTTCGCTTTGAGGCGCGGATCGATGCGCTGTGGGAGGAGCACAGGACCAACCCCCTCTACAACATGTATTTCAAAGAGGCGGTTCGGATGCTGAAGACGGGATTGCCCATCAAGACGCAAGAGTTGTTTGTCTTCCCGGTACAATTGAAACGCATCGCCGGAGATTGAGCCTCACCACATCCCCCGCACCTGTTCCGGAGTGGCACCTTTTTGCCTTAAGGCACGCAGACTGAGCGCGTCCGTCCGCTTCGCCAGCCGATTTCCCGCCGCATCCCGCACCAGTTCGCAGTGAAAATACCCCGGCGCTGGATACCCCAGAGCCTGCAGAACCAGGATCTGCCGCGCGGTCGAGACCAGCAGGTCCTCGCCGCGCACGACCTCGCTCACTTCCATCTCACAGTCGTCGGTCACAACCGCGAGCTGGTAGGCCGGCACGTCGTCCCGGCGCCACACCAGAAAGTCCCCGAAACCCCGTCCGGCAACGTAGTTCTTCACTCCGAGATTGCCATCCACAAACGAAATCGTTTCGCCATCCGGAACGCGGAAACGCCAGTTGATCCCCGCAGGATGCTTGGCTTTGATGCCAGATTCCATCAGCGGCCTGCAAGTTCCCGGGTAAATCGGCTCCTCGTCGCCTTCCTGCGGCGCCCGCGCTGAGCTCACCAGGTCTTTCCGCGAACACCCGCACGGATACACAAATCCGCGCTCCACCAGCCGCCGCCAATCCCGCAGATAAAGCTCACGCCGTGCGCTCTGCTCATACGGTGCACGAGGACCGCCAACGTCGGGCCCCTCCTGCCACTCGATACCGAGCCAGCGCAGGTCTTCAAGCATCGCCCGCGCATACTCCGCCTTCGACCTCTGCGGATCGAGGTCCTCATTGCGGAAAATCAATTGGCCGTTGTGTTGCAGAGCGCGCTGGTAGGCGATCCAAAATGTTTTCGCGTGACCGAGATGCAAATACCCGGTAGGCGAAGGCGCAATGCGGCCGCGATAGGAGGTCACTGCTAAATATTACGAGACGGCGGGCGTTACAGCACCCTCACCCGAATCTTCTTCGCGACGCCGCGCGCAATCGCCACTGCGCTCCCGCCGATTTCGAGCAGGATAGGTCCGCCCATCGGGGCGGCCGAGCGCACACGGCCGCGCTCGTCTTCGCGCACGCCAAGCTGTTCCAGCATGCGAATTTGGCTCGCGTCATTCGGCAACGCGACGATCTCAACTTCCTTGCCCGCCGAGAGGCGGTCGAGGGTAACGCCCGTCTTCGATGTTTTCACCATCATCAGGTCCCACGATACTGGTTCAATCAGGATTCCCACTGTGTTCTCCGTCACACTGCTCCGGCCATCAATCGCGCTACAAGGCATACCAACACCGCGAGCGCGAACGTATAAGCCATTGCATAGGCAGTAAGTTTTTTTCCCACCTCGCGCGCCAGTGCAGCCACGGTCGAGAGGCAGGGCATATAAAAGGTTATGAAAAGCGTGTAGCCCACGATCTGCGCGGTGGTCATCGCCGCGTTCACGTGCGAGGTGCCCAGCGCCTGCGCCAGCATGATGAGCGTGAGCTCTTTGCGAAGTAATCCAAAAATCAAGGTTGTGCCGACGACCGCCGGCAAACCGAGCAAGCGGGTCAGCGGCCACAGTGCGGTGTTGATGGCGTGGTCCCATCCGTAGTAATTGGCCAATGCCAGCACCACGCTGCCACCGATAAGCAGTGGCCAGCAGAGCACGATGAATTCCCGCAGACGCAGCCAGATTTTCCGTGCCAGGATGCTGGCACGCGGCCACTGGTAGCGCGGAACTTCCAGCACCATGCCCGGCGAAACTTCTGGCCAGATCTTGCGCATCATCCAGCCCGAGGCAACTACGATCGCAATGTTCAGCAGGAAGATGCTCAGCGCCCACCACGGCCCGAGATAGAACGCCACCAGCGCGAAGATCACGTTGGAACGCGCCGAACACGGCACCAGGATCGCCAGCACGCTGGCAACGAAGCGGTCGCGCCGCGAAGGCAGGATGCGCGCCGCCATGCACGCGGGAACACTGCATCCATAGCCAAGAATCAGCGGCAGCATCGAGGTCCCATGCAGCCCGATGCGATGTAGCAGGCCATCCATCAGGTACGCCACCCGTGGCAGGTAGCCAATATCTTCCAGTAGCGCTAACCCGAACAGGAACGGCACAAGATATGGCAGCACGATGGCCGCGCCACCAACCAGCCCATCCCAGCCGCTCTTGACCAGCGTGAAACCGAGTGTGCGCTGGTCCATCCCGCGACTGAGGTGGTCGAACCCTGCGGCGAGCTTCGCTTGTAGGAAATCTTCAATATGCGAACCGATCCCAAAGACGATCCAGAAGAAGCCGACCAACAGGCCGACGAGCAGCACGTATCCCCAAAACGGATGCGTCACCACCGCATCAAGCCGGTTGCGAATGTCAGACTTTGGCTTCCCGACAGTCGCCACTTGCTCGAAGACGCGCAGTGAGATGTCGTGGCGCTCCGACATCACGATTGCGTCTGCCGGACGCCCGCGCTTGCGCTCCAGGGCCGTCCTCCATTTTGCAAGCATCGCCTCGATCTCCGGCGACCGATCCGGGTTGCAACATCCGGTTTCGAGATATCGGATGGCGCGGAAGCGCGATGGATAGGAGCTCCGCTCGGCCGGCGCGGAAATCATGTGCTCCACGCGCCCTACCACCGCATCCACATCGCGGTTCCACGACAACGCCAATGCCTGGACCGGACGGACATCGAGCGTCTCTCTGATCGCGGCAAAAAGATGGTCGAAGCCTTGGCCGCGTCGCGCAATCGTCTCCACCACCGGCAGGCCGAGGATCTCGCTCAATTTTGCGGGATCGATCTTGATCCCCTTGCGCGCAGCATCGTCCGCCATATTCAGGCAGACCACCATCGGGATTCCCAGCTCGCGCAATTCCAGCGTCAGCTCCAGCGATCGGCAGAGCAGTGACGCATCCACCACGTTCACGATGAGGTCAATATTATGGTCGAGAAGATATTCGCCGGCGATCGACTCCGCGCGGTTCGACCCCGTCAGCGTGTAGGTTCCGGGCAGGTCCACCAGTTCCGCCACCATGCCGTTGATGCGCACCGATCCCTTTGTCACCTTCACCGAACTGCCCGGGAAATTCGCCGTCTCCGAGCGATAGCCCGCGACGTAATTCAGGATCGTGCTTTTTCCGCAATTTGGTTGGCCTGCCAGGGCAATCCGCATACAAGTCCCACAGCCATTAGCCTAAGCACCCG
>DASYAU010000016.1:0-82119 GCA_036501185.1 Candidatus Korobacter sp. | reverse complement strand
AGGGAGCAGCAATCATGAGCAAGCTGGAACGTGAAGTTCGCTGGCTGAAGATCTATGCCGTCATTTCATCCGTAGTGTTTGCTACCATCATTCTTGCCGGCTTCGCGCAACAGGCGCAGGAAAAAAGCGAGAAGCAGAAGTTCGGCGAAATTGATGTGGAACGCATCAACGTGGTCGACAAAAGCGGCAAGCTCGATCTCGTCATTTCGAACGCCGACCGCATGCCTCCTGCGATTGTGAATGGCAAAGTCCTCGGCAGCGGTCGACGCTCGCCCGGCATGCTCTTCTACAACGGCCGCGGCGACGAAGACGGCGGCCTTGGCTTCGGCAGCGAGACCAATGCCGACGGCACATTTTCCGCCGATGGCCAGATCATGTTCGACCAATACAACAACGATCAGATCGTCGGCATTCTCTACAGCGATAAGAACGGCAAGCGCACCGCTGGCCTGCGCGTGTGGGACCGCGGCGACGTTCCGCTCGACCAGGTGATCGAAAAACTGAACAGCTTGAAGGGCGCGGAGCGCGACACGGAATACAAGAAAATGCTGGACGCCGGCCAGATCGGCGCCGGCCGCGTCTTCGTAGGCAAGCTGCCGGATAAAAGCGCGCAGCTTGTGCTCTCTGACGCCAAGGGCAAGCCCCGTCTCACCGTGAGCGTGGATGCCGACGGTGCCCCCAAGATCAACTTCCTCGACGAGAACGGCAAGCCGACCTACTCTCTGCCGCCGGCCCCCGCCGAGCATAAGTAAGGAGACGATCATGCGCGTCCCAAAAGTTCTCTGGAAGATCTCATCCTGCACCGCTTTGTTCGCCGCTACCGGCGCCCTCGCGCAAATCGGCGGCATGCCGCAGCGCGCACTCACCGATCCGCAATCGCTTAGCTCGCCGACGAACGCGGCAGCCAAGCCGGTCCCGGTCGACGACCTCTTCTACACTCGCCGCGTGCAGGGCTCCTCATGGTCACCGGATGGCAAGCAGATTGTCTTCACCACCAACCTCACCGGCCGCCTGAATCTCTGGAAAGTAAGCGCCAATGGCGGATGGCCGCTGCAACTCTCGCAGTCAGACGACCGCCAGATCAACGCGCTCTGGTCGCCCGACGGCAAGTCCATCGCGTATTTGCAGGATGTCGGCGGCAACGAGCAGTACCAGATCTACCTCGTCCCCAGCGATGGCGGCGACGCCACTGATCTCACCCACAATCCCGAGTACCGCTACACGTGGATGCGCTTCTCCCGCGACGGAAAGTCGCTCGGCTTCTCCATGAAGAAGAAGACCGCGTCATCTCTTGATATCGCGGTAATGGACATCGCATCCCGTCAAGTTCGGAATCTGACCAACGAGCAGTCTCCCAAGCACTATTGGGTGTTCGGTGGTTTCAGCTTCGATAATCGCGCCATTTTCGCCACGCGCCACAACATCAATTTCGCCGACTCGAGCGTGTATCGCATCGACATCGGCAGCGGCAAAGTCGAAGAGCTCACGCCTCATACCGGCGATATCAATTTCGGCTTCAACGCCGTTTCTCACGACGACAAGCGTCTCTTGATTTCTTCAAATCAGAAGAATGGAATCGACAACGTCGCGCTGCTCGATCTCGCAACCAAACAGCTCACCTGGATTACCCAGTCCCAGTGGGAAGGGTCCGGCGCCGCCTTTTCGCCCGATGGTCGTCACTTCACCTACGTCGTGAATGAAGACGGGCGCAGCACAACATATGTTGCGGCGCTCGGCGGAAAATCGCAAAAGCTCGATTTTCCCGACGGACTCACCAGTCCCGCTGGCACACCTGATTCCTACTCACCCTCCGGCGACCGAATCCTGCTCGGCCACGAGGGCTCGCGGCATCCGTCGGATCTCTGGGTCTACGATGTCGCGACCGGCAAGTCGCACCAGCTCACGTTTTCCGCGCTCGCCAGCCTCAATCCTGCAAATCTGCCTCCGTCCTCCATCGTTCACTACAAGAGCTTCGATGGCACCATCATCAGCGCCATTCTGTGGATGCCCTCCAACCTGAAGCGCGATGGCAACAACCCCGCCGTCGTTATCCCCCACGGCGGTCCGACCGGTCAAACCGACGATTCATTCTTTCCCGCCGCAACCGCCCTCGCCTCGCGCGGCTACATCTGTATCGCTCCCAACGTCCGCGGTTCCACCGGTTATGGCGCTCAGTTCCAGAAGGCGAATATCAAAGACCTCGGCGGCGGCGACTTGCAGGATGAGGTCTACGCCACCAAGTTCCTCGTCGCCACCGGTTTTGTTGATGCGAAAAAAATCGGCATCACCGGCGGATCTTATGGCGGTGCTATGACCTTGATGGCCGTCGGTAAAACGCCGGATGTATGGGCCGCTGCGGTTGAGAATTACGGCGTCGTCAGCTGGCTGAGCATGCTCGAACATTCGGACGCATTCTTAAGGTCCTACGTGCTCGGCCTGGAAGGCGATCCTGTGAAAGACCGCGCTGTTTACGACTCCAACTCCGCGATCACCTATTTACCCAACGCCAAGGCGCCGCTGCTCGTTTTACAGGGCGAAAACGACGTCCGTGTACCGAAGGAAGAGGCGGAACAGGTGGTGAACATCTATAAGGCTCACGGCAAGATCGTGGACGCCAAGTACTATCCGCTCGAAGGCCATGGCTATACGCGTCGCGAAAATCAGATCGATGCTGTCAAGCGCGCCGTCGCCTGGTTCGACAAGTATCTCAAGGGCGATGCAGCAAACGTTGCGGCCAACTAGCTAGGGCAAGTTCCAACCATTCACCGGACCCCCGTGAAGAAATTTCTCGGGGGTCATCACTCCATCGCGTTTGAAAACCAGCCCGTCTTTCATCACGAACACTACCTGCTTGAGCGCATCCAAACCCTCGAGCGGATTTCCTTTCACCGCGATAAAGTCAGCCGGGAAGCCCACCTTGATCGGCCCGCGCTGATCGTAAATTCCCGCAACTTTGTACCCGTTGATCGTCAGAATCTTCAGCACCTCTGCATTCGGCAGCCCCGACGCCTTCCATGGTTGCAAGTAAGTGATCGCCCGTTCGCCCCGCGTCATCCCCGGAACGTACGACGAGATGTCAGTCGAAAACGCCATCTGCACATGGTTCGCGTAAGCGTCCTTGATCCCCGCCACGGTCCGATCGAACGCCGCCTGGCTTCCCTCATTCGAAGTAAACGGAGCCTCTGTTCCCACGCGCCACGTGTGGTGCTCGGCCATAAGCTTGTGGACCGCATCGGTCAGCGCCGTGTCATGCTCAATCGACCAGAACCCCGCCTCGATGGCCCGCCGCGCGCCCTCCTCGGTCTGCACATGCCCGGCAACATGCACGCCTGCATTCGTTGCTTCGCGGACGAAGATCTTCAAATCATCGAGCGAATATCCATACGGCTTGCAATCCACACAAACCTTGATCAGCTTGGCACCAAACAAAAGGTTTCGGTGAATCGCCTTCACGATCTCGTCCGGCGTATCAGCCTCAAGGTACTCCGGCTCGACGATATGGTGTTGCAATTCCATCTCGGGTGTAGGCGAAAACTGTCCGCCCCTCGGCCCGATGATCGCGCCCGCATTGATCACGGTCGGTCCGGGAATCCATCCTCCCTCAATCGCCTGGCGCAGCGCGGTATCCGCATACAGCGCGGCATTGCCCATATCGCGCACCACGGTGAAACCCGCGGAGAGCATCTGCATCCCATTCGATGCGGCCTCGATGGCACGTAGGGCGGTGGATTGCGTGATGTACGCGGCATACAGCGCATTGTCTTGGCCGCGTTTCATTGTCATGGCCAGATGTGTGTGTGCGTCCACCATGCCGGGCATCACCGTGAGTTGCGAAAGGTCGATCACCTCGGCATCATGAGGGATCGAGACATTGCTGCCGATGGCGGTAATCCGGCCGTCCCGCACCACGATCACTTGATTGCTCGCCGCTGAGCCGGTCTCGGGATCGATCAACCGTCCGGCTTTCACCGCGTACGCAGTCCCTGCGCTCGACGGCAACGGCGTCGGACTTTGTGCGATTGCAAAAGCAGCAGTCAGGAAAGAGAGCGCAACAAACGTTGTAAGGCGTTTCATGTGCTTAGGATGGTAATTCGACTGAGCCTCGGAGGAAAGACAAAGTCTCCGATTGGTCGTCCGAGGTTTCCGCGAATCGTGTCCGGTGATTACAATGGAGCGCCGATGATGGCTCTGTCATTCGGGCCGCGTTCAGTAGCCAGGGGGATATAAAGATGCGTACAACGTTCCTTCTCTTGCTGATGACGCTGATCGCAGCCCCTGTCGGATTTTCTCAGTCCGCGCCCAGCCGCGTGCTACTCGCGCTTTCCAAGCAGGACCACACCCTCGCCATCGTCGATCCCGCGTCACTCAAGGTGCTTGCCCGCGCTCCGGTCGGTCCCGATCCGCATGAGGTCATCGCCTCAGCCGACGGCAAGACGGCCTATGTCTCCATCTATGGATTCGGTCGCTATCACGCGTTGTCGGTGATTGATCTCGTGAGTCAGAAAGCTCTGCCCGATATCGATACCGGTGCCCTCAACGGTCCTCACGGCCTTGCCTTCGCCGGCGGAAAAGTATGGTTCACCGCCGAGGGTGCGAAGGCCATCGCGCGCTTCGATCCGGCATCGTCCAAAATCGATTGGATCATGGGTACCGGCCAGAACCGCACCCATATGCTCTACGTCACACCCGACGAGAATCGCATCTACACCACCAACGTAAGTTCCGCCTCAGTCAGCATCATCGAGCAGGTCGCCATGCCCGGCTCCGGAAGTCAGCAGCACACCGATTGGAACGAGACCGTCATCGCGGTCGGTCGAGGCGATGAAGGCTTCGACGTCTCTCCTGACGGTCGCGAATTGTGGACCGCCAATGCCCAGGACGGCACCATCTCCATCATCGATCTCGCCACCAAGCAGGTCCGCGCAACGCTCGATGCGGAGGTCGCGTCCGCCAATCGCCTCAAGTTCACGCCCGATGGAAAGTACGCCCTCGTCTCCATGCTTCGCGAAGGCAATGTCGCTGTGTTCGACGTCGCCTCGCATAAAGAAGTAAAGCGCATTCCCGTTGGCCACGGCGCCGCGGGCATCCTCATGGACCCCGTCGCCAACCGCGCATTTGTTGCTTGTACCCCAGACAATTACGTCGCCGTCATCGACCTCAAGAGCTGGACAGTCACAGGCCATCTCGACGTGGGCGGCGGCCCCGACGGCCTCGCGTGGGCCGGTCAGTAAGTCGCCAACCCATCGCCTACAGCTTCCAAACGTGGTTCACGCCGATCACCAGCCCAAGTGTGAGCAGCGCAATCAGCACCTCGCCGAGTGCGCCGACCGCGAACGGCCGCAACCCTTGCTTCGACATCTGCCGCAGATTGGTTCGCAGTCCCACGCCCGCGAACGTCAGCAGGAAAGCCCAGCGCGAGAGATTTGCTAAGCTCCCGACCTGGTCCTTCGAAAATACGTTCGCCGTCACCAGCAACGAGATCACCAGGAAGCCAAGCACGAACTTCGGGAACTTTTCCCACAGAAAGCGGCCCTTGTTCTTGATCGTCGCCGCCTGGCCACGCTTCGCCCAATGAATCGCATACGCGAGCACCACGAACCCGATGGTCGCGTTGCGGCATGTCTTCGCCAGCACCGCGAGCTTTGCCGCCGAGTCAGAGAACAGCGCGCCCGCCGCCGTCGCCTCTGCGGTATTGTCCACCGCCAGTCCTGCCCACAAACCGTAAGCTTTGTCGCTCATATGCAGCGCGTGCCCGATCAACGGAAATGCCACCAGCGAAATCGCTCCGAGCGCAAGAATCGCCGCAATCGCAAACGACGAATCCTCATCGTCCGCATCAATCGCGCCCTTCGCGGCAATAATTGCCGACACGCCGCACACCGCCGACCCCACGGCTAACAAGTTCGTGAGCTTCGGCGAGAGCTTGAATATCTTTCCGAGCAGCGTCATCAACGCCAGCGATCCGCTGATCTCCACCACCACCAGCGCCAGGCTCATACCCCCGAGTTTCGCCACGTCTCCGAGCGCGAACCGCGCTCCCAGCAGCACGATGCCCGCCTTCAGCCAGAACTCATACGTCGCGATTCCCGGCTGGAAGATCTGCGGGATCTCAAGCACGTTCGCGATTAGCAGGCCAATCGCAATCGCCCAGAGCACATACTCGATGTTTGGGAAGACGATGTGGTGCGCCTTCACGTAGCGGTTAATGGATTGCTCCAGCACCTTGCCGCCGAAGCCAATCGCCGCCAGCAGCGCGATGCCCGGCACCAGCCGCAGCAGCCTGCTTAGCGGATTTTGTACAGATACATTCGGTAGTGCAATCGAACTCGACACTTGCTTTCTCCTCTTGATCTACCAGGGCACGTGCTTCAACACGCCCGCCCGCACCAACAATGCAAGCGCGAACGCTACCGCGACGGACCAGCCGTCGAGCGAAAGACGAAATACAGAGCGTAGTTTCGACATCAGGCAATCTCCTTGTGATTTTCCAGAAAAACCGCAGACTTCTGGTCTATGACAACTCCATCCACTTCCACAGGCTCGATCGCCGCCGCGCAGCGCCCCACAATCAGCAACGACGGCGCCGGCAGTTCCGCGCACACTGGCAACTGTTCCAGCGATGTATAGAGCTTTTGCTCGTCCGCCCGTGTCGCGTCCGACACCACGATGCAAGGCGTATTGGCGGCGAGTCCTGCGGCGCGCAGTTCCGCGCTCAGGTGCGCGTAATCGCGCCCAGGCATGTAAATCGCAATCGTCGATCCCGAAGTCACCAGCCGCTTCCACTCCACCGCTTCAAGCCCGGTTCCACGATGCGCCGTCATCAACGTCACGCTCGAAGCGAATCGCCGGTCCGTCAGCGAAATCTTTGCCGAGGCCGCCGCTGCTAATGCCGTGGTGATTCCCGGCACAACTTCAAAATCCACGCCGGCTTCAGTCAGCGCTGCAATCTCCTCGCCCGAGCGCCCAAACACCGACGGGTCTCCGCCCTTCAACCGCACCACCACCTTCGCAGTCCGCGCATGCTGCACGAGCAGGGCATTGATCTCGTCTTGCGTGAGGAGCTTTCGTCCGCAACGCTTGCCGATGTCGATCACCACCGCGCGCCCGCGCACAATCGCCAGGATCTCCTCCGATACCAGCGCGTCATGCAGGACCACGTCAGCCTGCGCGAGCACGCGATGCGCCTTCACCGTCAGCAACTCCGCATCGCCCGGACCTGCGCCAACCAGATAAACCTTACCCATGCCTCACCTCTCCGCATTCCGCGAATCGCGGAACCGCTCGTACACCGGTCGCGCCGCGATTCTATGCAACGCCCGCACTCGCTGTTCGCGAGCCACGTGCGTGCGGAAATACAATTCGCGCACATGCCCCAGCCATCGCAGCCACTCTGCATACCTGCTGTCGAATATCGTTTCCAGTTCTTTTCGAATCCGTTGCGCCAGCGCCGGACTTTTTCCATTGGTCGAGATCGCAATCTGCAAGTCACCGCGCCGCACCACCGCCGGATAATAAAAATGGCAGCGCTCCGGTTCATCCACGGCATTGCAAAAAATCCCGCGCCGATCGGCCTCGCGAAACACTTGTTCGTTCACCGCTGGATCCCCAGTAGCCGCAATCACCAGCGCAACTCCTGCAACATCTCGCGGCTCGAACCCGCGTTCTTTCCACTTCAACGCCCCTTCGCGTGCAAGCTTTAGGGTCTGAGGCGATGCGTGTGGAGCGACCACGACCACCGTCGCTCCGGCGTCCAACAATCCTCCGAGCTTCTGCTCCGCAATCGCACCCCCGCCCACAACGAGGCATCTGCGTCCTTCGAGTTTCAAAAATGCTGGAAACAGCGCGGCCATCGTCAGCCCTCGACTCCATGCGGCGCCGGAGCAGCCGCCACGTCACGTGGCACATCGACTGTCGGCGCGCCCGCCAGCATTTCGCGGATGGTGTCGGCGCTTTGCCGGTTCAAGAATCCGTGCAATGTGTCATCGGAATTTCGCACTAGCAAGTATCCTGTCAGCAGCCGCGAGATCGCCGCCGGCACTTCTGTCGCCAAACACCTGTATCCCACCGGCCGCGCAATCGCCTGCTCGCGGCCCACCGATCCGCCCACGCAGAAGTAATACGCGTCGCGCATCACGCCATCCACCTTCAGCTTCTTTCCTTCCAGCCCTAGGTCCGAAATCCAATGCTGTCCGCAGCTGTTTGGGCAGCCGGTCACGTTGATGCGCAACGGCTCGGTGAACTCCGGCACCAGCGCGTCAAGCTCTTCCACAATCCACCGCGTAAAGGCCTTTGTCTCCGTGATCGCCAGCTTGCAAAACTCCGTGCCCGTGCAAGCCACCGCGCCGCGCCAGAATGTCGTCGGTTCCACGCGCAGCCCGAGTGCTTCCAACTCCGCCGCCAACGCGCCGGATTTCGCCATCGGCACGTTCACCAGGATCAGGTTCTGCATCGTCGTCGTGCGCACCTGCCCATCTGCGAAGCGATCGGCGAGCTCCGCCACCGCATGCAGTTGCTCCGAGTTCATCCGCCCACGTAGCACCGACGCTCCCACATAGCTCAGCCCCGCCTGTCGCTGCGGATGGATCCCCACGTGGTCGCGGAACCCATCGCCCGCAATTTCCTCTGGCTCCGCCGGATCGAACCTGAACCCCAGCCGCCGATGCAATTCGTCCAGCATCGTCTCCGCGTTCCAGCCGTGTTTTAGGAATAGAAATTTCAACCGCGCCTGCTCGCGGCTTTGCCGAAGCACATCCGCGTCGCGAAAGATTTCCGCAATCGTTCTTGCAACGATCACCGCCTTGTCGTATGGCACGAATGCATTCAGTCGAACACCGAGATGCGGCTGCGTCGAAAGCCCTCCGCCCACCCGCAGCGAAAATCCTTTCTCCACTCCGTCCGCCCGCTTCCGCAGCACCGCCGTCAATCCAATGTCATTGATCTCCGGATATGTGCACCACTCGCGGCAGCCCGTAATCGAAATCTTGAATTTCCGGGGAAGGTTGTAAAACTCCGCATTTCCCACAAAGTAGCGGTTCAATTCCAGGGCCACCGCCGACGCATCGAACAGCTCGTTCCCATCCACTCCCGCCAGCGGGCATCCCGTGATGTTCCGTGTCACGTCGCCGCAAGCGCCCAGCGTGGTCAAGCCAACGCTCTCGAGCGATGCCAGCAGATCAGGGAGGTTTTGGATCTCCACCCAGTGCAGCTGAAAATTCTGTCGTACCGTGATGTCGGCTAACCCGCGTCCATAGCGCTCGGAAACGTCGGCGATCACCCGCACCTGCGCACTGCTCAGAATTCCGTTTGGCGCGCGTATCCGCACCATGAAGAATGGAAGCGCCTTGCCTTCGCCACTTTTGCCGCCAATCGCACCCACGCCATCGCCCTGCGTGTACACGCCCCACGAGCGGAAGTACGTCCCCAGCCACTCCGGGGAAATCGAGCCAAACCCGTCGCGCGCAAACTGGCGGATCTCGTCAATGCGCTCCCACGCGTTCTTCTCGCGCTTCAGTCGCTCCACTCGCTGCGCTTTCGTTTCCTGCACTTGCTCACTCATGTGTTTTCACCAAAAAAGAAAAACCCACCGGCCAGAGTGTTCTGGCGGTGGGTTTTGGATATAGATCTTGTGCCTAAACTATGGCAATACCTTGATCTCCCGCGCGCCAGGTTGTGTCATGCCGCAACAACACAGCATGTTCGTCATCACTCGACACAACTGGCAGCACAAAGTCATAGTCATCGTTGATACAGGAATCCGCGATCGTCCGTCAAGCGAACCATCACGCCCCATTCGACAATTATGCAAATGTTCACGATTCATTTTTTCGATTGCATCATTTATTGCGGTGAATTCGCCGGATACCAGAACACCGCCCCACGCTCGATTTCCGGCAACGTGAAGACCGTATCCTCACCTTGGCGCTTCCCCCGTATCTCCAGCGTGTCTCCAAGGAACGGAAGAAACTCCGCCTTCTCCATTCGCCCGTGTACCCGGATCGTGACGTTCTGCTTCGTCGGCGTCGCCAGCTCGTGGGGCACCAGCCCCGTGAAGTTCGCCATAAAGATATGCGTCGCTCCACCCACCCGCGAAATCGAAGTCGCAACCGTCGACGCCGCCTCAATCGTCAAATCCGTCGGCGCTCCCAATGAGTTCAGGAAGTCCTTCTCGCCCTCCACTTTCGTGTCCGCAAATGACGTTTCCAACGCCCGGTAGTATTGTTCACCCACCGACTCGCGGAACCTCACAACGTTCGTTGCATCCGCCAGGAACTCCGGCTGCGTCCCCGTCACCACCAGTTCCCGCCCGCTCTTCACGTATGCCTTCAGCGAATTCTGCTCGTGTTCGTCGAACGCCCGCGCATCCGGCAGCACCAGCGTCCCGCCTTTGAATTGATCCAAAGTTCTCGGCGTCACCACCTGGAACTCCCGGTGCGCCTGGATCAGCAGGATCAGCACGCCCCGGTACGCTCGTACAAACTCCTCTGGCGTTCGGTTCCGCGTCGCCGCGCTGAAGTAAACACCCACCGGATGCAGCGCTGTTCGCGGCAAATAAAACGTCTTCTCGTGCGCCGCGATCCAGTGGAAGATCTCCTTTCGCGTCGCCAGATCATTCGAACCCGCCATGCTGTGTCCGGGCGCATCCCAGAAATTTGCCCCGTCCATCACCTGCGACATCGCCAAGTTCTTCATCGCATCGCTCGGCTTCACGTTCTTATCGCCGTCCCACGAGTAATTCAAAATCCACGTCGCCTTGCCCTCTGCAAATGCACGGAACGTGTGCATCCCCACCTGGTAGTTGAACCAGTCAATCTGCGACCGCGACGACGCCATGTGATCGCCTTCGCCGAACTCGTACTCGTGCGCAATCGCGTCCACCACCGCATACATGCTGTAAACATCGGCGCCCACGCGCACCGCTTCCTGCTCGAAGCCCGGATAAATTTCCGGAATAATCTTGATCTTCGGGTTCACCGCCTTCGCTGTGCTGGCGATCTCCGCCATGAAATCCGTAAACGTCTGGATGCGGAAATCCACCCACTTCTGGAAATTCGGATCGCTGAAATCTCCCAGCTTCAAATCCTTCTTCGCATCCAGCCCCGTCTGTTTCTTAAATTCCGCCACGGTGTACTGATCGAAGCTCGCCCACGTGTCCTCCCATCCGGTGAAATGCGTCATCCAGTACGGGATGTCCACATAGATCCCATCAATCCCCGTCGCCGCAATCTGCGCCACGTGATGCATGTAAATCTTCCGCCACTCCGGCGCATAGGGCGACACCCACACATCCTCATCGCCCTTCGCAATCCAAAACGCCGCCTCCGCGCTGAAGATCGCTGGCTCCCCCGTAATCTTCCGCTGCAGCCAATCGGGATGGTCCTTCGCCAACGTGTGCGCTGTCTGGTCGGCATTCGCCGTAATGCATTCCGTTCCCGCGATGTACACAAAGGCGTAGTTATTCGCTGCGTGCGCCTTTTCGGCTACGGACTTAATCGCCGCCAGTTTTTCTGTCGGATCAAGAAAACTCTCATACCGCCCTTCAATATCGTTATCTACTTCAATCCCAAACACGTCACTCGCCGTCGCATCCGCCACAATCTTGGCGGGGTCTTCACGTTCGAGACCATAGGCGCCGATGCGCACGTAATTGGTCCAGTTTTGTTGATAGTCCGGCGCCTGAGCGCAGAGAAAGGAAGCCGCAACCAGTGTTGCAAAGCCAACAAATATTTTCCGGATCATGTCATCTCTCGCGTAAGAAAAAGGGCCTCCCGGCAGATCACCAGGAGGCTGGAGTTGAGGTACGTGCTGCTAGAACTCGAACCGCAAGCCAAACTGCCCATGTCGCGGACTGCCCAGGATCGAGGTCACCTGCCCGAACGTCGAATCCCCCCACAGCGTGTCCGGCTGCGCAAACCGCGGATGGTTGAAGAAGTTAAAGAAGTCTCCGCGAACCTCAAATTTCATTCCTTCATGTGGCACGAATGACTTCGAGAACGAGAAATCCACGTTGTGAATCCCATCCGTCCTAATGTTCGAGAAGTATCGTGGCGCGTTGCCCGGCTGCTCGTATCCCGGATTGGCAAAACACGCGGAGTTGAACATGCTCGCCCCAGAGAACGCCGACGAATGTGCCGTTGTGCCGCTGAGCGGGTTGCAAATGACGTTTGGCCGCTGGTTCCCGTCATCGAGCGTCGGTTCCGACATCCCGATATCCATCGGCTGCCCCGATTGGATCGTGATAATCGACGATAGCGTCCATCCACCAATCACTCCGTCTTCCCAGCGATTCATGCCGCCGCCAATCCAGCGTCCGCGTCCAATCGGCAAATCGCCCACCACTCCCAGAGCTAGCCGGTTCGTCGCGTCGTTCGCTCCGATCGACCACTCCGGCTTCAAATTGTCGAGCTCCTGTGGATTGTCCGACGCCAGCGATCCCACCCACGCGTTACGACCCACCGACGAATCATCCGTCTCCTTCGACCACGTGTATCCGCCTTCGAAGCTGATGTAATTCGTCATTCGTTTCTGGAAGCGGATCTGCAGCGCGTTGTACCACGACGACGCGCCCAGCAGCGGCAGCCCCTCAAACGGCCCATCGAACTGCGGATACAGCCGCAGCAGGTTGAGCAGCGGAATCTCCGGATCGTTGTATATCGAGTCCGGCTGGTTGAACACTGCGTTCGGCCCCTGGAACAGGCTGTAGAACGGGTTAGTCACCGTGTTGTGCAGATCGTTGTACAGCGTCAGTGTGTCGAACTGCTGCCGGATGGACGACGGAATGTAATTGCGGTCCCGTGTGCTGGGCCCTCCTCCATTGATTCCGCCCGCGCCGCCCCATGGCAAATGCGTGCTGCGGTTCGCCGAATAATCCACGCTCAGCACCGTCTGCCACGGCAACAAACGTTGCACGCCGAAGCTCCACTGGTAAATATCGGCATTCTGCGCCGTCTGCGTTCCCAAATCGTTCTGGTTCGGGTATCCCCACATCGACAGCGGCCCGTACTGCGTGCCTTCCGGCTGCGGCAGTCCCGCCGGGAACGGATTGGCAAACGTTGCGTATTGCGACTCGAAATTGTTCAGAGTGAAATTAATGTTCCCGTCTTTGCGGAACGCCGTGCCGGTGTACTGGAAGTTCGTCGCCACGTTCATTCCGTAGAAGATCCCCGCGCCGCCGCGGATCACCGTGTTCGGCGTCAATGCATATGCAAAGCCAATGCGCGGCGCAAAGTTGTTCCGGTCCGTCGGCACGGAACGGTTGCCCGTGTTCTGCGGGAACAGAGTTGTGCCCGCCAGATTGCTCGCATTCCACGGCCCGGTCACGTTCACGCCGTCTTGGTTGAACGTCAATGCGGGGATGCTCACCCCGCTGCTCCCGTTGAAGTTGCTGTACTGCAGCCGGTCGAACCGCTCCGTGTACGGCGAGCTCCACTCGTAGCGCAACCCAAGGCTCAGCGTCAGCTTCGGCGTGATCTTCCATTCATCCTGCGCATAGAACGCCGTCTCCATACTCTTGTTCGCTACCGCCGGATAAATCGAGATTCCGCCATAATCGCCCATGCCTACCAGCATGTCGGCAAACGGGTTCCCCTGGTCCGGATTGAACGCGTTCACCACTTGCTCCGTCACCGTCTGCCCGAAGTGGAAGTACCCCGTCGGATAGCTCGGCTGCTGGAAGTTGTTGAAGAACATTCGCTCCTCGCCGCCGAACTTCCAGTTATGCTTCCCCCGCGACCACGACAGCACCGACGAGTACGAATACAGCGTGTGCGCAAAATTCGTGTCGCCGCAGCACTGATCGAACAGCGAGGTCCACGGCGAGTCTGTCAGCAGCGCCGGCATGCGATCGATTCCAGCATTCGCATTTGCAAGCACCGACGGAAATTCCACCGACGCCGCCGTCGGATAGTTATTGCTCTGCCCCGGTGAAGACACTCGATCCACCGAGAACCGCGAACTCAGCAGCAGGGTCGGCGAAATCGTCCAGTCGTGTTGCAGGCCCGCGTTGTAAATCGTCGTCGTCCCCTTGATGCCGTCGTTGAATTCGCCATCGCCCATGATCGTCGGTGTCGAAAACGAGCTCCCGCCGTAGCTCAACCGGAACGCCAGGTGGTTCTTATCGTTCAGCTGATGGTCGATCTTGAAATCGAATTGCAAGCCCTTCGATGCCGCAATCGTGTTCGCCCGGAAATTATTCGTGCCGTCCGGATCGCCCGGCTGGTTCGGCAGCGGATACAGAGCCAGCAGCTTCTGTCCAATCGCGTCCTGGTACTGCGCCGGGATCATGTTTCCCGAGAATGCCTGCCTCGTTCCGCCCGGACTCACCTGCAGCGGATTGAAAATCAGGTTCGGCACAACATCGCCCGTGTTCGGGTCCGTTATCAGCGAATTCGAAAAGTTTCCTTTGCGCTCCTCCGCCGTTGGCACCGTTGCCACGATCGGTACCGGGTCGCCTTCCTTCACCCGCTCCAAATCGAAGAAGAAGAACGTCTTGTTTTTCTTGATTGGCCCGCCCACTGAGAACCCGTACTGGTCGCGCGAATGGTCCGGTTTAGCAAGTCCCGCCTGGTCGCTGAAGAAGTCGTTGGCATCCAGCCAGCTTCGCTGTCCGAACCACCATGCTGAGCCGTGCAGCTTATTCGTGCCGCTCTTCAGGGCCATGTTCACAACCGTGCCGCCATTGCTTCCGTACTCTGCCGAGTAGGGACTGCTCTGTACCTTGAATTCCTGCACCGCTTCCACGGAAGGTTCGTAATACACGTTCGAGTTGCCGCCCTCGCCCTGTTCCGGAGCGCTGATCAGTGATCCATCCATGCGTATTTCGGCCGTCGCATTGCGCTGGCCGTTCGATACGAAATTCGTTCCCGCAGGATAGTTATCAGTCGTCCCCGATCCGGCCACCTCGGTCACGCCCGCATTCAGGAACACCAGGCCGAAAAAGTTGCGGTTCGCCAGTGGGATCTGCTTCACATACTCGTTCGTAATATCGGTTCCCAGCGACGGATCATCGCTATCCAGCAGCGGCGCGGCCTCAGTCACTTCCACCTTCGTCTCGCCGCCCGCCGGACGCATCGTGAAGTTCAGGCTCGACTGCTGGTCCACCTGCAGCACGACGCCTTCCTTCAGCTCTGGCCGAAATCCCGGCGCTTCTACCTTCACCGTGTAGTTCGCCGGACGCAGCGCCCGCACAATGTATTCGCCCGTCGAATTCGTCTCCACCGCCTGCGATTGGTTGGTGCCGACGTCGGTGACGGTCACCTTCGCATGGGTCAGCGCGGCTCCCGAAGAGTCGGTCACCGTGCCGCGCAACTGCGCGCGTACCGAAGCCTGCGCGAAAATTCCCGAGGGTAGGAGGAGGAATGCAGCGAACAACGCCAGGATCACGACTCGAGTTGGTGAGGACAGACGCACGGCAACTCTCCCGTTCTGAAAGTGCGCGAAACTATAATCGCTTTCACAAACTTTCACAAGTCATTTTTTCCTTGTGTAAAGCCCCCGTCCAGCGGTAGAACTGGCAACAAGTTTTTGTGAGGCATTCATGACCAAGTTTCTCCGGACCCTCCCCCTCCTCTTTATAGGCGCGCTCGCCCTGGCCCAGCAGCAACCGCAATCCCAAATCGGCTACCAGGCCGCGCCCGACGCCGAACAGAAGAAGACTCTCCTCCTCCGCGACTTCCATCCCCAATCCATGCTTCACGAGCAGGAGCACCAGGTTCTTCGCGCCAAGTATCCCGTCTTCGACGTCCACAACCACATCAACGACGCTGCCCGCATCGACGAGCACATGGATCCCGCCACCCTCGTCGCTCGCATGGACAAGCTCAATATAAAGACGATCATCATCCTCACCGGCATGTGGGGCGACAAACTCCAGCACGTCATCGACGAAATGGTGAAGCCCTATCCCGGCCGCTTCCTCGTCTTCGCCCAAATCGACTGGAGCAAGATCGACGATCCCAACTTCTCGCAGGAAATGGTCGCTCAACTCGACGACAGCGTCCGCCGTGGCGCGCGCGGCCTCAAAGTTCTCAAGGACCTAGGCCTCGGCGTCCGCGACAAGACCGGAAAACTCATCGCCGTCGACGATCCCCGCCTCGATCCCGTCTGGGAGGAAGCAGGCAAGCTGGGCATTCCCGTTTCCATCCACGTCACCGACCCCGAAGCCTTCTTCCATCCCATCGACGGCAACAACGAGCGCTACGAAGAGCTGATTGAGCATCCCGACTGGAGCTTCTACGGTCCGCAGTTCCCCAGCAAGCAATCGATCCTCGACGCGCGCGACCGCGTCATCGCCCGCCATCCGCACACCACGTTCATCGCTCTGCACGTTGCGAACTGGCCGGAAAATCTCGACTACGTCAGCCAGGAACTCGATCGCTACCCCAACATGTACACCGAATTCGGCGCCCGCGAAGCCGAGCTAGGACGCCAGCCGCGCCGCGCCCGCGAGTTCTTCCTCAAGTACCAGGACCGCATCATGTTCGGTACTGACAACACGCCCGAGGAAGGCATGTACCAGAACAACTTCCGCTGGCTAGAAACCGCCGACGAGTACTTCGATTACTGGGGCTATCCTGGCCAGGGCCGCTGGAAAATCTACGGCATGGCTCTGCCTGATAAAGTGCTGGAGAAGGTCTATCACCTCAACGCCGACAAGATATTTGCTACTCCGCCGAAGCTGGCGGCAAAATAGCCAACAAGATCCGAAAGGGAAGATGGCCGCAAGTTCCGACCAGTTGATGAGTGAAGAGCGTCGCCTGCGCATCGTGCAGTTGGTGCGCGAACGCGGGCGCGTCCTCGTCCAGGAATTGAGCGAGCGCTTCAACACCTCCGCCGTCACCATCCGCAGCGATCTCAACGAGCTTCACAAGCGAGGCCTGCTCATGCGCTCGCGCGGCGGCGCCGTCCACTACGAGCCCGGTAATCCCGAATCCCCGCTCATGGAGCGCCTGCAAGCCCAGGCCAACGAAAAGCAGCGCATCGGCGCCGCTGCAGCCGCCATGGTCAACGACGGCGAAACCGTCATCCTCGACTCCGGTACCACTACTCAGGAAGTCGCGCGCAACCTCAAAGGCAAGACCGGCCTCCAGGTCATCACCAACGGCGTCAACGTCGCCATGGAATTATTAGGCGTGCAGGGAATTCAGCTCGTCATCGTCGGCGGCATTCTCCGTGCCGACTCCGTCTCCGTCGTCGGAGGCTTCGCCGAAAACATGCTCCAGCACCTTTCCGCCGATCGCCTTTTCCTCGGTGCCGCCGCCTGCGATCCCGAGTTCGGCCCCAGCACCCCGAACCTCGAAGAGTCCCGCGTCAACCAGGCGATGGTGAAGATCGCCCGCGAAGTGGTGCTCGTCGTGGATTCCACCAAGTTCGCCAAACGCAGCATGTCGCGCATCACGCCCTTCACCGGCATCCACAAGGTCATCACCGACAAAAACATTTCGCAGGAAGTCGAACAAAAACTCCGCGCCGCCGGCTGCGAAGTCGTCCTCGTCTAATTCAAGAATTTCTTCCGTCGTCCCTCATCCCGGAACGCCTCCACCCCTCCCGCCGCCGTCGTCGAATAAGCCGCGCACCGGTTCCCAAATGTCAGCGATTCTTCTGCCTGCGCCCCTTGCAGGAATTTGTGCAGGAACCCCGCATCAAACGTGTCGCCCGCGCCGACGGTATCCACCACATCCACGCTCGTCGCCGCCGCCCGCACCGTCTCCCCACCACGCCGCAGCATCGCCCCCTGCGCCCCCAACTTCACCACCAGCGTCGGCACGCGCCGCGCGAGCTTCTCAATCGCCTCGTCAACATTTTCGGTCCGCGCAATCCGACACGCCTCCTGCGCATTTGGCAGAAAGATATCCACGTGCGGCAATATCTCGTCGAGCCGCTCCCACCGGTCCTCCGGATCGTCATTCGTATCCAGCGATGTCGTCAGTCCCGCCGCTTTCATCTCGCGAAACAGCTGTGCCACATCCGCCACCAGCCCGCGATGCAGGTACAACGACGACAAATGAAAATGCCGTGCCGTCTTCAAATACGCGAGATCAAGCCCGTCATACCGCAGCTCATTCATCGCCCCCGGATAGGTCAGGATGTGCCGCTCTTTTCCATGCGGCAGAATCAGCGTCACTCCCGTCGCCGTCTGCGAAGCAATCACGTGCGATAAATCCACCCCGCGATCTCGTAAATATTCCAGCGCAATTTTTCCCATCGCATCCGGCCCAACACACGTCACGAATCCCACCCGTGTTCCCAGAGTTGCCAAGTTGTGCGCCAATATCGCCGACGAACTCCCCAGAGTCATGCGAAAGTCCGAGCCCAACAGCTCGCGCTCCACCGGCATCTCCTGCGGCAGTCCGTACAAAATCAGGTCGAGATTGATCTCGCCGACAATCGCAATATCGAGTGCCATGTGCCTCCGCTGCGGCTGAAATTTCCTCTCAGAGTATACTTGCCGTGCTTTCACAGTCTTTCGAAATGAACTCCAGCGCGCCCAAGTTGCTTTGCGTTAGCCTCAACCCCGCCGTCGACCGCCGCCTCATTCTTCCCAGTTTCAAACTTGGCATCGTCAACCGCGCCACCGCCGCTCTCCCCGCCGCCGGAGGCAAAGGCGGCCACGTCTCTTACGCCGCACAAGCTCTCGGCGCCGACGTCACCTGGCTAGCCTTCACCGGCGGCAGCGAAGGTGACTTCTGCCAGAAGGGAATTGCCTCCCGCGGCATCCGCACCATCACCGTCCCCATCGCCGCCCGCACCCGCATGACCCTCGAAATTATCGATGAGTCGTCCCGCGACATGACCGAAATCCTCGAGCCCGGCCCCTCCATCTCCGACGCTGAGCGCGACGCCTTCCTCACCACCTTCCGCGCCACGCTCAACGATCACCACACCGTCATCATGTCCGGCAGTCTCCCCGAAAATCTCCCCAAAGATTTCTACGCCGAGCTCATCACCATCGCGTCCGACCGCGGCTGCACCGCCTTTCTCGATACCAGCGGTGAACCCCTGGCCCTGGCTCTGAAATCCGCGCCCCACGCCATCAAACCCAATCGTCAGGAAGCTGAAGCTCTCCTCCACTGCGAAATCCGCTCGCGCGAATCCGCTCTTCAAGCCGCTAACGATCTCCGCTCCCGCGGCCCGCACTCGGTCATCCTCTCCCTCGGCTCCGAAGGCGCCATCTTCGTCAGTGCTCACGAGCAGCTCTACGCAAAACCTCCCAAGGTCGAAGCCATCTCCGCCATTGCTTCCGGCGACTCCTTCCTCGCCGGCTTTGCCTTCGCCCACGCGGAACATAAATCCGCCGAAGAATGTCTTCGTCTCGCCGTCGCCTGTGGTGCTGCGAACTGTCTCGCCCCCAGTCCGGCTTTCATCTCCCGCACGGTCGTTGACCGCTTCTTTCCCCAAGTCCAAATCGAGCGGATTTAACCAGCTTTTCTTTGACGAATCCCATGATTCAGGTTATAAACGCAAGTCTAAGCAAGTTTACGAAAGTCTACGAAAGACGGATCGGTTCTGGCCTCGTGAACTCCATCAAGCGCCTCTTCATCGTCGTGGCAGCGTTGGCCTCCTTTGCTGCCGCCCAGGCGCGTCTCGACGGCAAAGAAATCGCCGTTGAATTTGATTCGCAGCTGCACTCCCGCATCCTCGCCTTCGGCACCGCACTCGGCCCGTTCTCGCCGTCAGAATCCATCGTCGTCGGTGACAAAACCATTTCCGATTTTGCGTTAGTTACACAGCACACCGAACAAGTTCAAACCGAACTCGGTTCCGGCCGCCGCCTCACTTTGGAAGGCCGTTCCCAAGATCTGGTGAAAATCGTCGCCGTCACCACCTACGACGATTTCCCCAACGCCGCCATCTTCGAAGTCGTCTACAAAAACGCCGGCGCATCTCCCATCGAAATTTCCAAGTGGACCAACAACCACTACGAGCTAACCGGCGCATCGTTCTGGTCGTTCGAGCCCGGCACCTACGAACGTCGTCCCGCGTGGACGGTCCCGCTCAAAGTCGGTTTCCACCAGAAAAACTTTCTCGGCATGAATGGCAGCGACTACGGCGGCGGCACTCCCTTCGCCGACATCTGGACCCGCAACGCCGGTGTCGCCGTCGGCGATCTCGAACTCACCGGCAAAGAGGTCTCGCTCCCCATCGCCGAGCCCAAGGCCGGTCACGCCTCGCTCGCCATCGAACTCGAAAAGCCGCACACCATCGCGCCCGGTGCCACCTTCGCCACCTTCCGCACCTTCGCCATCGTCCACCACCGCGACTTCTTCTCCGCGCTCCTCACCTATCGCAATCTCATGCAGCGTCTCGGCCAGCCGCTCTCCTCCCGCGCCGCCGCCGGAGGCTTCCGCCCCATCTGGTGCGCTTGGGGATACGGCCGTCACTTCACCGTCTCGCAAATCGAAAAAACCATTCCCGAAGCCAAGCGCATCGGCTTCGAATGGGTCACGATCGACGACGGCTGGCAAACCAAGTACGGCGACCTCACCCTCGATCCCAAAAAATTCCCCCGTGGCGACGCCGACATGAAAGCCCTCGTCGACGAAATCCACCGCCAGGGCCTCAAAGCGCAGCTCTGGTGGTCTCCCATGAGCGCCGCCCCCGACTCCGCGCTCCTCAAGGAAAATCCCGACCTCGTCCTCAAGAACAAGGACGGCTCGCCGCAGAAAATCTCCTGGTGGAATACTCTGTATCTCTGCCCGGCCTTTCCCCCCGTCCTCGACGTCCAGCGCAAGTTCGTCGACAAGATCATTGGCGAGTGGGGCTTCGATGGCCTCAAGCTCGACGGCCAGTTCATGAACGGCGTCCCCGCCTGCTACAACCCCGCGCATCATCACGCCAAGCCCGAGGACTCGATCGAGCAACTCCCGCAGCTCTTCAAAGCTATCTACGACGAAGCTCAGCACCTCAAGCCCGGCGCGCTCGTCGAGTTCTGCCCCTGCGGCACCTCGTACTCCTTCTTCACCATGCCGTACTACAACATGAGCGTCGCCAGCGATCCCTCGAGCTCCTGGCAGGTCCGCACCAAGGGCAAAGCCCTAAAAGCCCTCCTCGGCGACGGCGTCCCCTATTTCGGCGATCACGTTGAGCTAAGCGATCGCCAATCCGACTTCGCTTCGACCGTCGGCGTCGGTGGTGTAGTCGGCTCGCAATTCACGCTGCCCGCCGTCGCCTCGCGCGCGACGGAATACGATCTAACTCCCGCACGTCGTCACGTGTTCGAGAAGTGGGTCGGCCTCTATAAAGAAAAAATGCTCAGTGAAGGCCAGTACGAAGGCCAGCTCTACGACATCGGATTCGATCGCCCCGAAGCCCACGCCATTCGCAAAGGCGACGCGATGTTCTATGCCTTCTTCGCGCCCACCTTCACCGGCAAAGTCGAACTCCGCGGTCTCCAAGACCGCGCCTACACGATCACCGACTACGAACACAACAAGGTGCTCGGCACCGTGCACGGTCCCACCGCGCATATTGAAACAACCTTCGACCAACATCTGATGTTGGAGGCAGATCCCCAATGACCGTCAAGCAATCCGGCCTCAAGAACCCGCTCGTCGAATTGGTCGATCTGTCGCACGAAGAAAAATCCGCGCGAGGCCTGTTGCACACGCCCACGGAAATCGTTCAGCAACCCACATCCTGGCAGGAAACCTACTCTCGCATCTCGCGTGAAAAAGAGAACCTCCAAAAATTCCTCAATCCAATTCTCGCCAGTTCTCCCACCGTCTATCTCATCGGCGCCGGCACCTCCGACTACATCGGCCGCGCCCTCGCCAGCATCCTCCGCCAGCAGTGGCAATGCGACGTCATCGCCGTTCCCAGCACCGAGCTCATCACCAACATGGAGAGCTACGTCCTCCCCAACCGTCCCTATCTCTGGATCTCGTTCTCTCGCTCCGGCGACAGCTCGGAAGGCGTCGGCGTTCTCGAAATGGCGATGCGGAAATATCCGCATGTCCACCATCTCGTTGTCTCCTGCAACCAGTACGGCAAAATGTCGGAACTCTGCGCCGGCCAGTCGAGCGCCTACGTCCTTCTCCTTGCCGACGCCGTCAACGATCGCGGCCTCGCCATGACCAGCTCCTTCACCAACATGGTGCTCGCCGGTCACTGCCTCGCCCATCTTCGCTCGCTCGATCAGTACAAGCCCATCCTCGAATCCCTGGTTCGCATGGGCAATGAAATCCTCCAGCAAGCTCCCGCCATCGCCGAAAATGCCAGCCGCCTCCACTGCCGCAAAGCATGTTTTGTCGGGACCGGCGCCATGGCCGCGGCCGCCACCGAGTCATCTTTGAAGTGCCTGGAGCTCACTGCGGGCGCGATCTCTGCCTTCTCCGAATCCACAATGGGCCTTCGTCATGGCCCCATGTCCGCGTTAGACGCCGAGACGCTCATCGTCACGTTCATCTCCGCTGACGAACGTCGTCGGAAATTTGAACTCGACCTTCTGAAGGAGATTTTCGAGAAGCAACTCGGCCGGGTTCGCATCGCCGTCGCGCCCGCGGATGTCGATCTTCACAATCTCGCCGACCACCTCATTGCCCTCACCTCGGCCCCCGATATTCCAGATGACTATCGCGTCCCCGTCGACGTCATCCTCGGCCAACTCATCGGTCTCTTTTCCTCGCTCGACCACGGCCTCAAGCCCGACGCGCCGAGCCCCAGCGGTGTCATCAGCCGTGTTGTCTCTCACGTTCACATTTATCACTGAGCCGCCCCGCCGCTCTCGGATGTTCAACTCCATCCTCCTTCGCGGCAAGTGCCGTACGAAGCTCCATTTAGGAGGGCGTCCCTTACGTATAAACACCGCTTTTTCGTTGCCTCTACGGTGAAATTGGGGTACTTTCTCAGTTAATTTTAGGTGCAGCAGTCCGCCACCCACGCGTTACGCTTTACACGGCAATTTTGGTTCCCGGTAATTCGGGACGGCCAGTGGGGTTTTGTCTTTGTTCCACCAACCGATTGCTCTATTGAGAGCTGTACGCAGATGTGAGTGTCATACGGCGGTCTGCCGAACCGCCTGGCACCGCACGGACGCGCGCTGCTAGCGGACTTCTCTGGGTCTGGCGCGGCACGGGTTTTTCTTTCAGGAATCTTGCGCCCTCTCAAGGCTCCTCCCGGCGGGGAGTCTTCGGATATCCATTTCCTCAAGTAAGAGGAATGGCTGTGTTGATGTCGTTGCTGCGGCAATATGGGCTCAGTACTTTCAATCGATCGATAAAAAATGGCGACCCCAGCCAATTTCGAACGCTCCGCCTCGCAAACCCGTATCGCCTCCCTCGGTGCGGTCGCTGCGTCGCCGCAACTCTCCATCCGCGACTCTGCTGTCCTTGCGATATGGATCGGCATCGGTGAGCGCCTCTTCGATTTCCTTGCGATTGTTCTCGCAGTCTTCGCTGCCGACTTCGTCTATCGCTTCAGCCACGTTGGTCGTCGCGTCAGCTATCCCTCTTCCTGGATCACCTTGGGCGCCGTCGCTTTTGCTGGGCTCTGCGTACTCCTCCTCGAAAATTTTGGCGAATACAAGTCCGGCAGTTTGCTTGGCGTGCGCGAAACCGAACGTATTCTCCGCACCACCTCGTATGGCATCTTGCTGTTTTTCCCGCTCGCATATTTTTCCGGACACCCTTACTCACGCTTGCTCGTTCTGTTCGTCGCCATCGGTGCTCCCCTCGTGTTGATGATCGAGCGCCAGCTCATGTATCGCCTCACCGGCGCCATCTGCCGTGTCAGCAATTTCGGCCGTCCCTCCATTATTTATGGCAGCGGACGTCCCGCTCGTAAGGTCTACTCCGCGCTTCTGCGCTCCCCTAAGCTCGGTTTCCGTCCCATCGCTTTCGTAGACGAGAACGAGAATATGTCCGGCCGTGAGGTCTTCGAAGCTTCCTATCATCGCCGTCAGAGTGCCAAGGTTTTGCCCGGCCCCATTAACGTCGACCTCCTTCGCGAACTCGAAGTCAGCACCGTCATCTTGAGCGAGCCCCCCGCAGACGCAGCGTGCCGGACCATTCTCGCGGCTGCGCACGAGGCCGGCGTCTCCGTGCTCTTTCCCCCCGGTCACGTTGGCGATGAGCACTCCTACGAATATCTCGAGATTGACGGGTTCCTCTTTTCCCAGCGCGCTGCTACCCCTGAAATGAAGCTCTACGACGTTGCCAAGCGCTGCTTCGATGTCGTCGTCAGCCTCTTGCTTCTCATCTTGCTCGCCCCGGTACTTTTATCCCTCGTCGCATTGGTCAAGTTTTCTTCCAAAGGGCCCGTTTTCTTCGTGCAGGAGCGTGTAGGTCGCCGCGGAACCATCTTCCCGATGTTTAAGTTCCGCTCCATGTACACAGACGTACCGGTCTATGCATTTTCCCCCCGAAAGGCCGGCGATCCGCGTATTACTCCGGTTGGTCGTTTCCTGCGCCGTACCAGCCTCGATGAACTCCCGCAGCTATTGAACGTTCTGCGCGGCGACATGGCTTTGGTTGGCCCGCGTCCGGAAATGCCCTTTATCGTCGAGACTTATAGCCCCGCCCAGCGCCGTCGCCTCGAAGTCACTCCCGGCATCACCGGTCTGTGGCAGCTATCGGCCGATCGCGCCTATCTCATTCACGAAAACATCGAATACGACCTCTATTACGTCCGCAATCGTAGCTTCTTCCTCGACCTTGCCATCCTCGTGCACACCGCGCTCTTTGCTGCGCGCGGCGTCTGAGGTTCGCGGCGACGAAGAAGTCTTGGAAATAACTTGAAAGCCATTCGGAGAAACGTCAGCCTGGGATGAGTGCAAACGCCGCAGCCGAAGAACAGAAGTCGGGTGTAGCCGGGGAGTTGCAGCGCTGCAATATCCTCGGGGTGGGCGTCCATGCCATCAACATGGATCTCGCCGTCGACACTCTCGAGCGCGCCGTGGAATCGCGCGAGAAGGGCTACGTCTGCGTCACCGGGGTGCACGGCATCATGGAAGCCCAGCGTGACCACTCGCTTCGCTCCACTCTCAACCGTTCGTTGCTCACTACGCCTGACGGCATGCCAACCGTTTGGGTCGGACGTTGGTACGGTCAGTCTCACATGGATCGCGTGTATGGCCCCGATATGATGCTCGAAGTTTGCCGCCGTTCGGTTGCGAAGGGCTATACCCATTTCTTCTATGGCGGCAATACCGGCGTTGCTGAAGAATTGAAGTCCTCGCTGACCGAAAAATTTCCCGGCCTTCGCGTCGTCGGTACGTATACTCCGCCGTTTCGTCCTCTTAACGACCGCGAGCGTTCCGATCTTCAGGCCACCGTGGCGCAGTGCCGGCCCGATTTCTTCTGGGTTGGGCTCAGCACTCCGAAACAGGAGAGGTTCATGGCCGAGTACCTCCCCCTACTCGACGCCACCGTGATGTGCGGTGTCGGCGCTGCTTTTGATGTGCACACCGGCCGTATTCAGGATTCTCCGCGCTGGGTGAAACGTTCGGGTTTGCAGTGGGCCCATCGGCTCTTTCAGGAGCCCCGAAGATTGGGTAGAAGATACTTAGTGAATAACCCTAAGTTTATGTTCGCAATTACAAGCCAGATTCTTGGTTTCAGGCGCACTCCTGTTTAGAATGGCAGGTAAGTTCCGCAATCAAAGCTCACTCCCGAGTACACGCTGTTCGTGCAGGGTTGCTGCCAGGTACCAGCGGGGAAACCCGCTGCCTGACCGTCCATTTGTAAGTCTGGGCTAGAGAAAGAAAAGGAGCAGTTCAGGTCCATGTCAACTCGCTCACAAAACGCGCTTGTCCCGTCTGTGTTTGCTCAAGATAACCCGGCGCTCTCGGACGGATTCGAGACGCAAGACATATCGATGCGACAAGCGATTCGTGTTTTGCGTAAGCGAAAGCGCACCATCCTCATCACCACGATCGCCTGCAGCGCTCTCGCTTTGGTGCTCTGCCTTGTCTTACGCGCCTACTACAGCTCTATGGCTACCATCGAGGTTCAGCGGGAGCAGTCCGATCCCCTCGCCGACGCCCTGGGCTCGCTCGCCAGCACCATCAGCGGTGGCGATGATGTTAAGACCGACATCCAGACGCAGGTCGGCATTCTGCAAAGCGATGATCTCGGCATCGAGACCATCGAGCGCATCCACTTCGAAGATCACTGGATGAAGTACTGGCACCTGCTCGGCAGCCAGCGTAAGCCGCAGGAAGCTGGCAAGCCCCTGCGTGAAGCTCCCCGCAGACGTGAAGCACTGCTCAAGGAATTCGAAGATCGGCTCACCATCAATCCCATTCCCAACACTCGTCTCATCCAGCTTAGCTTTGAAGACCCGGATTCCAAGTACGCCGCCCAGGTCACCAATTCGCTCATCGATCAGTACGTGAAGGACCTGCTCGCGCGTCGCAACTCCAGTACCGTCCAGGCTTCCGACTGGATGGAGCAACAGATCGGCGATCTCAACCGGCAGGTGCAGAAGGCCCAGGAAAACCTCATCGAGTACGAACGCAAAAGCGGCATCATTGCAGTGCCGAGCTTCGATTCCGGCCAGCCTGGCGCCGCGCCGGTAATCCACAACCCCGTCGTCGACCGCCTCATCCAGGCGAACCAGGACCTCGTTAACGCCGAAGCTGCGCGTATTAGCCGCGAGGCCATTTATCGGCTCGCGAAAGCGGGTGATGTCGACGCTCTCGTGAACATGGCTGCTTCCAGCCAGGCCTCTGGTCCGGGTGGCACACAGGCAGACCCCGGCCTGTTCAATGGCATCATGGCCATGCGCCAACAGCAGGTCTCCCTTAAGCTTCAGTTAGCCACCGCCTTGCAAACCATGGGCGCCAAGAACCCCCACCTCGTCGACCTCGATCGTCAACTCGGCGAGTTAGACGCGCAGATGAAGGAAGAAGTAAAGCGCATCGTCAATCGCACTGAACTTGATTACGAGATCGCGAAGAAAGCGGAAGATGGTTTGCGTGCTGATTACACTGCCAAGGAAGCGGAGGCCAATAAGAGCAACGACGCGCAGATCCGCCTGGCCGTGCTTCAGCAGGAAGCCGATTCCACTCGCCGCTTGTACGAAGATCTCTACACGAAGTTGCAGGAATCGAAGCTCCAGGAAGGCACCCAGAGCTCCAACATTGCCATCATCAGCAGCGCGCTGGCGCCTGCCAAGGCCGCGCATCCCAAGCCGGTGCTTTATACCGCCGCTGCGGTGGTGCTCGGTCTGTTCTTCGGCGTCGTGCTCGCCTTCATTTTCGATAATCTCGACGACGCCGTCGTGACCAGCGTCGAAGTCGAAGGCCTCACCCGCCTGCCCGTGCTCGGCAACATACCTTCCTTCGATGTTGCCCGTCGCCAGGCTGAGAAGCGCAAGCTTCCAGTTCCGGAGAACGGCCACGGGGTGATGAGCAGCTTCGTTCTCACCGAGCCGAACTCCATGGTCAGCGAGGCTTACCGGGCGCTGCGCACTACCATCTTGCTCTCGCAGGCAGGCGCCCCGCCGCGCACCATGATGATCACAAGCTCGCTGCCTGCGGAAGGTAAGACCACCACGGTTTACAACCTCGCGGCGTGTTTCGCACAAATGGGCACCCGCGTTCTCGTCATCGACGCCGATTTGCGCAAGCCGTCGTTGCAACGCTACGTGCCGAATTATGACGGCCTTGGCCTCAGCAACTTGCTCACTTCCAATGCCAACCCCGCCGAGTTGATCCGTCGCAGCCCGAGTAACGAAAACCTCTTCATTCTGGCGGCCGGTCCAGTTCCTCCCAATCCCGCGGAACTGTTGTCGTCGCGAGTGTTCTCGGACCTGCTCGCCCAGTTCTCAAAAGACTACGACTTGGTGGTGGTTGACAGCCCGCCCTCCATGCTCGTCACCGATGCTGCGATTATCTCGGTCAAGATGGATGCCGTCCTCGTGGTCGCCCGTTCAGGGTCCACCACGCGTCCTGCGCTCATGCGGACCATTGAACGCCTGCAGCGCCAGGGCATCAATCCCCGCGGACTTATTCTCAACGCGGTGAACATTCACTCTGCCGAGTACTACTACACGAACGGATATTACGGTGGAAACAACAGCTACTATTCAGCAAAAGCGTAGGGGCGTTCCGATGAGCCGACTGCTGCAAATCTCGATATTTACCCTCGCCGCCGCGACCCTTGTGGCGGCCCAGGCGGTGAACCCAGTAGGCGCAAGTTCGGCCGATGCCGCAGCATTGGCTTCGCGCAGTGCCCGCAGCGCGGCCATCCCTCAATTTCGCTCGGGCCCATCGGTAGCCACCGAAGGACTCTCCACCATGAAGCTCGCCACCGGCAGCATGATCGATGTCCGTGTCTTTGAGGAACCCGATATCGACGGGAGCTATCGCATCGATGCCCAAGGGAATATCTCTGTTCCTCTTGCCGGCGACATCCACATCGAATCGATGACCCTGCGCGAAGCGGAGTCCGCAATCAGCGATAAGCTGGTCGCCGAAGAAATCCTCAAAGCTCCGCACGTTGTCGTCAACGTTGATGAATTCGGCGCGCAGAACATCGTCGTGCTCGGCGAAGTCAACGCTCCCGGCCGTTACCCGGCCCTCGAACCGCGTAAGCTCATCGACGTCCTCGCGCAAGCCGGAGGACAGACCACGGTTGCGGGTAATGAGGTCATCGTTCATCGCGCCGGCAAGCCGGATGATGTGACTGAGACCATTCACTACAAACGCTCGGTGAACGATCAAGTCGCGCTCAACACCCTGATCGGCCCCGGCGATTCCGTTCTCGTGAAGCGCGCTGGCATCGTTTACGTCCTCGGTTCGGTATTACGTCCGGGCGGCTATCTCATGCAGGAATCCGGCGACCTCGATGTCGGCCAGGCGATCGCGCTTGCCCTCGGCACCACTCCCGAAGCCGCCGTCACTCGCGTCCGCGTGCTCCGCAAGAATCCCGACGGCAGCGTCTCCGAGATCGAAGGAAAGTACTCGAAGTTTGCTGATGGCAAGGCGTTCCCGCTTGCGTTGCAGGCCGAGGACGTCGTCTTTGTGCCCAACAATAAGCTCAAATCGGCATTCCTCACCGGCCGGCAGGTATTGGGCTCAGCTGCTTCTGCGACGATCTACACGCTTCGGTAGGCCCAGGAGATCCGCGTGCGTGTGCTGATCTTGCACAACCGGTATCAATTCGCGGGTGGCGAGGATGCCGTCGTGCGCCAGGAAAGCGAAATGCTTACCGCTGCTGGGATCGCCGTCGAAGTCTTTATCACTGACAACGACGGCATTGTCTCCGCCTCGTCGCAACTTCGTGCTGCACGCGATGCCTTTTACTCTCGCAATTCCTATCGTCTTGCCGCGCAGCGCATCGCCGCATTTCGTCCCGACGTTGTCCACGTCCATAACTTTCTTCCGCGCCTCTCGCCCTCCGTTTACGACGCCGCCCTCGACAGCCACTGTGCCGTTGTCCAGAGCCTGCACAACTACCGCCTTCTCTGCGTGAATGCCCAGTTGTTCCGTAATGGCAGCCCCTGCGAGAAGTGCGTCGGCCGCACCCTGGCGTTTCCCGGTGTCCTTCACAAGTGTTATCGCGGAAGTGGCGGCGCCAGTGCCGTAGTCGCTGGCATGACTGCTGCTCATCGTGTCCGCGGGACCTGGCGCAACCGCGTCCATCGTTACATCGCCGTCAGCGAATTCGCGCGCGAACTCTTCATTCGCTCAAAGACCGTTCCCGCCGATCGCATCGTCGTCAAACCGAATCCCGTCGCCGATCCCGGCATCGGCCGCGGTGACGGCAACCATTTCCTCTTTGCGGGCCGTCTTTCGCCGGAGAAGGGCATTCGCGTTCTGCTTCAGGCTGCCGCTCTCCAAGGCGGTCTCGGTTTGCCGCTCAAAATCGCCGGCGATGGCCCTTTGAAATCCGAAGTCCTCGCCGCCGCTGCCACTCAGCCGAATATCGAGTACCTCGGCTCATGCGATCGCACTACCATCGCCGGGCTCATGCAGCGTGCCACCGCACTTATCTTCCCATCCATCTGTTACGAAACCTTCGGCCTCACCATCGCCGAGGCGTTCGCCGCCGGCACCCCCGCCATTGCCAGTAATCTCGGAGTCGCCGCCGAAACTGTCATTGAACGCGAGAACGGCTTGTTGTTCGAAGCCGGCAATCCAAAGGCTCTGCAGTCGGCCGCGGCTGCGCTGCTCGCATCTCCCGGGCTGATTGCCCATCTCCGTCGCGGCGCTCGCTCCACGTACGAACAGCGCTACACAACCGATAAAAACCTGGCCGCTCTTCTCGACGTCTATGACCAGGCACTGCACGCCGCCGGCGTGCAACTCGCCGCGGACCCTCAGTTGGTAGCGACAAGGAGCGCCCATTGAGCCGCGCCTCCCGCCTTTCGCTGAAACAATGGATCAAGCGGCCCCTCGATCAATGGCCCCTCCTCCAGGGATGCGTCCGCTGCCTTTACGCTCTCATCCGCTTTCTCGTTCCGACTCACTCACGCCGCATCCTCTTCGAGAGCTCCCCCGATTGTGCTGACAATTCACTTGCGCTCTACGAAGCCATCCAGCGCTCTCCGCGTGCTTCCGAGTATCAGCTTGTCTGGCTCGTCAAAAACGTCGACGGTGCCGCGCAGGAGCTCAAGCGCGAATTCGGCACAGTCGCCCCCAATACGCGCATTGTCTGGAAGGGAAGCATTGGCGGCGTCATCGAACTTCTGCGCAGCCGCTACGTTTTCTATACCCACAGTTGTTACTGGTTCGCGCGCTCGTGCTTCCACCAGAAGATGGTCTATCTTGGCCACGGCATTCCCATCAAAACGATGGGCGCCCTCCTGGCAAAGTCCGGCGTCGTCTTCCGCTCCCGGCAATACTCGTTGGCGACTTCGCCGGCGCTCGCTCCGATCATCGCGTCTACGTTCGGCACGGTCCCAGAACTCATCCTCGTCTCCGGATTTCCGCGAAACGAGTGGATGACGTGCCCCGACGAAGCCATCACCCGCCTGAAGGGTGACCGCAACCTGGTCGTTTGGCTGCCCACCTTCCGCAGTTCAGGAACCGACGGCGTCGCGGACGACACTCTTCCCGGCGCCCCCGGTCCTCTCGACGACCTTGCCTCCCTCGACCAACGCTTGCGCGGCAAAAATGTTCTCGTCGTCATCAAGTTTCATCCTCTCGATACCAACAACGCCCGCCAGTGGCCGGCTTTCGAGAACATCAAAATTTATTCTGACCGCGCGTTCCGCGACAGCCGTCTGAACCTCTACAAGCTGCTTGGCCACGCAAGCGCGCTTGTTACCGACTATTCCTCGGTCGCCATCGACTTCCTTTCCCTGCGCCGTCCCATCGGCATCTTCGCTCCTGATCAATCCAGCTACATCCGTGGTTTCATGCCCCAAGTTATCGACCACGTCTCTGCGGTCTGTCGACGCCTGAACACCATTGAGGAGCTTGCAAATTTCATCTCTGCTCCTCCACCGCTCGATGCTCCTGCCGAGTCCCTCGAGTTCCTGCATAGCAAGGGACTCAACGCGCCTTCGCAGACAATCCTCGCCGCGTTCGGTTTGGATGATCTCCTCCTTCCCGCCTCGGAAACCGCCAGCCTCCACGTCGTTCCCCTGGGTGAGGCTCGCGAAGCGTCGCTGGCCGCGCGAGGACGAGCATGACGCGCAAGCAACTCATCTCCATGTGGCTGCGAATAGCGGTGCTTGCGCTCTTCGGTTATGCACTCTTAGGGAAGGGATTCGCTTACCTCTACGTCGGCGAGCTCACCCTGGTCGTCGGGTTCCTCATCTTCCTGCCTTCGCGGAAGCTGATGCTGCTGTTCACTGACCCCGTCCTGTTGATCTGGGGCTTGTTCTCTTTATGGGGGGTCTGCCGAACTGTTCCCTACATTCACATCTACCACTTCGACGCGATTCGTGACGCCGTGCTCTGGGGCTATGGATGCTATGCGCTGTTGATCGCCGGCTTCGTCGATGAGGATTCGTACATCCGGCGGGCGATCGCGGCTTATAACAAGTTCACTTCGTGGTATTCGGTTCTGATCCCTGTCGTCTTGCTCGTCTCCCTCACGCTGCATAACCAACTCCCTACCATTCCGTGGTCTGATAGCGTCGCGATCATCAGCATGAAAGGCGGCGACGCAGCGGTAAACCTTTGCTCCGTCGCGCTCTTCACGCTGTTGTTTTCCAACTGGACGGCTCGCCACCGCGAGGGCGGCCTCTCGCTGGTTCAATTGCTCAAGTTCGCCGGTTGGTCCTTCGCCGGCTTCCTTGTGCTTATTGACACTCGTGCGGGTTTCCTTGCGCTCGCTCTGCCGCTCTTCCTCATTTCCGTTCTCAAGCCCCGCGGCATCGGTTGGAAGGTCGCGGCATTGGGAATTCTCGCCTCCGTGCTCACCGTCGCGGTGCTCGAAAGCAATCTCATCACGTTCACCGTGAAGGGCAGAGCCTTCACCGTCGATCAGCTAAACGACAACCTCAGCAGCATCGTCGGCCAGGGCACCCAGGGCAATACCGAAGGCACGAAGCAGTGGCGCCTCCAATGGTGGCGCAACATCATCAACGACACCGTCTTCGGCCCGTATTTCTGGAAGGGCAAAGGCTTTGGTCTGAACCTCGCCACCGACAGCGGCCCCCATGCTGACGCCGAAGACGCAAAACTGCGAAGTCCCCACAACGCCAGCATGACCGTCCTCGCTCGCATGGGAGTTCCAGGACTCTTTCTCTGGATCTTGCTGCACGGCGTATTTGTGTTCCGGCTTGTCCGCTCTTATCGACAGGCATCACGCTTGAAAATGGCTGGTTGGGCCGCTCTCGACCTCTGGATTCTCTGCTACTGGCTGAGTGCCTTTATCAATATGAGCTTCGACGTGTATGTCGAAGGCCCGATGGGCGGAATCTGGTTCTGGGCGGCGATCGGTTTCGGCATTGCCGTTATGCGGCTCCAGGAACGTGACGTTCGCTTCCTTCGAGCCAACCATGCCGCGCGGCATCGTGACGACTTCTTGCCGCACGAGCCGCCTCCTGTTCCAGTACATGCCGCCAGCACCATCCCGCTGCTCAAATCCGGGTATCGCGATGGAGCTTGGTCGTGAACTTCGCCCAGCTCTTCCGGAAATTGCTGAACCTGCGTCGCGGACGCGCTGGCATTGCCGTCGCCGATCAGTTGATGATCAGCGGCGCAAACTTCCTTGCCAGTATCGTGCTCGTCCGCGGGCTCGGACTTTCCGAATTCGGCAAGTACGCCATCCTCTACGGCGTATTGCTCTATGTGAACGAACTCCAGATGGCCTTCATCGCCATGCCCATGCTCTGCATCGGGCCGCTGAAGGAAGGCGACGATCGCCGTCGTTTTACCGAAGGCATGTTGGCCCTCCAGATCCTCGCCAGCATCCTGTTGTTCGCCATCTTCCTTGCCGCCGGATCGGTCGCCAGTGTCTTCACCACTTTTTATAGCCTGCGCTGCCTCGTGGCCTACGCAGTCTGCGTCGGCACCTTCCAACTCCAGGACTGGGTACGACGCTTCTATTTCCTCCAGGCCAAGGGCAAGCTCGCATTCGTCAGCGACTTCATCAGCTACGTCTTCCAACTCTTCGTGCTCGGCGCTCTCTGGCGCGCTCATTCCCTATCGCTGTTCACTACCCTGGTCACAATGTGCGTAACCTCCGCGGCAGCGACCGTCATGATCGTCTTCACCGACAGCATCCGCCCGGTGCGAGACGGCCTGCGGCAAACGTGGGCGCTCTGTAAGACCATGAGCCGCGACCTTGTCTTCGCCAGCCAGGTTCGTTGGTTCGGAAACCAGGGCATTCTTATCATCGGTACCGGCATTGTCGGCTCTCAGGCTACCGGCGGATTGCGCGCCTCCCAGAGTCTCGCGGGTCCGGTCAACATCATCCTCAGCTCGTTGGGCAACGTGCTCCCTCTTCGCATCGCCGAAGAACTGAAAGCCCGCGGAGTGCCCGGTGCCTATCGCTTCGTCCGCTCCGCCATTTTCATGTTCGTCGTGTTGTTCAGCTTGATCGCCATTCCCGTCGCCATCTTCGGCCGCACCATCCTCGGCTTCGTTTACGGCAAAGCGATGGTCGCTTTCTACTACCCGATGCTCCTGCAACTCGGCACCATCATCTTCGGCGCCGTCACCCGTCTCTGGTTCTTCCTTTATCGCGGTATCCAGGAAACCAAGCCACTGCTTTGGTCCAACGGACTCTGCGCCATCGTCAACATCGGCACCGTCTACACCTTCGGTCATCTCTGGAACGCCTCCGGCCTCATCGCTTCCTCTCTACTGGGCCAGGCCGTCGCCATCACCACCTGTATCGCCTATTGGCAGCTTCGCTCGCAGTCACTCAAGGACCGCTTCCCGGTTCCTGAAAAAGAAGAGCAACGCATTGTCCAAGCCGAAGAGGCCGCCATGACCTCGTCTCTCACCGCCGCGGCCGGAAGCCAGATGGGGCAATGACATGGCAAGACACGCTAGCATCGCCCTTATTTCCGTTCTCTGCTTCGCCGCCGGAAGCGCCCATGCGGCATCCAAGGTCGCTCTCAAGCCCGGTGACGACGTCCCCACCATCGTCAAGAACTCTCCTTCCGGCACCACGTTCGTCTTTGCTCCCGGCGAATATCGCATCGACACCATCGTCGCCAAAGACAACGACGCCTTCGAAGCCGATGGCGAAGTCATCCTCACTGGCGCGCAACTCCTCCAGCCCCGTCGCAGTCCAGATGGCTGGACAGCCTCCGTCGGAACGCTTCCCGAGCACATCCAACCCGATCACTGCCTCAAAGACCACCCGTTCTGCTGGCAGCTCCGCGATGTCTTCGTCGATAACGTGCTCCAAACCCCCGTTGAAAGCCCCGGCGAGCTCCGTCCCGGTCGCGTTTTCTACGACGAAGCTAAGGCATCCATCGTCCTCGGCGCCGATTCCGCCGGCCACAAGGTAGAAATCTCCACCACCCCCGTCGCCTTCACCGGCCCCGCCGAAAACGTCCGCATCACCGGCCTCATCGTCGAAAAATTCGCCACCCTGCCGCAGCGCGGCGCCATTGGCAACCTCACCGACGGTGCAAAATCCTGGACCCTCGACCACGTCGAAGCTCGCTGGAACCACGGCACCGGCGTTGCCGTCGGCAGTGGCTCCCACGTTCTCAACTGCAAACTCAATCACAACGGACAGAAGGGCGCGCAGGCGCACGGCGAAAACGTTCTCATCGAGCACAACGAAATCGCCTACAACAACTACGCCGGTTACCACCACTCATGGGAAGCAGGCGGCACAAAATTCGTCAAGACTGTCGGCCTCGTCGTCCGCGATAACGACGTTCACGACAACGTCGGCGCCGGCCTCTGGACCGACATCGACAACATCCACACAACTTACGAAGGAAATCGCGTCTACAACAACACCGGCGACGGTATCAAGCACGAGATCAGCTACGACGCCGTCATCCGCAACAACCTCGTAACCAACAATGGCGCCGAAGTCCAATCCCATTGGCTCTGGGGCGCGCAAATCATGGTGCAGAACTCCTGGAACGTCCAGGTCTACGGCAACCAGGTCAAGGTCCCCTCCGGCGCCAACGGCATCGTCATCATCAACCAGCGTCGCGGCGACGGCGCATACGGTCCCCACATCGCATCCGGCAACCAGGTCCACGACAACACCATCGTCTACCAGAGTTCCACCGGCTACTCCGGTTTCGCCGACGACACCCACACGCTCGTCGATCCCAAAAACGTTTTCGAGAACAACCACTACTCCGGAGCTTCCGGCCGCCACTGGTTCTGCAACGGCGCCAAGAGCTTCGACGAATTTCGCATGACCGGCTTCGACCGCCACGGATCATGGAACCGATGATCTTTCTGGAGACCTAGGGGGGACATATGCGCATCGGAATCACCTTCGGCACATTCGACCTGCTGCACATCGGCCACATCAACATCCTCGAACGCAGCAAGCAGGCCTGTGACTACCTCGTGGTCGGTGTCTCCACGGATGCGCTGAATTTCAGCAAGAAAAAGGCCTATCCGGTTTACTCGGAGGACGAACGCGTCAAGATCATTTCCAGCCTGCGCATGGTCGATCAAGTCTTCCTCGAAGAGAGCCTCGAGAAAAAACGCGACTACATCCAGCAGTTCAAGGCGAATGTTTTGATTATGGGAGATGACTGGGCCGGCAGGTTCGACTTCTGTTCCGATCTTTGCGAAGTGCTCTACTTGCCGCGAACCCCCCACATCTCAACCACCAGCGTTAAAGCCGAGATCTTTACCCGGCATGTTCCGCACGCTCAGGTCAAATCGGCAGGTAAGTAGCGCGTTAGGTCCGCACCGTCGACTCCGGAAGCCGACGGCTCTGGTTCTCGATCCGTTCCGTCGTATGCCCCAACACGAAACATTCTCGCGGTGAACAGCGAGAGCACAATCGAGCCGCAGATCCACGCCACAATCAACATGGCTATCGTTTACTCCGCGATTGTGAACTCAAGGTTACATTTGCCTATCTCGCCACCCAGCATTCACCAAAAATTCTTTCCTGTTATTTCTCCGCCGTCGCGTCCAGCCCGAAATCCGGCTTCTCGTACGTCCCGGTGATTTTCACCGGCACTGTCGCGCCCTCTTTTTTCTTCTTCTTCGCCGCTTCCACTACTTTCATCAGGAACGCTTTGAACCCCGTCGTCGCCTTCGACAGCTTCACGTCCGTCTGCAACATTCCGTGGAGGTCCACCGCGTGACTCTCCAGGTTGTACTTGCCATGCAGCTTCGCGCTCGCCCCCGGGACGTCACAGTCCAGCCGCGAAAAATTGGCCGTGCCGCCTTTCAGCGTCAGGTCGCCCGTCAAATCGCTCACCACGGTTGGAGGATCCTCGTCCTTCGGGTTCCCGCGCGCCGCCTCGCTCAACGCGCTCACTTTTTGCTCTGTATCCGAGTGCGTGAACTTCGATTTCTCAATCCCGAAATGCGCCTTCATCTCCACTCGTTTCTCGAACGGCGCATCGCCCGACGGCAACTTCACATCCATCTTGAACTGCGTCGGACCGGCCAGCGGCGGCTTCTTGCTGTGGACGAACAAATACATCAAGTCCTCAATTCGCGCATCGTTCGAGCTAATGTTCAATGTCAGTGTCTTCTTCTTGTCCGCCGAATCCGCGAGTTGTCCCTGCGCCACCAGCTTCGTCTTTCCCAATGTCGCGTGTATCGGCTCAAACTCAACATTCCCGCTGGTGCCATCCACCATCACCGTGAACTGCGTCTTGAGCGGCAAATCGTGTGCGGTGTCGGTTACGCCAAAGTTCTGCATCTCCGTCCCGCCATTCACCTTCAACTCGCCAAGTTTCCCCTGGAACTCCCCGTATCCCGCCAGCGTCCCGTACAGCGACCGGAATGTCGCCAGGTTCGCATTCTTCATCGTGAACTTGCCCGACAGTGGGGTTTCGCCCAGCTTCTGGTGATTGATCGGCCCGAAAATTCCCGAGACCGCCACATTCGCCACCGGCGTTGGGATCTTCAGGTTTGAACTGAAATGCATCGGCCCAGTCGCCGAAAAATTCTTCATCACCAACTGGTAAATTTCATACGTCTGCGGGCCCGCGCCGTCCGCGCCCGCAAATACCACCCGCGAGTCCTTCGCATCCACCTCGTCATACCGCGTGTCGTCCTTCGAAGCATCCTTTCCGTTTTGCGTTTGGGTATTGTGCTTTCCGTCTTTTGGCGGAAACGAAATTTCCAGCCCATCAAACGACATCGCCTTCAAATGCTTCGGTGTAACGAATAACCCCCAATACAGTCCACGGATCGTCACCCGCTGCGCCGTGATCTTCGGCCGCGACGGATCCCGCGGCGTCAACGTCATCAGGTCGATCACCGCTCCCGGATGGGGTAAGAATACCTGCCGGTAATGGCCAAACTGCACGGTGCCATTCATCTCCGTCTCGATGCGTTTCTTCAACTCGCCTTCACGAAACGGCCACTGCGGCACCACCAACGCGAGTACCAGGATGATGGCAACCACCATCAGGCCGCCGGCTACCAGCAGCAGCTTTCCCCAATGCCGTGTGAGCACACTCCGAGGTGCACTCGCGATGGTCATGGTAGCCACTCGTCTTTGGATGCAGAATGCAGAGTCTCTCTAGGCGGCCTTCTTCGTTCCTGACAATTCTTCAAAATCCAACCCGTTCGCCGCCCTCGTATCGGCCCCGAAGCTCTGTTCCATCAGGTGCAACGCTTCGTCATGCGCCTCCGGCGTCAGCGCGGCCACGCAATCCTGCGGCACAAGAATCCTGTACCCCTGCACGTAAGCGTCGCCCACCGAGAGCAGCACGCACGCGTTCGCCGTGACCCCCGCCACAATCAGGCTTTTGGCCCCCAGGTGCTCCAAAATCGCCTGGAGTGGTGTGCCAAAAAACGCCGAGTGCTTCGGCTTTAGCACAATGTAGTCGTCCAACTCCGGCGTCAGCGCCTGCACAAATGCCCGCCCGGGCGAATCCACCCGCGTGGCCCACCGAACCACCGCGTTGTAATCCGACCGCCACTTCCCGTGGTTGTCGTTCACGTAAATTGTTGGAATCCCCGCCCGCCGGCAGTGCTCCTTTAATCTTCGCAACGCCTTCTGCAACCGCGGTGCCTCGCGCAACAAATTCTCGTTCTGTGGGAACTCGAAATCATTAATAACATCCACCAGCAGCAGCGCCGCCCCAGACGCGTCCGGCACATTCCCATGCAGATCCTCTGAGTCCGCTTTCGTCATCGCTTTATCAGGATGGAATTCGCCTTTGCTTCGGTTGTCTCGTAGTTTCTCGATCCGCCATGTTCTCTCCCACTCAATCCTGAGCGCAGCGAAGCACCTGCTTCTCCTGAAACCTGAAACCTCTTCCCCTTCGTGCACTTCCTGTCCTTCGTGTTTAAAGATTCTTTTCGTTTTTTCCGCTACCATCACCCACATGCAATCCGCAGACATCGTCATCATCGGTGGCGGCATTGTCGGCTCTTCCATCGCCTGGCATCTCACCGAAGCCGGATGCGCCAACGTTCTCGTCCTCGAACGCGAAACCCAGCAAGGGAAGGGAAGCACCGGCAAGAGCATGGGAGGCGTCCGCGCGCAGTTCTCCACCGACGTCAACATTCGCATGTCGCTCTACTCCATCCCCTTCTACGCGGCCTTCGACGACCGTCTCGGCTATCCCGCCGGCTACCGCCCGCAAGGCTACCTTTTCCTGGCCACCCGGCAGTCCCATCTCGATTACCTTCAGGCCAACCAGGCCCGCCAGCACTCCCTCGGCCTCAAAAGCGCGCGCATGATCTCCCACGACCACATCGCCCGCGAGTTCCCGCAGCTCCGTACCGATGACGTCCTCGCCGGCGCCTTCTGCTCCACCGACGGCTTCGTCGATCCCTACTCCGCCATGATCGGCTTCATGACCTCCGCCTGCGATCGCGGAGCCCAGCTCTGGAAGCATGCCGAAGTCACCGCCATTCACACCGACGCCAAAGGAGTCTGCGAAGTCGAGACCACGCGCGGCTCCATAGCCACCCGCAAAGTCGTCTGCGCCTCCGGTGCCTGGTCCTCGTCGGTTGCAAAGTTTCTGAATATCGATATTCCCGTCGAACCCCTGCGCCGCATGTTGCTTCCCACTGAGCCCTTCGCCGACTTTCCCCACACCGCGCCCATGATCATCGATATGACCAATGGTTTTCACTTCCGCCCCGAGTCCCTCGGCTTCCTCCTCGCCTGGGCCGATCCCGACGAAGTCACTCGCGACTTCAACACCAACTTCGATCCCGGTTTCGTTGAAAAAGTCCTAACCCTCGCTGCCGACCGCGTCCCCTGCTTCGAAAACCTCGCCATCAATCCCAAGCGAGGCTGGGCTGGCCTCTACGAAATGTCCCCCGACCACCACTCCATCCTCGGCCCCACCGAAGTCCCTGGCTTCTACATCGCTACCGGTTTCAGCGGACACGGCGTCATGCACGCCCCCGCTACCGGCAAAATCCTCAGCGACCTCCTCCTGGCCGGCTCAACCGATCTCATCGACGCCAACATCCTGTCCCTGTCGCGCTTCGCCGAAAACCGCCAAATCCACGAAACCGCCGTCCTCTGATTTCATTCCATGTTTATCCATTCCGAGCGAAGAACGCGCAGACCGATGCGCGTTCGTGGGAATCCCTGCTCCTCACTTCACTCTCAGCTCGACAGTCGCCTCGCGTCAGCCCGCGAATCCGCCCCCATCTCCACCCCCCTCCCTTGTCATCCAGAGGAGCGCAGCGACGAAGGACCTGCTTTTTGTCTTTGCCTAAACAGCTGAGAGCTAACGGCGGACCGCCTCTTCGCTTTTCCCATACAATCCATAGGGAATCCCTATGCCCCACCTCAACTACCACCATCTCCTCTACTTCTTCACCGTCGCCAAAACCGGCAGCATCGCCCGGGCCGCCGTCGAACTCGAACTTACCCAGCCCACCATCAGCGAGCAGATCCGTCTCCTCGAAAAATCTCTCGGCCACAAACTTTTCGACCGCGTCGGCCGCTCCCTCATCCTCACCGACACCGGTCGCACCGTCTTCAAACAGGCCGAAAGAATCTTCCTCCTTGGCGACGAACTCACCCGCCCCCTCAACTCCGCCCCAGCCGCAAAGGTTCTTCGCGTCGCTGTCGATCCCGCCATCTCCTCCGCGCTAGTAGCCCTTGCTCTGCGCCGAGAAAAATCTGCGTTCGAAGTCCACTACTTCTCGCCCAGCGCGAATTCGCCATTCGATATCATCCTCACTGGCACCCGCCCACCGCATCGCAACCCCAAACCAATCCTCGATCTCCCCACCGTCTTCCTCTCCAAATCCGCCGCCAAGCTTTCCTCCCAACCTTTCCTAATGCCCACCTCCGCCCCACAGGACGACATCAACCGCTACTTCCGCGCCCAAAAAATGAAGCCGGCAATCGCCGGCCGCTTTCCCTCAACCGATCTCATCCTCGAGCTCGCCCGCCAAGGCCGCGGCGCCTGTGCCGCCCCCGACTTCAAGGGTGCCTACCCCGTCCTGAAAATCCTAGCCCGCACAAATACCATCCGCTGGCGCATCTACGCCCAACGCCCCTAGATAGCCCTCCTGGCGCCAGCCACATCACTCTCAACATCTCCTCCTAAAACCTGAAATCTGAAACCTGAAACCTGAAACCTGAAACCTGAAACCTTCTTTCCCCTTCCGCAGTTCGTCCCACCCCCACCCGCACTCATCCCCCTATGGCACGATTGCCAGATTTCCTTTGTAATATTCACGTGGCGATCTCTGTGAAGCGCATATTCCTTCGTCTCGGCATCATCTTTGGTGGTTGGACTACCCTCGGCCTGCTCGCCAGCGCCAACATGTATCTCGTCCGCACCCACCTCGGCTTCAGAGGAGACTTTGTTAAAACTGCCTCTGGCGTCCTCCTCGAATACTGGATCTACGCCGCCCTTACTCCCGCGGTTCTCTATGTCGCCCAGCGCCTGCCACTCGGTAGAAAAGGCTGGCCGCGCGTCATCGCCTTGCATTTCCTCGCGTATCTCGCATTCTCCTGGGCGTGTGTCGGTCTCGCCGAACTCCTCCACGTCCCCATGATGTTGCCCAAGGATTTTCACGGCAACACCATCTGGCTGCGCTTCCTCGACAGCTTCTATTACAGCCTCTGGATGTACTGGCCCATCGTCCTTCTCTGGAACGCCTACGATTACTACGAGCGCTACACCGAGCGCGACCGCCGCGCCGCCGATCTCGAAGCCCAGCTCACCCGCGCCGAACTCGAAGCCCTGCGCAACCAGCTTCACCCGCACTTCCTCTTTAATACGCTGAATTCCATCGCCAGCCTCATGCACGAAGATGTTCTCGGCGCCGACGACATGATCGCCGACCTCTCCTACATGCTCCGCGCCTACCTCAAAGACACCAACGAGCAGGAGATTCCCCTGCGCCAGGAACTGGACCTCCTGGAAACATATTTACGCATTCAAAAGCGGAGGTTCGAGGACCAGCTCTCTTACCAGCTCGACGTGCCCGAGACGCTCTACAACGCTGCTGTTCCTACGCTTTTGCTCCAGCCCTTCGTGGAGAACGCTATCCTGCACGGCATCGCTCCCAAGCCCGAGCCCGGCAAACTCATCGTCGCGGCCCGCCAGTTGGGCGCGCATCTCGTGCTCACCATTACTGACGACGGTGTCGGTTTCACCCCCGAGGATGAATCCGTCGGCATCGGCGTAAGCAACAGCCGTTCGCGGCTCAAACAGTTGTATGGAGACGACCAGAGCGTGGAACTCGTGTCCACGCCCGGGCAGGGAACAACCGTCACGGTGAAACTGCCGTTCCAGTTCCTCCTGCCCGAATCAAGGGGACTTAGGGATGAAGATACGGACGCTGATCGTGGACGACGAGCCCTTGGCTCGACGACGCATTCTGTCATTGCTGCAATCTGACGAGTCGTTCGAAGTTATCGGCGAAGCCGGAAACGGCCCCGACGCCGTCGATCGCATCACCTCGCTTAAGCCCGACCTCGTCTTCCTCGATGTCCAAATGCCCAAGCTCGATGGGTTCGGCGTCCTCGAGGCCGTCGCGCCTATCCATCTTCCCGCCATCATTTTCGCCACGGCGTTCGATCAGTACGCGGTCAAAGCGTTCGATGCCCACGCCGTCGATTACTTACTGAAGCCTTTTAAGCAGGAGCGTTTTATGGATGCCGTTCTGCGTGCGAAAAATCACTTCATGGCAATTCAAACTAACCCCGGTGCCGCCGGCGACGAGAGCCAGAAAATGCTCTCGCTCCTTCGCCACGTCAACACCGATGCTGATCGCCTCGTCGTGCGTAGCGGCGGGAAAGTCGTCTTCCTCCGCGCTTCCGAAGTCGAATGGATCGAAGCCGCAGCCAACTACATCAAGCTCTACTCGCAGCAGCGCGTCTATACCGTCCGCGAAAAAATCAGCACCCTCGAGGAATCCCTTCCCGCGGGTAAGTTCATGCGCATCCACCGCTCCGTCATCGTCAACCTTGCCATGGTCCAGGAAATCCAACCCTGCGGCGGCGGCGAATTCGTAGTCATCCTCCGCACTGGCCGCGAGTTGCCGCTAGGCCGAACCTACCGCTCCAAAGTCGACGAATTAATCCACCAGTTGCGCTAGTTCCGGGTGCCCCAGGGTTGGCGATTTTCCAAACCTGGGGTTTTCCCCTCGCGTAAGCCCACAACATTCTCACTCTTGCAGCACCCTCTCTTGTCTTGCGATCCAGGGGAGCGTAGCGACGACGGACCTGCTCTTCTCTTTACCTAACCTCTAATAGCTAACCGCTAACAGCCTCTCGTGAAACCTGAAACCTGACACCTGCCACCTGAAACCTGCCTTCAATAAAGCAGGTACTCTCTTCCCACTTGCGCAAATTTTTCCAGGTCACTCAATCCCATCTCCCAAATCATTCAACAACTTACCTCGGCAGTTAACGTGCTCTTCTCCTCCGTGTCGGAGGCTCTCATGGAAGACTACACTGCACCCGCTCTCACTCATCCTTGGCATTTCAAAGCTCTCGCCGGCGTTCTCGGTGTCGGTCTTCTCGGTTTCGGCGGATACGCGGTACACGAACATAATGCCGCCGCGACCGCACAGCAGCAGAGCGCGCAGGTAAATGCCTCGCTGGCCAACACCAATGCCCAGCTCGCAACGCTGACCTCGAAGCTCAACGACATCGAATCGCAGCGTGCCGCCCAGCAAGCACAGCAACAGGCTGCCGTGCAGGCTCGTGCTGAAGCCGCTGCCGCCCATCACTCGAAGTCTTCCGCGGGTCACGTCGTCCGTCGCGACGATCCTCGCTGGAAGAAAGTGCAGTCGCAGCTTGAGGCCCAGCAGGCCGCCATCGACGCCACCAATCAGAACCTCACTTCCGCCAAAACCGAACTCAGCGGCTCCATCGCCAAGACGCACGACGAGCTAGTCGTCCTTCAACGCAAGGGCGAACGCAGCTACTACGAATTCGATCTGTCGAAAGAGAAGACCTTCCATCCCGAAGGCCCCATCGGCGTCCGTCTGCGCAAAGCCAATACCAAGCACTCCTATGCTGATCTCGAGCTCATGGTCGACGACCGCTCGCTCACCCAGAAGCACGTCAACCTGCTCCAGCCGACCATCTTCTACGCCGCCGACAGCGAAGCTCCCGTCGAGATTGTCATCAATCAGATCACCAAGGACCACATTCACGGCTATGTGAGCGCGCCCAAGTATCGCCGCTCCGAACTGGCGTCCACCACGTCCACCACCGTCACTCCGGTCGACGCCAACGCCACCGGCCCCACGCTCAAGCAGCGTTCCAGCAATCCGAACTAGCTCTCCAATCTCCTAGTAGTAGTTTTGTTTCTCCAGCCTGCGGCCACACCGCAGGCCCTTTTTTTGTGATGTTTTTCTTGTCACCCCGAGCGAAGACCGGCGCAGCCCACCGGGCGGGCCGTGCGTTTAAGCAGGAACGTACGTCAACCGAATCAGGTCTTCGGCGATGAGATCGCTGCCCACAAGATGAAGCGGCGGCCGGGGGCCGGCGAAGAATGGCTTGCCGCTCCCAAGCACTACCGGCCGGAGGTAGAGTCGATATTCATCGATAAGACCGGCCTCGGTCAGGCTTCGTGCCAACACTGGGCCGCCAACGTCAATCTCGCCGGTCAGTTCAGCCTTCAACCTGCGTATCTCAGCCTCGAAGTCATCCGCGATCACTGTGGCGTTCGGCCCAACTGACTTGAGCGAGCGCGACACGACCCACTTGGGTTTGCTCCGCCACGCCGCTGCGAACTCGTGCTCATCCGGCTCCCAGTCAGGGAGGTCTTCGTCCCAATAACGCATGATCTCGTACAGCCCGCGACCATATAGGCAGCCGGTCAGGCCACGCACATGCTCGACGAAGTGACGAAAGGCCGAGGGCGCAGGCGGCCCCAACTTCATGTGGTCAACGTAGCCATCCAGGGACTGGCTCATTCCAAAGACAAGTTTCGCCATGCTGCAAATCTCCTTCGCGAACTCTTCAAGAATAGCTTGAGCCGGTGTCCCGCGAAACACAGGTTGAATGCAATCTGCGCACCGCATTGCCAGCGCGATCCTTCACCAGGGGTTTGCTTCCCGTCCCGAGCTTCCGACACCCGACAGCGCCTCTTCTCCGGACCCCGGAAACCGCTCCCCTCATATAATGTTCTTCGTGCCCCCTCGCCTCGCCGAACTCGCCCTCTCCCTCACCACTCAAAAGCTCGACGCCCTCCTAATCACCCATCTCCCCAACATCCGCTACCTCGTCGGATTCACCGGCTCCAACGGCCTCCTCCTCGTCCAGGGCAGTCGCGCCACGTTTTTCACCGACGGCCGCTATACAGAACAGGCCCGTGAAGAAGTGGCGGGCGCAAAAGTCATCATCCCCAAGGGCAGCCTCGTCGCCGCCGCCTGCAAGCTGATCAAGTCCGGCGAGCTTGGTATAGAAGCCGACCGCCTCACCGTCCTTCAGCACGAATCACTGCTAAAACTGCTCCCCAAAGGCGTAAAACTCGTCCCCACAGCGCAAATTGTCGACCGTATCCGGATGGTGAAGGACTCCGGCGAGCTCTCTTTGATCAAAGAAGCGGTCATTCTCGGTGCCGAAATCCTCACTCCGGCGCTCGAAACCATCCGTCCAGGCGTAAAAGAGTCCGAAGTTGCCGCCGAAATTGAGTACGCTGCGCGTCGCTGGGGTGCCGAAGCCATGAGCTTCGAGACCATCGTGGCCGCCGGCCTACGTTCCGCGTTGCCCCACGGACGCGCCTCCAATGCCCTGATTCCAAAGCGCGGATTCGTCGTTCTAGACCTGGGTGTTATACTCCACGGTTATTGTTCTGACATGACCCGCACCGTCCACGTGGGGCCGCTTTCGCGTCGTGCCAGAACGCTGTATCAGGCCGTTCTAGAAGCTCAGGAAGCTGCCATCGAAGCCGTGAAACCCGGCGCCACTGCCGGCGACGTCGATCACGCAGCGCGTTCGGTACTCAAAAAGGCCAAGCTGGACCGTTATTTCATCCACTCCACCGGCCACGGGGTCGGCCTGGAGATCCACGAAAGTCCGCGCGTTGCGCGTGGACAAACCGAAGTTCTGAAGCCGGGCATGGTTATTACCATCGAACCCGGCGTTTACCTGCCCGATGAGGGCGGTGTTCGCATCGAAGATATGGTCGCGGTTACCGAGTCAGGCCACGAAATCCTGACCCCCGCCACCAAGCAACTGCTCGAGCTGTAACGATTTTTGACGTTGTCTTTTTAGCTTGTCATCCTGAGCGGAGTTTCGCGAAGCGAAACGGAGTCGAAGGACCCCTGCCCTCGCGACGCTCTCCAGGGTTGTCATCCTGAGCGGAGAATCCGCATAACGATGCGGATTCGCAATCGAAGGACCTTGCGTTTTGTATCAGGGCAGCGCTTTAGCGCTGCCGATCAAAGTACGACATTTCGGGGCTTTAGCCCCTGCGACTCTCAAACACGAATGAACCAAAAAGAACTCAAAGAACTTATCGAATTCCTCATTGAAAAAGACATCACCGAGTTTGAACTCGAACGCGGCGATGTCAAACTGCGCGTTAAGCGCGGCGCGGAAACCCATTACGTCTCGGCCCCAACCGTCGTTCAGGCTGCACCGGTAGTCGCCGCTGCCCCCGCACCGCCTGTCCACGCGCCCAAATCCTCTACGCCCGCGTCGGTCGCTGCACCCGCGCCCCCGCCGGCCGACGACGAAGCCAACCTGCACTACGTCAAGTCGCCCATCGTCGGCACTTACTACGAGTCTCCATCCCCCGGCTCGCCTCCATTCCTCAAGGTTGGCGACACCGTCAAAGAAGGCCAGGTCCTCTGCATCGTCGAGGCCATGAAGCTCATGAACGAAATCGAGGCCGATGCCTCCGGCGAGGTTGTCAAGATCCTCGTCCAGAACGGCGCGCCCGTCGAATACGGTATGCCGTTATTCGCAATTCGCAAGTAAAGGTTTCAATGTTTCGAAAAGTCTTAATAGCCAATCGCGGCGAAATCGCGCTGCGCGTCATCTGCGCCTGCAAGGAACTCGGCATTCGCACCGTCGCTATCTACAGCGAGGCCGACCGCAACTCGCTCCACGTCCGCTTCGCCGATGAAGCCATCTGCATCGGCCCCCCGCGCCTTGCTGACAGCTACCTCAACATCCCCGCCGTCATCAGCGCCGCCGAAATCGCCAATGTCGACGCCATCCATCCCGGCTACGGCCTCCTCAGCGAAAACGCCAACTTCGCCGAAGTCTGCCAATCCAGCGGACTCACATTCATCGGCCCCAAGCCCGAAACCATCCGCCTCATGGGCGAAAAAGAGAAGGCTCGCGCCGCCATGAAGAAATACGGCGTGCCCATCCTCCCCGGCTCCGACGACATCATTCCAACCGAAGGCGAAGCCCTCGAGTGGGCGAAAAAAATCGGCTTCCCCGTCATCGTCAAGGCCAAGGCCGGCGGCGGTGGCCGCGGCATGCGCGTCATCCGCAGCGCCGAAGAACTTCCCATCCATTTCAACGCCGCCCAGTCCGAAGCCGCCTCCGCCTTCGGCAACGGCGACCTCTATATGGAGAAGTTCATCGAGCGCCCCCGCCACATCGAGTTCCAGATCCTCGCCGACTCCTACGGCAACGTCGTCTCCCTCGGCGAACGCGAGTGCTCCATCCAGCGCCGCCACCAGAAGCTCCTCGAAGAATCTCCCAGCACCCAGGTCACCCCCGAACTCCGCAAGGAAATCGGCGACGTCCTCGTGAAAACTCTCTCCGCGATCGGCTACATCAACGCGGGCACCATCGAGTTCCTCATGGACGAGGACCGCACCCTCCACTTCATCGAGATGAACACCCGCATCCAGGTCGAACACCCCGTCACCGAAATGACCACCGACGTCGACCTCGTGAAATCCCAGATCATGATCGCCGCCGGAGCCAAGCTCTCCGACATCCTGACCGGCCCCGTCACCTCCCGCGGACACGCCATCGAGTGCCGCATCAACGCTGAGCATCCCGAAAAATTCACCCCCTCCGCCGGAAAAATCACCGCCTTCCACGTCCCCGGCGGCACCGGCGTTCGCGTCGACACTGCCCAGTACGCCGAAGGCGTCATCCCGCCCTACTACGACTCGCTCATCGCCAAGCTCGTGGTCCGCGGACGCGACCGCCACGAAGCCATCCAGCGCATGGCCCGCGCCCTCGACATGTTCATCGTCGAAGGCGTCTTCACCTCGATCCCTCTACACAAAAAAATCATGGCCGATCCCGACTTCCAGGCCGGCAACTTCGACACCAAGTTCATGGAGCGCTTCATGCCCGCTCCAAAGAAGTAATGTCATCCTTCCACCCCCCACGCCTCTACGCCATCATCGACGCCTCCTGTTTTTTGTCATTCCGAGCGGAGAATCCGCAGACATATGCGGATTCGCAGCGTGGGAATCCCTGCTCTCCTCCCACGATCGCGACCTCCGCAACCGCCCCGCGGTCAGCCCCCACTCCCGCTCTCGTTACCACCGCCATCCCTTGTCATCCAGAGCGCAGCGAAGGACCTGCTGTTTCTCAACTCCTCCACTACGCTCAAGAGCTAGTAAAAGCCGGCGTCACCCTAATCCAATACCGCAACAAGACGGCCACCGCCCGCGAAATTCTCTCCCACGCCCGCGAACTCCGCCGCATTCTCCCGCCCGACGTCACCTTCTTTCTCAACGACCGCGCCGACTTAGCCTTGGCCGCCAATGCCGACGGCGTCCACGTCGGCCAGGACGACCTCTCCCCCGAAGGCGCCCGCCTGGTCGTAGGCAACACAAAGCTAATCGGCGTCTCCACCCACAACCGAGCCCAACTCGAGATCGCCAGCCAAGCCCCCGTCGACTACATCGCCATCGGCCCCATCTTTTCCACCCGCAGCAAAGCCAATCCCGACCCAGTAGTCGGTCTCGACGGCCTCCGCAAAATCCGCAAACTCACCACCAAACCCTTAATCGCGATTGGCGGCATAACCCGCGAAAACTGCCGCTCAGTAATCGAAGCCGGCGCCGATTCGGTCGCCGTAATCGCGGACCTTCTCGCCGACCCAAAGCGCCACGCCGAACAATTCCTCCAACTGCTCGGATAAACATCCAAGCGAAGTGAAACCCGATCCAAGCGCGAAGCGCGCACCGCCTGCTCGGACAGACATCCAAGCAAAGTGAAACGCGATCCAAGCGCGAAGCGCGCACCGCCTGCTCGGACAGACATCCAAGCAAAGTGAAACGCGATCCAAGCGCGGAGCGCGCACCGCCTGCTCGGATAAACATCCAAGCGAAGTGAAACGCGATCCAAGCGCGAAGCGCATACCAACTGCTCGGACAGATCCAAGCAAAGTGAAACGCGATCCAAGCGCGAAGCGCGCACCGCCTGCTCGGACAGACATCCAAGCAAAGTGAAACGCGATCCAAGCGCGGAGCGCGCACCGCCTGCTCGGACAGACATCCAAGCAAAGTGAAACCCGATCCAAGCGCGAAGCGCGCATCGCCTGCTCAGATAAACATCCAAGCAAAGTGAAACCCGATCCAAGCGCGAAGCGCGCACCGCCTGCTCGGATAAACATCCAAGCAAAGTGAAACCCGATCCAAGCGCGAAGCGCGCACCGCATTTGAAGCCCGGGGCGCAGCCCCGGGAAACAGCGTATTGAAGCCCGGGGCGCAGCCCCGGGAAACAGCGTAAAAGCGCAGTCCAAGCCCGAAGGGCGGCACGCCTTTTGCCCGTCGTCGAGACGGTGTAGAGTATCGCCCCAGCGAGAAGCTTGCCCTGCTTCTCTGGATCGCCCCACGAACGCCACGCTTGAACATTCCCCTCTCAACTAGCCCTTGCTAACGCCTAACCGCCTCTTTCTCTCCGTAATCCCTAATCACTAATCACTAACCACTAATCACGTGAATCGTGTACATTTCTCCCCACACCAACAATGAGCGCGCAACCCACGATCCACCCCGCTTCCCCCAAAGACGAAGGTTTCATTCAAGGACTCGGCCTTACCAGCGCCACCACCCTTGTCATGGGTTCCATGATCGGCTCTGGCGTCTACATCGTCGCCGCCGAAATCGCCCGCGAGGTTCAATCGCCCGCGCTGCTCATCGGCGCCTGGCTCGTCACCGGGTTCCTCACCATCACCGCCGCGCTCTCCTACGGCGAACTCGCCGCCATGATGCCCAAGGCCGGCGGCCAATACGTCTATCTCCGCGAAGCCCTCGGTCCGCTCCCCGGCTTCCTCTATGGCTGGACGCTCTTCCTCGTCATCCAGACTGGCACCATCGCAGCCGTCGGCGTCGCCTTCGGAAAATTCCTCGGTATCTTCTTTCCCGCCGTCTCATCCACCAACTGGATCGGCTTTCACTACCACGTTCCGCCGATTCCCATCGGCCCGATGGTACTGGGCAACATGAACGTCGGCCTGAACACGCAAAATCTCTGCGGCATCCTCGCCATCGTATTTTTGTCTGTCCTCAACATCTTCGGCGTGAAACTCGGCGCCCTCGTCCAGAACATCTTCACTTTCACCAAGACCGCCGCCATCCTCGGCTTCGTCATCGTCGGCATCGCAGTCGGACGCAACGCCACCGCCCTCGCCGCCAACTTCCACGGCCACTTCTTCCAGAACGCCGGATGGTCCGCTCTTCATCCCGTTCAAGTCGGTGTCGGCGGTCCCATGGCCCTCGTCCTCACCGTCACCATCCTCGCCGTCGCCCAGGTCGGCTCGCTCTTCTCCGCCGACGCCTGGAATAACGTCACCTTCACTGCCGGGGAAGTGAAGAACCCACAGCGCAACATCCCGCTCTCACTCGCCCTGGGCACCGGCATAGTCATCACCCTCTACTGTCTCGCGAACTTCGTTTACATGCTCGTGCTCCCCATGGCCGGCGATCCCCATGGCACCACGCTGCTAGCCCGCGGCATTCAATACGCCACCGAAGACCGCGTCGCCACCGCCGTCATGCAGCAAATCTTCGGCGGCGCCGGTGCCGCCATCATGGCTGTGTGCATCCTCATCTCCACCTTCGGCTGCAACAACGGACTCATCCTCTCCGGCGCCCGCGTCTACTACGCCATGGCCAAAGACGGCCTCTTCTTCAAGTCCGCCGGCAAGCTTCATCCCCAGCACAAAACTCCCGCCGCCTCGCTTCTCGTCCAGTGCGTCTGGTGCTGCATCCTCTGCATCAGCGGCAGCTACGGCCAGCTTTTGGATTACATCGTCTTCGCCGTCCTCATCTTCTATATCCTCACCATCGTTGCCCTCTTCGTCCTGCGATACAAAGAACCTGATGCCCCTCGTCCCTATAAAGCCATCGGATACCCAGTCCTCCCTGCCATTTACATTTTGATGGCCATCTTCATTGATGTAGTCTTACTGCTTTACAAGCCGCAATACACTTGGCCCGGACTCATCATCGTTTTGCTCGGCATCCCCGTGTATTTCATCTGGTCGCGTCGCGGCACAGCGACTGCGTAAACGCTCTACTAGGAGAACCACCTTCGAATGGCGAACTTACTCGCAACCAAGCCGCTCGACACGCTTCTCGCCGAAGCGTCTGAAACCGGCGAACACACTCTCACCCGCGCCCTCGGCCCCGTCAACCTCATCACTCTCGGCATCGGTGCCATCATCGGCGCCGGCATCTTCGTCCTCACCGGGCAGGCCGCCGCCATGTATGCCGGCCCCGCCATCATGCTCTCCTACTGCCTCGCCGGACTCGGTTGCGCCTTCGCCGGTCTCTGCTACGCCGAGTTCGCTTCCATGATTCCCATCGCCGGCTCCGCGTATACCTACGGCTACGCAACCCTCGGCGAAATCTTCGCCTGGATCATCGGCTGGGACCTCATCCTCGAATACGCTTTCGGCGCCGCCACCGTCGCCTCCGGATGGAGCAGCACCCTCGTCGCCTTCCTCCAGGACTACGGCATCAGCCTCCCGCCGCAAATTTGCGATACCCCCGGTACCGTCTGGGTCAAATATCACAATTACTGGCAGCCGCTAAACACCGTGCAAATGCTTCTCGTCGACAACAAGGTCGACTGGCACACCCTCCCGCACGCCACCGCCGTTTTCAATCTCGTCGCCTTCATCGCCATTCTTCTCGTCACCACCATCCTCATCATTGGCATTAAGGAATCAGCCAACTTCAACACCGGCGTCGTCTTCGTAAAGCTCATCGCCGTTTTCGTCTTCATCGCCGTCGCCGGCTGGTTCGTTGCCCATCACATGGATCTCGCCCGCGCCAACTGGGCGACCTTCCTTCCGCCCAACCAAGGCCACTTCGGCGCCTTCGGTTGGTCCGGCGTCGCCCGCGGTGCTGCCGTCGTCTTCTTCGCCTACATCGGTTTCGACGCCGTTTCCACTGCCGCGCAGGAAGCCAAGAACCCGCAGAAAGACATGCCCATCGGCATTCTCGGTTCGCTCTTCGTCTGCACCTTCCTCTATCTGGTCGTCTCCGGCCTCCTCACCGCGACAGTCCACTACTCCCGCCTCAACATCGGCGCCCCCGTCTCGCTAGCCATCCGCGAAACCGGCGTCCGGTGGGGCAGCTACGTAGTCAATGCCGGAGCTCTCGCGGGTCTCAGCACCGTGATGTTAGTCATGCTCCTCGGCCAGTCCCGCGTCTTTTACTCCATGGCGCACGACGGACTCCTCTGGAAGTGGGCTGGTGAAATTCACCCCAAGTTCCACACCCCCTGGAAATCCACCGCCATCGTCGGTGTCTGCGTCGCCATCATCGGATCGCTCGTCCCCATCGGCGACCTCGGCGAAATGGTCTCCATCGGCACCCTGATGGCCTTCGTAATCGTCTGCGCCGGTGTCTGGGTCATGCGCAGGAAACGCCCCGAAGTCCATCGCCCCTTCCGCACCCCGTGGGTTCCGTTCGTTCCGATCATGGGCATCGTCATCGCTCTCGCCATGATGGTCAGCCTCAACGGCGTCACTTGGATCCGTCTCGTCGTCTGGCTGGTGATCGGCATGATCATTTACTTCACCTACGGCCGCCACCACAGCAAAGTCCAGCAACGTCTAAAAAAATAATCGAATCTCCGGGTACCCCGGGTTTGGCGATTTTCCAAACCTGGGGCTTTTCTCTTTGTGCTTTATGTTTGTCATTGCGAGGCCCCGCCTTTGGGCCGCGGCAATCCCCAAGCCGCCTCAGTAGCGTCGACCGCCGAAAAGCCTCCTCATCCCCAACCGCCTTTTTTCTCCAACATCCCGTCCCCGCGTTATATCCTCTTCCGATCATGCGTCGCCTCCTCGTATTCCTCCTGCTCTCTCTCCCCGCCCTCGCCCAGAACACCCAACGCATGGACGAAATCGTCCGCTCCTACACCGACACCCACAAGTTCATGGGCTCCGTCCTCGTCGCCAAAGACGATCACGTCATCTTCCAGAAGAGCTACGGCTACGCCAATCTCGAGTGGCAGACCCCCAACGTCGATGACGGCAAGTACCGCCTCGGCTCCATCACCAAGCAATTCACCGCCGTTTGCATTCTTTTGCTCGAAGAGCAGGGAAAACTCAGCACCAGCGATCCCGTGAACAAGTACTATGCCGAAGCCCCCGCCTCATGGGACAAGATCACCCTCCGCAATCTCCTCACTCATACCTCCGGCATCCACAGCTTTACCAGTCTCCCCAAGTACAGTGAACTCGAACCACTGCCCACCACCCCGGAGAAGGAACTCGCCCTCATCCGCGACCTGCCACTCGACTTCGAGCCCGGCACCAAATGGGATTACAGCAACACCAACTTCATTCTCCTTGGCTACATCGTCGAGAAAGTCTCCGGCATGTCGTTTACCGACTTCCTCCAACAGAACGTCCTCGCGAAGCTCGGCATGACCAACAGCGGCATGGACACCCGCGATCCCATCCTCGAGCACCGCGTCTACGGCTACACTCCCGGTCCCAAAGGCATTCAGAACGCCGGCTACATCGACATGAGCGTCCCCCACGGCGCTGGCGCCATGTACTCCACCACCGGTGATCTGCTCAAGTGGACGCAGGGCCTCTTCGGCGGGCACCTCCTCCAGCCCACATCGCTCACCAAAATGACCACCCCTTTCCTCAACGACTACGCCTTTGGACTGAACGTCATGACCACCAAGTCCGGCCACAAAGTCATCCAGCATGGTGGCGGCATCGAAGGCTTCAACACCGAACTCGCCTACTATCCCGACGACCATCTCACCGTCGTCGCTCTCGCCAACCTCAACGGCAGCGCCGTCGGCGAAATCGCCCACGATCTCGCCGCCGTCTACTTCAACGAAAAGGTTGTTCTCCCCACCGAACGCAAGGCCCTCTCTGTTCCGCCCTCAACCCTCCAGCAATATGTCGGCGAATACGCGGGCGGCATGGCCTCCATCACTCTTACCGTCACCCTCGACGGCGATCAGCTCTACATCCAGCTCACCGGACAACCTAAGTTCGCCGCACTCCCCTTCGCCGACCCCGAATCACCAAACAGCTTCTTCTTCAAGGAAGTCGATGGCGAATTGCAATTCATCAAAGACTCCGCCGGCAAATTCACCAAAGCCGTCCTTCATCAAGGCGGCCGCGACGTCGAGTGGCTCCGCAAGTAGCTCCGGTTGAGTGGTTTCTTCCATCGCGGGCCCCGCCCTTGTGTTTCTGTTTGTCATTGCGAGGCCCCGCCCTTGTGTTTTTGTTTGTCATTGCGAGGCCCCGCCTTTGGGCCGCGGCAATCCCCCAGCCGCATAAATATCCACGACCCTGAAAAGGCTTCTCAGCCTCAACTGCAGTGACTCGGCCTTGTCATTGCGAAGCCCCGCCGTTGGGCCGCGGCACCGCACCAGGCCAGAGGCCGGGTGGGTTTTTCAGCACGACGCGTCAGCGTCGTGAAAGCATCTCCGAGATCCAAAGCCTCTTCCGAGGCGGCACGGCCCCGGTGACGAGGCGATCAGCCTCGTCACTTTCCAACGCGCCCACTCTTTTCCTGACACCTGAAACCGAACCCCCAATCACTAACCACTAATCACTAATCACCACCCCCAAAATCACCGCCCCCATCTCCACCCAGGCACTACAATTCCCCCAGAAATGAAAGCCCTCCACAATCTCCGCCTGATCCTAGCCGGACTCGTCCTCATCGTCCTTGCCGGCACCGCGGGCTTCCATTACATCGAGCACTGGTCATGGTTCGACGGTTTCTACATGACCCTCACCACCCTCACCACCATCGGCTACGGTGAAACTCATCCCCTCTCCCACACCGGGCGCATCTTCAACTCCTTCCTCATCTTCTTTGGTGTTGGAACCCTCTTCCTCGCGATCGGCTCACTCACCCAAGCCTTGTTAGAATTCGAACTTCAGTCCGTCTTCGGAAAGAAGCGCATGGAACGCGAAATCTCTCGACTGACCGGCCACTACATCATCTGCGGCGCCGGACGCGTCGGCCGCAGCGTCGCCCGTGAATTCGCCCGGAAGCCGGTCCCCTTCGTCATCATCGAAACTCGCACCGAAAAAATCGAACGCTACGCCCCCGAAGGCTGGCTCACCGTCGAAGGCGACGCCACTCTCGAACGCACTCTCGAAGAAGCTGGCATTCGCACCGCCCGCGGCCTCGTCGCCGCCACCACCGCTGACGCCACCAACATCTACATCGTTCTCACCGCGCGCGCCATGAATCCCAATCTCAAAATCATCGCCCGTGCCAGTGAAGACGCAGCCGAAAAGCATCTTCGCACCGCCGGTGCCGACCACGTCATCTCCCCGTATATCTTCGCTGGATCGCGTATTGCCCAAACCCTTCTTCGTCCTGGCGTCATGAATTTCTTCGACGCTGCTCACGGCCATCTCGGCATGGATCTCGAGATGGACGAAATTCCCGTCACCAGCGGCTCCCGTCTCGCTGGAAAAACCATTGCCAGCTCCGGCATCCGCCAGCAGACAGGCGTTATCATTCTTGCCATCCACCGCCGCGACGGCATGCGTTTCAATCCCGAACCCGACGACGTCATCAACACCGGCGACTCGCTCATTGCCATGGGCGATCCCGCCAAACTCCGCCTCCTCGAGGAAGCCGCCGCCCGCGCATGAAAATCGTCACCGCCGCCGAAATGCGCGACATCGATCGCGTCACCACCGAGCACCACAACGTGCCCTCGCTCAGCCTCATGGAAAACGCCGGCGCCGCCGTCGCCAGTTTCGTTCTAACTCGTTACCCGCGCGCCAACCGCATCTCCATCGTCTGCGGCAAAGGCAATAACGGCGGCGATGGCTTCGTCGCCGCCCGCCATCTCCACGCGGCCGCCAAATCCGTCACCGTCTTCCTCCTCGCCAACGTCTCCGATCTCAAGGGCGATGCTGCTGCGATGTTCGCCAAGCTCCCCGTCCGCGCCACTGAACTTCGCAGCGACGACGAACTTCGCAATGCCCTCGCGCGCGCCTCCGCCGATCTTTTTCTCGACGCCATCCTCGGCACCGGATTCCGCCCGCCCGTCACCGGCCTCTACGCCACCGCCATTCGCGCCATCAACCAGTCGCAGCGTTCCATCGTCGCCGTTGATGTCCCCTCCGGCGCCGATTCCGACAGCCTTCATCCGCAACTCGGCGACGCCATCATCCGCGCCCGCTCTTGCGTTACCTTCACCGCTCCCAAGCCAGTCCATGTTTTCGGCGATCTCGTTCGCCGCCACACCGTCGTTGCCCCCATCGGCACCCCCGACTCCGCCATCGTCAGCCATCTCGGCCTCAACGTCATCACCCCGCGCGACTACGCCGACCTCCTCCGCGATCGCCCCACCGACAGCAACAAAGGCATGTACGGCCACGCCCTCATCGTCGCCGGCTCGTACGGCAAATCCGGCGCCGCCGCCATGGCCGGCATCGGATGCCTCCGCTCCGGCGCAGGCCTCACTACCATCGCCACTCCCAAATCTGTTCTCACCTCCGTCGCCTCCTTCGCGCCCGAACTCATGACCGAGCCGCTCGACGAAACCGAATCCGGCAGCATCGCGCTGAACAATCTCCAAACCATCAACGAACTCTGCGGCAAGATGTCCGTTCTTGCCATCGGACCCGGCCTTACCCAGGAACGCCACACCGTCGAACTCGTGCGCTCCCTCGTTCGCGCCTCGTCAATTCCCACCGTTATCGACGCCGATGGTCTCAACGCCCTCGCCGGTCATACCGACCTGCTCAAGCAGCGCACTGCGCCCGCCATCCTCACGCCACATCCCGGCGAGATGAGCCGCCTCACCGGGAAATCCACCAGCGCAATCCAAGCCGACCGCATCACCATCGCTCGCGACTTCGCAAAGTCCCACAAAATCACGCTCGTCCTCAAAGGCGCTCGCACCGTCGTCGCGTCTCCGTCAGGCGACATCTGGATCAACTGCACCGGCAATCCCGGCATGGCCACTGGTGGCACCGGCGACGTCCTCACCGGAATCCTCACCGGCCTGCTAGCCCAGCACCCCGATCAGCCGCTCATCTGCGCACTAGCCGCCGTCCACCTCCACGGCCATTCCGGCGACCTCGCCCGCGACAAAAACGGCGAACTGTCTGTAATCGCCACCGACCTAATCACCCACCTCCCCGAAGCCATCCGCGTCACCAAAAAATCTCTGCAACGCCGTTCCACCCCGCTGAACTAGTCGCGTTACTGCTTGTCATTGCGAGGAGCGAAGCGACGCGGCAATCCCCACACCGCAGAAATCTCCAAAACCGCTCTCAGGCTCCTCGGCCCTAAATCTCCACACTCCCGCGGAAGCGCCGTCTTTTCCTGAAACCTGAAACCTGACACCCGTTCTTTCTCCCACCCCCGCGTCATTTCCGTTTCCGCCCGCGCCATGCGAGAATTCTTCGCAGCATCATGCCCTCCCGCGAATACCACACCCGCTCCGCCGACGAGACCATAGCCCTCGGACGTACCCTCGCCCCCGAGCTCGCCCCCTTCCGGCTAATCCTCCTGCAAGGCGATCTCGGCACCGGCAAAACCACTCTCGTCAAAGGCATCGCCGAAGGCCTTAAGGCCGCTGCTTCCGAAGACGTTACCAGCCCTACCTTCACCCTCATCCACGAGTACCGTGGCCCCGAAACCAACGTCTTCCACATCGACCTGTACCGCATCGAAAAACGTCGCGAGCTCGACACCCTCGGCATCGACGAACTCCTCACCGACGAACACAACCTGCTCCTCGTCGAGTGGGGCGAAAAATTCGCCCAAATCGTCTCCGCCGCCGACGGCCAAATCGCCATCACCCGCATCAACGACCAGGAACGCAAAATCCGCGTCACCCACAAATAACCCCTCCCGTGTTGCTGTTTTTTTGTCATCGCGCTCCGCCCCGTTTCTTAGGCGCGCCGCGGCAATCCCCGCAGCCGTACGTCGCCACAACCGCGGTAGAGGCTTCTCGGCCCGAATGCCGTTTCTGTGTTTTCGTTTCCGTCTGGGGGTGCCAAGCCCTACCGAGGAACGCCTTCCCAACAAAAAAGGCCGTCAGCTTTCAGCTCTCAGCAACCGCCAAGAGCCAACAGCCAACAGCCTTTCCTGAAACCTGAAACCTTTTTTCCGCCCAAAAACACAAAATCCGCTAGCGACGCATCGCTAACGGCTGTTTTTTCCTTACCCTCTATTTTCAGAATACCAAATCAAGCGGGGTAAACCTGACACTTTTTCCAAATTTATATTCCCCGTATTCTCATCGCCTTACGAGAAAAATCGCGTTTTTTGCCTCTTGACAAAAAAATTTGTGACAAGCAATCACGTCACAATTTCTTGCCCTTATCACAAAAATTCAAAGAATCTCGCCCCGCAAAGATGACAATGCATCGCCGGACCCGCAAACCACGTAATAATCCTCTGCCATCGGCTCGTCGCCGGCACTTCATCCGCCGAAAATTTCAAACATCCATAACATAAATGCATGATGCGAAGATCCTATCCCCAACCCGCCCGCACTCCCAATCCCACCACAATCCCCGCCAAATCCCCCAAACATCCCCACCCCATTCCGGTCACCGCATTTTTACCCGACAGCCGACCGCCTCCAAACAAAAAGGGAGCTACTCGCTCCCTCCTGAAACCTGACACCTGAAACCTAAAACCTTCTTTTCAAAACGCCATCACATTCACGCCCGCATCCACAAAAATCGTCTCTCCGGTAATCCCTCTTGCCGCATCGCTGCACAAGAATGCGGCCGTGTCCCCCACTTCGTTCTGGTCGATGTTGCGCCGCAACGGGGCCTTCTCGTTCATCTCCTTCAGGATCTCCCCAAAGCTCCCAATCCCGCGCGCCGCAAGGGTCTTGATCGGTCCCGCCGAAATCGCATTCACCCGGATATTCTTCGGCCCGAGGTCATTCGCCAAGTACCGCACCGTGCATTCCAGCGCCGCCTTCGCCACCCCCATCACCTTGTAGTGCGACACCACCCGCGTCGACCCGTAATACGTCAGCGTCACGATGCTCCCGCCCTCGGTCATCAGCGGATACGCCGCCCGCGACACCGCGATCAGCGAATAGCAACTCACGTCATGCGCGATCCGAAAACCCTCCCGCGAGGTGTTAATGAACTCGCCCTTCAAATCCTCCGCCGGCGCATACGCCACGCTGTGGACCACCGCGTCGAGCTTCCCATACTCATCCTTCAACTTCGCAAACAACTGCTCAATCTCGGCATCGCTCGACACATCGCATTGGAATCCCTTCGCGTTCGGCAGCGCATGGATCATGTCTTCCGCTTCCTGCCGCAGTCGATCGTTCTGATACGTAATCGCCAGCCGAAACCCGCTCTGCTGCAGCTTCTGCGCAATCGCCCAGGCAATCGACCGCTTATTCGCCACCCCAAACACCACCGCCGTCTTCCCGTCCATTCACGCTCTCCTATTTCGATCCCAAAGCATACACGACCGCGCAGAACCTGCTTCACCTAACAGCTAAGAGCGAACCGCTAATAGCCTCTTTTCCTGAAACCTGAAACCTGAAACCTAACACCCAACCGCCCCGCAACCCGCTAATCACTAATCACTAACCACTAATCACTAACCACTAACCACTAATCACTAACCACTAACCACTAATCACTAATCACTAACCGCCACTTCCTCTTCCACCCGCACCCCCTCCCGCGTAGGCACCATCGCCGCCACCGCGGCCACCGCGTACAGCCCGCCAATAATCGCGATCCCACGCGCCAGCCCCACGTGATGCGCCACCCATCCCACCAGCACCGCGGTAAATATCTGCAACCCGGTTCCCAGGAAGTAGAACGTGTTCTGCACCCGGCCCATAAAGTGTTTCGGCACCCGCTGCATCATGTCAGTGGTAATCGCAATCCCGCCCCATCCGCGTCCCGATCCCATCAGGAAATACAGCGCCACCGTCAGCGCCAGCCAGCGCGAAGTCCCCATGAAGAACGAGCACACCGCGAGCACGCTCATGCACAGCGTCACCGCCCGTCTCGCGCCCATCTTCTCGGTTGTCCGCGCAGCGTACGCCACGCTGGTAAACGCTCCCATGGCCCAGCCAAAATTCAGCCACCCATATCCCACCGCGCCCGCATGCAGCAGCCGGTCGCTGATCGGCGAAGTCGTCACCGCCTGGGTCAGCATCGCCGCCAAAAACAATGACCATGCCGCTCCCATCAGCATCACCGCGCGGCGCTGCCGGATGAACGTGAAGCTCTCTTTCATCTCGTGGAAGTATTTCTTCATCGCATCGCCCGCGACATGTTCGGGCATCGCAAAACTTTCCTGCGGAGCCACCACCTGCCGGCCCTTCCTCACGCCGAAGTAGCACAGAAACGACACGACGTAGGTCGAGAAATCGATCAGCAACACGCCGCCCAAGCCGATCCGGTTATAGACGAATCCCACGAACGCGCCCGCCAGCAGCCATCCTCCCTGCACGCCCGCCATCAGCAGGGAATTCGCGCCCCCCAGCTCGTCTTCATGCGACAGCTCCTGCACCAGCGCATTAATCGTCGGCCAGAACAGCCAGAACCCGATCGAGATGATGATGTTCATCCCGTACAGCTCCCACATCCGGGAGCGATGGAACAGGCACAACAGCGCCACCGTCAGCACAATCAACCCGCGGATCGCATCCAGCCACATCACCAGGTGCCGCCGGTCTTCGCGGTCGATAATTACCCCGGAAAACGGCATCAGCGCCATCGCCGGTATCGTCTGCAGCACGACCAGCAAGCTCAACGACATCTCCGAATGTGTCGCCTGCAGGATCGACCAATTCAGCGCAGCCCCATTCATCCCGCTGCCCATCATCGACACCAGGTTCGCCAGAAACACGAACCGCATCCCGCGTTGTTGCAGTATTTTCCTCATCCCAAATATGTGCTTGGTTCCCGTCTCCGAGTGCTTCTAGTTTAAAGAATCTCGGCTCGCAGCGCGACTTGACAGATCACCGCCATTCCAACCCGAACGCAGATCGTCCCCCGGCACTTACTAATCACTAACCACTAATCACTAATGACCACCAACGCCGAACCTGAAACCTGACACCTGACACCTGAAACCTGCTTTCCACTCCGCTATACTTCTCCCGTGCGCCTCTTCCGCAAAAAAGAAAAACAAGAGCATCGCATCATGCGCGAAGTCATGGAGCGCGGCGAACACCTCCAGCCCGAATATCATCGCGTCACGCCCGAGTGTCCGCACCCCGAACGCTGGCACATGTACGACTCGATGACCGCCGAATTCGAGGTCCTCGAGTTCCTCAAAACCCTCGTCACCACCACCAAGCCCGAACTCATCGTCGAAACCGGCAGCTTCCTCGGCGTCAGCACTCTCTGGCTGGCGCAAGGACTCAAGGAAAACGGCTTCGGCCGCATCGTCAGTTGCGAATACGACGCCACAGTCTTCGCCAAAGCGAAAGAAAAGATCGCCAACAGCCCGGTCAAAGATTGGATTGATCTACGCAACGAATCGTCGCTGGAAATGAACGTGGAAGGCCAAATCGACCTCCTCTTTAGCGACAGCGATATGCCCATCCGCGAGCAGGAAGTCCGCCGCTACCTCCCGCAACTCAATCCCTACGGCCTCATCCTCATGCACGACGCCAGCAGCCACCTCTCCCAAGTCCGCGAAGCCGCGCTAAAGCTAGAACGCGAAGGCCTGATCTCGGTCGTCCTGCTCCCCACCCCCCGCGGCCTGGTAGTAGCCCAAAAACGCCAAGGCCGAAAATAGCCTTTCTTTTTTGTCACTGCGAAGACCACCCCGTCCCTTTTGTCATTGCGAGGAGCGCAGCGACGCGGCAATCCCCACCCCGCGTCAATAGCCAAGGCCGTCCCAAAGGCTTCTCGGCCCGAATGCCGGGTTCGGTGTTTTTTCTTAGGAGTAGCGTTCACGATCCATTTTGTCATTGCGAGGAGCGAAGCGACGCGGCAATCCCCACACTGCGCCAATAGCCATGTTCGCGTCAAAGGCTTCTCCGCCGGAATGCCCGGTTCTGCGTTTTTCCTTGCGACCAGCGTTCCCGATTCACTTTGTCATTGCGAGGAGCGCAGCGACGCGGCAATCCCCACACTCCGTCAATAGCCACGTCCGCCTCAAAGGCTTCTCCGCTCGCCTCGTCCGCCGTGAGTTCTCCGCGCCGTACGCGCCCGACTAAAGCACACCGCTGCCGCTCTCAGCGTTGTTACCGATGAGGTAGGTCTGATTTACTTTGGGGCTGTTGACCAAACGTTGGAGACAGCAGAAAGCGCCGCAGAGCGTCTGGATCGGCCGATTCCATTAACCGACGGTGCGCTCGAGCGTCCAACCTTTCGAGCTGTGCTGAAAAGAGTTGCGGCCTACTATCTACCTGTTCAGGCTCAACCCTGTTGCGGTAGTGGTTGCGGAGAGTGTCAGCCCGATTGACAGCATTGCTCGGATTCCGGCCCAATGCGTTGTAACAGAGGGAGCAATGGGTGTATCTGGTGCTGCAGATCAGTTTCTGACTGCACTTGTCTAAGTTGCTGTGTTGACTGTAACCCTAGCTAACATCGAAAATTGGTATTCGGAGAATGGACATGAAAAAGCTAAATGTTGTTTTCGTCCTGCTGTCTATCACCTTCTTGGGAGTTAGTCCGCTTCTTGGCGGTGGGCCATCGGAGTCTGACCGCGAGCGCGTGGTCGAGATCTTGAGGAGGGTGAACACTCTCGAGATAAATTATGCAACGACCCATTCCCGGCATGTTGCCGCCGAACAGGAGCTTGTGAAATGGGCTTCCTCCTCAAGGGAATTCGCAGAGTACGCCGCCGCCTTGTCCCCGGCTCGCACCGCTCCGTATCGAATCTCCATTACTACGAGCAGGGACGACTCACAATACCAGGTGCTTGTGAAGCCAGTGAGTACAGATAGTGCGGAGACTTGCAGAGTCTCGGGGTTCAGCGACAATGACGGGCTGATCTTTCTCGGGAACGCCATTGGATGCGGAGCGCGCACCGCGGCGGCTGGGCGCTAGCCCGCCGCTATTCCTTCACCAACTCCGTCGACAACAAATTCGCCTTGTTCGCCAGGTTATACGCCCGCTCCAAGTCTCCATCCGTCATCGCCTTCCGCGACTGCGTAATATAGTTTCGAATCTGCGAAACCATGTTCTGCTCGTCCACGTTCAGCGCCCGATGAATGTTTGCCAGGTTGTTTTCCGCCGATCCCAATAAATTCGATGTCCGCTGCTTCTGCCGCTCCGCGTCGGCATTGCTCATCGGCGCATTGATGCTGGCGTCCGGCGAGGGTTTCGCCGGTTCAGGCGTGGGCGAAGTGTTTTCCGGCTCCGGCTGCACCACGGTCTTCTTCGGCCGCGAATTATGTTTCGGCTTCGGCTTCGGTGTTGGAGGCGTCGGTGTCGCTTCCGGCGTCGGCTCCGGCGTCGGTGGAGGCGTCGGCTGCGGGTTCGGAAGATCGATCTTCGGTTGCTTCTCGATCGACGGCGGGATCGACGGCGGCGGTTGCAGCTTTTTCCTGTGCAAGAGATCGCACCCGCTGCCCATCAGCAGGAGCGCACACATCGCCGCGGCCAGAGTTTTCGGTCCCGAGATTATCATTCCGTTCTTATTACGTTCCTCTCGTTCCACGCTTACTGTCAACCCAGGTTGGCCGAAATTCTCTTGTCTGTGCCCACAATATCGTTTTGTCCCGACTGCGTGCCCTCCAGCGGAACCTGCAGCCGAAATGTCGTCCCTTTCCCCGGTTCGGTCTCGAATTCCAGTGCGCCATTGTGCAATTGCAATACGCGATACGTCATCGCCAGCCCGATGCCGCTCCCTGCTTTTTTCGTCGTGAAGTACAGATTGAAGATCCTGTCCTGGATCTCCTTCGGGATCCCCGGCCCGGTATCGCTGATCTCCACGATCGCCGCGCTTTCCCTTTTTCGGGCCGTGATCTTCAGGGTGCCGCCGTCGCTCATCGCCTGTACGCCGTTGATCACGACGTTCAGCACCGCCTGCTTCAGCAGATCCGCATCGACGTAAACCGGCAACGACGGGGCCTGCGCCACGAACTCCACTTTCACCTTGTGGCTCGCTGCCTCCGGAGCCGCCAGCATCGCTACCTCTTCCGCCACTTTCTTCAAGTCCACGTTGCTCAGCTTCAAATCCACCGGACGCGTGAAGTCCACCAGCGTCTGCACGACGCGGTCCAGCCGTCGTATCTCGTTCTCGATAATGTCCATGTGCCGCCGTGCCTCCGGCGCCACTTCTTGCATCTTGTTCTTCAAAATCTCCAGGTGCACCACGATCGCATTGATCGGGTTCTTCACCTCGTGCGCCACGCCGGAAGTCAGCCTGCCAATCGCCGCCAACCGTCGCGACAACTCGATCTCGTTCTCGATCCTGCGCACCGACTCCGCATCGCGAATCGTGATCAGTGCCCCAATCCGCTCGCCGCGCTCCTCAATAAAATCGAGCGCAAACTGCACTCGCCGGCCTTTCTCCACTTCGATTTCACGTTGCGGCACCGGCTGGTGCAGGGCATACGCATCCAGCACAATCTGCCCGACCTTCGAGTTGTCGCTGAACACCTCTTCCACGTGTTTGCCCAGCATGTCGCCGCGCGGAATCCCCACGAACCGCTCCGCCGACGCGCTCACCAGCACCACCCGCCAGTCGCGCGTAAACAGCATTAGGCCATCCTGCAGCGTGCCCATGATCTGGTCGAGGTTCTCTTTCAACGCGCTGAAAACCTCTTTCACATCGCGGATCTCGCGCCCCAGGCGATCGATCTTCGTCATCGCTCCGTAGTCGTCGCTGGCAGTTTCCGGCACCTCCGGCGCGCCGGCGTCCGTGGTCATCTGGTCCAATCGCCGCCCAATCGCCTCCAGCGGACGCAGCGCCAAATTGCTCAGCACCGCCGCCAGCATGAAGCTCACAATCACCGCCACCAGCGCGAACGTCAGCGCCCGGTTCAGTTGCGGCTTCAACTCACTCTTCAGGAACACCGTCGAAATCCCAATGCGGATGTCGCCAAACGGTTTCCCCTCGCGCTGTACCGGCAAGTGGATGTCGTACACCTCCGGCTTCCCGTACACCACCTCGAGCTGACGCACGAAGCTGCCGTCGCGCACGCGGGTAAAGTTCTCGCGCGGGAGCACCGTCTTATCCAGCAGGGAATTGTCGGTGTGTACCAGCACGCGGTCGTGCTGGTCGTAAATGCCGGCGTCGTAAATGATCAGCGAGTACCCGACAATCGATTGCAGCAGCGTATTCACGCCCGGATCTGTCTGCAAACTGTCGGCTATCACCGCCCGGATTTTGTCCGTATCGCCAGGATCGATGTCGGTGTTCTTCAGGTCAACCGCAATCGCGTCGCGGCCCGCATCGCGGATCTGCCGCGCCACGAAGTCGCCGGAGTTATATGCTTCCACCAGCCTCTGCCGCACTAATTGTGAAATGTAGAGATACGAAAGTGTCGCCACCAGCGCAAATACCATCGCGCTGATCGCAAGCACGAGTTTTGTCTTCAGGCGTATGCGACGCATTGTGGGGGCTCGGCGTTGCGGAATGATACTAGCGCGTCGGGTGCCCCAGGTTTCGCGATTTTCGAAACCTGGGAATTGACTGCTACAGGTTCGCCGCCTCCGCCACCGGGTGTGCGCTCGTCTGCCCGTATTCTTTCAGCTTGTTGTGCAGCGTCTTCAGGCTGATCCCCAGGATCTCCGCCGCGCGCGTCTTGTTGTTGTTCGTGGATTCCAGCGTCTTCAATATCAGCAGCCGCTCGGCCTCTTCCACGGTCGTGCCCACGCCCAGCCGGATCGCATTCGCCTCCTGCACCGGCGGTCGCGTCATCACGTTCCCAAATCCCGGCGCCAAATGTCTCGGTTCCACCAGCCGCGCATCGCCGACAATCACTGCGCGCTCCAGCGTATTGCGCAGTTCACGCACATTACCCGGCCACGCGTAGTTCTGGAACGCCTTCATCACGTCGTCGCTCACGCCCGCCATGCTGCGCCCATGCTTGATGTTCATGTCCTGCAACAAATAATTCACCAGGTCTTGCAGGTCTTCTTTGTGGTCGCGCAGCGGCGGCATGTGGATGTTGAAAACATTCAGCCGATAGTAAAGATCGTTGCGTAGCTGTCCCGAAGCCACCGCTTCTTCGGGAATCTTGTTTGTGGCCGCCAGCACCCGCACGTCGATCGATGTTTCTACCTTGCTGCCCAACCGGCGCAGCTTGCGGTCTTCCAGCACGCGCAGCAATTTTGCCTGGGTCGCCACCGGCATCTCGCCAATTTCATCCAGCAACAGCGTGCCGCCTTCGGCCAGTTCGAAACATCCTGTCCGCCGTTCCACCGCGCCGGTGAATGCGCCTTTCTCGTGTCCGAAAATTTCGCTTTCGATCAACGTCTCGGGAATTGCCGCGCAATTGATCGCCACAAATGGCTTTGTCTTCCGCGGGCTCAGGTCGTGGATCGTCCGCGCCACCATCTCTTTGCCCGTTCCGCTTTCCCCGGTGACGAGAACACTCGCCGTGCTCGGCGCCACCATCTCTATCAGCCGGAAGATCTCTTGCATCTTCTTCGAGGTTCCCACCAGCGATCCCAGTACGCCGGCGTCGCGCAGCCGCCGCGTCTTCACTTCCAACTCGCGCTCCGTCCCTCGCTGCCGCGACGCATTCAACAGAATGTTTCGCAAGCGCGCCGGGTTTACGGGCTTCTCAATGAAGTCGTAGGCGCCGTTCTTCATCGCCGACACAGCTACTTCCACGCTGCCCTGCGCGGTCAGCAGCACTACCGCGATCTCCTGCGGCTGCTGCGCAATTTCCTGCAGCAAGCCCAGCCCATCCAGCCGCGGCATCTTCAGGTCTGTCACCACAATCGACGGCGAAAAGCTGGACACCTTTTCCAGCCCATCCATGCCATCCTCTGCCGTTTCCGTGCTGTAGCCCCACGAAGCGATCAGCTCCGCGAGCCCTGTCCGCTCATTCTCTTCGTCTTCTACGATGAGGACTTTGTCTTGTGCCATCACGCCTTCAAAAGGGATGTGTTGGGGGCCGGAGTTGTCGCCGCGCTCTTCCCCCCGTGAAATTTGCCTGCGCTCTGCTGGGTGAAATGCCGACGCACCGATTTTAGATGCAGAGCTGCTCCTCTGGGTTGACTCGCTCACCCGTTCAGGGCCCAAGTTGGCACCCCCTCAAGACCGCACGGCCTACATAAGCCGCATCTGAGTCCTTTTAGGAGCGCGGCGGTCCGAAGCCCGCCTGCGCAAGCCTAACCCGAAGGAGGAATTGTGAGCAAAAATTTGATACTGGCGGGCTTGCTGCTAGGCACGGCTGCGTTCACTGTAGCGCAAAATTCGCCCGGAATGCAGCCTGGTGCACCGGCCGTCCAACCGCAGTCAGCCACTCCCGCGAGCCCATCGCAAAATCCGTCATCTACTCCCACTATGCCCGAAACCGCGGCTCCGCCGCAGCAGGCGCAGCCATCTTCATCCGCAACTCCCCAGGCCGACACTGCCTCTCATGCGGCGCAGCAGGCCGGCCCTGTCATTCCCGTAACTCTCGATAAATCCATTGACTCTAAAAAAGCCAAAGCTGGTGATGAAATCGTCGCCAAGCTCTCCGTCCCGCTGAACGACACCAAGGGCGACTCCATCCCCAAGGGCTCAAAAGTGATCGGCCACGTCGTCGACTCGAAAGCGAAATCGAAGGGCGATTCGCAATCCAGCCTCGCATTCGCCTTCGAAAAAATCGAGGTGAAGGGCGGCAAGGACGTTCCATTCCATGCCATCGCGCAAGCCATCGGCGCCGCGCCGAGCAACAATCCCGGCATGATGCCCGCCGATACCGGCGGTCCGCAGTCTCCTGAAGGCGCGCGTGGCCAGAGCGGTCCCGCCATGGGTGGCCAGTCAGGTGCAACCGGCGGTGGCGGCCAGGCCGGCCCACCTGCCTCGCCTGGATCCCCGGGAAGCGGAGCCCCCCAAATGGGCGCCAATAACTCCGGAGCCCTGCCCCAGAACGCCACTGGCGTCGTCGGCATCAAGGGATTGAACCTCGAATCGCAGAATAACGCTTCCGTCGTTTCCTCCGATTCCAAATCGGTAAAACTCGACAGCGGCACGCAAATGCTGCTCAAGATGGTTTCCCAGTAAGTTTTAGGAAAATCAGCTACTTTCCGCTCTAATCGTGTTGCGGTACAATTCCGTCGCATGGTTAGAGCTGCTTTTTTTGCTCACCTGGCTGGTCCCATTTACTTACTTGCAAGAAATTTAGGATTGAAGTGCTGCAAGAATTCCGGAGGAATTAGGAATGTCTATCGAGATTGACGTGGCCCCCAAGCGTTTGAATATGTTCGTCGGGGTGCTGCTCCTGGCGCTTGGAGTGTTTTCCGCCACCGCCACTGCGCAACAGCAACCGGCATCGACGCCACCGGCAACAACCCAATCTACCAACACCGCTGGCCAAGCCCCCAAGTGGGAGCTCTTCGGCGGTTATTCGTGGTACGACCCTCGCGGCTTCTACGCCCTCGACGAAACGCCGACTCTTCCCATCAAGGCGCAGTCGCTTGATACCGGCTTCGGTCTCGCCGGCACGAGGAATTTCGGAAACGTCTTCGGTTTCACCTTCGACTACAGCGGTCACTTCGGTCGCGAGCTCCGCGTCAACACCATCACCTTCGGACCGCAAGCGAAGTGGCGTGGTGATGAGCACTTCCAGCCTTTTGCTCAGGCGCTCGTCGGCATCGTCAACGACAAGCCTCTCAACACCATCACCGGTTCGCAGTGGCACGCGACTCTCGGTGGTGGCGGCGGCTTTGACTTGATGTTCACCGACCACTTCGGCCTGCGCCTCTTCCAGGCTGACTACCTCTACAACAACTGGGAGTTCGCTTTACACACCGGTGAGCGCAGCCAGTGGAATTCCATCCGCTTGCAAGGCGGTCTGGTGTGGTACGCCGGCCTGCCCGCACCCTCGGCCCCAGCCACCGCATCCTGCTCCGCGCAGCCCTCGTCCGTCATGGCGGGTGAGCCTGTTCACGTCACCGCCACCGCTTCCGGCTTCAATCCGAAGCGCACCGTCAGCTACGCGTGGACCAGCACCGGCGGCAAAGTTGGCGGCACGGAAGCCACCACCACGGTCGACACCAACGGCCTCGCGCCCGGCAGCTACACGGTGAAGGCCACTGTCAGCGACAACTCCAAGAAGCCCAACGTTGCCGACTGCAACGCGGCCTTCACTGTTAACGAACCGCCGAAGCATCCGCCGACCATTTCCTGCTCGGCCAACCCGGCTTCGGTACGCGCGGGTGATGCAGTCACGATCAACTCGCAGGCCAATAGCCCGGATGGTCGTCCGCTGACCTACACCTACGAAGCCAGCGCAGGCCGCATCTCCGGCAACGGAGCTACCGCGACCCTCGACACCACGGGCGCTGCGTCCGGTCCGATCACCGTCACTTGCAACACCAGTGATGATCGCGGCTTGACTGCTTCGAGCACCACGACTGCGACGGTCGAAAATCCGCCGCCGCCACCGCAAGCCAGCAAGCTCAACGAAATCACCTTCCCGAACGAGAAGAAGCCGGCCCGTGTGGACAACACCGCCAAGGCGATCCTGGATGACGTCGCGCTGCGCCTGCAGCGTGAACCCGACTCCAAGGCCGTCGTGGTTGGCTACGCGACCACTGCGGAAGAGGCGAAGAAGGCCAACAAGAACCTCGCCGCCCAGCGCGCCGTTAACACCAAGGCGTGTCTCGACGGAGCTGAGGCTTCTTGCGAGAACCAGAGCAAGCAGATCGATCCCAGCCGCATCGAAGTCCGCACCGGCACGGGCGATCAGAACAAGGCCGAGATCTGGATCGTTCCCGCCGGCGCAAACTTTACCGGCGAAGGTACGAACCCGGTCGATGAGGGCAAGTTCAAAGCGCAAGCCCGTACCCGCGCCGAAGAGCATCCTGCTCATCACAAGGCCGCTGCCAAGAAGGAAGCTGCTCCTACCAAGTAACTTCTTTCCTGCACCAAACTCAAGCCGGTGGGCGCAAGCCCACCGGTTTTGTTTGTCGCCGCTCAGATTCAGATTAAGGAATACGCAGCTGCTGCAAGACTCCACGAACTCAGTGCCGCAGGCACGGCAGGAGTTAGCCCACCTCGTAAGAGGTGGGGAAGCGTTCGTTCGAGATGCGGACGGAAACGCCTCGGCCCCGAGCCCCCTTTAGGGGACGGCACGAATTCCGGCTGCCGCAGCCGCATATTGCCTCCGCAGGATCTCGATTTCCTCGTCGAAATTCCGCTTCGATGGTGGCTCTCCTGGTTGGCAATGTACCGTTTCACCTGCGCCACTTGCGATGCGCCTACGGTGAACACGCCATAACCCTCTTGCCAACCAAATGCACTGCCGAGAAACCGCGACGAATTTGCCTTGATCTTCTGAATCGCGATTGCCGGCGCGATATTCGCTGGAACAATAATCAATGCATGTAGATGGTTCGTCGTTCCGCCCGCAATCAGCAATCGGAATCCGAGATTTCTTGCGATTCCTCCAATGTATGCGTAGAGGTTCTCCTTCATCTCGGGCGGGATCAGGTCCCGTCGCTCACGTGTTGCAAATACCACGTGCAAGAAAATTGTCGAGTACGAGTGCGGCATCTCTTAAAGTTAGCGGTCTCGTCGCTGGTCGGATGTGACGCCACGCACGAAACCCTGTGCTACAGCACCGAAGCCAGGGATCTCGTCCCGGGAGCGCGGGAGAATCCCCGCAACCCTTTCCCCACCTCAGGCGTATCCTGAATCAGTTCCAACTACATTCAATTCGGTTGTCGAGGTCATGTATGGGCAGCGCATTCCAACGATATCTTCCGATCATGTTGTTGTCCGTCTTCCTCTTGAATTTTCCGGCGTTCGCGCGTGCTGCCGATAAAGACTCCGCCAACTCCATCGTCATCACCTTCAAAGACGGTCACCAGCAGACTTTCTCGCTCGCCGACATCGCCCGCATCGAGTTCAAAACGCCGGCGTTCGCCGCCGCCAAGACCTCCAGCGTCGATCTTCCCAGTCGCAAACACTACGTTGGCCAGTGGACTGTCGGCGACAACGCCGGTCACTCGTTCGTCTTCACGCTCGAAGACAGCGGCGAAGCGAAGAACAACGTCGAAAGCGGCGGCCACGGCACCTGGACTTACGAAAACGGCGAAGTCCACATCGCTTGGGACAATGGCTGGCACGACATCATCCGCAAAGTCGGCATGAAATATCGCAAATACGCCTTCGAGCCCGGCAGGTCGCTCGACGATGCCCCGACCAACGAGGGCTTCGCCAACAAGAGCAACCCGGAACCCGCTTAGAAGACGGCACTTTCAGGCGGAACTTCCCGCCCGGCACCTGCGTATCATCTGTCGTGGAGGGGATCCATATGTTCTGCGATCGTTGCGGTACCCCGGCTCTTCCCAATCAAGCGGCCTGCGCCAAGTGTGGCCGGCAGTTCTACGTTGCTCCCGCGTACGCCTACCCGGCTGCCAATCGCGTCGCCTCGCACCATCGGCTGCTCGGCATCTTCTGGATCGCCATCTCCGCGCTGAACCTGCTTGGCGGCCTCATCCTTCTCATCGTCGGCAATCTCTTCGTCGCCCATCTCCATGATTTCGGCGCTCCCCCGCAGTTTCCGGTTTCCGCCATGCACGCCCTGGTCGTCGTTATTGCCTTCGTCTCCATTGGCAAGGCCGCTTTCGGCGCAGCCGCGGGCGTGGGCCTCCTGAAGTTCGAACCTTGGGCGCGTATCATGACGATCGTTCTCGCGATCCTGTCGCTACTCAGCTTCCCGTTCGGCACTGCCCTCGGCATCTACAGCATGTGGGTCTTGCTGCCTTCGGAATCCGAGCGCGAATACGAAGCCGCATCGAGACTAGCTAGCGTCGCCTAGCCCGCTCAAATTCATCTCAGAACCGGCACGCTTCAGCGCGTCGGTTTTCTTTTTGCTGGCAACTCCTCATCGTTATAGTCCGCCCACGCATCTCTCTCGACAGGGCACCTCCCAAGTCGTGCTCAGCCGGAACGTTCGGATCCACTAATCACCGGATCGTGGAACGGTTGCTTTCTCGAACCGTGCGTGGAAGTCCCCCCACTTCCCGGCATTACTCCTAGCCCTTCCGTAACGTTGATAAAGTACCTACTTTGTAAAACCATTGCTGCTGCTATCGCGTCGCACTCACTGGGGAAGGGCGGTATCATTCCAGCAATGTCTCCCAAGAAGTTCTGTTCACTCGTTGCCCTGTTTGTATTGGTTGTTGCGGTCAGCTTCAGCCTAGCCTCCACCTGGAAAGAACTTGGGCCCGACGGCGGCGATGCTCGCAGTCTCGCCTACGATCCGCACAATCCCGACCGCATCCTGCTCGGCACCAGTTCCGGTCAGCTCTATCTCTCCGAGAACGGTGGCCAGTCGTGGACACGCTTTGCCCAGATCGGCGCCGGAGACGACTACGTCCTCGATAACGAGGCCTTCGATCCCGCCGACCCGAACACCATCTACGTCGCCGTGTGGAGCGTCGAGCACCAGCGTGATGCTGGCGACCTCTATGTCACCCACGACTACGGCAAGACTTGGAAGACCGTCGATTCTATGCGCGGAAAGTCGATCCGTGCCCTTACCATCGCGCCCAGCAACCCGAAAATTCTTGTCGCCGGCGCGCTCGATGGCGTCTACCGCAGCACCGACGGCGCCGCCACCTGGCAGCGCATCTCGCCCGAAGGCCACGAGGAAATCAAGAACATCGAGTCCATCGCCATCGACCCGAAAAATCCCGACGTCATTTACGCCGGCACCTGGCACCTGCCTTGGAAAACCGACGACGGCGGCAAGTCGTGGCACAGCATCAAGCAGGGCGTCATCGATGATTCCGACGTCTTCTCCATGATCGTCGACTTCTCGAACCCGTCGAACGTCTTCGCCAGCGCCTGCTCCGGCATCTACAAGAGCGAAACCGCCGGACAGGCGTTCCACAAAATCCAGGGAATTCCGATGACTGCGCGCCGCACGCGCGTGCTCATGCAGGATCCCGTCAATCCGCAGATCGTTTACGCCGGCACCACCGAAGGCCTTTATAAGACCGTCGATGGCGGCAAAATTTTCAAGTTGATGACCCCGAAAAACGTCATCGTTAACGACGTCTCCGTCGATCCGCGCGATCCCAAGAAAATCCTTCTCGCTACCGATCGTAGCGGCGTTCTTTACAGCGAAAACGCCGGAGAAAGCTTCCATCCTTCCAACCACGGCTACGCTCACCGCCAGGTTTCCGCGGTGCTGGTCGATGGCAAGGACCCCGATACCATCTACGCCGGTCTGCTGAACGACCGCGAATTCGGCGGCGTATACGTCTCGCACGATTCCGGCGGTACCTGGCACGAAATGAACACCGGACTCAAAGAACGCGACGTCTTCTCGCTCCAGCAGAGCGAAGCCGGCACGCTCTTTGCCGCCACCAATCACGGCGTTATGAAATTCTCGAAGCCGGCCGGCGAGTGGGAATCTGCCAGCCTGGTCGAAAAGGAAACCAGTAAACCCGGCCCCAAGGTCGCAGCGAAGATCGTGAAGGGCAAGAAAATTCCCGCGCGCGAGGGCAAGCCGATCGTCACCGTCGAAAAGTCGGAACTTACGGCGCAGGTTTCACAACTCGTTTTCACCGGATCGCACTGGTACGCTGCCTCAAGCAGCGGCATCTACAGCAGCAAGGATGACGGCAAGGTCTGGCACAAGGGCGACATTGCCGGCGAAAATCGATTCGTCTCGGTCAGCGCGACCGACGGCAAAGCGCTCGCCGCCACCATTCTTACCGCGTATCTTTCCAGCGATAACGGCGAGAAGTGGAACCAGGTTGACGTACCGAAATTCGTCACCGGCATTTACAGCGTGACCGTTGCACCCGACCAGAGCCTGTGGTTGGCAACGCATCAAGGGGCGTTGCGCTCCACCGACGACGGGAAGACCTGGATGCACGTCACCTCTGGACTTCCGTGGAAGCACGTCCTCACGGTTTCGGTGGATACGTCCAACCATCGTCTCATTGCCACTGCGCGCGACGGGCGCGGCGTGTACTCCAGCTCGGACAACGGCAACTCCTGGACCTACACGCAGGATTCCGGCTTGTTGGTGCGCAGTGCCGTAGGCTATCGCGGCGGATATATCGCAGCCACCGCGTTCAACGGTCTCGAAATGGGGCCGTCAGGCACGACCTCGGCGGCCGTATCGCCGGCAAGCTCGGGGGGCAGTAAATAAGAAAAGAGAGTGTACGGAGGCTGAAGAGCCGCTCCTCGGAGCGGCTTTTTCATTTCCCCATTAGCCCTTCGGCCCTCCAATTTGGAACTCACGCTAAGTATCTGAAAATCAATGCCCCGGAAGCACATGGTTATTTTGCATCCCATTTCGAAACTCCTAAACTTATCGCCGACCTCTCCCGCTTTCCGCCGCAACTTTGCAAGCTGCTGAATCTCTGTGCTTTACCGTGCCGAGCGAGATTGGCAACCTTCCTGCAATACAAGAATGCGTGCCGAGCCAAGCCAAGTCGGAACCTCAACCCGGCGAACAGATCCTCGAAATCCGCCGCTTGCTGCATGACGCAAGCAATGTTCTGACGGGCCTCCTGATCACGGCCGGCCTCCTGAGACACTTGGTACCGCTCCCCGCCACCGGGGAGCGGTATGCAAGTGAACTCGAAAGCAGCGCCGAACGCGCGGTTGAACTGTTCTCCGACGTGCGGAGCCGGATCCATCGCCTCCAGGGTTCGCTTATCGGAGCGTCCGTCGAAAGCACAAAGGTGTGTGACGCCCGTCCTAGTTTGGGACAACGGAACGGAGAAGACTGATGGCAGAAGAACAACGGGTCCCAGGCGACCTCGGCGAGATCCCAACGTTTCCGATCGGGAATGTTGACCGCCGGTTCGGATGGACAAATATGATCGTACAGGAAGCCATCACCGAAACGAACCTGCTGAACTTATTGATTGTGGACGACGAACGTGTGGTTCGTGAAGGCTGTCGCGATGTGGCCCAATCGCTGGGTTTCAACGCGTTCACGGCGGAAAACGCGGAGCAGGCCTACAAAGTTCTCGATAGCAGCAGCATCGATGTCATCCTCCTCGACCTCCGCCTGCCGGGAATCGGCGGCTTGGAAGCGCTGCGCCAGATCAAACAACACCGTCCCGAAACGATCGTTATTGTCGTAACCGGCTACGCCACTGTGCAGTCGGCGGTTCAGGCCATGAAACACGGAGCCTACGACTACGTCACTAAGCCCTTTAATCTCGACGAACTCCGCATGTTACTGGACCGCGTCACCGGCCACCTGAAGATCACCACGGAAAACCGCATCCTGCGTGAGCAGGTGAAGTCGCGGCACGGCTTCGGTGGGCTCGTCGGCCGGGCGCCCGAAATGGGGCGCCTCTACCGCATCATCACTAAAGCCGCCAACAGCACTCATCCAGTGCTCATCACCGGCGAGAGCGGCACGGGGAAGGAAGTTGTAGCCCGGGCGGTCCACTACACCGGTACCTAGAAGGAAAAGCCCTTCGTTCCCGTCGATTGCGGCTCGCTCGTGCCCACCCTGATCGAGAGCGAACTCTTTGGCTACGTCAAAGGCGCATTCACCGGGGCGCAGCACTCCAAGCAGGGCCTGCTCGCCATGGGCGACGGCGGCACGGTATTCCTCGATGAAATCGGCGAGCTGCCCATCGACCTGCAATCGAAGCTGCTGCGCGCGCTACAGGAGAAAGAAATCCGGCCCGTGGGGGGAACGCGGGCAGTTCCGATTAACGTGCGCATCCTCGCCGCCACCAATCGTGACCTCGAACAGGCGGTGCAGCAGGGAACTTTCCGCCGCGATCTCTACTTCCGGCTCAACGTGCTCACCCTGCGGATTCCACCGTTGCGTGAGCGCAAGCAGGACATTCCGCTGCTTGTCGGCTATTTCCTTGAGCGCGCAGAGCGGGCCACCGGTTTCCAGCGCAATATCAGCGACGACGCTCTGAAGCTAATGCTCACCTACGAATGGCCGGGCAACGTACGCGAGTTGGAGAACTGTCTCGACCGCGCGTGTGCGCTTACCTCGGGACCCACGATTCGCGTGGGCGATTTACCGACCACCATCCAGAACTGGCACACACAAACGCAAGCCGCGGCGGTGCCGGTTACCGCTGCCGCGCCCGCGAGCAACGGCATCATTCCAATCGCCGAGATGGAGAAACAGGCGATTCTTGAGGCCATCGAGCGGCTGCACGGCGACAAGCTGGAAGCCGCGCGGCTCCTCGGCATCGGGAAAACGACCTTGTACCGCAAGTTGAAGGAGTACGGGGCCGCTGCAGCCGTCTAAAACAGTAGGCGCGGCCTCGCAATTCGTGCAGTGCGCGGGAGCGAAAGCCTTCCGCGAGGAGGAAAGGCCTATGAACCTACTGATCAGTGCGTCGCCCCGCAGCCGTCAATGTGCCGAGGCTGTGGAAGAAGCAACCCAAGTCCGCACCACCCTCTGTGCCGATGTCGCACGTGCTTCCAGCCTGGTTCGCAACGGCGAATATGCGGCAGTTATCTTTGACCAGGCCAGCGTCTCGCCCGATCCGGTTTTATCCGACGAGGTCATCCGCAACGCTGGACTGGCAGTGCCCGTGTTCGTTAATACCGCCATTATGGCTGCCGGTCGCATCACCGCTGAAGTGCGCGCCGCACTGGCTCGCGTGGATCGGGAGAAGAAGCTCGCCATCCGTCAGGCAGAAGCCATGCTGCGCAACGACCTGAAAGGCGAGATTACCGGCATCCTGATCGCCTGTGGACTCGCTCTCGAAAGCGGCGATGTTCCCCCCTTCGCAGCGGAGAAATTGCACGACATTGAAGAGCTCGCCGCCCGGATGCGCAATCGATTTGAGACGGTTCACTGAAATCCCTTCCCGGAGGCGGCGACCGAAACCGCCGCCTCGCGAAAGGTGCCCCTTCAGGAACACACCTCGACCCCATCATCGCTTGTTTCAGCCCGAAGACAACTTCCTGAGAGCCTATTGCTTCCCATGAACAGGCCGGCTCCCCTCCGGCCCAGGTGACCAATATGCTTTGGACTATTTTTGCGATTCTGATCATCCTCTGGCTGTTGGGCTGGAGCTTCCACGTGGCCGGCAGCTTGATCCATATCCTGTTGGTGATTGCAATCGTGGTTGCAGTGATCAACCTGATCACAGGCCGACGTACGGTTTAGCGATCAGGACCGCGGCGCGCAGTGGTTTTGCGCAAGACTGCAGTTGAGCTGCGTGCCGCAACTCATCTCCCTTGGGCGTCAGTCGCATTCGGCTGTCGCGCTCGTCGCGCTCCCTGTGCGTTCCTCCGTCAATCTCTGCCATTCGTCGTCGCTGGGCAACGTGGGTACCTGCCGCTGCCTCTAACCGCGTTACGGGAGCACGACTTCTGGCAAATTCATGGTGACAACACCTCGGGTTGACGACATCGATCGCGATGTACTGGCGCGACACATTGCAGAGCTCGGCGAGTGGTTTCACAATCTCGATCTCTATGGCGTGCGCACTGCGCCCGACCATTTTCTCGGCGACTTCCCTAACGTCAAGTGGAAGCACATTCAGTCGGCGATTCCGCTGGACCTCAGCGGCGCGACCGTGCTTGATCTTGGGTGCAATGGCGGCTTTTATTCCATCCAGATGAAACAGCGCGGCGCCGAGCGCGTGCTCGGCATTGACGTGGACGATCGCTATCTCAACCAGGCGCGGTTTGCGGCAAAAACGCTCGGTCTGGAAATTGAATTTGAAAAACGCTCGGTGTACGAAGTCGACGCTATCGATGGGCAATTTGACTACGTCTTCTTCATGGGTGTTTTTTACCATCTCCGCTATCCGCTCTTCGCGCTCGACAAAGTCATCAAGAAGGTCCGGAAAACACTAGTTTTCCAGACGATGATCCGCGGCTCGGAGAACGCCAGGCCGACGGAATCCAATTACCACTTCTGGAATAAAACAGTCTTTTCCGACGCGGATTTTCCGCAGATGTACTTTATCGAGCACAGCTACGCCAACGATCCCACCAACTGGTGGATCCCGAACCGTGCCGCAGCCGAGGCCATGCTGCGCAGCTCGGGACTTGAACTCGTTGCGCACCCCGAGTCGGAGACGTGGGTGTGCGAGCCTCGCACGTCACGGCGCGACGATGGCAAGTACGTGCTCGACCACGAACTGGCAGGAACGTTGTAGTTCTTTCATTTTTCTGACTCGCGAGGAAACTGCATGGTGGAAGCAGTCATGCTCTGGAACGAGCCCAATAATCTTTCGCATTGGGACTTTAAGGTCGATCCGGAGTGGAAACAGTTTGCGGAAATGACCATCGAGGCTGCGCGCGCGATCCGCGACATCAATCCGGACTTGAAAATCGTGCTGGGTGGCATTTCTCCAATTGACCCCCACTTCATCGAGTTACTCACCGGACTTGGCGTGATTGATGCCGTGGACGTGGTTGCGATTCACGGCTTCCCCCTCGACTGGAACCACTGGAGCATCCACGAGTGGCCGAAGAAAGTGGACGAGATCCGCGCCGTCACCAGCAAACCGGTCTGGGTCACCGAAGCCGGTGTTTCGTCGTTTGGCGCCGAAGAGGTGCAGGAGTGGGGCATGCGCAAAACCGCGGAATTATTGCTCCCCGTTGTTGAGCGCGTCTACTGGTACAGCCTCTTCGATCTGCCCGCCGCATGGAACGCCACCACCCGCCACAAGGAAGCCGAGGGCAGCTCCTACTATCGCCATTACTACATGGGCCTGCTGCGCGAAGACGGCTCGCCTAAGCCCTCAGCGTTCAGTTTTCCCGGCGGCCTCGGCATTTGCCAGTGGTTTCACTTCGAAGACCATCGCCTGGAACAAAGCGTGGATTGGTTGCGCAAACTCGGAGTGCAATATCTGCGTACCGGCGTGAGCTGGGCCGACTGGTATCGCCCCAACGCGGAAGCCTGGTTCGACGTGCAGATGAGCGCATTGCAGGAATTTGCCACCACTATGACGCTCTGCTTCACCCCCGAACACCTCGGCGTGCAGCCGCATTACACCAGCCCTCCCAAGGATCCAGCCAGTTTTGCCGAGTTTACCCGCTGGGCCGTCGGACGCTACGCCCCGCGCGTGGTGCAAGCTGACGATCTCGAACAGGTGGGCCAGTGATGCGCAAACGCGTTTTGGTCACCGGCGGCGCTGGCTTCGTTGGATCACACCTCGTCGACGCCCTGCTTGAAAATGGCCATGAAGTACGCGTATTCGACAGCCTCTCGCCACAAGTGCACCCGAACGGGCTACCTGGCTATCTCGCCCGCGATATTGAATTCGTGCAGGGCGACATGCGCGACCTCGAAGCCGTCCGCCGCGTATTGACTGACATCGATGTCATCTTTCACAAAGCCGCCGCTGTGGGCGTGGGCCAGTCGATGTACGAGATCTCCAATTACATGGGAGCGAACACGCAGGGCACCGCGAACCTGCTCCAAGCCATGCTCGACAGCCGCCGCGGGTTCGAGAAGCTGATCATCGCATCTTCCATGTCGATCTACGGCGAAGGCAAGTACAAATGCGCGGAGCACGGCGAAATGGCGCCTCCCCCGCGTTCGCTTCTTCAACTGCGCCAAAAACGCTGGGAAGCGCAATGCCCCATCTGCAATACAGAACTACTGCCCGTCGCAACCGACGAGGCCAAGCCGCTGCAGTGCACTTCGATCTACGCGCTCTCAAAAAAAGACCAGGAAGAGATGTGTCTGCTCTTCGGGCACACCTACGCAATTCCGGTTGTCGCGCTGCGTTACTTCAACATTTACGGAACTCGACAGGCGCTTTCGAATCCGTACACCGGTGTGGCGGCGATCTTCGCCGCGCGGCTGCTCAATAAGCGGTCTCCCATGGTCTTTGAAGACGGCTGTCAGCAGCGCGATTTCGTCAGTGTCCACGACATTGTGCAAGCCAACTTAAAAGCCCTTGAACGCGCCGACGCCGACGGTCAAGCGATCAATATCGGCTCCGGCTCGCCGATCTCGATTTCCCAAGTGGCGGAGTCGCTCGCGAAGTCGCTGGGCGTGCGTGTGGAACCGGAAGTCACCGGCAAGTACCGTGCCGGGGATATTCGCCATTGCTTCGCCGATATCGGCCTGGCGCGGAAGGTGCTCGGCTATGAACCGCAATTTCAGTTTGCCCATGGCATTGGCGAATTAGTGGAGTGGCTGCGCTCGCAATCGGCCACCGACAAGGTTTCCGACGCAACGCAGCAACTCACGGCCTACGGGCTGACGGCGTAGGAGCTTCTAGCGATGCATGTGCTTGTCACAGCGGACACGATTGGTGGCGTGTGGACATACGCGCGCGAACTCGTAACTGGGCTCGTTCGCCGTGGTCTGCGTGTCACCCTCGTGAGCTTCGGCGAAATCCCGGCGGCCGCCGAGCAGACGCAATGGCTCGAAGCCGTCAAAGGCGTAGATTTCCGCGCCACAGCATTCCGACTCGAATGGATGCAAGAGGCGCGCGACGACCTCGATGCGTCGTCGGAGTACCTCCGCGCCATCATCGACGAAGTGAGACCGGACCTGCTGCACAGCAACCAGTTCGCCTATGGCGCGCTGGATCTCGATATCCCGAAGGTCGTGGTCGCTCACAGCGACGTCGTAAGCTGGTGGGCCAGTGTCAAAGGCGAAGTCCCGCAGGACATTCCCTGGATGGCGTGGTACCGCGACGTCGTGCAGCGTGGGCTTCAGCAGGCGACTGCGGTCGTCGCACCTTCGCGCTGGATGATGGAAAACGTGCGCCGCTTCTACTGCGAGCCCGCATCGGCGCACGTGATTTATAACGGCCGCTCGCCGCTACTTTTCAATCCACACATTTCCAAGAACGAGCGCATTGTCAGCGTCGGGCGACTGTGGGATTCGGGCAAACAGGTCTCGCTACTGCTTCACGGGAAAGCAGCCATGCCGATCACCATCGCCGGGACCGAGCAGCATCCCGACGAAGTCTTCCGCGAGGGCTCACCTTTCGCGTTTGTCGATCGTGAACGCGTGCACGTGCTCGGACAACAGTCGGAAGGCCAATTGCGCAGCCTCTACGGCCGAGGCGCGATTTACGCCGCAACTTCCCGTTATGAGCCCTTCGGACTTGCACCGCTGGAAGCTGCGCTCTCCCGCTGTGCCCTGGTTGCCAACGACATTCCAAGTTTCCGCGAAATATGGGGCGATGCCGCCTGCTACTTCGAGGCGAACCGCGCCGACTCGCTCTTCGAGGCGCTGAACCGCCTCGCTGAAGACCGCACCCAGCGCCTCATTTACGCCAACCTCGCATACAATCGCGCCCGCCAGTACTTCAATGCCGACCGCATGGTAGATGAGTACCTGAATCTCTATCAAAAATTGGGAGTTCGCGAGCAAGCCGCATGAACGATCGTTATCGAATTCGTTATTTCGCGCACTCCTGGGTGAGCGACTGGAACCACGGCAATGCGCATTTCCTGCGCGGCCTCGTGCGCGAACTCGCAAACCTCGGCCACGATGTGCGCTGCTACGAGGAACTCGGCGCGTGGTCGCTCTCCAACCTGGTGAACCACGAAGAAGAGCGCGCCATCGATTCCATCGACCAGTTTCGTGCCAAGTTTTCCATGCTCGATGTGCGGTTCTACGATCGCAAAAACCGGTTCGAGGAATTTCTCGATGAAGAATTGCGCGATGTCGATTTCGTAATCATCCACGAGTGGAACGAACCTGCTGTTGCGGCAGCGATCCTGGCGCGCAAGGAGCAATATAAATTCCGTGCGCT
>DASYAU010000015.1:0-4145 GCA_036501185.1 Candidatus Korobacter sp. | reverse complement strand
CGCGGGAATTCCCGTCAGTACAACGCACACGATCACGGGAGCCATAGTGGGAGTTGGGACGACGCAGCGCATGTCGGCGGTGCGCTGGGGTGTGGCGGGACGGATAGTTTGGGCTTGGATATTGACGATTCCGGCGTCGGCAGCGGTGGCGATGTTGACGTTCTGGATTATTCGAATGATTAATCGCAACGCGTAGTAGGCAAAGCAGAAAGCCGGCGATGACCCCGTATGCATGCGGGGTTTTCGTGTTTTTGCAGCGGAAAAACGGAGCGATTTCGAGGCGAAAAACGAGCTAAATCGAGCCGAAAACCGCGAGATATTGCGGAAAAACGTGGTTTCGCAATTCCCACCATCAGGGGAGCTGAGCCCGGCGGCGCGACGGCCTGGCGGACTCAGCTAGAAGCATCGCGACGCGGAGAGGTGCGCAGGACGCGAGTTTTGGGGATCGTGTGGAGACTCGGGCGCGGGCGCGAAACGGAATTTGCGAGGAAGTGCAAAAACGCGTCCAAACCACGAAAAAGGATGAAAAAGAGCGTTTTCTTGACGCTGCGGAAGCAGGAAAAAATCACGGCAAATATGGCTTCGACGCTGCGATTCGTTTACGTGATCGCGATTGATTTATAACGCGGCGCCACTTCCCTTCGATTCACGTCCAAATAATTTCAGAGTGGCTGCGTGACCTTTTGCGGTCGTATTCCGTTTTGATCATCGTAGGGCCCGGGAGAATGCAGTGAGAGCCTTGGTGACCGAATTCGATGAGCGGGTGTTGATCGAGGCGGCGCGGCGCGATCCGCGGCAGTTCGCACAACTCTACGAGAACAATTTTGAGCGAGTGTACGCATTCATTGCGGCACGGGTTCACGACCGCACGGAAGCAGAAGACTTGACCGCGGAAGTTTTTCATAAGGCGCTGGCGAAACTGGAGAGTTTCGAGTGGCGGGGTGTTCCCTTCTCGGCGTGGCTGCTGCGGCTGGCGACGAACGTTGTACACGACCGGTGGCGGGAGCCGTGGCAACGGCGGGAAGTTGCGAATGATCCGCCGGAAGTTGGACGCGACGATGGGATCGAGCGGCGGGCACTGCTTGGGCAATTGCTCGACCGGCTTCCGGGCGATCAGCGGATGGTGGTAACGCGGCGGTTTCTCGACGGGCGCAGTATCGGCGAGATTGCGAAAGAGCTGAAGCGGAGCGAAGGCGCGATCAAGCAACTGCAATTCCGGGCACTCCAAACTTTGCGGGCACAGATGAAGGAGACGCGATGAATAACGCTGCGATTTACGACGAACTCGACCAGGTTGTAGAGAAGATTTTGTCAGGCGAAGAGATTGCTGGGAGGCACTTGGATCCGCTGGTGCGCGAACTGTTGCCGGTGGCGGATGACTTGCGAAAAATGCCGCGAGCGGAGTTCCGCGCAGCGCTGTGGGAGGAGCTCGAGGAACAGCGGATGGCGGTGTTGCCATCGTTGTTGGGATTGCACGGTGGGTACCCGGTGCAGCGGCGGACTTTCGCGATTTCGGCAGCGCTGCACGCAGCGGCGATTGCGCTATTGTGCATGTCGACTTTGTGGGTGGCGACGCACCCGGCCGCGATGAAGCAGGTGACGACGATTGCGACAGACCTGGCACCTTATGTTCTACCGTCGGCGTCGAAGATTGCGGGCGGAGGCGGCGGGGGAGGCGATCGCGACAAGTTGGCGGCGTCGCGCGGCGAGGCTCCGCGGTTTGCGCGAGAACAGATCGTGCCTCCGGCGATCGTGTTGAGAAATAACAATCCGAAGCTGGCAGTTGAGGCGACGGTGGTTGGGCCGCCTGATGTGACGCTTCCGAAGATGAACAGCGTGGGTGATCCGCTGAGCGGCGTGCTCACGGCTTCGAATGGCTCGGGAGCCGGTGGCGGGATTGGCACGGGCGATGGCGGAGGGGTAGGGAGCGGCGATGGTACCGGTGTGGGCGCGGGGTATGGTGGCGGGTTTGGCGGCGGGTTTTATCGAATAGGAAACGGAGTGAGCGCACCGCGAGCACTCTATACCCCTGAGCCACAGTACACGGATGAGGCGCGGAAGGCGCACTACCAGGGGGTCGTGTTGCTGTCGTTGATTGTAGGTCCAGATGGGCGAGTGCACGACTCGCGGGTGGCTCGTTCGCTGGGGATGGGGCTGGATGAGAAGGCGATGGAAGCGGTTCGGCTGTGGAAGTTTGCTCCAGCGATGAAAGATGGACAGCCGGTGGCAGTGCAAGTGCACGTGGAAGTGAGCTTCAGGTTGTATTGATCCTCGACACTGGTGTGATCCCGGGTTTCGAAAATCGCGAAACCTGGGGCACCCGCAATAGATCCTAAGGGATTCTGGTGTAAGAAATAGAGATGAGATTGCGCTGGACGCATGTCACTGGATTGCTGTTCTGTTTGTTGATGCTGGCTGGGACGAAGGTGTGGGCGCAAGGGCCGCCGTACCAGACGGACGATCCGGTGCCGGTGGATTTGCACCATTACGAGTTTTACGTGTTTGGCTCGGCGGACGGGACGCCGGTGGAGATGGACTCGGTGGGGCCGGCGTTTGAGTTCAACTGGGGAGCGATCCCGCGGGTGCAGATCCATGCCATCCTGCCGTTTGGCGTGGCGGCTCCGCTGAACCATCCGGTGTATGCGCCGAGTGGTGCCGGGCCGACGGAGTTCGGCCTGGCGGACATGGAGTTGGGAGCGAAGATCGCGTTTATCAAAGAGAGCAAGTACGTTCCGCAGATCGGGAGCTTCACCATGTTTGAAATCCCTACGGGCGATTACAACCGGGGATTGGGAATCGGCAAGGTCTGGTACAAACTGCCGATATGGCTACAGAAGAACGTTGGCAAGTGGACGTTTGACGGCGGATCGGGATACGAGATTGTGCCGCAGGTTGGTTATCGAGACTTTCCATACACGGGCTGGCTGGTTAAGAAAGAGCTGAACAAGAGGCTGGAACTGGGCGCGGAAGTTTTCGCGCATGGGAGAGAAGGGCCGGCAGCGCCGCAGACCGAGGCGTCGACGATGGTGGACGTGGGCGGGTACTACCACTTCAAGCATCATGAAGGCGAACAGTTCCTGTTCTGCTACGGACATTCGGTGGCGGGACAGACGGAGAACTATGCCTACGTGGGGATGTATTGGACCTGGGGTAAGGGTAAGGATGATGACAAGCCTGCGCAGAGCGAAGGGATGTTGTCGGATCCGTTTGAGAGGGTGGGACGGTGAAGAGCGGTAGCGTATCGCGATTACGACGACGCGGAGAATCGTTTAGTGCTTCTTTTTGGCGGCCTGGTGGACGACGCGGGAGGAGAGGTTGCGCATGGCGTGGGTGACCTCGGCGTCGCTGTCGGCATTCATGCGGAGGGGAATTACACCGCTGTCGACGGGATTGTCGTTGTCGACGCGATCGATGGAGTAGTTAAGCAGAACGCGTGCGCCGGAGTCGGAGGCACGCTGAGCAGCGGCAGGGGTTTGCGGGAAAGGTGTTTGATACGGGACAGCCGCAGAATAGTTCTGCTCGAAACGAACGTTCACGATGTAGAGGCAGTTCTGGTCGCGCGCGTCGGCGGTGCCGGCGTCTGCGGAGCGAACCGGGATTGCAGTGACTTCGATCTTGGATTTTCCGCCATCGACGTTGATGGCTTCGATGAGGCGCTGACGGGCTAGCTCGGGGCTAATGCGCAACTGTGCGGCATTGGCCGGGGTCGGCACACAGACGCGCACAGATGAGCTGCCGGACGGGTCGGTTTGAGCGGCCACAAGCTGAATTAGCAAAGCCAAAATAGCGAGGTAGCGCATACCATCCCTCCGGGATGATGGTACACCTGTGCGGTTGAGCTGCACATTCGGCGGGCAGGGTGGGAGGAGGGCAGGGATTTCCACGCTACGAACGTAGAATGATCTCCGCGTTCTCCGCTCGGAATGACAACGACAACAAAACATCAGCCGTTCTGACTACTTCCCTGCGCCGCTGAAATCGGCGACGCCGACTTTTATTAGCGTGTGGGGGCGGAAGAATTCGGGAGGTGGCGGAGCGTTCCGATCCTTGGGCATGGGCAGGGGGGCAAGTTCGGTCCAGACGCCGTAGACCTTGTTGTTGAGGGCGGCGATGCCGAGGTAGTCGCCCATGAACTGATCGCGATA
>DASYAU010000014.1:0-106998 GCA_036501185.1 Candidatus Korobacter sp. | reverse complement strand
GCTTGGCGATGTTCGGCAGCTACTACGCTTATGACGCGCTCAGTCCCGTCGCCGACTTGTTGAGCAAACAACTTGGCTTTAACGACTCGTACATCGGCCTGCTCCAGGGCATTTATAGCTTCCCGAACATCTTCACCGTAGTGCTCGGCGGGATGTTGATTGATCGGCTGGGTGTAAAGAAATCGACATTTCTGTTCGGCTTGCTGTGCTTCGTAGGAACAATCATTACAGTTCTGAATCCTCCCGCGTGGCTGCAATCCGCGGCTCCGACGGTCGCGGTCGCTGTCTCGAAGCCGTTCGGAATTTTCGGCTCCGATGTGGCGAACTCGCTACGCGTGGCGCTCAGCAACTCGCGCTTCATCGTGATGGCATTCGGCCGCCTGATATTCGGCATGGGCGCGGAGTCGCTAAATGTTGCCGTAACGACGCTCCTCGCGAAATGGTTCCGCGGGAAGGAGCTGAGCTTCGCTTTTGGAGTGAACCTGACGATCTGCCGGCTGGGCACGTTCGCGGCGCTGAACTCGCCGACCTGGGCGCGGTCCGCATACGAGAACTGGCGTGCCCCCTTCCTCATCGCAACCGCCGTCTGCTCGCTGTGCGTGGTTGGTGCAATTGTTTACTGGCTGATGGAAAACTATGCCGACAGTCACTACGCGCTGTCGAATGCGGGCAAGCCCGACAAGATCATCTTCAAGGACCTGTTTAATTTCGGCCTGTCGTATTGGTACATCGTCGGCCTCTGCATTTTGTTTTACTCAGCCATCTTCCCGTTCCAGACGTTCGCTGTGAAGTTCTTCATGGATGCGCACGGCACTACGCGCGAGTTCGGCGGCTTTCTCTCCAGCATGCTCACGCTCTTCGCCATGATCGCCACTCCGCTGTTTGGCCTGATGGTTGACAAGATTGGCAAGCGCGCGCTGTTCATGATGTTCGGTTCCCTGCTGCTGATCCCGGTGTACCTCATCATGGCCTACTCGCAGGTAAGCCTGTACGTGCCGATGGCGATGATGGGAGTGGCGTTCTCGCTGATTCCTGCCGTGATGTGGCCGTCGGTGGCGTACATCGTGGACGAGAGCAAACTCGGCACGGCGTATGGAGTGATGACGATGATCCAGAACATCGGACTGTTCGGGTTCAACCTACTCATCGGGTGGGAGAACGACCATGCGGCTGCCAGTGCCGGAAATCCCGCCGGATATCATCTCGGGATGTGGACCTTCTCCGTCATCGGATTCCTGTCGATGTTCTGCGCGTTCCTGCTGCATCAGCGCGAGGCAGGTCCGCACGGACACGGGCTCGAGACCATCACCGCCAAAGGTTAACGCATGTCGTGCCGTGGCGTATTCTTTGCAATCACTCAGGCACAGCGAGATCGTCTCGTTGGTCTAGCAACCGATTCTGAGCGTCTCGACTTCGTTCAGATGGAGATTTCGGAGGCGTGGGACGAAGCTCACCTCCTTCAAACCGACAAAGCGTGGGACGCGATTCACCGTTGTCTTACGGATGGAACGCTTTCGACGGCGCACTCGCAGAATTCGTTAAGTAGGCTCATTTTGGGGGGAAAGCAACTGTACGCGGGAGACGAGTACATCATCAATCTGATCGACCTCGACGAACTCGGGGCGCTTTCTAACGCGCTGGCCGACGTCGACGAGGAGTGGTTCCTCGCGCGCTACGACGTCGTCTTGAAAGATTCCGATTACGGCGCGTATCCCATCTCCACTCACGACCGGGCCTACACCTGGGAATATTTCTCCGGCATACCAAGCTTCGTCGCCCGCGCCGCCGCCGAGCGACGTGCGGTGATCTTCACCGTTGACCAGTAACGGACACGGGCTCGAGACCATCACCGCCAAAGGTTAGAGTCGAAGAATTTGTGAATGGCCGGGAGCCGCTATTCATGCGCTTCGGCGTCCCCTTCCTGCTGGTTTAAATGTCACCGCGATGTAACAGAGTAGCTGCAATACTTTGACATTGTGGAGCACCTTTGGGCAGCAACACTCTCTTTGCGTTGTTCTTCTCACGAACTGGCTCTGCAAGGAGGGTCTGCTATGCACCATCGCCGAAATCTACTGCTCGCAGCCGCACTGGTGGTACTGTGTGCCGCCGCGCTTCCAGCGCAAACGTTTCTCGGAGGGTTGAAAAATGTCTCAACCATCGCTTCCACTGTCCCCGCTAACGGCGACGTGAACCCCTACGGCATTTTCGAAGTGCCGGAAAGCAGCGGCAAACTTACCGCTGGCCATTTCCTGATCAGCAACTTTAACAACGGCGCCAACCTGCAAGGGACAGGGACAACCATCATGGATATCGCTCCCAGCGGAGCCGTGCACCAGTTCGCGAAAATTGACGCGAGCGCATTGCCCGGGTCCTGCCCAGGAGGTGTTGGGCTCACCACCGCGCTGGTAGTGCTCAAAACAGGATGGGTGATTGTCGGCAGCCTGCCAACCAGTGATGGCACCTCCGCCACGGCGAAAGCCGGTTGCCTGCTGGTGCTGAATAACATGGGTAAAGTGGTTGAGACGTTCTCCGGCGGAAACGTCAACGGCCCGTGGGACATGACGGCCATCGACGACGATCATTTCGCGGTACTGTTTTTTACTAACGTTCTGAACGGGACGGTGGCCCATAGCCCCAACGTCGTCCACGAGGGCACGGTGGTACGAATGGTGCTCTCCGTATCGAAATCGAAGATGCCGGCGAAACTGACGAGCCACGTGATTGGATCGTCGTTCCCCGAACGAACCGATCCAGGCGCGCTGGTGATCGGGCCGACGGGAGTGGCCTTCTCGCTGGGAAATGACACGCTGTATGTGGCCGACAGCCTGAACAATCGCATCGCTGCCATTCACAACGCGCTGATCCGCGACCAAACCGCGGGCACGGGCGATACGGTCCTGAGCGGTGAGAGCCTCAACGATCCTCTCGGCCTGGCGATCGCGCCCGACGGACATCTGATCATCGCCAATGGCAACAACGGCGATCTCGTGGAGGTCACGCAGCGAGGACACCAGGTGGCCCACAAGTTGGTGGACAACACCGGTAATCCTCCGGGCGCGGGAACGCTCTTCGGGCTCGACGTGAAAACCGGGGCGGTGTTCTTTGTAGACGATGGCAGCAACACGCTGAACGTCTTTAAGTAATGGCTCGGGCAAGACAAGACCCGGCGCGCGCATGAGATTTCACTAATCTTGTGCGCACTTGCCGGGTCTGAGTGTCTTTTAACTCACGTCGCGCGTCGCGCGTGGCGATGTTGCCTGTGTAGTCGGAATTCGGCACTGCCAAAGGCCAGAATCGCAGGAACGCATTACCGAGGTTGGTCAAACGGAGGGCGTGCTGAACGATGAAGGAGCAACTGCCATGTCTCTTAGCATCCTCAACAATATTCCATCGCTCGCAGCACAGAACCAGCTTTCCATCACGAACGCCAACCTGCAAAAGACGCTGATCCAGCTCTCCAGCGGTCAACGCATCAATACCGGTGCGGACGACGCGGCTGGCCTTGCTATAGCGGACGGACTCGACGCCAATGTGGCTGCGCTGACGCAGTCCGCGCGGAATGCCACCGACGGAGTGAGCAAACTACAGGTGGCCGACGGAGCGCTGTCGCAAGTCACAAGCCTATTGAATCGCGCGATGACGCTGGCCACCGAATCGGCGAACGGGACGTTGAACGGGGACAACGGCTCGCAGCGTACCGCGCTCGACAATGAGCTCACCTCGATCAAGGCGGAGATTGATGCCATCGGCCAGAACACGACGTTCAATGGCACCACGGTTTTCGCGGCAGGCAGTACGACCGCGGCAGATCCCAACACCGTCGCCAGCGCGAATACCGTGACGCTGGGCGACACGATCACCTCCGGCCAGACGTTTCAGATCGACGCAGGCGGCGGCTCATTTTCCTGGACTGCGGGCGGAGCCGACACCGTGCAGACGCTGATGAACGCGATCAATTCCAGCAGCCTCGGTGTAAGTGCGAGTCTCGTTTCCGGCAAGCTCACGCTGACTGATCAGAAGGGGCGCAGCGATGTGGGGGTGGATTCCAGCTCGACGGTCACGAATTTCGGCGTGTTCTCCAATCCGACCGGCACCGGGGTTGGTACGCTCAGCATTTACATGGGAGACGGGACCAGTGCAGGCCACAGCGCCGTCACGGTGTCGCTGAACCAGTTCGATTCGTCGCACATGAATGGCACGAACCTCTCGAGCACGAGCTTGCTGACGGCTGCGGGCGCGCAGACGGCGCTCACCACGCTGAACTCCGCGGTGGCGGCGGTTTCGGCGCTGCGCGGCAACATTGGCGCGGGGATCAATCGTATGCAGGCGGCGAGTGCGGTCATCAACAACCAGACACAGAACCTCACCACCGCGGAAGATGGCATCCGCTCCGCCGACATTGGGCAATCGGTCGCCAATCTCACCAAGTACAACATCCTGAGCTCGACCGGAATTTCGGCCCTGGCACAGGCCAACCAGATGCAACAGTCGGTACTCAAGCTTTTACAGCAGTAAGGTCGTAGCTCCAATCGCAGCCGGCCCCTCACCTCCGGCTGCGGTCTTTTCTTTTTTGGGCTGATTTTTTCTCGCGTTCCATGCGCTTTTCTTGGTGTTCCAGCGCGAACTGCACGGTGTATTCGATTCGCTTAGCTCTCGTTTCTTCGCGGGCTGACCTTTCAATCCACGTGAGGATGTGCTGCTGCTTTCCAGGAGCGAGCGTCTCGAATTCCTCACGTGCTCCCTCAGCTTCGAGCGCGAGCCGGAGATCCTGCGGCAGAGGTACGTGCGGGGCCTCCGCCAAAATGGTGAGAACGACATTCACGATTTTTCCGTCGGTCGAGCCAGCCAACTCGCGCATGTTCGTGTTGATCCGCAACCTATGGCGTCCGCCACCGGCTGGCGAGATACTCGCCGTGAAGCGCGCCAATCCGTTAATCTCGGCATGCACCGGCACGGGGCCGCGTTTTCCAGCCGCACGGCTCACTCCCACAGGTACGACGACGGCGTAAAATCCGCCGGGAGAGATCCGCTCGACCTTTGCGCGAAAACGGAAAACCGGATCACGATCGGGCATGGATGAGTTTAGGACCGTGCAGCAGCTCGGAAGCAACCATTTTGCAAAAATTACACTCTTTCCAAGCAGCACCGGGCCCGAGCCTCTCAACATATATATTGAATTCCGCAGGAGCACCGCTAAAGGGCGGGGCTGCAATCGGATACAACCAGCTCTGAATGGGTTGCATCTAATCAAGCACGCAGACCGAAAAGGTTCGACATTGACGACGGCAAAAAAGATTCTTTCGACGGGGATCACTGAAGCTGAGGCGATTGAACGCGCCAAGGCTGGCGATCCTGAGTCCTTTGAGGCTCTTTACGGGCTGCACAAACGGCGTGTGTACTCACTTTGCCTGCGGATGACGGGCAATACCGCCGAAGCCGAAGACCTTACCCAAGAGGCGTTCCTCCAGCTTTTTCGCAAGATTGCAACATTCCGCGGTGAGTCGGCATTTTCAACTTGGTTACATCGTCTCGCCGTGAATGTGGTTCTAATGCATTTAAGGAAAAAGGGACTTCCCGAGGTTTCACTCGAGGAAAGCATGGAACCGCAGCAGGAAGACGGCCCGAAGAAAGACATTGGCGCGCGCGACAACGTGCTAGCCGGTTCGATCGATCGGGTGAATCTTGGCCGCGCCATTGAGAGCCTGCCGCCCGGGTATCGAATTATTTTCGTGCTGCACGACGTTGAAGGATATGAACACAATGAAATTGCCGAGATGATGGGCTGCTCAATCGGCAACAGCAAATCGCAGCTCCATAAGGCAAGGATGAAATTACGGGACCTACTCAAGACCAACAGAGCCGAAAAGGCCGCAAGGTATTGAGGAGTGGAAAGAGAGAACCAGCTATGGGCGATCACGGTACGGCCGCTGGTCAGAAACGGGGAGAGGCACCAATGACGTGCGCGGAGTTTCAAAAGGTTTTGCCCTACATCATCGAAACGGGGGGCAATGAACAGGAGCAGGAACACCTGCGGACCTGCCACATTTGCTCCGACCTGGTGGCGGACCTGAAGTACATCGTGGAGCAAGCCAAATTGCTCGTCCCCATGGAAGATCCGTCGCCGAAAGTGTGGGACAACATTCAGCATTCGGTAGATCGCGAAGGTCTAGCCAAGCCGCACCAAGCGAAGCGCGGCATCTGATCGTTTCCTTTCAGCCCGCAACCTCCTCGCGGTTGCGGAGCTTCGTCAGCTCCTCGGCCTTACTCCTGTCGATCCCGAACTTCTGTTCGTCTGCCCGTAACTTCCTCCTACAGCTTTTCCCGGTAATCTACCCGATATAGTCATGCCGCTCGCGGTGCTAGAATCGCGATATTCCCGTGACACACCGCAACGCATCGTCATCGCCGCGATGGATCTGCCTGACTGGATTCATGGGCTCCGGGAAATCCACGGTAGGCGCCGTCCTAGCGCAAGCGCTCAACTGGGAATTCATCGACCTTGATCGTCGCATAGTCGAATTTGAGGGCCGCAGCATCGCCCGGATTTTCACGGAAGATGGCGAGGCGGCATTCCGCCGAATCGAGTCTGACGCGCTGCGCAAAGTGCTCGCCATTACTCACCGGCCATCCGTGATTGCGCTTGGCGGCGGCACGTATATGCAGGAAGTGAACCGCATGCTGCTCGGTGAACAGGGTGCAGTGACGGTTTATCTCGAAGGAAATTTTGAGATGCTGGTGGATCGCTGTCGCGAAGGCGGCGTGGTTCGTCCACTGCTCGAAGACCGTCAGCGTGCGCGGAAACTGCTTGAGCAACGCCGGCCAATCTATCGATTGGCTGAGTTCGCCGTCGAAGTGGCAGAACGATCTCCGCAAGCGATTGCGGATGAAATTGTCGAGCGCGTTTTCTCAGTGAGTGCGGATCGAGCGGTACCCGATTAGTTTCTTGGTCTCGGGCGCGAGCTGGAGTACCGTAGTGCGGCAGGAAGTTTTTGGAGGATTCGTGTTGTTGCGTTGGTCGCGTTTTGCTCTCGTGTTGTTGCTCTGTGTTTCGTCATTGCCCCTGTTTGCGAAAACGAAAGAAAAAGACTCGACCACGAAGGTCGTGGATTCCGGCAAGTTCGGCATCTTTGTGAACGGCAATCGCGTTGGCACTGAGGCTTTCACCGTAGAGCAGACCACAACCGGCAGCGTTACGCACTGTGACCTGACGATTGAGCAGGGCGGTAGCAAGATTGAACAGAAATCGGACATGCAATTGGCCCAGAACGGCGACCTGCTGCGCTACGAGTGGAAGGAACTCAGCCCGGGCAAGGCATGGAGCGTCGTCACGCCCGACAACAGTTTCCTCCTCGAACACCTTTACAGCGGCGATAAGGGGAAGCCTTTCGATCGTCCGTTCCTGATGCCCGCATCCACCGTCATCCTCGACGACTTTTTCTTTACCCACCGCGAACTGCTCGCGTGGCGATACGTTGGCTCCAGTTGCAAGCCCGGTACACAGTGCAACCTCACCAAAACCAAGTTTGGCGGGCTCATTCCCCATACTGCCTCGCCCATCGAAATCAACATTGAATACAAAGGGGTCGAGAAGCTTCCGGTAAAAGGCGAACCAACGGACATGACCCGCTTCGATCTGACGGTGGACGGCGTGAACTGGATGATGTGGATGGACAGCAACTACAAGGTTCAGCGAATCCTGGTTCCCGACAGCAATACCGAAGTGCTCCGCGATTAGCGCTTTGCAGCGGCGTTGCATGTACGCAATCCAGGATCATGTGAACATGAACTTGCGTTCGCGCGGTGACGCTCGAAAGTCCGCTTCGTCCTGCTCTGGATGTTACAATCCGAGTTAAATCCATCATGCCAGACAAGAAGATCCCTATCGGTATTTTGGGCGCTACAGGTATGGTCGGGCAGCGGTTTATCCAACTGCTCGAAGGGCACCCATGGTTTGAAATTGTATGGTTGGCGGCCTCGGAGCGCTCGGAAGGCAAGAGCTATGCGGAGGCCGTGAAGTGGCGCATGAAGACGCGCCTTCCTGAGCATATAGCGCGTATGCAGATGTCGGTGGCGGAGCCAGCGAACGCGCCGAAAGTGATTTTCGCTGCGCTCGATTCCGCTCCGGCGAAGGAACTTGAGCCTAAGTTTGCCGCGGCAGCGTGTGCCGTGGTCACCAACTCATCGGCCTTCCGCATGTATCCTGATGTGCCGCTCGTGATTCCCGAGGTGAACCCGGAACACATCGCGGTCCTTGAGCGCCAGGAATGGCGAAAGAAAAACGGCGGCTACATCGTCACCAATCCGAACTGTAGCGCCATCGGGCTGGTCATGGCGTTAGCGCCTCTGCATCAGCGCTTCCACATTGAAAAGATATTCGTCAGCACAATGCAGGCCGTGAGCGGGGCGGGATATCCGGGCGTGGCCTCACTCGATATCGTCGGGAACGTGATTCCGTTCATCAACGGCGAAGAGCCCAAACTCGAAGCGGAAACGAAGAAACTACTCGGCACGCATGGCCCGGGCGGCATCACCGACGCGCCGTTCGCCATCACTGCGCATTGCAACCGCGTGCCTGTGGAAGATGGCCATACCGAATGTGTCTCGGTGAGTTTCGCGCGCAAGCCAAGGGAGGCCGACATCCTCGCCGCGTGGAATGAGTTCATTGGCATTCCGCAGCAGTTGGGACTTCCCTCTGCCCCGCCAAGGATCCTTGAGTATGACGAACGTGGCGATCGTCCGCAGCCGCGCTTTGACGTGGATGCCGGGGGCGGCATGACCGCAACGATCGGCCGCCTGCGCCCGTGCAGTCTGCTCGATTGGAAGTTTGTTGTGCTTTCGCACAACACGATTCGCGGCGCCGCCGGCGCAGCCATGCTCAACGCTGAGCTGCTCAAAGCCAAGGGTTTCCTTTCGTGAAGTCGTCGCCGGGTGCAAGGACGGTGTGCCGATGATCGTGATGAAATTCGGCGGCACATCGGTGGAGAGCGCTGAGGCGATTGAACGGGTCGCCGGCATCGTTCGCGGCCGCCTCGATCGGTGCCCCGTAGTGGTCGTCAGTGCGATGTCGAAGGCCACCGACCAACTTCTCGCGATGGCAAACGCCGCCGGGGTCGGAGACAAAGATCGCGCTGTGCAGCTATGCCGTGAACTCGGCGCGCGTCACCTCAGCGTGGCGGCGGGCCTCGTAAAAGACGCGTCACATCCAATCCATAACTCTGTCGTCGCCAACTACGCTTCGCTCGAAAAGCTGCTCGAAGGGATCTGTGCCGTCGGCGAGCTTACCCCGCGCACCCAGGACAATGTGGTTGCCTACGGCGAACGCATCAACAGCGAGGTTGTTGCAGCCGCATTTTGCGGGCTCGGCATAAAGGCGACGCACGTGGACGCTCGCGACATCATCGTCACCGACAAGGCGTTCAGCCGCGCCGTGCCGCAGGTGCCGGAGATCGACCGTCGCCTGCACGCGAAAGTAAAGCCGCTCATTGAAAGTGGCGCAGTCCCTGTGCTTGGCGGTTTTATTGGAAGCACAACCGAAGGGATCACGACGACCATCGGCCGTGGCGGCTCCGACTTTTCCGCGGCGCTGGTTGGCGCTGGACTGCACGCCGATGCGATTGAAATATGGACGGACGTGGACGGCATGAAAACCACCGATCCGAATCTCTGTCCCGATGCGCATCGCATCAAGATCATCAGTTTTGAAGAGGCCGCCGAACTCGCCTACTTCGGCGCGAAGGTCCTCCACCCGGCCACGGTGCTGCCGGCCATTGAGAAGAACATCCCGGTGTATGTATTGAATTCGCGCAATCCCGCGAATGAAGGCACAAAGATCGTCGCGCGCGCGCCGCAGACGCGCCATCCGTTCAAGGCCATTGCGGCGAAGAAGCGGATCACCGTCATTGACGTGGTGGCGGCACGCATGTTGATGGCCCATGGTTTCCTGCGCCAGATTTTCGAAATCTTCGATCGCCACAAGTGCGCCGTCGACGTTGTTTCCACGTCCGAGGTCAGCGTCTCGCTCACGGTGGACTCCAACGAGCGCATCCCCGAAATCGCGGCGGACATGGAGAAACTCGCGTTCGTGAAATACTCCGGCCGCAAAGCGATTGTCTGCCTCGTTGGTGAAAACCTTCGCGAACGTCCGGGCGTCGCCGCGCAGGTCTTCAGCGCGATCTCCGACATCAACGTGCGCATGATTTCTCAAGGCGCTTCGGAAATTAACATCACCTTCGTGATCGACGAGGCCGATGTGCCCGAGGCAGTGCGCAGACTGCACGCGCATTTTTTTACGGATCTCGACCCCGAGGTGTTCGATTGAACCTCCTTCTGCTCGGCCGTGGAAAAACCGGATCGCTAGTCCTCGAGGTTGCGATTGAGCGGAAACACCAGGCCCGCATGCTGGGCGCCCGGGACAACTTCGATGCGCGCGGACTTACCGCCGAGGCGCTGAACGGCGTGGATGTGGTTATCGATTTCACTACGCCGGAAGCGGTCATTAAGAATATTGAGGCTTGCGCGCGAGCGAAGAAGAATATGGTGGTCGGCACCACGGGCTGGTACAGGGACCTCGAGCGCGTGCGCACGTTAGTGAACGAAACGGGGATTGGGTTCGTCTATGCCGCAAACTTTTCGTTCGGGGTAAATCTTTTCTTTGAGATTGCCGGCCTGGTCGGCATGGCACTCAAGCATGGATACGGCGGCTCGATTGAAGAAGTGCACCACGTCAGCAAAAAGGATGCGCCGTCCGGCACCGCGCTCAAGCTGCAGCACATCCTGGAGGAAGCGGGTGGAAAAAAGCTCGGCATCGCTTCCATTCGCGAGAGCGACGTCCCGGGAACGCATACAATATCTCTGGAATCTTTGGCTGATAGCCTCACCCTCACGCATGAAGCGCACTCCCGTCGCGGTTTTGCTGAAGGCGCGGTGAAGGCTGCCGAGTGGCTCAACGGCAAAGCCGGGTTCTACGAGTTTCGCGACATCTTTCACGAGGTTTGAGATGAAATTGCGTGGCTGCGGCACCGCAGTGGTAACTCCCTTCAAGCAGGACGGCAGTCTCGATCTGCGCGCCCAGCGAGCACTCGTTGAGTGGCAGATCGAATCAGGAATCGATTTTCTCGTGCCCTGCGGCACCACGGGCGAGACTCCGACGCTCACGCACGATGAGTGGCTGACGGTCATTCAGCAAACCATCGAAGTTGCAAATGGCCGAGTGCCGATCGTTGCCGGCGCAACCTCGAATAACACCGCCGAAGCCGTTGCGAAAGCGAAGGAAGTGGCGGCGATCAACGGTGTGGACTACATCCTTACGGCGTCGCCCTACTACAACAAGCCGACGCAGGAAGGCCAGTACCAGCACTTTAAGGCAATTGCGGATGCCGTCGACAAACAGCTGGTGCTATATAACGTGCCCGGCCGCACCGGCACAAATATCGAGACTCCCACGTTGATGCGGCTCGCGAGGATTCCAAACATCGTGGCCGTGAAGGAGGCGAGTGGGAACATGGCGCAGATCATGGACATTTGCCGCCAGGCGCCCGAAGATTTCTCCGTGCTCTCGGGCGATGATGCGCTGACCTTGCCGATCATGTCGCTGGGTGGCGTGGGGTTGATCTCGGTGGCGTCGAACGAAATTCCGAAAGAGATGACAGACCTCGTGCACGCGGCCAACAACAACGACTGGGCCACCGCACGCAAGCTGCACAACCACTTCCTCGACCTGATGAACGGAAACTTTATCGAGTCGAATCCGGGACCAGTGAAGGCCGTGCTTGCGATGATGGGACGCATCGAGGAGAATTACCGCCTCCCGATGGTACCTATGCAGCCCGCCACCCGCGCCAAGATGGAGAAGATTGCCGCAGACGCCGGCGTGTTGAAGAACGCTACCGTCGCGCGTTGACGCCATGAATTCGACGGCCGCAATGCGAGAGCAAAGCGCAGCGGCCGCACTTCCCTTCCGTGCGTTCGCGTTTGCGATCGCCGCTCTTCCCACACTGCTGTCTGTGTTCTTCTGGCCGACACTGCAATCGCCGTTTCTGCTTGCGAAGTCTTCGTTGCTGGTCGCCGCGACAGCTCTACTTGCGGTGCCGCTGACGTTTTCGACGCGACCCATCGCTCGAACTCGCTGGCACGCGCTTTTACTTCGCCTCGCGGCGTTATTTCTTTTGCTGCTCCTGATCTCCGCAGCATTCTCGCCTCAGCATGCACTGGCAGTGCAACCGCTACTATTCATCGCTGCTGGCCTGCTGCTGGTTCCGATCGCCGCTGTGGGGCTGCAAGGTCGCTCGACGTGGCTTCTGCGCGGCATCGCGATCTCCGGGGTCATGGTTGCCATCGTGGCAATCCTCAACAGGTTCGGCTTCGATGTCTTCTCGCCCTTCGGGTTGCAGGCCAACTACGTCGGCGGCCGCATGCAGATCGCGGCGACGCTTGGCAATCCGAACTTCGTCGCGGCCTATCTGGCGTCGAGCATGTCGGCGGTTGTTTATTTTGCACTGCGTCCGGAAGCGTGGTTCTGGCGCATATGTCTTCTCCCAATGTTCCTCGCGCTGTTCTTCGCCGGTTCGCACGCGGGGCTTCTTGCCTTTGGGGTGATGCTGTTCACGCTCGCTATGTTTCTCCCGCGAAGCGGGATGCAGAGCATCGTCATCATGGGGTTCTGCATTTTGGTCATCGCGTTCCAACTCAGGTCTGAGCAGCATGCGTCGCGAGCCGTCTCCACCTCGCTGGCAGGCCGTTTTCTCATCTGGCATGTCGCTGTCCACGATGGTCTCTCGGCACTCGGTAGCGGCCCTGGCAGCTTTGCATACATCTATCCCGCGCGCATGGGACGATGGTTTCACGACCACCCTTCGCCCAAGCAACTTGCATTCGCCGATCCGCAAACGCATGCGCATAATGACTTCGTCGAATTCTTCGCCGAGGCCGGCATACTTGGCGGCGCCGCCTTTCTTGTATTGATTGCGCTAAGTATCTTTTTGCTGTTGAAGCATGGTTCCCCGTACGCACTCGCCGGATTCGCGAGCCTCCTCATCGCGGCTGGTGCCGACTTCCCTCTCCATCGCGCGGAGACTTGGGCGCTGCTCTGGCTGTGGTTGAGCTTCGCGTTCCTTCGGGACGATCCTCATATCACTTCATCCGGGCGGTTTCCGAAGGCCGCACTGGTTGGCGTTCCTGCTGTGCTGTGCATCGCCATTCTTCCCTGTTTAGCCAGTTATGAGGTTCATGAAGGGCTTGCTTACGACGCGCAATCAGCCGACGTCAATGCGGTGCCCCATTACGAGCAGGCGATTCGCTATGCTCCGGCCGATCCCGATGCGAATTTTTATCTCGCACGCGCGCTCGCCAATTCTGGCAGACCAACGGCGGCGCTGGCGCAGACCCAAATCGCACAACACTGGATGGATGAGCCCGAACTCTACGAGCTTCGGGCCCGAATCCAGCTTCAACTCGGGGAGCGCGGTGAGGCCGTCGCCACCGTGCAGGAGGGCCTCCGCAGGTTCCCCTACTCCGCGGGACTGGCCGCCCTGCGAGCTGAGCTCTCAGTCCCTGCCCAGTAGTTTTCTTCCGATCTTTCGCTTCCGACGAATGCTCAGGTAAGCACATTTTCTGGAGGCAAAGTTTGAAACGACATCTTGCATTGATTGTGTTCCTTGGGCTCACACAGCTCGCGGTCGCCCAGCTACCGAACGTCTCCAGCAAACGTATTGAAACGAAGCGAGCCGCAGCCGGAACGCCCTCGCTAGTCGGTACGACCGGCACGTGCAAGAACGGGGACACTCGGGAGATCGTGGTAAAAGTTGCGAATGTAGATGCCGCGTCGCTCGCGAAAGCGACTGTTACCGCGCACGAACCGTTCAAGGTGTTGTCGTCCAAGGTCGTGAGTGGTGATCTGCACGTCACCTTGAAAGGCGAGAATCCCACGGGCATGGCAGCGCAATACGCGGGACAGGTGCCCGGCCCCGAGCGCTGCGATCTCGACGTGAAGATCCCGGTTCCTGGCCAGCAGAACGGCTATAACGAGATCTATCCGACTACGAAGGCGGAACAGAGCGACACTTACTTGGCGGCGCAGAAGAAGCAGCAAGAGCAGAACGCGAAGAACCAGGCGCAGATCGCAGCCGCGCAGGAACAGATGCGCAAGGCACAGCCTGCCATGGATGCGCACCAGCACGCCTCCGTCGGCGATAAATGGACGGTGCACTGGGCCGGCGGCCAGACCGAAACCTGGAGTTTCGCCGGCATGGACGACATGACTCACATGGCGAACTTTAAAGGTCCGAGCGGTGACGTGAAAATCATGTTCGCCGGCATGTATTACACGATCATGCAGGGACAATGCGCCATGATGGCGCAGCCCGACGGCCAGGGCAAAGTTAGCGGCAAGACCATGGGCGGCAAGTGCACGAACAACGGCGCCTTCACCGCCTCTGTGGAATAGTCTGCTGAATTCGCCAGCGCGGAGCCTTCGGGCTCCGCATTTTCATGCATCAAAAAGGGCCCCTGCACTCGCAGGGGCTGGGAATAGGAGAGAGTTGATGCTGCAACAGTTAAGGAGGATCTTGTCGGTTACCAAACCATCTTGCTGACCAGCTCGCGAATGCGGAGCCGCGCCTGGTGCAGACCGAGCTTCGAATTGCTTACCGTGACTTTCAGCGTGCGCGCAATGCGCTCGTGGCTGTAGCCTTCCACATCGTGCATAAGGAACATCAATTTTTCGGTCGCGGGCAATTGCACCACCGCGAGTTCCAGATGGACGCGCTTAGTGTTCTGGCGGATGTTCTCGATAGTCGTCACTTCCCCGCAGTTCAACGTGAGGAAGCCAATCATGTGTACGTCGCGCAACTCAGCGACGAGGGCGCGGTCGATCTGTTCTGCGTCAGGAGTTTGATATTCGGCAAAGGCGCGGACGAACGTTGCTTCGAGCAACAGCTCCGCCTGCAATTCGTTGTTGGTCATCCAGAACGCCAGCGCATATACGCGATGACGGTTCTGTTCGTAAATGTGCTTGGATTGATCAACGGACGAGTGCGCAAAGGTCGGAACAAAGCTCGTGTACTCGCTAACTGCAACGTTCTGAAGTGTGCTCGCCATTCTGCCCCCTTTAGGGTTTTATTTCTGATCTTTTGGTGCTTCTGGGCGGGCTGCTGATCTTCATCTAGCTTCAGCTAACCACAGGAAATCAGGGCTGTTTCACCCCACGGACACCGATACATATAGCAATCACACTGCCTAACCGAGCTTCACCTCAAGCGCAGGCGAATTCTGAGGCAGAACTGCCCGGAACCCTAAGAGAACTAAGGCCCGCAGGAGCATCTAATGAGTAATTTCGCTATGTAATTCCGACTTACCGATCAATGGGAGACGGCATGACTTGCACAAGATGTGGTATGCAGATACCCACATTTGCCGGTAAGCAGTTGAATGGAAGGCTTTGTTACTACGATGCGCTGGGCACCGCGCTGGCTTTCTCGCGGCCCAGAATTCTGCGTAAAGTGCTTATCAGCTCAGAGACTTGGAACGGCTTCTCGATGTGCGTGAGTGCGTGCTCTTCGAGGAACTCGCGCACGGTTGGCTCTGTCGCGTGTGAAATGGTGAACACGAACCGCGAGGCGAGTTCCGGCTGGTTTTTCAACACCCACCGGTAGACATCTTCGGCGTCGAGTTCTCCCGGCATCTTGCTGTCAATCACCACGGCATCAAACGCGTGTGACTGGAGCTGCCGGATCGCTTCCGTCGCATCCTGAGCACAATGCACCTCGGCTCCGGCGCCGGCCAGGAGCTCACGCTCCAAATCCAGGACTGCATCTTCGTCATCGATCGCGAGGATTCTCCCTGCCAGCGCCTCTTTCGGCAGCGCTACCGGCACCGGCTCGTGCATACGCTCCTTGCCCGTGAGCGGGAGGCGCACCTGGAACACCGCTCCGCCCTGCGGATGGTTGAACGCGACGATATCTCCCCCGTGTTCTTTCACGATGCCGTAACAAATGCTCAGGCCCAGCCCGGTTCCCTTGCCCACCGTCTTGGTCGTGTAGAACGGATCGAAGATGCGCTTCGGATCTTTGATGCCCGGTCCGGTGTCGCGAAACTCCACCATGGCGCTGGTGTGCTCCTGATCGACATCGGCCGATACTGTCAGCAGACCGTCGCGCGCGCTTTCGAGCATTGCATCCACCGCGTTGTTAATGATGTTTAGGAACACCTGTTCGAGCTGGTGCGCGTCCGCCACCACATGCGGGAACTCCTCCGAGAACTTGCGGTCCACCGCAATGTTGTTCAGTTTCAGGTCGTAATCGCGCAGGGCCAGCGTCTCATCGATCACACGACGCAAATCCACATCCTGCTTGAGGGGCTTGCGTTGTCGCGCGAAGGAAAGCAGGTTCTGTACCACGCGACGGGTTCGCTGGGTTTGCTTGTAGAGTTTCTGAACGAAATCGAGTGCCCGCGGCGACAGTGGTTCCTGTTCGAGCAATTGCGCGTAGCCCACAATCGCGGTGAGGGGGTTGTTCAGTTCGTGGGCCACGCCGGAAATCAACTGACCGACGGCCGACATCTTTTCGCTTTGCAGCAGTTGTTCCTGGGTGCGCCGCAGATCTTCGTAGGCTTTCGTCGTTTCCTCGTACAGACGGACCTTGTCGATTGTGGTTGCCAATTGGCGACCGATGGCAACGAGCAAATTGCGGTCCAGCGGCGAGAACTCGCGTGCCGTGCGGCTGCTGATACCCATCACGCCGACCGGAATCTCGCCAACCCAGAGCAGTACCCACATCCAGGAAGCAACGCCCATCTCGCGCAGGTGGTCCCGTGCCTCCTGCGGCATGAGTGCGAGGTGTTGTTCGGTGAGCGATTCTGGGCGCTCCTGCAGCATCGCGTGGTAAGTCTCGGGGGTTATCAACATCTCTTTCACCTTCGCCCCAAGACTTTGCGCGCCCACGGTTGCGCGCGGACGGAACGCGAGCTTCTCCTGGTCGAGGATCCACACCGAACCCATATCCACGGCGAAGAGATCGACTAATTGCCGCAAGGTGATATTCAGGATCTCGTCCAGATCGAAGGACTGCGCACCGATTACCGCGATCGCATTCAGCGCATTCAATTCGCGATTACGACGTTTGATCTCATTTTCCACCCGCTTCTGCTCGCTGACATCGAGCATGAAGCCCTGGTAGCGCACGATCCTGCCACTCGCGTCGCGGGTCCCGAAGCTGCTCTCCAATGCGGTGAGCAGAGTGCCGTCGCGGCGACGCAGCGTGGTTTCAAAGTTGCGCACGAAGTTCTTTGCCCGGATTTCCGTCCGGATCTTCTCCCGGTCTTCTGCGTACCGGTACACGGCCTCGCCAATGTCGAGGTTTACGAGTTGCCGCCGGTCGTCGTAACCGAGCATGCGAACGAACGCATCGTTCACTTCCAGGATCCGGCCGTCGCCCGTGGTGATGTAAACGCCCTCGCCCACCTCCTCGAAAAGCAACCGGTAGCGCTCTTCCGCAGCCCGACGCTCGGTGGTGTCCTTTACGATGTGGATCGTTCCGAGATCTGACGTGCCACCCTGTGAATACGTCGAAGTGGAGACCAGCGAGTGGCCGCCGAAACACGGGTCCGGGCCTTCCACGTATCCGTCGCGGCGCTCGGCGCAATAGGGGCAGATCACTGAAGGCGCCACGTTCGGCAGTACGGCGCCCATGGGCTCGTGGATGACTTCGTGCACGCGCTTGCCCAGGCGCTGCAAAAGTGCGCGGTTGGTCCGCATGATGCGGCCGGCGTCGTCGTGCACAATGATGATGTCTTCGATGGAGTCGAACGTGCTTACCCACTGACGCTGCGAGCGCAAAATCTGCTCGAACATCTTCACGTTTTCGAGCGCGATTCCCATCTGGTCGGCAATCGATGCCAGGAAGCTCAATTCATCCGGCAGGTAATCGCGTTTACGCGCCATACCAAAGTTAATCGTGCCGATAATCGAGTTCTTGCCACGCACCGGAACGATGAGCACCTGCTCCACATTCATTTCGCCAAAGATGCGCGCCGTAGCTGCATCGCTTCGCGCCGGCTCGAACGTTCCAGGAACACCCTCTTCGATCATGCGTACGGCATGGCTCTCGTCCATGCTTACCACGCGGCGGTCGTTCAGGAATCGTTCGGAAAGCCCAATGTGCTGCTGAATGAGCATCTTGTCTTGCAAAAGGTAGCGGTACCAGGTGGCCGATGCCCCGGTATGCTCTTTCAGCTTTTCCAGCACACTGAGCATCAGCGGCGCAGCCTCGTGAGTCCGGGCAATCGTAGTGGTGATCGTATTGATGAGTCCCAGCCGCTCGGTGCGCTCACGCGAATGGTCGAGCACAATCACCAGCATGCTTAGCCCGAGCAACAGCTCAATGGCGACGTCGAGTCCCGCCAGACTGTGCGAATGTCCGGGAAACGCGTCGAGGTGCAAGACCAGGAGCATCGCCGCCATCAACCAAACGCCCAATTGCCGCCGCCCGCGGGCGAAGAACATCAGTTGCGCCGCAGCCAGCCAGCAAATTCCTGAAGTCAACAAGATCTCGCTCAAAGCAAACCATTGCGTCCCTGCTCCAGAAATTACCCGGATCGCGGCGGTACACATGGCCAGCAGGCACAACACGAAGATCGGCCATTGCCAACTCCTCCGTCGCGTGTATTGCAGTACCGAGATGGCAAAGAACGTGACCGCCGCAGCGAACGCTATGTGCGACAGCAAGGTGATCTCAGGAATCGAGCGGATTGCCGGCAGCGTTCCCAGGAGACGGTAGGCGAGGTATGCCGCCCAACCCGCCACCCACGGCACAAGGTATTTTTCACGGAAGGTGCGGTACACCAGGATGGTGGCCGCCAGCAGGATGAGGATATCCGAACCCTTCGTCAACACGTCGGCGTAGAGCAGTTGCTTTTCTAGCAACTGCCAGAAGCCCGTGGGGTTGCCGGCAGCGATCATCGAAGGTGAAAAAATCATATACCAGTGTTGACGAATAAGCCCCGTAAATTGCGGGTTCTAGGGGAGTAACGACAGTAACGCGGGTGGTTCTCGGTGTATATTCTCTTTATATAATCGCAACATCAAGTTTGCTCGCTTGTTACTTCTGGGGAACAGTTCCTCCTGGCTGAAGGAACTGCGCGTTTCCCTTCCGGATAACTCTGTGAGAAACTTCGAGTTCAACTACCTCATCCGCGGGCTACAGCGACAAGGGACTCATGGCATCTGAACGAATCCTGGTGGTGGACGACGAAGAGCCTATCCGCGAAATTGTCTCCTCCATGCTTAACAACGCCGGCTATAAGACCCAGCAGGCAGGTTCCGGCCTCCAGGCACTCGCTGTCCTGGAATCCGGCGAAGAATTCGAACTCATGCTCTCCGACCTGATGATGGCGGAGCTCGACGGCATCGGCCTCCTTGAGAGAACTAAGGAGAAGTATCCCGATATGCCCGTCGTGATGGTCACGGCTGTTCACGACATTTCCGTCGCGCTGGCCGCCATCCGCAACGGTGCCTACGATTACCTTTTGAAGCCTTTCGAGCGCGAGCAACTGCTCGCCATGGTCCGTCGTGCCCTCGAAAACCGCCGCCTCAAGCTGGAAAACCGCGCTTATCAGACTAACCTCGAATCGCTGGTTGCGGCGCGGACCGAGCAGTTACGGCAGGCCATGGCCGACCTGGAGCGCTCGTACGACATCACCCTCGAAGCCCTCGGCGACGCCCTCGACTTGAAAGATGCGGAGACCGAAGGCCATTCCAAGCGCGTCACGGCTTTCACCATCGCCATAGCCCGCGCCATGGGATTGGAAACGGAACGCATCCGCGTGATTGCCCGCGGCGCCTTCCTGCACGACATCGGAAAGATGGCTATTCCGGACGCTATTCTCAGGAAGCCTGGCCCGCTCACGCCGGAAGAAGTCACCATCATGCGCGAGCACTGCTACCGCGGCTATCACATGCTGCGTAAAATTCCTTTCCTATACGAAGCTGCTGAAATCGTCTACGCCCACCAGGAGTTCTTCGATGGCACGGGCTACCCGCGCGGACTGAAGGGCGAGCAGATACCCCTTGGCGCTCGCATATTCGCGGTGGCCGACACGTTGGATGCCATCACCAGCGACCGTCCGTACCGCGCGGCCCAGTCGATCCAGGCCGCGCGCGATGAGATCGCGCAATGGGGCGGCCGCCAGTTTGATCCGACCGTGGTCAGTACCTTTCTACAAATGCCCGACACGATTTGGCGAGACCTGCGGCGGGAAATCGATGCCCAGGTTTATCGCTTCGCCTACGCGCAGAAAAATACGAAGGTCGGCAACGCGTAAGCGACCGTCTTTAGGTCGCAAATTGACAGCGAATCCCTCTCGGACTAGCATTCGCATCTCTCAGGAGAAATCTCTATGCCGAGACTGGCTGTTTGCAGTGGCGCATTGATTCGCTGTTCGTTCGGAACTGCTCCTTCCCAGTTGCTTGTGGCACCAATTCCGAGCCAGGCCGCGGGCTTTCTTGGACAATCGATGGAGGCCAACATCCTCGATTATCAGCCGAACCTTAACATTCCGGCGTTCGCCTTATGCACTTCGCCGGTGAACCCGGAGGTCGCCGCGGCGATGGGAGCTCCGGCTCCGTGCACGCCGATGGTTAATTCCCCTTGGACACCCGGCGACCCGGGCACGCTCGTTCGCGGAGCACCAGCTCTGACGCAGAGTTCGGTTTGTCTCTGCATGTACGGTGGCTTGATCAACATCACCTGATCGTGCAGCACTTTGTCCCGACCGCAGCGGGCTCGGCATCGAGTTCGTAAACCTGCGCCGTGAAATCCGCTCGTACAATCGAGGAGCATGCTTCGTTTTCTCGCAGCGTTCCTCCTCGCAACCACTTCCCTTTTTGCCGAAGTCCCCGCCGATTGGACCACGCCGATCGAGCCGTTCAAGATTGCCGGTAATCTCTACTACGTCGGCAGCCGCGACCTCGCTGCATATCTCATCGTTACGCCAGCGGGAAATATTCTCGTCAACGCGAATCTAGAAAGCTCGCCGCCGCTGATCCGCCATAGCATCGAGCAGTTGGGGTTTCAGTGGAAGGACACAAAGTTTCTCCTCAGCAGCCAGGCACACAGCGACCACGTCGGCGGCGCCGCCGCGATTCTGCGTGAAACCGGCGCACAATTCGACGTCATGGACGGCGATGTGGATGTCGTCGAAAGCGGAGGCCGCACATCATTCGATCTGCCTGACTCGCGCTTCCCTGCCGCTCACGTCAGCCGCGCCCTGCACGACCGCGACACCATCTCGCTCGGCGGCACGACCGTTACCGCGTTGAGGACTGCCGGCCACACCCGAGGGTGCACCACGTTCACCATGCACGTGAAAGAAAATGGTCGCGACCTGCTAGTTGTGATCGTCGGTGGGATAAGCAGCAATCCGGGCGTCCGTTATGTTGCGATGAACGGGAAGCCGCCGTCATACCTCGGCATCGAACCAGACTTCGAGCGCACCTTCGCTACCTACGAGAGTTTGCCGGCCGACATCTTCCTCGGCGCGCACGGCGGCTACTTCGACATGCTGGAAAAGCTGGACAAAGGCGCGCGCACCAATCCCGCGCTGTGGATCGATCAGCAAGGCTACAAATCGGCAATCACAAAAGCAAAAGACAAATTCGAAGATCAATTAGCGAAGCAGAAAGCGGAAGCGAAGTGAGCCGTAAGAGGAGAACAAACGCCGTCGCCCGGCAGGTCCGATGCCTGACGCTATCGCTGAGCTCAAGCCCAACCGCGATACATGGCAATTCGTTAACTTCTCGTATCCCTATGACAAGATCGATCTGATGGGAAATCTAGCGGAACTGCGAAAAGAGCGAGAGAGGAAAAAACCGTAGCGATTAAGACGATTGCCGCAATCGACGGACCGACCAGAAAATTGCTGTTACCAACAGCGCCACAAACAGCGGAAGGCCGTACTTGTCGAGCAGAGGCGCCAATGGCTTCGTCGCGTGTTCTGTCGTGTTGTCGAAATACGGCACGAGGAAGATGCCCGCTAACCCAACCGCGAGTCCACCTGCGATACAGACGATTGCGAGCAAGGCCAGATGCCGCACTTGTTCTCGGGTCGTCCGTGCGTGCGCGATTCCCCCCACAACGAGAACATCGTTCAAATAGCTGGGAACCCGTTCAGCAGCAATCATTGCTTGCCGGAGGTCAGGATCCTTCTTCACTGTTAGTCGCGCAATTCGGTCGACCTTTGCCCAGAGCTCGTCAGCATCCGCACCGTCGTTTCGAGTCTCATAGTCTTCGACCTCACCCTCGGCAGCAGAGCCGTCCAGCAAGCGTAGTTCGAACGAATCGAAGATTGTGCCATCCTGTGCCGCCTGCTCCAACACACGCGAAAGCACATAAGCACTCGCTTGCTCCGAATTGTCGATCTTCCCCATGAAGAGCGGAATATCCCTACCCGAACAACCTCATCAATCCCCGCGCGCCCAAGTCCGGCACCAGGAATTTCATCTGCTCGCCCGCGGCAAAGCTCAGCGCTTCGGCGGTCGCGTAACCCGCACGCACTGCGCCCTCCATCGTTGCCGGCCACCCGGTGGCGGTCCAGTCTCCGCTAAGAAAGATCCGATGCCACGAAGTAATCGGTAACGGACGATATCGATCGCTGTGCGGCGCCGGTGAGAACGTGGCATGCACTTCCTTGATCACGGCGGACTTCAGCACCCGCGCCTCTTTCGCCGCCGGAAAGAATTCGGTGAACTCTTTCAATGCGAGATCGAGGATTTCGTTTCGGCCCATATTCACTAATGATTTCGACGAGCTCACCACCAGTTCCACATGGCTTCCGGACGCCGCGGGCGCACCTTCGTCGCGCTTGCCGCGCAGCAGCTTCGATTTCTGGAACATCCATTGGATCGTGCGATCGAGCAGAACCGCATGTTCCAGCGGCGTCACCTCGCGATCGAACCAGAAATGAATGCCGGTGATCGGCACCGTCTTCAGTTCACCAATTTGCGCCCGCAGCGCCTCGGCTTCGGCCGACGGCGGCAACAACTTCGCCGTCTCGTAGAACGGCGCTGCCAGCACCACGTAATCACATTCGACGATCTCGCTGCCGGCATGCAGCAACACCGCGGAATCGGCAAGCGTAATGCTCTCCACGGACGCACGCGTGATCACCTCGCCGCCGCGTTCTGCAATGTAATCTCCCGCGCGTCCGTAAATCTCGCTAAGTGGCGCCGCTGGCACGCCCATCTTCCCGGCTTGCGCCGACTTCAAAAACGAATCGCGGAACACCAGGGCTGCATAGCGCACGGACACCTGGTCGAGGTCGTCGTTCAGCGCGCTCACCAGCACTGGCGCCCAGAAGCGTGATATGGCGTGTTCCGTCTGCCCATGCCGCTTCAGCCACGAGAGAAAATTCTCGCCCGTCTCTTTCGGAAGCCCGCCCATCAGAGCCAACATTGCCCGCGCGATTGCCAGCTTGTCTTTGAGACTGAGTACTGGAAATTTCAGGAACGCCGGCGAAGCGTGTAGGGGTGCCGGCAGAAACGACGGCTCAATCGTTCCTGACTTGCCATTCGGCAGGATAAACGTGAGCTGCGAGAACCAGCGGATCTGGTCTTCCACACCGAGCCGCTTATAGAAATCGATGAGATTGGTGCAGCATCCCAGCAGAACGTGCTGGCAATTATCGACTACTTCGCCCGTAGCGGGATGCTGATATGACGACGCGCGGCCGCCGAGAAACGGCTTGCGCTCGAGCAGTTTCACCGCGAAGCCTGCCTCCGCGAGGGCGCAACCTGCCGCCAGTCCAGCGAGACCTCCGCCCACAATCGCCACGCGTGCCTTTTTTCTCGCGGGAGTTTCACTCTTTAATTGTGTTTCGGTGAGTGTGGCGCTCATGTCAGCCGGCGGACGAAGCCCTTCCCCAGCACTCGCATTTTTTCGCTCGTCGTTAGCCGCACGCGCTCGCTGAAGACGTCGTACTTCCTCGCGGCAATCTTCTCCAGCAACTGCCTGTAGATTTCCACCAATGCCCACAGAGCCGGCTGGCTGTCTTCGTCAATCAACTTGATCAACTCAGTGGCTGAGTCGTAGTACACCGCCGCGCGCTCACCTTCGAGCTGCAACACCGGTTGCAACAACTGCAACGTCGGCCAGGCAGCCACCTGCTCCGCCTTTACTCCAAAGGTCTCAAGATCGCGTTCCGGGAGGTAGACACGGCCCATAGCGGCATCTTCCTTCACATCGCGCAGGATGTTGGTGAGCTGGAACGCCACTCCGGTGCGCTCTGCCAGCTTCTCCGCCTTCTGGTCGCGATAGCCAAAGATCTTGATGCAAACCAGCCCCACCACCGACGCCACGTGATAGCAATACGAATAAAGATCATCGAACGTACGAAACGTCAGCAGCCGTTTCGCCGCCGTTGCTGTGGATGCTCCAGCCTTGTCGTGTAAGGATAGGGCTGGAATTTTCGCTTCGGTGTCGGAAAACACCTCGTCCTGCACATCCATCATCGTGCCGTACACCAGCTTGTTCAGCCACTCCACGGGGATGTCGTAGTTTTTTTGCGTATCGGCGAGTGCGAACAGCACCGGATCGTCCGTTAGTTCCCCTGCGGTCGCGCGATGAAAATTATCAAGCAGCAATCCGAGCTTCTCGCGCCGCACCAGCACAGGGATGGTCTCGTCGTCGGAAATGTCGTCGGCATGACGCATGAACGCATACACCGCACTCAGAGCATTGCGCTTCTTGCGTGGAAGCACGAGGAACGCCCAGTAGAAATTTTTTGCCTGGGTGCGCGTGATGTGGCGACACACTCCGTAAGCACTGGAGAGCTGGAGTGGGTGGTGCTTTTGCTCTTCACCGTTCACAGAAACTTCCCGGTGGCCGCACGCAGCACCAGCCAGATCTTCCTCGGCTTCGAGATCGCCGGACGCGACGTCAGCACGTCGTATCCTTGCCGCTCGATGGCGTTTAGAATCTCCTGCCCGCCGCGGCTGAACAATTCGATGTCGAGCGCCAATTCCCGATCCACCATCTTCACCAGCGGCAGCCCTTTCGCGAACCATTCGCGTGCCCGCGCAACTTCAAACTTCATCAGTTCGAGAAACTGCGAGGTCGCCCGGCGCTGCGCAATGTCTTCTTCGCTCACGCCGAACTTCCGCAGCGACTCCAGCGGGAGATAGATTCGGCCCTTTCCGAAATCCATTGCCACGTCTTGCCAGAAGTTTGCCAATTGCAGTGCTGTACAGGTGTAATCCGAAAGCTTCTGGCGCTCTGCGTCCTTGTAACCGCACAGGTAGAGCACGAGATGTCCGACGGGATTTGCCGAGTACTTGCAGTAGGCGAGCACATCTTCGAAGGTCTCGAACCGCGTGACTGTCTGGTCCTGCCGGAAGGCAATCAGCAAATCCGAGAACTCGTGTTTGGGAATCTCGAATTCGCGCACTGTCTCGCGCAGCGCCACAAACACTGGATGTCGCGGCTTGCCGTCGTAACATGCATCCAACTCCCGCTCCCACTCGTCCAGAAGCTTCAATGAGAGCTGCGTATCGCCGACCTCGTCTCCCAAATCATCGGAGATGCGGCAATACGAATACACATTGAAAAAATGCTGGTGCAGCTTCTTGGGAAGGAACCACGTGACAACTGAGAAATTTTCGTAATGGCTGGTCGCCAGGCGCTTGCAATACGCCTGGGCTTCCGCGAGCGAAGGGGTGTGCTCGGGAATCGCATACTCCAGCGGCAAGCGGTCCCACCCGGCTTCCGCCAAATTGTTCGTATCGGTAGTCACCGTCGGACGCTGTACAAAACTGGCCATGAGAACTGACGCGGCTAATGTCCCGGAATAATTGCGGTCTTTATCTCGCCGCCTTTTTCCACCATCGCCTTGAACACTTGAGTCAGTCGCGAGAGCGGAACTTCGCCGGTGATGTAATCCGTCGCTTTGATCTTCTTCTCGGCGATTAATGCGAATGCCTTCCGCACCGTCTCGGGCGTGTGATGGAACGTGGCCTTCAACGTGATCTCCGAATAATGCAAGCGCTCGGTATCGAGCTGCACCTTGGTTCCCTTTGCGCATCCGCCAAAGAAGTTCACCGTGCCACCCTTGCGCACCATGTCAATCGCCTGCTCCCACGCCTGCGGACGACCAACGGCCTCGATCGCAATATCCGACCCACGTTTCTCAGGCGTGAGATCGATCACGGCTTTCACCGGGTCATCCACCTTGGTGATCTGTACCACTTTGTGCGCACCCATTTTTTTGGCGGCTTCGACCTGCGTATCGTGTTTCACCACGGCAATCACTTTGCATCCAGAAATCGCGGCGACCTTCATGAACATCAAACCGATTGGGCCGGCGCCAATAACTGTAACCGTGTCGCCCACTTCCATGCGGGTCTCGTGCAGCCCACGCAGTACGCAGGCCAGGGGCTCAATCACGGCCGCCTCGTCGAAGGTCACGCCGTCGGGAATCACCAGCATGTTCTTTTCAACGATGCGCTTCGGAATTCGTATGTACTCAGCGTATGCGCCGTTATTGAAGAGCAGATCTTCGCAGAGATTTTCCTGGTGTTTCGAGCAGTAGAAGCACACGCCGCACGGCGCCGAATTCAGCGCCACCACGCGCATGCCCTTCTTGAACTTCTTCACCCCGTGGCCCACTTCTTCCACAATCCCGGCGAGTTCGTGTCCAAACAGCGCCGGAGGCACGATCATCCGCGCATGATATCCGCGGCGGAACACCTTCAAATCGGTACCGCACGTCAACGCAACCTGCACCTTCACGAGAACTTCGCCTTCGTCCACTTTCGGGACCGGCACTTTCTCGATTCGTATGTCCTCTTTACCGTAGAGGACCGCAGCTGTCATTGTTTTGCTCACTGCGCTTGTCCTTCCCTTGGGCTGCCCGGCTGGATCATCACTTTCATCGAATCCGGCCGCGGGTTTGCTGCCAGTTGCAGCGCCTCAACCGCCTCATCCAGCGGGAAGCGATGCGTGATCAATTTCTCCAAATCCATCTCGCGGTTGAACACAAAGTCAACCGACTCCTGCTGCAGGTCCACCGATGCACTGTAGGAACCCAGCAGCGTCTTTTCATCCATGCAAACGGCTGAGGGATCGAATACCGCCTCCGTTCGCTGAGTGTGCGCAAACAACAAAATCCTTCCGCCAGGACGCACCGCTTCCATCGCGGTCTTGATTAATGCATTCACGGGAACAGCCAGAATCGATGCATCGGCGCCGCGGCCTTCAGTCAGGCCGCGCATGTGCGACACCACGTCGGTATTACCTGCATCCACTCCGTTTGTGAGGCCCAGAGACTCTCCTATTGTAAGCCTCTGCGGGAACAAATCGGACGTAATCACCCGAGCACCCGCCTTCTGTGCCAGGAACGCAAGGATCATGCCGATTGGTCCTTGTCCAATAACCAGCGCCGTTTCGCCCGCCTTTAGTGCCATGCTGTGCACGGCCTTGATGCAGGTGTTCACCGGCTCAACGAACGTAGCGAGGTCGTAGGTCACATTATCGGGCAACTTCACCACGCCACCTCGTTCCACGATCCAATCCATGACCCGGACGTATTCCGCAAACCCTCCACCACTCGGTTCGTATCCGGCGGTCACGCCGACGTTCTTGTAGACCGGGCACTGCGCGAACACCTTGTGCTGGCAGTAGTAGCACTCGCGGCACGGAATATGGTGGAACACCAGCACCCGCTCGCCGAGTTTGAAATCCTGTACGCCCTCGCCCACCGCGGCGATTACGCCCGCGGTTTCATGGCCGAAAATGCGTGGCGCCGAATGAGAGCCTGTCGCAATCTTCTTCAAATCTGTTCCGCAAATACCGCACGAGTGCACGCGAACCAATATCTCGCCGCGCCCAATCTCCGGCACCGGTACGCTCTCCAGTCGCACATCGTTCACACCGCGGTACACGGCGGCGTTCATCGTCTTCGGAATCGCTTGCCGACCGTTCTTGGTCCCTGACTGTGTCGCTACCGGCATAATTGCAGGCCGCTATGTGCGCGGCACCAATGCTCCTGATTGTGACTTGCTGACTTCTTCAATTTGATGCGCAACTGCCATGCAAAGCTCAGCCGAGGCCATATGGCCGTTTCGCGCCAGTTCCAAAGTAGGGCTCCACCACGAAGGATGTACGGCGGCGCGCAGGGCATAAGCCCCCATGTGCAATTTGCCCTTCGCATCCACGAAATTGTTGAGCGGGGGCATGGCAAACTCCACTTCGTCCGAAATCGCCTTCACCACAAAGAACGGAAGACCGCAGGAGTCGGCAATGCTCGCCACGCCCGCCCCTTCCATGTCGATGGCATCGGCAGCGAACTGCTCGCGAAGTTCGCGTTTGCGATCTTCGCCCGCGATCGCCTTGCCACTCAACAACACACCGCTCCCGGCCGGATCCTGCGTCTCAAACTTGCGTCCGGTTGCTACATTGATGACAAGGTGCGGCCGCACGACATCGCCAACACGCAAATCGCTGCGCAGCGCTCCAGCCAATCCCACGGACATCAGCGAACTTGCCCGCTCTCGTCCCACCAGCGTCATCGCTGCCAATGCGGCCGGGGCTGATCCAATTCCCGCTACCACCAGCACGGCCTTTTCGCTTTCAAAGAACGTCGATCCCTTGTCGCGCACTTTGCGCCATCCGCGCACCAGCGGCCGAACTTCCTGCTCCATCGCGCAGACGATCGCAATTCGTCCTGCCATTACGCGTACCCATGCGCGCGAAACCACTCCGCCGCGCGCCGCAAGCCATCATCGGCTGAGCCCACTTTGTAGCCGAGTTCCACTTCCGCTTTGGCCGAAGAAACGTACATCTTCTTGCGCCCCATGCGCACGGCATCGAGGTTCGCCCGCGGCTCTTTGCCGCGAATGTAGCCAGTGAACACGGTATCGACCGCGCCTGCGGCCAGCGCGACCGCGTAGGGCAATTTCACCGTCGGCGACGGCAATCCGGTGATCGCCGCTAGCTTGTCGAGAATTTGTTTCAGTGTCAGGTTCTCGCCGCCCAGGATGTATCGCTCGCCGCTGCGCCCGCGCTCCATCGCCTGAATATGGCCCTTGGCGCATCCGCGCACATCGACGAGATTCAATCCGGTATCCACGTACGCTGGAAACTTTTTCTTCAGAAAGTCGACCACGATCTGTCCCGTCGGAGTTGGCTTTATGTCGCGCTCTCCAATCGGCGTGCTTGGATTCACGATCACCACTTCCGCTCCTGCTTTCGCCATTTCAAACGCCGCCTGCTCCGCCTGGAACTTCGACTTCTTATAGTGCCCGATCATCATTCCGAGATTCACGGATGTCTTCTCATCCACCACGTTCCCGTTATTACCGAACCCCATCGTTGCCACGGAGCTTGTATAAATCACCCGGCGCACGCCGGTTTCCTGCGCCGCGCGAATAATCAGCTTCGTACCTTCGACATTCGACGCGTACATTTCCTCCGGGTTGCGCGCCCATAGCCGATAATCGGCCGCCACATGGAACACAAACTCGCATCCGGCCATTCCCTTCTTCAGCGACTCGAAGTCACGCAGATCGCCAACCACACGCTCTGCTCTCAGCGACTCCAGGTTCTCCGTCCGGCTACTCTTCCGCAGGAGTACGCGGACATTCGCGCCCATGGCTTCCAACTGCTCAGCCACATGGCTACCCAAGAACCCCGTCGCCCCTGTAACGAAAACTTTCATGAAAGCAGTAATGAGCGGTTAGTGATTAGTGGTTAGTGAAACCAATTCGAACCAATCACTAATCACTAATTACCAATCACTGACTTTGCGGCCCCAGCTTCACCTTCTCATCCAGAGGTGTATTCAGTCGCCGCTCGTAGGTCGCCAGAGCGATCAGCGGGAAGTACTCGGCGTACATCGTGTACTTAAGGTAGAACACGCGCGGGAAACCTGTGCCCGTGATCCACGGATCCCACCACGACCCATCCGACTTCTGCTGTTCCAGCAGCCAAGCGATGCCACGCGTCACCGAATCGCTGCGCAAATCGTTCGCGGCGAGCAGTCCCATGATCGCCCACGCCGTTTGCGAAGCCGTGCTCGGCCCAGTGCCGCGGAGCTTCGCATCGTCGTACGAACCCACCGTCTCGCCCCAACCGCCGTCGGGGTTCTGCACCATGCGCAGCCACTCCGCCGCCTGCTGCACCATCGGTTCATGATGGTCCACGCCCACCGCTGCCAGTCCGCGCAGGCACAGCATGGTGCCGTAGATGTAGTTCACGCCCCAGCGTCCGAACCACGATCCATCCGGCTCCTGCTCGCTCTGGATGAACTTCACCGCACGCTGCACGACTTTGTCTTTCACGGAATATCCATGATGCGATAGCGCTTCCAGTACACGTCCGGTGACGTCCACCGTCGGTGGATCGAGCATGGCGTTGTGGTCGGCGAACGGGATGTGCTGGAAGACCATCTTGTCGTTGTCTTTGTCGAACGATGCCCAGCCCCCACCCTTGCACTGCATGGCGAGTTCCCACGTCAGCGCGCGCTGCACTGTCTCGTCGTGGTAGCGCTCATTGGAAGTGCGCACGTGGTTCAGCGCCAGGATCACCTGCGCCGTATCATCCACGTCCGGGTAAAACTCGTTGTTGAATTCGAAGTACCAACCCGCCGGTTGCACGTTCGGGACCTTCACCGCCCAGTCGCCCTTATGCGTCACCTGCTTCTTCAGCATCCACTCGGCGGCCTTCACCATCCGCGGGTCGTCGGACGGCACTCCCGCCTCACCCAGCGCGTACACCATGTACGCGGTGTCCCACACCGGACTCATGCAGGGCTGCATGCGAAACGTCTCTTTTTCTTCGATGCCGAGCTTCTCAAACTCATCCATCGCGCGGATCACTTGCGGATCATCGGTCGAATATCCCTGCGCCTTGAGAGCGATGATGGAATTCAAAATTGCCGGATAGATTGCGCCCAGCCCGTCGCTCATCTCCAGGCGTTCGAGCATCCACTTCTCGGCGTGCTTCAACGCCAGAGTTCGCAGCGGACGCACATGCACCCTCTCGAAGAAGTGCACAACCTTGTTCAGCAAAAGGAAGAAGTTCCGCCACGAAACCAGGTGCTGATCCCATTTCAAATGCAGATTGCCGTGCCGTCCTTCGAGGAACAACTCGTCAATATTCATCTCGTCGGGAATCTTCTTGAACGGCTTCTTCGCGTAGCAGATCGCCAGCGGCACAAGAATGGCGCGCGACCATGACGAAATTTCGTACACGTTGAACCAGAACCAGTTGGGAAATAATACGATTTCCGGCGGGATCGCCGGCACCGCGTCGTAGTCATATTGCCCGAAGAAGCAGAGGTACATCTTCGAGAAGGTATTGATCGCGGTCGCGCCGCCGTGCGCCAGGATCCACTCCCGCGCCTTCACCATTGGCGGCTCATCCGGCTTGCGTCCCATCAGCTTCAGCGAGAAATAAGCCTTCACCGTCGCGCTGATGTTGCCCGGCCCATCCGTGTAGATGTTCCAGGATCCGTCATCCAATTGATGTTCGAGAATCTGCTTTGCTGCTTTCTCCATCTTGACGGGATCGCCCGTCCCCAGCAGCGTGTGCAGCACAATGTAGTCGGACTGCAGTGTGGTGTCGGCCTCGAGCTCGCCGCACCAGAAGCCCTCTTCCTTGTCCTGCCGCGAGAAGAGATAGTTCTTCGCGGACTCCATGGCCTCGGCAATCCGCGTGCGGACGCCGTCGATCTTCCCAAACCGGATCTCTGATTGGATGTTCTTTTCGTCCATCAATCCCTTTGCAACTCTGCTGTCATTATGGGCGGAGGGGCCTGAGGCCGCGAAGTCGAAGGACCCCTACGGGCTCTTCTGCTGCCGTTCTACTGCGCCGCCTGCCCGGGTGCAGATCCAATCGCCGCCACAATCTCCGGAGGCAATCCAAACCGCACGTTCTCCGGCATCACTTCCACTTCTTTGAGGTTCGTGAAGCCCTTACTCGTCAGGAACTCCACCACCCGCTCTACGAGCACTTCCGGAGCCGATGCCCCAGCGGTTACGCCAACTGTCTTCACGCCTTCCAGCCACTCCGGCTTGATCGCCTTGTAGTTCTCGATCAGGTGCGAGTTCGTGGCCAGGTTGCGCGCCACTTCCACCAGCCGATTGGAGTTCGAACTATTGTCCGAGCCAACCACCAGCAGCAGATCGCAGTCGGCCGAAACGTCTTTCACTGCCGTCTGGCGGTTCTCCGTCGCATAACAAATGTCCTGCGCGTGCGGCCCCTTGATGTTCGGAAATTTTTTCTTCAGAGCTGCGATTACGTGCACCGTCTCGTCGAGGGACAACGTGGTCTGAGTCAGGTAGGCCACCCGGTTCGGATCCGGGATGTTTAGCGTCTCCACCTCTTCCGGCGTGGAAATCACGTAAGTTACGTCCGGCGCCTCACCCAGGGTCCCGACCACCTCATCGTGGTCGTGATGCCCAATCAACACGAGCGAGTGTCCTTCCTTGGCGAACTTGATCGCCTCCACGTGAACCTTGGTCACCAGCGGACAGGTCGCGTCAATCACTCGCAGGCCGCGCTTCTTACTGGCCTCTCGGACTTCCGGAGCCACGCCATGGGCCGAGTAAATGACCCGCTGGCCGTTGGGGACCTCGTCAATTTCGTCCACGAAGATCGCGCCCTTGCTCGCCAAGTCGTCGACAACGTACCGGTTATGGACGATCTCCTTGCGCACGTAAATCGGTGCTCCGAACGCCTCGAGCGCAATCCGGACAATATCGATGGCGCGAACCACCCCTGCGCAGAAGCCCCTGGGCTTCAGCAATAGCAAAGTTTTGTCGTTTTGAACGGGACTCATCTGCCTTCCAGTATACGTGGTTTGACGGGCTAAAGCCCCATTTCGGCACCTGTTAGCATACCCGGTTCTATCACCCGAGCAGCACCCTAACTCATGGAATGCGCGAGAGTTACCAGCGGTTGGCAGCACCCGCGCAGCGAATGGGTTCTAGCACCTTCCGGCCAGCAGGACCGACCTTCCATGACGCCTCACACGTGGCCGCCGATTTTGCCGGCTTTTCCGTTTACGCAATGCCGCACCGTCGTTTTGATTCTTTACTGGTCTTTTGCCTTGAAGGTGCTACTTTCATCTGCAGGATGTCGTCTTATCCTATGTAAGAAAGCAAGATCAAGGAGGCTGTATGACGCGTCTCCGCTCCTCCCGCCGCCGTTCCCCTCTCTCCACTCAACTTCTTAGTTTTCTGACGATCGTGGTCCTGCTTCTTCTTGCGGCTTCCGCCCTCGCCCAAGATCCCGGCGCGATGGCCGCGTAGCAGTCAGCCATGCAGGCGCAACAAGCCGCCACCCAAGCCCAAATCCAGATGCAGCAAGCCTCTGCTACTGCCGCCGCCAGCCAGCAGGCTGCGGCCAACGCCGCAAACTCCACATCCATCAATCCCGGAACCGCGGCGCCGGCGTTCTCGATTCACTCCGGCAGCGTCCCAGCGGGCACCACCATCCGCCTGAAGAGTCGCACCCATCTCGCCACCATCTACTACACCACCAACGGATGGGCGCCCACCATCAAGTCCAAGCGCTACACCGGCCCGATCACTATCTCCCACACCGTTGTATTGCAGGCCATTGCCGTCGCTCCAACCACAGGTCAAAGCCTGATCGCGAGCGCGACCTACAGCGTTGCCGGTACCCTCGCTCACAACGAGCCGGCGCCCCTTACCACCGATGGAACACTTCACGCCGGCACGTCGCTCCACCTCGTCACCGCCGCGACCGTGAGTTCGAAGACCGCGCAGGTTGGCGACCCTATTCAACTTGTCCTGAACCAGGATGTCCGGGTCGGGGCCACAACCGTCATACCCAAAGGCACTCCGGTCGAGGCCAGGATCGTTCAGGCTGATCACTCTGGGCACCTCGGCGTCCCCGGCGATATCGCGTTCGAAGTCCACTCGCTGACCATCGATGGCAAACAAATCGCCCTCACCGGCGGTGAAACTCTCGAGGGACGCAATCATTACTCCCGAAATCACCTGGTCCTTATCCCGGTGGTCGGGGCAGCCGCGTTAGCCTTCCGTGGCGATGAAGCCCAGATCAATCCAGGCATGCCACTGACTGCGGCCGTCGCCCAAGACACACCGCTCGAGCCCTGAAGCTCCATTTCTTTTCTTGCAAACGGAGCGGCGGTTCTCCTGCCGCTTTTTCCAGCACTGGGCAGGTACGAGTCCACTTCGGCTTGCAGTCTTCATTCCTTTGTTGGCCGCAGGGTGATGGGGAATTCTAGAACTCCGGAAAGCGCAATTGCCGCGCGAGCGTCAAATCAGCTTTGAACAGTCCGCGATCCGCGATTTCGAGGTGCTCAACCTCAGCTCCCGATGCAATCGGAAAATTCAAAATCTGGGTTCAACTCACAGATTGCGGGTTCGAACTCCGTCGCGGCGATCGTTCTTCTGCGCGATAATCCCGCAACGAGGATTGAGGATTGACGATGGCACTCTCCCGCGACGCCCGTTTCGCGCTCCGCCAATTGCGGAAAACTCCAGGTTTCACGGTCACGATCGTTCTCACCCTGGCACTCGGCATTGGCGCAACCACGCTCGTCTTCTCGCTTGTCGAAGGCATTCTCCTGCGCCCGCTACCATTCCGTGATCCCAGCCGCCTCGTCATGCTCGGCGATCACCTTCGTGAAGGCGCGAACATTTCCGTCACCGCGCGCGAAATCCCCTTATATCCCACCGCGGCCACCGCGTTCTCGTCAATGGCGGGCTACATCCCCTCTGCTTATGAACTATCCGGCGGGGAAAATCCTGAAAACATCCAAGCTGCCCGTGTTAGTGCGAGCACATTTCCGACACTCGGAGTCGAACCGCTAATCGGTCGCACGTTCACCCCGCAGGAGGAAAATTCCTCCGAGCCGCTCGCAGTCATCAGCTACTCGCTCTGGACGACCCGCTTCCATCGCGACCCTCACGTCGTTGGCAGCACGATCACTCTCGATCGAAGAAACTACACCGTCATCGGCGTAATGCCGCGAAGCTTCGAATTTCCCGTCAATCCCGGCCGCCTCAACCAGACCCAGCTCTGGGTGCCGCTCAGCCTAACTCCTGACGAACTCTCCGATAACGCGGCCGGGGTCTGGAGTTTCCTCATGATTGCGAGACTCAAAGACAATGTCTCGCTCGCCCAGGCCGCTGCTGACACTAACCGTGTCGCCCAGCAGGTCATGCGAACGTTCCCGCAGAATATGGCGGCCATCCGCATTCGCGGCGATGTGACGCCGCTGCTCGAAACCGTTGTAGGCGACTCTCGCACGCTGCTCCGGACATTGTTCGTTTCTGTCTCCGTCGTGTTGCTGATCGTTTGCGTGAACGTCGCGGTCATGCTTCTTGTGCGCGCGATTCGACGCCGCCGCGAATACGCCGTTCGCCTCGCTCTCGGTGCCCGCGTGAGTGGAGTCCTTCGTCAGTCTGCCTGCGAAGGCCTCGTGCTGAGCCTCGCGGGCGGGACTCTCGGCCTCGGACTCGCAGCCGTTTTGCTGCCGGTCATCGTCAAGGAACTGCCCGATACCTTGCCGCGCTTAACCGCGATTGCCATCGATCCCCGTGTCGCCGTGTTTGCACTTCTCCTCGCCTTCGCCACGGGAATCATCAGCAGCCTCGCGCCCGCATTTGCAGCACTCCGCACCAACCTGTTAGAGAGCCTCAAGCAGAGCTCGCCGACCGGCTCGCACGGCTCCAGCCACGAGTGGTTGCGCTCGGCGCTCGTCGTTTCCGAAATTGCCGTCGCCCTCATGCTGCTCACTGCGTCCGGCGCACTGCTTCGTAGTTACCAGAAAATGCTCGCCGTGAATCCCGGTTTCCGACCCCAGCAGGTGCTTCTCGCGGCGTATCAACTCCCGCCCAACTTCTACGGCTCAAACCAGGTCGTCGAAAATTTCGACCGCACTCTGCTCGAGCGCTTATCGTCGCAGCCCGGCACGATCGCCACCACGATCAGCAACTCCGTTCCGGCCAGCAATGGTTTCCCACTTGCCACCTACACCGTCGATGGCACCTCCGATTCGGCCTGGAAATTGGAATTTGCGCAATTTACCCTCACCTACGGCGACTACTTTCGAACCCTTGCTATCCCGCTTCTTGAAGGCCGTACCTTTACCCCGCAAGACCGCGACGGCGCGCCCCTGGTGGTCATCGTCAACCAAAGATTTGCCAAACGCTGGTGGCCCGGACAGTCACCCATCGGCAAGCGCCTGCACATCGGTAATCCGCACAAGGGACTCCCGTGGGCGACCGTCGTCGGCCTCGTTGCCGACGTGAGAAACGGTTCCCGCGATGAGCCCGCCGGCGAGCAGATGTATCTCCCTGAAATGCAGCCCGCACTCCTTCGCGCGGGTATTTCCACGGCGCCACTCACGTATCCGAGCGGTGGGTTCATCGCCGTGCGCTCTGCCTTACCTCCCGACCAGCTCACCAACACATTACGCTCGGTCGTCGCCGGCATCGATCCGCGCCTGGCGTTGACCAGCGTCGAATCCTTGAGCGATGCCCTCGTGGATGTTGAAGCACCGCGCCGCTTCAACGCGTCGCTAATTACAACCTTCGCCATCGGCGCCTTGCTCCTTGCCATGATTGGCATCTACGCGGTCGTAGCGTTCTCCGTCTCCATTCGCGACCAGGAAATCGCGATCCGCATGGCCATCGGCGCCCAGCGGCAGAACATTGCTCGCCTTGTTCTCGCGTGGGGCGCGCGCATGGCGCTCATCGGCTGCGCGTTGGGAACCGCCGGATCCGCTGCGCTCTCGCGCCTACTGCGCTCCCAACTCTTTGAAGTGAGTGCCACAGACCCCGGAATTTACGCCGTTTGTGCTGCCTTCATGCTTTTGCTCGCCCTGATCGCATGTCTGCTGCCTGCCCTGCGCGCTGCCACGGCCGACCCCATCCGCTCCCTGCGTTCGGTTTAGCGGTCCGTTAACTTTTTGTCGATGACAACATCGGCCCCGAGGTGTAGAGTTTCTCCGCTTTTCCCAACAATCTTGCAAGGAGAGAACATGCGCAAACACTACGCAGTTGCGTTGTGGGTCCTTGTATTGTCAGCATTCGCAATGGCTCAAACTTCGGGAGAAACCAAGTGGCATTGCGATAAACCCACCATGCAGAATCAGCTCGAAGTTCCTGACGGTACTGGTCACCTTTACGTGATCGCCCAAGGCAATTGCACAGCAACCGCAAGCGCCATGGGCGAAAAAACAGCCGAGTTCACGGAATTCCAGGACGCTCACAAAACCTCCTTCACCAATCACGGCCGCTTCGTCGTCACCATGGATAGCGGCGATAAGGCCTACTACAACTACCAGGGCAGCGGAGACCGATCCAAGAAGACTGCCAGCAACAAGTGGAAAGTCAGCGGCGGCACCGGCAAATTCAAGACAGGTGGTCCCTCAGGCTCTTGCACCGGCACGCTCGCCGATGACGGCAGCTCCGATTGGACCTGCCCCGTTGCCGAGGCCGCAGCCAAAGGGAAATAACTGATGAGCGGGCTGCGGAGTCACGTAGTCCGCGTTTCTATCCCATCGTTATCTACCCAAGCTCGGTGAGCCACGTCACAGGAATTCCGGACTCGAATTCATAGAATCCATGCGGCTTCTCCTAAGGAGCATCCGCATGGCTGCGCCCGCACAAACCACCCTTCCCTCCAGTGCTTACGAGGTCCTAAAACCCGGCGAACAATATCCGCCGATCATCGCGGCGTCGCAAAACATTCCAGAGCTCACGCCACGTTCGGTCATCTGGGGCATCGCGCTCTGCGTGCTCTTCACCATCGCATCAGCGTATTCAGGATTGAAAGTAGGACAGGTGATGGAGTCGGCGATCCCGATCTCCATCCTCGCCATTGGACTCGCGCGCACCTATAGCCGCCGCAGCACTATCCTCGAAAACGTCATCATGACCGGCATTGGAGGCGTTGCGGGCTCGGTTGTTGCTGGCGCAATCTTCACCCTGCCCGCGCTCTATATCCTCAAGCTCGATCCACATCCACTGCAGACGGTCTTCATCTGCCTCGCCGGCGGATGCATGGGTGTTCTCTTCGTCATCCCCCTGCGCCGCTATTTTGTGCGCGACATGCACGGTCTGCTCCCCTACCCCGAAGCTACCGCCATCACCGAAGTCCTGGTCACCGGCGAAAAGGGCGGCTCGCAAGCCCGGTTGCTTCTCGAAGGCACCGCCCTCGCCGGTGTGTACGACTTCTTCGTTACGACATTCAGTGTGTGGAAGGAATATCTCAACTTCCAGTTCGTGCCCATCCTCCACCGCCTCAACGAAAAAGCGCGCATGGTCGTCAGCTTCGACGCCATCAGCTTCATCCTCGGCCTCGGCTACGTCATCGGCCTGCGCAGCTCGATGATCCTCTGCGCCGGCGGCTTGCTCTCGAACCTCGTCCTCGTGCCGCTCATCTGGTACGTCGGTAGCCATCTCGCGAGCTCCGTCTATCCCGGCGCGATCCCCATCCCCCAGATGACAGCGCTCCAGATCTATCGCAGCTACGTGCGCTTCATCGGCGTGGGCTGCATTGCGACCGCCGGAATCTTCGGCATCATCAAGTCGCTGCGCATCGTCGCCAGCTCGTTCGGCATCGCGCTAAAAGTTTTCCGCCGCTCCGAATCGATCGCGCAGCCAGAGCGGACCGACCGAGACATCTCCATGCTGACGATCGTCTTCGGCACCGTCGCCAGCGCCATCGGTGTAGCCGTCTTCATGGGATTCCTGCGGTCGTCGTGGTTGGTGATTGTGGTCGGGATGCTGCTCACGCTGATCTTCTCCTTCTTCTTCACCTCCGTCGCCGCTAATGCCATCGCCACCACCGCGCGCAATCCCGTCAGCGGCATGACCATGCTCACCATCATCATCTCGTCCGCCGTGCTGCTTCAGTTCGGCGTCTCGGGAACCACCGGCATGTTCTTCGTCATGGCCATCGCCGGAATGGTGTGCACCGCGCTTTCCACAAGCGGCCAGGCCATCACTGACCTCAAGGCCGGATACTGGATCGGCTCAACGCCCGCCGCGCAGGAAAAAGTAAAATTCATCGGCGTTATCGTCGCCGCCATTGCTGCATCGCTCACGATCGTGATGCTGGCCCGCGGATTCCAATTCGGCGAAGCCGCCCTCGGCGATCTCCGCCCGGTGCTCCCATCGCCGCAAGCATCCATTATGAAAGCCCTCGTCGAAGGCCTCATGAACCATCAGCCAGTGGCATATATGCTGTTCGGTGTCGGCGCGGTCATTGCCGTCATCCTCGAAATGTGCGGACTGCCCTCGCTGCTCTTCGCGCTCGGCATGTACCTGCCGCTGGAGCTCAACACTCCCGCCCTGGTCGGCGGCATGATCTCTCACTTCGTCAACAAGCGTGGCGAGAGGACCGGCGGCGAACGCGGACGCACCGCTCGCGAGCGAGGCGTTATCATCGCCTCAGGACTGATGGCGGGCGGCGCACTCGGCGGGGTGTTGGGTGCAGCTCTACGGCTGCTCCCCAAATATCGCGAGGACCTGATCCACACCCCGTTCTTCAACAACGAGCCGATATCGCAAACCGTTTCGGCCGTGCTCTTCATCGGCCTCTGCCTGTACATGTGGTTCCGCTCGAACCAGAAAGCGACAGAATAATGAACGCTCTCGATCGTCATATCGCGGATGCAATTGTAGGAATTGATACGCTCTGGGGCGGCGACGTCCTCTGCGCCTCCGGCACCGGTCGCTTCATCGCCGACTCATGGTTCTCCGGCGAACCTCTGCCGATTTCCTACACCACGCCCACCGCAGCACGCGTGCGCGAAACTGGCGGAGTCGGTGGAAAGAAAATTGATCGCGAAGCCGTCGCAGCCTATTTGCGCGATGTCGATCTGCCTGCGGCGATTGAAGGTGTACGCAACGGCGTCGAAACTATCGGCGGCCTCCGCGGCCAATATCTCGCCGGACTTGCCACCAGTCTGCAAGTGATGTGGGACCTCGCCATGGAGCTGCTCGGACGCGGCCCAGCCGTTCCCTACGCTCGCTGCGTGCAGGCCTCTTCCGCCATCGATTCTGAACCATCGCAACCGAAAGAGAAATGCGAACGCATTGCCGAGCTACTCGCTCGCGCCGGATACACCACCGCAGGCGATCGCAATACCCTGCTCGCCGCCGTCGACGCCTGGCGCCACGCGCGCAACTCTCCCATGGCCTCCGTCAAAGCCCTCGGCGCAGCCGTCATCTCGCAATTCGACAGTCTCACCGCCGCCCACGCGCTCCGTTATCTGCCGAAAGAGCTGCACGGCGTTCCCCGCGCCAACATCGAGTTCCTCGCCATCAAGGACGGCTGGTTTTCCGGCTCTATGAACTACGTAGGACGCGCGCGCCAAGCCGACGGCACGCCCAAGTACGAAGCCACTTACGAAATCAACGCCTCGCTCGAAATCAGCTTTCCCGAGTTCCAACAGCTCGTCAGCCACGAAGTTGTGCCCGGCCACGTCACCACGTTTGCCTACCTCCAGAACCTCTATCACCGCGGTCTCGCCGGCTTCGAGGCCACGGTTCTCACCATGAACACGCGCGCCGCGGCACTCTTCGAGGGTATCGCCAACAACGCGATCCTCATCGCCCACGGCGTCACCGAGGTCGACCAACTCCCAGACGAAGACATGCAGATCGGCGTCCTCCTCGCGCTCCTGCAAGACGACGCAAAGAACCAATCCTCGTATCTCACCTGGGGCGAACATCGCGACCGCACCGAAGTCGCCAGAGTTCTGCGCCACGATTTCCTCGTCAGCGACGAGCGCGCCGACAAGCTCTCCGGCGCCTGGGGCCAGCATCCGCTCCTCGGCCGAATGTACCTCCCGTCCTACCGCGCCGGCACCGATAAAGTCGCGCGGCTCCGCCGAGACCATTCGCCGGAGAAAATCCTTCCGACGCTTTACGGCTGCCTAGGACTAGTGGATATCGCCACCATCGATCAACTGCTTTAAGCCGAGGACTGCCGCCTTATCACGTTGTCACGTTCAGGGCTCACAGACTCCGGCGCGGCGGCTCGCCTAAGCTCAAAGTGCGACCCTCTTTTCGCCCCGTCTGCGAAAGGATTACTCTAGGACAGTCATGACCGTTATCAAGCAGGAAGACCTGATCAAGAGCGTGGCCGACGCGCTCCAATACATCTCCTACTACCATCCGGCCGACTTCATTAAGTCGCTCGCCGTCGCCTATGAGAAGGAGCAGTCCGTCGCCGCGCGCGATGCCATCGCCCAGATCCTCATCAACTCGCGCATGTGCGCCGAGGGACACCGCCCCATCTGCCAGGACACCGGCATCGTCACCGTCTTCCTCAAAATCGGCATGGACGTCCGCTGGGACGCCACTCTCACCGTCGACGAAATGGTGAACGAAGGCGTGCGCCGCGCCTACCTCAATTCCGACAACACCCTCCGCGCGTCGATCCTCGCTGATCCCGCTGGGGCCCGTAAGAACACCAAGGACAACACGCCTGCGGTCATCAACATTCAGCTCGTGAGAGGCGACAAGGTTGACGTCATCGTCGCTGCCAAGGGCGGCGGCTCCGAAGCGAAATCCAAGTTCGCCATGCTCAATCCCAGCGACTCTATCGTCGAGTGGGTGCTGAAGACTGTCCCCACCATGGGCGCGGGCTGGTGTCCTCCCGGCATGCTCGGCATCGGCATCGGCGGTACCGCCGAAAAAGCCATGCTCCTCGCCAAGGAATCGCTGATGGATCCCATCGACATCCAGGAGCTCATCGCGCGCGGCCCGAAGAATCGCGCCGAAGAATTGCGCATCGAGCTTTATGACAAAGTGAATCGCCTGGGCATCGGCGCGCAAGGCCTTGGCGGCCTCACTACCGTTCTCGACGTTAAAGTCCGCGACTACCCGACCCACGCCGCGAACCTGCCCATCGCGATGATCCCGAATTGCGCCGCGACCCGCCACGCGCACTTCCATCTCGATGGCAGCGGCCCCGCGCGCCTCGATCCGCCCAGCCTCGAAGACTGGCCGAAGCTTACCTACTCACCGCAGAACGCCCGCCGCGTTGATCTCGACGGGGTCACTCGCGAAGAAGTTGCAACGTGGAAGCCCGGCGAAGTCCTGCTCCTCAACGGCAAGCTCCTCACCGGGCGCGATGCCGCCCACAAGCGCATGACCGACATGTTGAACAAAGGCGAGAAGCTCCCCGTCGATTTCACGAACCGCTTCATCTACTACGTCGGTCCGGTCGATCCGGTCCGCGAGGAAGTCGTCGGCCCCGCCGGCCCAACCACCGCAACGCGCATGGACAAGTTCACCCGCCAGATGCTCGAGCAAACCGGTCTGCTGGGCATGGTCGGCAAAGCCGAGCGCGGCCAGGTGGCCATCGACGCCATTCGCGACAACCGCGCGGTCTATCTCATGGCCGTCGGTGGCGCGGCCTACCTGGTCGCGAAAGCGATCCAGTCCTCGCGCACCGTCGCCTTCGCCGATCTCGGCATGGAAGCCATCTACGAATTTGATGTGAAAGATATGCCGGTAACAGTTGCAGTAGATGTGAACGGAACCAGCGTCCACCAAACCGGCCCTGCCGAGTGGAAAGAAAAAATCGCGGAGCTGGTAAATATTGGATAGCAAAAAGATGGTGTCCCACCGTTGTCGCAAAACGACAGGGTGGAACACCATATTACTTATTAAGTAAATAGCGTTAAATCCGCGCCAATCCAGCGCTCCCGCCGAATCCGAAGCAACGCACGGCTGACCAACGCTATCGAACCTTTCAGACGAACGGCGAGCGGGTTTCTATCGCTTCCCCGCTCTAAAACCCGCGCGAAGCACAGCGATGTCAGCGCGGGTTCCGTTCTAGCTGAGCTTTTCGAACGGAATGTTCACGATCGGATACAGCTTCCAGTCCTTGTAGTCGAAGTGCCACCACTCGAATTGGTACACCGCAAATCCTTCCGCCTCCATCGCCTTCCGCAGCAGCTCGCGATGCGCGGTCTCTTCCGCCGTTCCGCCCGTGTAGGTCGGGTACGCCCGCTGCGACATCTCGTCATAATCGCTCGGCATCGATAGCGGTTTTCCCGTCTTCATGTCGTAGAGAGACAGATCCACCGCGCAGCCGCGATTGTGTCGCGAGCCTTCCTGAGGGTTCGCCACGAAATCATGCTTGTCCGGCGGAGTTGCATCCCAGAAGATCTTCGTCACATACCACGGCCGATACGCATCGAACACCAGCAGCCCGAGCCCCTGCTCGTGCAGTTTTTTGCTCACCCGTACGAGCGCTTCCGCCGCGGGGCGTTCCATAAATGCTCGCGCCTGCGTGTACATCGGAGTGCCGAGGAAGTTGTTGGTAGATGCGTAATGGATATCCAGCTTGATCGTCGGATCGAGCTTAACCAGTTCGACCAAATCAGGCTTGCGGAAATCGCCGGTCTCATTCGGCGGAGTGGCCTTCAGCGCCTCGGCCCGCAGCTCTTCAACCGGCCGAACCGGCTTAATGTGGAACTGTTGAACTTGCTGCTGCGCGCCGAGCGACGCGCAAAGGAATACAACGAATAGAACCCCACGGCGAATCATGTTCCACAGCATACAACAACAACGTTGCTACGTTGGGGTTACACTTCCTCGAAGAACTTCGCCATCTCGCGGAACTTCTTATACCGATCGTCCAGCATCTTCGCTTTTGGCGTATGTAGTAGCTCGCCCAGATGCTTCGAAATGGCTTCGCCCACAAACGCCGCTGCCTCATCGAAATCTGTGTGCGCACCGCCCGCAGGCTCCCGGACGATATCGTCTGCGATTCCCATGGCGACGTTGTCTTCCGCGGTGATCTTCAGGGCTGCCGCCGCAACATCTTTCTTCGAGGCATCGCGCCACATGATCGACGCGCAACCCTCGGGCGAAATCACCGAATAAATGCTGTTCTCCATCATCAGCACGCGGTCCGCCACGGCAATCGCCAGCGCACCGCCCGACCCGCCTTCGCCTGTGATGATGGCGATCACCGGCACTTCCAGCCTTGCCATTTCGCGAAGATTCTTCGCAATCGCTTCGGCTTGTCCACGCTCTTCCGCTCCCAGCCCCGGGTACGCGCCCACGACATCCACAAGACTGACGATCGGCCTCTGGAACTTCTCCGCGATCTTCATCGCGCGCAGTGCCTTGCGATAGCCTTCAGGATTCGGCGACCCAAAGTTCCTGCGGAACTTCTCCTTGTTATCGCGACCCTTCTGCGTGCCAATCACCAGGCATTCCTGCCCTCGGAAACGTGCCATCCCGCAGACGATCGCATTATCGTCCGCGAACCCGCGATCTCCATGGATCTCGCTGAAGTCCGTGAAAAGCCGCTCCACGTAATCCATCATGTAAGGCCGCTGCGGGTGCCGCGCCAACTCAACCTTCTGCCAAGGGCCCATTTGCGATGTGATCTGCCGCCGCAGCGTAGCGACGCGCTCATGCAATTCGTGCAACTGGCGTCGCGCTTCCTGGTTCTCGCCTGCTGCGCTCTCCAATTCCGAGATCTGCTTCTCGATCCGTTCCAATTCCTGCTGCGCTTTTGAAGTAGCTTCCATCTTTGGAGATTTCGCTCCTGGCGACTCAACAAGGGTCTGAACCGCGGAAATCCAGTAATCAACGGCCGGCAAAATCCCGGTCTTCACCAGTTGCGAGTCGCGCTCGATCGCCTGGTTCTTCGGAGCAGCCAACTGCAACTCCTCTTCTACGGGATTCGTGATCCCCGGCCGCCGCCTTTGTTGCGGCTGCCGGGTCGTTTAGTCGATGGCACGTACCGCGCCGCGGCCACACAACTCTTCCACTCGCGCCACAAAAGCCCGGTCCGCCTGCACATTATAGCTTTCCGCTTCCATCACCACCAAAAAGTCACCTGGCTGCTCCAGGTCAAAGAGCACTTTCGCGTTGCCCTTGCACTCCCCAAAGATCGAATGCAGCGCGTCAATCGTGCCGTTCGTCGAGCCCTCCAGCGGGATCCGCACGCGGACTTTGCTCGGCAGCTTCGGCACGGCCGTCTCCAACGGAACAATGTCGCTCACCATCACCTTCGGCGGATTATCTTCCTCGACGCGGATAGAGCCCTTCACCAGCACCGGAACTTCCAGCTTCAGCTTCTCCGCCAGCCGCTTGTAGTTCTCGTTGAAGCACAGGAAACTCACCGCGCCATGCATATCTTCCAGCGTGCCCAGCGCGTACATGTCGCCTTTCTTCGATTTCGCCACCTTCACGCCGCTCATTACGCCGCCGACGTAATGCTCTTCTTTGCCGCTCGACGTGCGCATGTTCTTCAGGTCTTCGGTGCTCAGCGCCCGGAAGTCCGCCAGCTTGTCCTTGTACTTCTCCATCGGATGTCCGGTGATGAAGAAGCCGAGAATTTCTTTCTCGTTTGCCAGTCGCTGGTGCTCATCCCAGTCAGGCACATTCGGCAGTGAATCAACCTTCTTGCCTCCAACCGGCTCCTCATCGAACACGCCAAACAGTCCATGCTGGCCAGACTCCGCGTCCCGCTGCGCTTTTTGCGCCGCCTCCATCGCTTTGTCGATCACGGCAAACAACTGCGAGCGCCGTCCCAGCGGGTCCATCGCACCGCTCTTGATCAGCGACTCCACCACGCGTTTATTCAGCAGCCGCAGGTCTACCTTCTCGCAGAATTCGAAGAACGATGAAAACTTCCCAATCCCTTGCCGAGCATTCACGATCGATTCAATAGCATTGTGTCCAAGATTCTTGATCGCCGAAAGGCCGAAGCGGATCGCCTCTCCATCCGGCGTAAAGCTCGCCAGCGAAACATTCACCTCAGGGGGCTCGACCGCGATGCCCATATCACGGCATTCGTTGATGTACTTCACCACGTCATCCGTGCTGCCCGAAACTGACGTCAACAGTGCCGCCATGAACTCGATCGGATAGTGCGTCTTCAAATAGGCCGTGTGATAGGCCAACAACGCGTATGCCGCCGAGTGCGACTTGTTGAAACCGTATCCCGCGAACTGCTCCATCAGGTCAAAGATGTGGACGGTGAGCTGCTTGTCGTAGCCGCGATCGATCGCGCCTTTCACGAAGCGATCGCGCTGCTTCTCCATCTCCTTCGGATCTTTCTTGCCCATCGCGCGTCGCAGCAGGTCGGCTTCACCCAGCGAGTAGCCGGCAAGCTTGTTCGCAATCTGCATCACCTGTTCCTGGTACACGATCACGCCCAGCGTCTCACCCAGAATGGTCTTCAGGTCGTCGTGGAAGTAATCGACCTTCGCGCGTCCCCACTTGCGATTGATGAAATCATCAATCATTCCGCCTTGAATAGGTCCCGGACGGTAGAGCGCGTTGAGAGCCGTCAGGTCTTCGACGGTGTCCGGCTTGTACTTCCGCAGGACATCGCGCATCCCTGAACTTTCAAACTGAAACACGCCGCTGGTGTATCCGCTATGGAAGATGCGCTCGTAGGTTCCTTTATCGTCGAGCGGCAGCTTCTCCAGTTCGACTTTCTCGCCCTTCGTCTGCTGGATCAACTTTAATGCGTCGTCGAGAATTGTCAGCGTGGTGAGCCCGAGGAAGTCCATCTTCAGCAGGCCCATCTTTTCGACCGCCTTCATATCGTAGGCAGTCACAATTTCATCGTTTTTCGTCTTGTGCAGCGGGACTAAGTCGGTCAGCGGCTGCGGCGCGATCACCACGGCGGAGGCATGTACGCCCGAGTTGCGCACCAGGCCTTCCAGCCTCTTCGCCGTATCGATCAGCTCTTTCACCTGCGGCTCGTTCTCATACGCTGTTGCCAGCATCGGCGAATCCTTCAGGGCGCCGTCGATGGTGATGTTGATCGTCGTGGGCACCATCTTCGCAACCTTGTCCACCTCCGCGTACGGAATATCCATCGCGCGGCCGCAGTCCTTAATCGCCGCTTTCGCCGCCATCGTGCCGAAGGTGATGATCTGCGCCACCTGGTCGCGCCCGTATTTCTCCGTCACGTATTTAATGACTTCGCCCCGTCGGTTCATGCAGAAATCCACGTCAATATCAGGCATGGAAATACGTTCAGGGTTCAGGAAGCGTTGGAACAGCAGGTTGTTCTGCAGCGGATCTACGTCGGTGATGGCCATGGCATACGCCACCAGCGATCCGGCGGCCGATCCACGCCCCGGGCCCACGGGAATATTGTTCTCCTTTGCATAGCGAATGAAATCCCACACAATCAGGAAGTAGCCCGGGAACTGCATCTTCTTGATCGTGTCGATCTCGAAGTTCAGCCGCTCTTCGTATTCCGCGAACGAGTGCCGCATCCGCCCCTGTGCCTGCAATTCGCGTAGCAGGTTCATGCGCCGCGCCATGCCTTTGCGCGCCACGTCCTCAAAGTAGCTGTCAATCGACATGCCCTCGGGCACATCGAATTTCGGGAACGGGTTTTTTACCTTCTCGAGCTTTACGTTGCAGCGCTCCGCGATCTCCAACGTCCGCGACAGCACGCGGTCGGCGCCGTTGAACACCTGCGACATCTCCTGCGCGCTCTTTACGAAGAACTGGTTGGTCGCGAACTTCATCCGGTTCGTATCGTGAATCGATTTACCGGTCTGGATGCAGACCATTACGTCCTGCGCGTGAGAATCGTCTTCGCACAGATAGTGGCTGTCGTTGGTAGCCACCATCGGATACCCAAGCTCTTTCTCCAGATCGAAGAGCCCTTGATGGATGCGCTTCTCTTCTTCGAGCCCCTGGTCCTGGATCTCGAGATAAAAGTTGTTCGCGCCGAAGATTTCGCCGAAGGTCGCGGCGGCTTTCTTCGCGGCGTCGAACTTCCCTTCCGTCAGCCGTTCTGCCACCTCACCCTTCAAGCACGCCGATAAGCCAATCAGCCCCTTCGCATGTTCCGCCAGGAATTTCTTACTGACGCGGGGCTTGTAATAAAAGCCATGCAGAGAGGCCTCGCTCACAATCTTGACGAGGTTGCGATATCCCTCTTCGTTTTCCGCCAGCACGATCAAGTGGTTGTACTGATCACCTTCCGGTGCGGCGCGATGGTCCTCTTTCTGGCAGATGTACAGCTCGCAACCGAGGATTGGCTTGATCCCCTTTTCCTTGGCAGCATTCGTGAAATGCACCGCGCCATAAATGTTTCCGTGATCGGTCATGGCCACAGCGGGCTGTCCGAGCTCCTTCACGCGCGCCACGAGCTTCTCGACGTCGCTGGCGCCGTCGAGCATGGAATAGTCGGTATGCAGGTGCAGATGTACGAATTCAGGGGACATGGGTTACTTAAATTCTATTCGGTTGGCGCTGCGCTGGATACCCGTAAACCACCCGTGGCCTGTGGAATTTCGAACGGAAACCCGCATTTGACGCGAGCTCGAAACCCATCCTCCTCTATCATCGAGCCATGACTTTGGCGCCGGAAAACCCGACCATTCGTGTCGCCACCGAAGCCGACTTACCCATCTTGCGCGACTTGATCGAGCGCTCCTGCCGCGTGCTCCAGGCCAACGACTACACCCCCGCCCAACTCGACGGCGCCCTTGGTCACGCGCTAGGCGTCGACACCCAACTCATCCGCGATCGCACTTACTTCGTCGCGGAAATTGACCAGAAAACCGTCGCCTGTGGCGGCTGGAGCTTTCGCAAAACGCTCTTCGGCAGCGACGGTGGCCCCGATCGCATCCCCGAGCCCCTCGATCCCAAAACCGATGCCGCCAAGATCCGCGCGATCTTCGTGCATCCCGACAATGCTCGCCAAGGTCTCGGAAGCCTCGTCCTGAAGCACTGTGAAGACGCTGCCGCGGCGGCCGGCTTCACCCGACTCGAAATGGGTTCAACTCTCACCGGCGTTCCGTTGTATCGCCTGCGGGGCTATGTGGAAGTGCAGCAGGTCAACGTGCCGCTGCCCAACCGAGAAGTCCTGCCGGTGATCAAAATGGTCAAGCACCTGTAAAAAAAGCCCCAGCCGCTGCCGGGGCTTTTCATCAGAACGTCGGGCTTATTTCGGCTTCTCGTCCTTGTTATCAGGCTTCGCTTTCTCGTTGCTCTTCTCGGGTTTCGGAGCAGCTTCCTTTGGAGGCGCGCTCTTCTCGGGCTTAGTCGCCTCGTGGGAAGCAGGCGGGGCCACCTCGCGCGAAGCAGGACGCGCCGGCTCAGCCGCCGCATGATGCGCGCCGCTCTCTGACTGCGGCATGCCTGTTGCGGTGCCAGACTCGTGACGGCTATTCTCCGGCTTCGCAGTGCTTGGCTCCGTAGCGCGCGCATGGGTTGTGCCCTCAGCACCCGCGTTCGGCGGCTTCGGGACGTTGCGCTCGTTCTTACTTGCAGCGCTCTCGTTTGCCTTGCCCGTCTCGTGCGTGTTCGGCTTGTTCGCCTCGCGCGTGTTGGCCTCGTTCGCCGCCTTACCGCTTGGCTTCTCGTTGCCCTTGTTGGCCGCTGCCGCTTTATTATTAGCGTTGGCCCTGCCGGTCTCGTTCTTGGCAGCCGCATTGTTGTGTTTTACCGGAGCGGTCTTCGCATTCGCTCGCAGCACTTTCGGATCAACCTTACCGCCCGCAGCTTTCGCCGGCAGCGCGTGTTTAAAGTCACCCGGCTTTGCCGTCGCCGCTACAGCAGGCTTGCCGCCATTGTTCTTGACATGCGTTGCAGGATTCGCCTTCGCTGCCTGCACTTGCTGCTTCTGCGCCGGCGTCGCTCTGACCTTCGCGGTCTTGCGCGCTTCTTCCTGTTGCGGAGTCGGCTTCGCCTGCACGCCACCCTCTCCACCGCTGTAGCTCACGTGCTCCGCAGTCTCATGCCTCGGCACCGGCTTCGAGTACACCGTCGTGATGTTAGTCACATTGGTGACGTTGTTCACTTCCCGGTTGTAGTAGAACTGGTTTCCGCGCCATTCGCCACCGTAGTAGCCGTCACCCGGATAGCCAAAGCCGTAATCAATCCCGCCGTAGAACCCTACTTCGGTGCCCCAGTAGCCGTCATTCCATCCGTACATCCCATCGTTCCAGCCCCAGTAACCCGGCGTCCAAATCACGCCTACTTCCGGTGGCTGAACCCACGTCCCCGGCACCCAGTAATACCCGTCATCGTCATCCCATGCCCAGTATCCTGGCGTCCAAACGTAGCCTACAGCCGGAATCGGCGGCTGGTCATATACCGGAAGCGGCGGTGGCGCGACACCAATTGCAACGTTGACCCCAAATCCGTCGAAGCCGACCTGCCCGTAGGCCTGCCCGAACGACAGAGCTGAGAAACCCAGCACCAATACTCCCAACAATGCCAGGCGCAATAGCCGATAGCTCTTCATAACCCACACCTCTCGTGACTGAAGCAATTTGCGAAGCGGCGCGCCAAACAAATTGCGTAGTTACATGGAGGTAAGGTTCTGAAGGGTGGTTGCACGCCATCAGGTCTCGGGCCGGTCTCAGGGCGATCCGAAGTTGTTGCATCAGCAAGTTCGGAGTTGCAGCTTGCTGCAACTACCACCTTCGGGCCGCGCTCACACGAACACATCGCGCTCGCCGCGCCGAATTCTCTCCAGCATCTGTGTAACGAACGCCCGCTGCGTTGGCGGCATTTTGTCGAGCTGCTTCTCGACCAGGTGCTCACCTGCGATCCGGGCATCGCCAGCAGAGTAGTCGCATAAATACTCGAGCAATGTGGTGAGCGCATTCGTCTCGCAATTGCGCGAGATCACATGCGGATGGCTGGCAAGATTCTTGAAATCGCTGCCCGTGCGACCCACGCGATAGCAAGCCGTGCAAAAAGAAGGGATAAAGCCAAGCGCCGCCACTTCGCTCACAATCTCATGCAGCGGTCGATGGTCGCCTACCTCGAACTGCCCCGCATCGTGGTCTTGCTCGATCCGTGAATAGCCACCCGGATCCGTACGACTCCCCGCCGACATCTGCGAAATCCCGATCTCCAGGCTCTTGAGCCGGATTGCAGCATTCTCACGTGTCGACATCACCAGCCCCGTGTAAGGTACTGCCAGGCGCAGTACAGCGATGATTTTGAGGAAATCGTCATCGCTCACAACATGCGGCGGGCGCGCCGCCAGCGGCGATCCCACGGCGGGTTCAATGCGCGGCACGCTGATCGTGTGCGATCCCGCACCATACGTCCGCTCCAGGTCGCGAATGTGCTGCATTAGCGCCAGCGTCTCCCAGCGCCAGTCAAAGAGCCCGTACAGCACTCCCATACCTACGTCGCCGATTCCGCTCGCCATCGCGCGATGCATCACCGTCGCCCGCCAGTCGAAGTCCCTTTTCTTGCCGGCCTTGTGCACTGCCGCATAGGTTGGCCGGTGATAACTTTCCTGGAAGCATTGGTAGACGCCCAGATTCGCTTCGCGCAATTGGTAGAACTGCTCCACCGTAGGTGGTGCGATGTTCGCGTGAACCCGCCGAATCTCCCCATTTCCCGATTTTGTGCTGTAGATCGTCGCAATCGAGTCGAGAATGTAGCCAAAATCGTTTTTCGGATACGCCTCGCCCGCCACCAGCAGCACCCGCTTATAACCTTGCTCAATCAGGATTCGTGCCTGTTCGGCGATCTGCGCCTGGCTCAACACCCGCCGGCGCACCTCCGCGTTGTTCTTGCGGAATGCACAGTATGAGCACTCGTTGGCACAGAGGTTCGAAATGTACAGCGGCGCAAACAGCACGAGGCGCGATCCGTAAATCTCATTCTTCACATGCCGGGCAGCGGCATAGAGTTCTTCGCGGACGTCTCCAGCGGCGTTCATCAGCACGGCCACATCCGCCAGCGTCAAGCGCGAGAGCGACGTGGCCTTCTCGATGCAGTCGCGTACGCACGCCGCATCCGCGCGCTCAGACTGGCGCAGCGCCTCTTCGATTTCCGGCGCATTCACAAAGTCAGCAACGGACTTGATGTTCATTTGCTTCTATCTTCGGACTCGTCGACGTAGCTGTCTGTGATGCAGCGCACATCCGGCCGCCACCCGGTTGTTACAATGCGCACGATGAGCAATGCTGCACCCAGCCGTCTCGCGACGGTGCGCGGTACGCTATGGATCCGCCGGCGTTGGTGGCTGTTCCTGCTCACTTCCTCGGCCTTGCTCATCCCCTGCTTCTGGCACGCTGAGATTGGCGCTTGCGACCTCAACAGCCACCTCTATAACGCGTGGCTCTCTCAATCTGTTGCGCAGGGATTGCTGCCGGGCCTGCATTTTGAGCCGAAGCACACTAATATCCTCGTAGATGTGCTGCTCGCCCAAATCCTTCCCTATTTCGGCGCCGCAGGCACGGAGCGCGTCGTCGCAGGATTTGGGGTCCTACTCGTCTTCTGGGGCGCGTTTGCCCTCTCATCCGCGGCCGCGAATGCTCCGCCGTGGCGCGTCGCACCGCTGCTCGCGATGGTCTCGTATGGCTCCATTTTTTATTGGGGATTCCTGAACTTCTACATCTCGGCCGGTTTTTCTCTGTTCGCGCTCGCGCTGATCGCCGGCGGATCGCTTTGGGAATGGCCGCTGGTCGTCATTTTATTCGGGCTCGCCGCCATGGCTCACCCGTTCGGGGCCGCCTGCCTCGTCGCGCTCGGAACGTATCTTGCAATCGCGCGTTTCGTATCCGTGAGATCGCGCCTACTGCTGACCGCCTTGTTTCTAATCGCTGCTTTCCTGGTGCGGTGGTACGCGGTGTATCACTATTCGGTCCTGCCGCGCTCGGTTCCGTACTTCTACCTGCTTGGCGCTGACCAATTTATCGTCTTTGGACCCGCTTTTTTAGCCATCGCAGTTGCCGCTTTGATCCTGTCGTTGGTCGTCGTCCTCCTCCGCAGGCGCGACATCCGTCGATCGCAGTGGCTTCTCTTCTACCTCATGATCGCAATCACCGTCGCATGCTCTCCCGGCGGTCTTTATAGCGACGAACGCTTCGGCATGATGGGCTTCCTTCCGGACCGCGGCTCGCTATATTCCGTAGTCGCCCTCGCCGTCCTCTTGGCCGCCTGTCGTCCCCCGCGCTGGACGACGGTCGCCTGGTGCGCTCTTGCTTTCGCCTACTTCATTGGGATCTACCGCGACACAGGGATACTGAACCGACGGTTGGATAAAGTGAATGCTCTCGTCGCGCAAGCGAAGCCGTCGCGCGTCATCGCCGTCGTTCCCGGCTTGCCAGGTTCTCGCATCCGCGAAGACCATACCGTCGAACGCGCCTGCATCGGCCGCTGTTATGTGTGGAATAACTACGAGCCCAGCACCTATCAGTTCCGCCTCATCGCGGAACCCGGCAATCATGTAGTGGATATGGACCAGGATGCACTCGACTCGATGACGGACGGCGCCTATACGGTGCAGCCCAGCGATTTGCCGCTCAACGAGATTTACCAGTGCGGCAGCGGCGCTATGGACCTCTGCCTCGCACACTTAAATGTGGGTCAGCGCAATGGCGACGTGGCCGGCTTTATTCCGAAGCCCTAGCCGCGTTATTGTATTTCGAGCACAATCGCAACTTTGCGCGGTCCATGTGCGCCCTGTACAAGGATTTTCTCGATATCGGCGGTGCGGCTCGACCCCGTGATCAGTCCGAAGTACGATGCGTTCTTCAAGTCGCTTTCCATAGCATTCCGCAGTGCAGTCGTAATGTCGGGCACAATTTGCGTCGACGTCGCATACACGATGTGCGTCGGTGGAATAATCGATCCGCCGCGGCCACCATCCCGGCTCGAACTCACAATCGACCCGGTCTGCGCGACCAGTGCTTCGCAAAGTGTCACTGTCGCCTGGCAATCTTCCGGAGCCCGGCCCGCACTCGACCAGATCACTTCGCGTCCAACAAAAGCATCAGCCAAATGGCGCAACCGGGGATCATCCTGCACGTACACCGTTCCTGCTGGAACTGCACTGAGCAATTCCGCCAATGCGTTTTGCGAGCTCTTCCCATCACGGGTGACTTTCACCTCCGTCAGGTTCGCTTCGCACTCCGCAAGGAAATGCTGCAAGGGGTCGGTGATCGGCTCGAAGATCTGGTCGCTGCTCACAATCGCCCAATCAATCGCGGGGTTCTGCGGCACTTCCGCTTTGCGGATTCGTTCGAGAATGCGTTCGCGTCCGGAATTAGCGATTGCCATTGCCATTCTCCTTTTTCCACAAAGCGCGGAACGATTCTTTCGGAACTTCGGGCACCGCGCGGTACTTGGTCCACTTCGCCAGCGGCCCAAGCTGTTCCGGCTTGACTCCCATTCCCAACGCCACCCGCAAAGCCTTCCGCCCAGCCCAACCGAAGAACTCGTAACGGCTGCGGTTCATCGCCATCCAGCGAAAGAACGAGAACCCGATCTTCTCACTCGTTTTCGCATTGCCCTCGGCGACGTATTTATGCCGGTTCTCCAGCAGATGGTCGCTCAGCTTGATCTTCACTGGGCACACGCTGTTGCACGCCGTGCACAGCGAGCACGCATACGAAAGATGCCCGTAATCTTGCTGCCCCTGAAAGATCGGCATCAGTGCGCTGCCGATCGGTCCCGGATAGGTGGATTTGTACGTATGTCCGCCGACCTGCCGATACACCGGACACTGATTCAAACAAGCGCCGCACCGGATGCACCGCAATAATTCCTGCTGCGCCTTGTCGGCCAGCACCTCGGTTCGCCCGTTATCTACGAGCACCACGTGGAACTCTTCCGGTCCATCTACTTCATCCGCCGTCTTCGGTCCGCCGATCAACGTGCTGTAGGTCGTAATCGGCTGACCTGTGCCTGTGGTTGCCAATACTGGCCACATCACCCCAAGGTCTTCGAGGCGCGGAATCACCTTCTCAATTCCGGTCACCACTACATGGATTTTCGGCAGGCTCGTCGTAAGCCGCCCATTGCCTTCGTTCGTCGAGATTGCAACCATTCCGGCGTCGGCCACCAGGAAGTTCGCTCCCGAAATTCCCATCTCCGCTGAGAAGAACGCCCGGCGCAGGAACCTTCGGGCCGCGGCTACGAGTTCCTGGTGGGTCTCGCCCTGCACATCGCTCGGCATTTTCTCCAGGAACAAGTCGCGGATCTGCTCGCGCGTCAGGTGCATCGCCGGCGTCACGATGTGGTAGGGCGGCTCGTTGCGAAGCTGCACGATCAGTTCGCCAAGATCGGTCTCCCAAACTTTGATCCCAAGCTTCTCCAGCGCCGGCGAAAGATGAATCTCTTCCGTGACCATGGACTTTGACTTCACCACGGTCTTCACGTCGTGTTTTTTCGCTACGTCGCAGATGTATTGGCGCGCATCTTCCGAATTCTCCGCCCAGTACACGTGGCCGCCGCGCGCCTTGATCTTTGCTTCAAAGCTCTCGAGCAATGGCCCGAGGCTGTGCATTCCTTCCGACTTCACCTGCGCAGCCCGCGCCCGTGCTGCCTCCCAGTCAACGAACCGCATCTTCCCTTTTGCAACGGCGGCATCGTAGCTGTCGATGTTTCGCTTGATCGTGGCACGGTGCGTTAGGTCAGCCGACTTCTGCGCTGCGGCTACCAGGAACTCTTCTGCCAGTCGGCTCATAATGAAGCCTCCGACGCGAGAATGCTTGCAAGGTGGATCACCTTTGGCGTGTGCTTCTGGAATCGCAGTACGCCATCCAAATGCATCAGGCAGCTCGGGTCCACCGCCGTCACGTATTCAGCCTGCGTTGCCTCGATATTCGCAATCTTCGTCTCGGCCATCGCCGACGACACCATTCCGAATTTCGTCGAGAACATGCCGCCAAACCCGCAGCACTCGTTCGCATTCGGCATCAGCCGCAAGTCGAGTCCCTTCACCTTCTGCAGCAGGCTGATCGGCTCATCGTAAATCCCGAGTTCCCGCGTTGCATGGCACGATGGATGGTACGTCACCGAGTGCCGAAACTCCGCGCCAACATCGCTCACACCTGCCACCCGCACCAGGAACTCCGAAAGCTCGAACGTTCGCGAGCCGACGGCGACCGCCTCTTCGTGGAGCACGCTCTGCTTCAGGAGTTCGGGATAATGCGTACGCACCATGCTGGTGCATGAGCCCGACGGGCAAACAATCTGGCTAAAAGCTTTGAAAACATTCACGAAATGCTCAGCGCAGGGCCGCGCCGAATCCCACTGCCCGGTATTAAACGCCGGCTGCCCGCAGCATGTTTGGTCTTCGGGGTATTCGACTTGAAAACTCAACCGCCGCAGCACCTTCACAGTATCGAGTCCCACCTGCGGCTGCATCTGGTCCACGAAGCAAGGAATAAACAGTGCGACTCGCTTATCCATCAGCGACTCACCTTTTCTAGTAAGTACAGATAAGAGCGATAAACCTCGCCCGTGGAGCGCGTCATGCCCACTTCGCAGGTCCGGCTGCTCGAAAAATATCCTTCATGATGCTTCGCCGTGACCTCGATCGCTTCTTGCTTCGTTGCCGAGGCTGTAAGCTCCGGCACCAGGAACCCGCGGTCACCCGCAAATCCGCAGCATCCCGCGGAAGGCGGAACCGTCACCGATTCACTGCACGCTTCAGCAATCTTCTGCAGCTTCGGTGTCAGCCCCATCTTCGTGACCGAACATACCGGATGCAGCGCCGCCGAATTCGTCTTCTTCTTCACCGTCAGCTTGGGCAACACCACCTCGGCCACGAAATCGATCGAGTCGACGATCTTCAACTTGTCGAATTTCTGCTGGTTCTCCGGCGTCAGGTACGGCCGCGAATTCAGGAACCCGTACGTACACGGGCTTGTATCAACCACCACCGGCAACTTGCCCTGCTCCGTCCATCTCCAGAACTTTTCCATGGCTTCGTTGACCAGGATCTTGTGCGCCCTGTCGTATCCCTTCGATGAAAACGGCGTCCCGCAGCACGTCCCCTTCACATCGTGCGGGATGTAGACGGGCGTGCCCGCTCGTTCCGCCACAGTCACGAAAACTTCCATCACGGAGCGATCTTTCTCTTCTATCGGAAGCCTCCCCATGGTTCGTGATACGCAGCTCGGATAATAGACGGCCGCGGCTGCCTCTTTGCGCGTTCTCGGCAGCGACTTTGCCGCCATCGGCGTGTCATCAAACCACACCGGCACCGCATCGCCCAGTTTCCGGCGCAGCATTTTCGTGATTCCCACCATGGCCTTCGAACCCAGCACCGCCTGCGTCAGATGCCCTAACCGTAATCCCCAACGCACCGCGATTTCCGTCAGGTGGAAATCTTTCGCAATCCGCACCGACCACTCGTGCTCGGTCTCCGTATGACGGATCCGCCGGAATCGTTTCACCAGCGACCCGGTATCGATGCTCACCGGGCACGCTGTCGCGCACAGCCCATCGGCCGCGCATGTATCGAGCGCCATGTACGGAAATTCTTTGTCCAGCGCGTAATAGAGTTCGGAATCTTCGTTCCCGTTCTGTTGCACACGCGCCATCTCCCGACGTACCACAATTCTTTGTCGCGGCGTCAGCGTCAGCTCGCGGCTCGGGCACTTCGGCTCACAGAAACCGCACTCAATGCACTTATCCACTTCCGGCTCTACAGACGGCAACTGCTTCAAGTTCGCCAAATGCGCCTTGGGATCCGAATTGATCACCACGCCTGGGTTCAGAAGATTGTGCGGATCGCACAGCTCCTTCAACCGCCGCATGATTTCGTAGGCGTCCCGGCCCCATTCCGTCTGGACAAAGGGAGCCATGTTCCGACCGGTCCCGTGCTCCGCCTTGATCGCGCCGTCGTATCGGTTCACCACCAGCGCCACTACATCGTCGATAAACCGCGCATAGTGATCGACGGCCGCTTGCTCATTGAATGACTGCGTGATCACGAAATGCAGGTTGCCGTCTTTCGCATGACCGAAGATGATCGCGTTGTGGTACTCGTGTCTCTTGAAGACGCCCGTGAGGTCGATCGCCGCATCGGCCAGCCGCTCGATCGGGAACGCCACGTCCTCGATGATCACCGTCGTGCCACTCTTCCGCACCGAGCCCACCGATGGGAACATTCCTGCTCGAATCTTCCACAACAGTGCCTGCTCCGTAGCGTCGTGCGTCCACATCGGCGATTCCACTAGCTGCAGCGCACTGCTCGCATCCCGCGCGAGTTCTTCCAGTTCGCGCCGTTGCGCTGTCTCGGCCGACTGGAATTCCACGAGCAATCCCGCTGCGCCTCCGCTCAGTGCCTTCAGTGTCCCCGGAACTCCTGGCTGGTCTTCCACCGACCGCAGTGATGCGCGGTCCATGATCTCCAGCGCCTTCGCGCCCGCTTTTCGCAGTGGAACGATCGAAGCCGACGCTGCATACAAATCCGGAAATAGCAGCAGCCCCGTGTACTTCACCGGCAGGTCCGGAACCGTGTTGAGAATGGCTTCGGCGATAAACGCCAACGTGCCTTCGGAGCCGATGAGCACGTGCTGGAAAATATCTACCGCTTTATCGAAGTCAATGAATGCATTCAGTCCGTACCCGCAGGTGTTCTTCATGCGGTACTTATTGCGAATGCGTTCGCGCAGCGCGCTGTTTGACTCGATTCTCGCTTTCAGTTCCAGAATGCCTCGCGCCAGTTCCGGCTCGCGTGCATGAAAGATTGCATCGGCGTTCGGATCGCGGGTATCGATCACCGTCCCCGAGGGCAGGACGAACTTCAGCGACTGCAGCGTGTGATATGCGTTCTGCTCCACCCCACAGCACATGCCGCTTGAATTGTTGGAGAGGATGCCGCCGATCGTGCACGTGGAAATCGAAGCCGGGTCCGGCCCGATCTTACATTTGTATGGCGAAAGAAATTGATTCGCTCGCGCACCGATCAATCCCGGCTGCGCCCAGAAGCTCTTCCCGCCGTCGCGGACTTCCGCCTGTCGCCAGTGCCGCGCCACATCCACCAGCAGGCCGTCGGAAATCGACTGCCCCGAAAGGCTCGTGCCCGCCGCGCGAAATGTGATCGGGATCTCGTGCTCGTGGCTGAACCGAAAGAGATTCTGGATCTCCTCCACTCCCTTGGCGTGCACCACCGCCTCGGGGATCAGCCGATAGAAGCTTCCGTCCGACGCATACGCAATGCGATCGATAGGCCGCGTGAGAATGCGATTAGCGTCAACAATTCCGCCGAGGAGTTGCTGCAATTGCTGGGTGTTCAGTTTCGATGGCGCAGTGACAATCGTGGCCATTTCTTCTCCGTGACGCCTCGTATTCGAGTTAACTGGTGGCCAGGCGCTCTGGCTGGAGCAATTTCCCTCTCGGGATCAACCTAGCCACCAGCTTATACCTGGATCAATGCACCAGGTGGGTAAAAGGAGCTACGTACGCCATCAGGAACACCATGATGCCGCACAGTGCCGCGAGCGCAATGCTGTGGAAGAAAACGTACCGCAAAATATCGCCTTCATGTCCGTACCATTGCGTTGCTGTACTCGCCACCACGATGCTTTGCGCGTCGATCATCTTGCCCATCACGCCGCCCGCGCTGTTGGCGGAAGCCATCAGCGTCGGCTGAATGTGGATCTGCTGCGCGGTGATCTTCTGCAAGCTGCCGAACAGCACGTTCGACGACGTATCGGAACCCGTCAGCGCCACACCCAACCACCCAAGCATGGTGCCAAAGAACGGATACAGTGCGCCCGTCCGTGCGAATGCCAAGCCCATGGTCGCATCCACGCCGGAATAACGGGTGAGGAAGCCGAGTCCAAGCATGCACGCAATCGTCATCATCGAGTAGCGGACCTTCCAGATCGTCTTGCCATACACCTTCGCAATCGTCAGCGGACCGCAGCCCATGATGAAGCCCGACAGAATCCCGGCCAGCAAAATGCCCGAGCCCGTGGCCGAAAGCCAGTTCAATGCAAAGATCGCCGGCTCCGGAGTCGGTTTCCCCACCACCGGTGGCATACGCGAAATCATGTTGTGGATCACCGTCACCGGAAAGTTCAGCAGCGTGAACTTATGCCCGCCAATCGCCAGGGTGTTGAGAAAGGTCTTGCCCTTTTGCGATCCCCATGTGAACACCGCCACGCTCAGGATCACCCACGGCGTCCACGCAGCTACCACTTCTCCTGTGGTTCGGCTGTGGCCCTTGGTAGTGTCGCGGTTCTGGTCTTCGTGCTCCAAACTCCAGATCTTCTTAGGGTGCCAAATCTTCAAGAATCCGATGAGCAATATCATCGAAACTACTGAAGCAACGATATCTACCAACCACGGCCCATGGAAGAGCGCCATCAGCAGTTGGGTCAGTGCAAAGCTTCCACCGGCAACCAGAATCGCAGGCCAGATCTCCACCATCCCCTTGAACCCGGCAAATGCCCATATCAGCCAGAACGGCACCAACAAGCAGAACGGAGTCAGTATCCAGCCAATGTTCGCGCCCAGGATTTTCGGATCCATGCCGGTCACGCCGCTCAACGCTATGATCGGAATGCCCAGCGCGCCAAACGCCACTGGAGCTGTGTTCGCAATCAGCGACAAGCCCGAAGCCTGCAACGGACGGAATCCCAACCCAATCAGAATCGCGGCCGTTACAGCGACCGGCGTTCCGAATCCCGATGCGCCCTCGAAGAACGCGCCGAAGCAGAACGCGATCAGCAGCAACTGCAACCGGCGGTCCTGGGTGATGCCCATCATGCTCTCTTGCAGCACCTTGAACTTGCCGGTCTCGTTCGTCAGTTGGTACATAAAGATGACATTGAGAATGATCCAGCCGATGGGAAACAAACCGTAACCAGCGCCATACGTCGCAGTCACGAGCCCGAGTTTCAATGGCATATGGAAAATCCCGACGGCAACGAGGAGCGCGGTGAGAAGCCCCAACAGCGCCGCGAAGTGCGCCTTGACCTCAAAGATCGCCAGGCTGCCCAGCAGTACCACGATCGGCAGCGCGGCGCACAGCGTCGACAGCCACCAGTGGCCAAGCGGATCGTAGCCCTGCTGCCACTTCTCCGGCGTCGCCGTCTTCAGCAGGATGATCGCGCCGATCACAATCGCGGCAACGGCGATAACACCGAGAATGGATTTGAAGGAAGATGACTTCGGGGGTTGCGCGTCCTTGGCGGCAGCCGCTTTCGCGACTGGCGGAGGGGCAGCGGTAGCGGACATGAATGCCTCCAACCTCGACTAAATATGCAGCGCCGGGGTCGGTGAATTCAGCCTTAAGCGCACACCGGCAGCTTCCCGATTGTCGTTTGTCCGCTGTACGGAGATATGTGACACGCCTCACAGCCCGAGGTGAGGAACCGCACCAAATCGATGAGTATCAATGTGAAGGCGGCTCGAATCTGCCTCTGGGCAAGATCTGGTTCGCGACGCTCCTGCCGTAATTCCGCCCCACCAGAATTTCATCCCCGCTGGTACTTCTGCTAACGTTTTCACGTCCAAAGCAGAAACTTTGAAAGGGTGACATGAAAACGAAATTCATTGTCCGAACGGTTACCTTCTCGTTCTTGTTCTGCTTGATCGTAAGCTTGGGCGCCAGCCGGACATCGATGGCAGCTGGTCCCGATCAGAAGTCGCCGAAACCTCACTACGACGAGAAAGGCCAACTTCAACTGCCATCTGACTACCGCGAGTGGATGTTCCTCTCCGCCGGCTACGGGATGAATTACAGTCCTGCTCCCGGTAGTCATGAATTGTTCACCAACGTTTTTGTGCAGCGCTGGGCCTATGACGCATTTATGCATTCCGGCAAATGGCCGGAGCTCAGCATGTTCGTGATCGACGAGCGCGACGCGCGGAGCAAAGGCTCGATCAATAAAACCGGACATTTTCAGTCCGACCTGAAGGGCCTCGTGGTCGAGGTGAAGGACTCCTCTCACAATCCTGATCAATGGGCGTACTACATCTTTAATCCGAGCGATGGCAAACCAGCGGAAGCCATGCCGAAAGGAAACCCGTGTTTGTCCTGTCATAATGAGCACGCTGCGGTTGAACACACATTCGTGCAGTTTTATCCCACGCTCAAGCCGATCGCTAAACAATTCGGGACGTACAACGAAGCCCGCGAGCAGGTTCAGGATGCGAAGTGATGATCGACAAATCGCTCCGCATACCCAAAATAAAAATCCCACCCGCTCCACTGGCCGGGTGGGATGTATTTGTTTTAACGGCTGGCAGCCGGTACCGCCCGCTTCGCCAAGTCCACCTCCGGAGGCCCGAACGCTTCCTTCGGAATCGCCGCTCCATTTAGCACCGCAATCCATCGCCGCGTAGCGTCGAATACAACCAACACCACACCAACGATGAAGATCACCATCAGCGTCGAATCCAGGTAGCCCTGGAACGCCGTCTTCGGCACTTTTGTGAGTGGCCAGAAGATGTTCCGCACCGACTCCACCCCCGCCGTCAGCGTCGTCACCCCGACAAAACACATTGGGATAAACGTGAACCACGCATACTTCGCCTTCCCCATATTGATGAGGAACGTAGTGGTCACCGCCAACGCAATCGTCGCCAGCAACTGGTTGCCGGTACCGAACAGCGGCCAGATGGTCGAAATGTTGCCCGTATAGATCAGGTATCCCCATCCGAAGCACACCAGCGTGGTCGTCGCGATCGTTCCCGGCCACCACTTCTGGTCGGAAAATGGCTTGTACGCTTTGCCGAGTAGTTCGTGCATCACGTAACGCGCCACGCGCGTGCCGGTATCTACCGTCGTAAGAATGAACAGCGCCTCGAACATGATGGCATAGTGGTACCAGTAGCCCATCAGTTTGCTCATGCCGGGCAGGCCTTTGAAGATCTGCGCCATGCCGATGGCGAGTGAAACCGCTCCACCCGTCCGACCTGCCAGTTTCTCGCCCACTTCCTGCGAAAACATGTCGAGGTTCACCGTGTGCAGTCCAAGTTTAGCGAACACTGCCGGGGCCGTGTTGATGGCAAAATAATCGCCCTGGAACATCGAGCAAGCGGCGATCAGCGCGAGAACGCCGACCAAACCTTCGCAAAGCATCGCGCCATAGCCAATGAACCGCGCGTCGCTTTCCTTGTCGATCATCTTAGGTGTGGTGCCTGACGCAACCAGCGAGTGGAAACCCGAAATCGCGCCACAGGCGATAGTCACAAAAAGGAATGGAAACAGCTTGCCTTTGATAATCGGTCCGCCGCCGTGAATGTACGGCGTGATCGCTGGGAACTGAATGTTCGGATGCACGATAAACACGCCGATGATCAGGATCGCGATCGTGCCGAGCTTCACATACGTCGACAGGTAATCGCGTGGCTCAAGCAGCAGCCACACCGGCAGAATCGAAGCCACGAACCCATAAATCGCCATCAGGATCGTGATCTGGTGCGGGCTGAAGACCAACGCACCCGCATGCGACGACTGCGCAAAAGCATGGCCGCCAATCAGCGCCGCGATCAGCAGGATCACACCCGCAACACTCGGCACGGCTACCCGGATCTGCCCGGGCGAGCTCTTGAACATATACAGTCCCATCAGGATTGCGATTGGGACCGTCATCCCGATCGTGAAAACGCCCCATGGGCTGTTCGACAGTGCATTCACCACCACGATGCCCAATCCCGCCAGCGTAACCAGCAGGATGAACAGCACTGCGATCATCGCCACTAATCCGGCGAACGGACTGATCTCGGTACGAGCCACTTCCGCCAGTGACTTTCCCTTGTGCCGGAAGGAAGCGACCAGCACCATGAAGTCCTGCACGCACCCCGCAAGTACCGCACCGAACAGGATCCACACTAATCCGGGCGCGAACCCGAACTGTGCTGCCAGCGTCGGCCCTACCAGCGGGCCCGCACCGGCGATCGCTGCGAAGTGGTGTCCAAATAGCACCCACTTCGGCGAAGGAACATAGTTATGCCCATCTTCAAGTTCATGGGCAGGAGTAATTCGACGATCATCGAGGGCAAGCGCCTTCGCAGCAAGAAACGCGGCGTAATACCGATACGCCAGCGCGAAGACGCACAGCACTCCAATCATGATGGGTAATGTATTCATTAGGCCGCTCCGTAAACTCATGCGCAAAGAGGAATGGGCAGACACAGTCCGCCCATCCCCCGCAGTGAGATTGCTCCGCTAACAGCACGTTTGCAACTAGAACGTGAAGATCGGTCCAAACTCCTCGCGCCGATCGTTCCATTCCCGGCTTTCCACGCCGCTTACCTTGAAGTAAGCGCCCGTGGTCGCGTTCGGAACAGCCACTGTCGTATACAGCGACTGCTCGTACGCGAATGTGCACCACTGGTTCAGCTTGTAATACAGCGTCGCCGCCCCAAGTCGATTGCGGGCCCGCGAAGCTGCATCGTCGCCGATCATGTGATACAGGTCGCGCGACTCGGCCTGGTCCAGGCCGTAGGTGAAGTAAAGCTGCCAACCGGCATTGCGGCCGGCCGGGTTCGCGTTGAACCACTTTGAGAGCGGCAGTCCCAGGTTCAGGAAACCACCGTTTGCACGGACCGGACGCTGCGGCGCAACCACTACTTGTCCAGCTGCGTTGGTCCCGAACACTACCGTCGACGAGCCATCGACCGACGCCACCTTCGAGATGCCCGTCAGTCCAGCCGTGTCGTTGTAATTCGAGAACAACTCGCCCGCGAAGAAGTACCGCAGATCAGCGCCGCGATAAGCTTTGCCGACCAGCGTAAACCACCGCGTGGGCAGTTGCCCTTCCACGCTTACGCCCCAGCGATCGCTGCTGACCGTTGCGCCATCGGGGAACGCGGACAAGTCTGCCGCCGGAACCGCCGATGCCAGAACGATCGCTTCACGACGTCCTTGCACTCCGCTCACAATCAACTGGGCCGGCGCTACGCCCTTTGCCGGATCAAGCTGCCATTGCAACACCACCCGGCCTTCCACTTCCGGACGGTCCGCGTCGGAGCCCTGGCGCTCGCCGTATCCGAGCTGATTGCCAAGGTCGGTCGGGAGATTGCCGAAGCCGGGTTGCACGATCGCGATCTCCGGCGACAGCTTGAAGTTGTACTTCGTGCCGAGGCTCTGCACGAATCCGAAACGCATTTCCGGCTGGCGTTCATACAACATGCCGAACGCAATGCCGTTGCCTGTCGATTCAAGTAAGTTCGGCAGAGTGCTGGAACCAAATGGCGTCCAGTCCTGGCCGGCTTCGAAGAACAGGTCGGTCTTCCCCGCCGTGTAATCCATCCGGACAAATCCCAACCGGATCGTCGGAGCATTGCTGCGGATCGACGAAACGTTGCGGTTGTCCGCGCGGCTGAACACGCCTTCCCAGTCGAACTCGAACTTGCCCGTGATGGTCAGGTTCTTCGACGCATCCGGCCATTCAATGTTCGTGCCGAAACGGCTGGCGCGCGCCTTCAAGTGGAACTCAGGGTTCTCGTTCGGACCCGTGTCGCCATTGAGGAATCCGGGCAACGGGAAATCATCGCCACGCGGCGAAGACGAATCTTCCGCCACCGTCGACTTGATAAATCCATACGGGGTCACGCGCACCACGCCAAGGCGGAACGTCGGGATCAGCCCGTCTTTCTTAGGTGGATCCAACGGAAGCACGCGTACTGGCGCTACCGCCGACACGATCGTCGGCTTCGGCGCATACGCGTCTGGATTCAGGATCTTGTCGGCTTTCTTCTCGTCTGACTTCAGGCTCTCCGTAATCGTCGCATCGCCCGCCTTCAGGTCGGCCACGCTCACGCTCAGGTTGCTCGCCGCTTGTTGCGCAGCCGCTGCCTGCTGGCTGGCTTGCTGCACGCTGTTCTGCAACTGTGCATTCTGCTGTTGTATGACTGCGCTGCTCTGCTGCAATTGTTGCTGTAACTGCTGGATCTGTGTCTGCTGTTGCTGGATCTCGGACTGCTGTGCCTGCAATGCCTGCTGCACCTTGTCGAGCTTTTCCTCGACCGGCGTTGCTTTCACTGCTGCTTTCGTCGTCGTCTTTTTGGCGGTCGTCTTTTTCGCCGCGGTTGTCGCTGGCTTTGCATCCTGGGCTAGAAGGCTCACGGAAGCAAGCAATGTGACTGCAAGAATGCCGCTGACAAATCTGCGCATTTGCCCTCCAGCTTCGGCTTATATCAGCGGCTATCGATATGTTTTTGTAACCACGCTCACCGGTGTTTGTGACAAGCGCTTCCGCGCCTACCACCTTAGGGCAACATCGCTTATGACATCGTGTCGCGACAATCCTTGCACACCCGCGTTCCTCGCGCCTTCCGCGCAAACCCTTCCCCCGCTTCACATATTGATACCTTTCGATCTATCACATGGAAAAGTGACGCTCCGCACAAGTTGCTTGGCATATTTCGGATATAAACCGAGCCATCGCAGTCTCCGATTGCGAAGGACGTGCGCGACCGTGATGATGCCGACTTCCACTCCACGATCACGTACCCGTGTTCTCTCCGAACTCATTTCCTCATCCTCTTATCCGGGAGCCCACCCGAATGTCTGAAGAACCACGTCTTCCTCGCGAAACTAAGCTGGCGATGATCTCCCAGTTCATGGGGTTCATGCTCGATGCCTACGACATGGCGATGGTCATCGTCATGGCCCCCATCCTCGTCAAAATCTTCGTCTCGCCCAAAGGCAGCGCGGCCTGGCAGTACCTCACTATTGTTTTCACTTACTCAATCACTATGGCCGCCCGTCCCGTCGGCTCTGCGATCTTCGGCCATTTCGCCGATAAGATCGGTCGGCGCTTCCTGCTGATCCTCACCATCGGTGGCGTCGGCGTCATGTCGCTGCTTGCGGGCTTCCTGCCCACCTATCAACAGGTGGGAGTGTGGTCGTACATTTTGTTCTGTGTCCTGCGGTTCTTCATGGGCTGCTTCTTCGGCGGTGAGTACGCGGTAGGACACGTCTTCGCCATCGAGCACGCGCCGCAGCGCCGTCGCGGTGCGATCGGCGGCTTCATTCAGTCCGGCTTCCCGCTCGGTTACGTGTTCGCTTCACTGGTTGTCGCGTTGATCTCTTCGCAACTCGGCAAGGCCGCAATCGCCAGCTACGGATGGCGCATCGCTTTCATGACCGGCGTAATTCCAGTTTTCCTTGCCCTCTTCATCCGCAGTACGCTGCACGAGTCGCCGGAATTCGAACGTGCCAAGGCCGAGAACACCATCCAGAAGGCTCCGTTCTTCAGCCTCTTCAAGAAGCCCCAAGTTTTCGACTTCCTCCAGGTCTTCCTCTTCATGACCGGCCTCTTCCTCACCGATTATTCGGTGTACGGTTTCCTGCCGAACATCCTCACCCTGGGCGGTCGTGGTTTCAACACCACCACCTACAGCCTCATATATGGCTTCGCCCTCTTCATGGCGTTCCTCGGCTACAACTTCTACGGATGGCTGAGCGACTACACCGGGCGCAAGCCGCTCACCCAGTGGTATTGCGTGTTCCTCGTCTTCGGCGGAATTCCGGCCTTCTCCATCCTCTATCACGCAGCTATCGCCCGGAACATCAAGATGGCGATCCTCGGCACTTGCATGGCCGCCATGTTGAAACTCGCCTGGGGCGTCGTGCCCGCTTATCTCTGCGAGCGCTTCCCCACTTCCCGCCGCGCCGCCGGCCTAGGTTTCGGATACTCCTCCGGAGCATTACTCGGAGCGTGGTTCGGTGTGTACGTGGCGTGGGCCCACAAGATCCCCTTCATCGCCAACATCGAGAAGGGCGATATGTGGCTCTCTCCCGCCGTCATTCTCACCATCGGTGCCCTCATGACAATCGCCAGCCTCTTCTTCTCCCCCGAGACGAAGCACCTGGAATTGCATGAAGTCGGCGGCGCGATAGTGCTCGAACCAGAATTCGAGCCCGTGCCGGTCTCGATGGATTGATTCTTTCTCCCCATGACAATGCCGGCAGATTACGTCTGCCGGCATTCGTTTTGCACACAGTTTCCATTCGGCACACTACGAACCCTTTTAACACTCTATTAACAATTGGGACGCATGCTTGGCATCATCCTAGACAAGGGCGCATTCCGCGCGCCATCCCGGAAATCCGAGGCTCTCGATGTCCGATCTGCATGACAGGAATATCTGAATTCCATCGCGTGTGCCGCAAACCTTGCAATGCGCAGACTGCCGACGCGCCGCCAAGTTTGTTGGTTTTGTAAAACCAGATCGCTACGAATACCGCTGCACCTCTTGCCAGTCGACCACCTTATTGACTTTGAATGAAATCAACGAACTCGAATCGAGCCGCTTTCATAAGCTGCCGGTGAACATACCCGCAATCATCACGGCTAAAGCGACCCACCACTAACCGACATTTCGCCGCAATAAAAAACGCCCGCGCTTTGCGCGCAAGCGTTCGTGTGCTCATTCCGATTTAGCTGCTTATTGCGGCGTAACCGCGCTTCCCTGCGGCGATGTAGTCGTCGTTGGGTTCGTCGTGCTGCTGTTCGGAACCCCATTCGGCGTAGTCGTCGTCCCCGTCGAAGGGCTGATGCCCGTCGTGCCGGTGGTAGAAGTTGAAGGCGAAGTCGGTGACGGTGCTATCGTCCCATTTTCAGTTCCGGCGGCCGTGCCAGTCGTTCCGGTAGCCGTGCCCGTCGTTCCCGCGGCGGTCCCAGTCGTGCCGGCGGCTCCCGTCGTTCCGTTCACGGCGCTGGTTCCACTCATTGAGCTCGTCCCATTCACGCCCGTCTGCCCTGCGGTAGCGCCGGGGTTCGTGCCACTCAATCCATTCGGAGTCGCCGAAGTGCCGGTCGTTCCAACCGCGTTACCTGTCTGCCCCGCCGTTCCCGTTCCCATCGTGCCAGTGGTGCCTGCCGCACCCGTCGTGCTCTGGCCCGCCACACCGGTTGTGCTCTGGCCGGCTACACCGGTTGTGCCTGTCGCAGCGCCCGTTGTGCCACCCGCGGTGCCCGCTGCACCGCCCGCGCTTTGTGCCACGGCCATGCCCACGGAGAATAGCGCTGCTGTTGCCAATACCATCAAATTCCTTTTCATAGGTCTCCCTCTTCTCGATCTCTGGTCTATGACGAAGCTGCTTGGCTCTTGCACTCCTTTGGTTAGATGCCTTGACTATGAGGGAGTTCGCCCAAATCGAGAGCAGCCCGACTGCGCCCGCGAGAGAGTAACGTTTTGTAAAACCTCGCCTGTAGCCCGTCTCAGGCGTTCTGCCTTTTGTCGATTGCCGTGTGGGACGGAACCGTTAGCTCCAATATCGGTGAGACTGGCACTCCCCGCGCTCGTTCGCGCTGCAATGCGACCCGCAACGTCATCAGCATGATTTGCAAATCCAGCCGCAGCGAAGCCTTCGTGATGTACAGCACGTCCAGCCGCAGCTTATCTTCCGCCGACGTTGTGTACGAACCATAAACCTGTGCTAAGCCCGTCAGCCCAGGCTTCACCATCGTTCGCAGACAAAAATCGGGCACCTTCTCCTCGATACCCCTCGCCAACTCCTCACGCTCCGGCCTTGGACCCACCAGCCTCATATCGCCGCGGATCACATTCCACAGTTGCGGAAGCTCATCTAGCCGTGTCGACCGCAGCCATCGCCCAGCCCGCGTGATGCGCCGGTCCTCGCTACTCGCCAGCACTGCCCCGGACGCGTTCTCCGCCCCCGCGATCATGGTGCGAAATTTCAGCATCTCGAATTTCTTGCCATCAAGTCCGCGCCGCTCCTGGCGAAACAAAACTCCACCCGCGGAATCCATCCACACCAGCAGCGCTATCATCGCCATCACCGGCAACATCACTATCCCGATCAACGCCGCCGCCGCGATATCAGAACTGCGCTGCAGCACCGCCTCGGTTCTTCCCCCACCTTCCTTCGGAAGAGATAGCACCGCCAGGTCGTCGAACATTTTGGTCCGCGCTGATACGGTGCGAATCTGTTCGACCTCCGGCACAATCAGCAATTCTCTATTCGCCGCCCTACATCCGGCTTCCACTTCCGCTCGCACTGCCGGTGTGCATAAGACGGCATCGAAATCGGCAATCGCCTCGCTAAGCTCCTCGTCCGCCGGCAGAGTCGACGAGCGTCTCACCTCGAAGCGCGATTCCGCACTTCTAACCTTCTCCGCCAATCGCCGCGCCTCGGCACTACTCTCGGCGATTACCCAAAGCGTTTTTGTGGGAAGTAGTTTGTGATGGAGAAAGACCAGCACGCTCCGCGTGACGCGAAGCCCGACAAACAGCACCGCCGATCCCAGCACCACCGTCGCGCGCGAAATTCCGAGGTGCCACGCCGCTACCACTCCGAGTAACCCGACTCCCGCAGCCGCCGCAGCCACCGCGCTGCAATACCGATGCCACGACCCGGGCCGTTCCATCACATCGTGATATGCACCCAGGAGCGACAGTATCGCGCAGGAAATCAGCGCCATGCACCACGATGCGCTCGATTGCGCCGACCCCGTACCGTGTCTGCCTAGAATCCACCCCACGGCGGCAGCCATCGCACAGTCAATCGCCATCAACAGCGCTCTTCGCCCAGCAAGCGGCTCATGCCGACGCATAGAAGTCAATCTCCCGACGCATAACCACGCTCCGGACGCGCGGCCTCAGGCAATCCACTCCCGGCCCCGAGCACCGCGCCATACACTTCGAATGTCCGCCGCATCATCTGCTCCGTGGTGAAGTTCTCGCGATACCGTCGATATCCCGCCGCCCCCATGCGCGTGCGCAATTCCGCATTCGAAACCAGTCGGTAGATGGCATCCCCCAGCGCGTGTTCGTCACCGCACCGCACCAGCTCGCCCGTCAGCCCGTGCTCCACGATCTCGCTCATCCCGCCGCAATCGCTCGCAATCACCGGCAAACCCACGCTCATCGCTTCTACCAGCGACAACCCAAATCCCTCGGAGTCCGAAATCAGTGCGGCCACCTGAGCCTGTGCGAGCAACTCGCGGACGTCGTTTCGATCATTCCAGAAAACGATCCGATTCCGTGCATCACTCCTACGCGCCGCGGCCCAAGCCGCCATCACTGCCGGCCCATCGCCGATCAGCCACAGGTGCGCATTTCCCGGCACACGGCTGAAAGCGCGTATCAACAACTCTTGCTGCTTTGGATACGCAAACCTCGCCGCCATCGCTATCACCGGAGGCGAGAGCTGCGGACGCGCACGATGCGGAACTGCCGTCACTCCGTTCGCGATCACCGTCATCCGCCCTCCGTCCGCTATCCGATAGTGACGCGCCAGCCGCGCCTCCGACCGTGAAACAGCAATCGTCCAATCTCCCGCACGCGAACCTACCCACTCACCCGCCAGCGAAACCGCTCTGGCTAGTCGCCCCGCGTTCTGTCCGAACAGGAACCCGTGTGCGGTGTACACCGAGGGCACATGCTCGAAGCACGCCGCCAGCCGAGCCACCACACCCGCTTTTCCAGAATGGGCGTGCACCACGTCCGGATCGAATTGCCGGATCAATCGGCAAATTTCCTTCACACCGCGCATGTCGTGCCACAAATGCACCGGGTGCTTAAGATCGGTCATCACTTCGAACCGCAATCCCGCATCCCGCAACTGTTCGCCCAGCGGACCGTCTTCGCCGCACGCCACTATCACTTCGCCACGCTTCGACGCCTCCGTGGCCAAATCGAAAACGTGCGACTGCGCTCCCCCATGCACCGCGCGTGTGATCACATAAAGGATCCGCATCAGCACGCCTCCGCTAGGCCGCTCTGCAATCCACTCCACACTCGTCGCCATTCTTCCGGAATCCGCTCGCCCGCCCTCGCCTGTCGATGTCGCAGGATCCAGCACTCGGTCCGTGTTCCCAGCGCAACGCTATCGATCAGGAGCTTCGCCATTTCCGCGCCTGCCGCCAAAATCCCTTCCGACGGCCGACCACGTCTCACGGCATCCTGCCAAAGTGCCGCCGCATATTCCCTGCGGGCAAGCGCGTTCTTTGCAATCGACACACGCTCCACGCGGTACGCGTACATCACCTCATCAATCCCAGCAAAGCGGCTGTGCCCTCGCGCTCGCAACAAAAGCTCCCGGTCTTCCACGCGCCGCCGCCGCGTGTCGTAACGATTGGCGCGGAACCAATTCGTCCTGCCCATCCATGTCGCATGGGGCAGCAGGCACGACCGCATCGTGCTCCCGCAAATCTCATCGTGCGAGATACGCGCTCGCTGCACGCCAAGCAACTTGCCAGAGTTCTTGAACAACACCATGCTGCATCCCACCAAATCCACCTCCGGCTGCTTCTTCAAGAACTCCCACTGCCTCGCAAGCCGCTGCGGAAAGCTGATGTCGTCGCCGTCCATCCGCGCAATCACCTCGCCGCGCGCCGCATCCACGCCCTCGTTCAGTCGAAACGCCGATCCTCGGTTTCCCAATCCGTCCTGCACCACGCGCACACGCTCGTCTCTCAGTTCCCGGGCCATTTCGCGCGACCGATCGCTCGATCCGTCGTCTACAATCAGCAGCTCCCAATCCTGAAAGCTTTGCGCCACAATCGATCGCACCGCCGTCTCGAGCGTCTTCTCGCAGTTGAATACCGGCATCACCACCGAAATTCGCGGCCTCAGCATGTCGCACGTTCCGCGCTGATGCCAGCAAGCGCCGCGCCAGCGAACCATCGCTCACAGATCACCCCCACCAGCGCCATCGTTCCGAATAACGCTAGCAATGCCGGCAAGTGATACCCGAACAGCCACAATCCCGCGAGACACAAAGGCGTCCGCAATGCTGTCCACCTTTCCGCCCGCCGCGTCAACCATCCCAGCGCCGCGCCATACGCCACCAACACCAACGGCGCTAACAGGAAACCGAAGTTCAACACTGCCTCGCTCACCGCGCTGATTCCGAATCCCCACGACAGCGAGTCTTCCGCCTCCTGCATCACCCGCGCTGTGAAACTCGTAGCCGAGGAATTTCCCTTGAATTCCGCGATCGAACGCGGCACGAATAGCAACGATGCATACACATACCCCGCTCCGGAGTATCCCATCTCATGCGTCCCAATCGCGGACGACATTCCCAACGCAGTCACCAGTTCAGGAGCGCGGTAGAAATCGTTCCCCACGGTTTCCGCCACCAACTGTCCCAACGACGTGCGTCTTCCCTCCTGCGCGAACTTAAAGGCCGGCAACATCCACGCGGCCACTACTACGCCCGCTATCGCAGTCGCTGCCCACTTCTTCCACGAAACATCTCCGCTGAACAGCACCACGATCACGAACGGCAGCAACAGCAGCGTGCGTTCTCCCATAGCAACGGTCGCAACCACCGAGCTCGCCAGCAAAAACGCGGTAAAGCCCTTGCCTTTCCAACTTCTCGCGTCGTCCAGCCGCACATAGAACGCCAGCAAGCACATGGGCAGCGTCAACACCTCGATCCACGCTCCCATCGCCTGTCCCAGCAGGAACCGCATCTCCCACAGCGGGGCGCCAAATCCAATCACCGCAACCGGAATCGCCACGCACACCGCGCACACCAGGAGAGCGCCCCCATAAAACGCGCGCCGATACCATCCATTCTTCAACGTCAAACCGTCACCAGCTGCCGAAACCCGCCGCCCCGCCCCCAGCCGAATCAGCCAGGGCGCTGCCGCCATCAACGCGATCGCCAGCACCAATCGCCCCGGTGACGCCTCAAACACCGGCGCGAAGAACGCGCTCTCGTATCTCCATCCCATTGCCTCAAGCACCACTCCGAGATCGAAGTACAGCACCGCCGACAGGCCGACGAATTCCATTGCCGATGGCACTCGCTTCCTTCGCAACGAGCGCACGAATGGCACGAGATAAACTCCGTGCGAGACCGACAGTACGATCACCGCCATCCACGCCAGCATCAGTAGTAGCTCTCCACCATGTGCTCCATCGACGATTCAATCGCCACGCTGCGCAACTGTCGCGGCACCATCTTCGGCCGTCGCATCCCGCTCGCAGCCCTGATCGCATCTGCCCAAACTCTCGGTTCCGCAGTCACCGGCAATCGCATCGTCCGTCTCGGCACCAGGTCTGCCGCCGGCGCCACCACGTCTGAGATCACGCATGGCAGTCCCGCCGCCTGCGCCTCCACGTAGGCCAGGGGATAACCCTCATAACGCGAAGGCAAAACGAACACATCGCATGCCTTCAGAATCCGCTCCACGTCATTCCGGACTCCCAGCATCCTGAATCGCGCGCTTAATCCCCACGACTCAATCTCCCGCTCGATGAACCTGCGCCGCTCACCATCTCCCACCAGCACAAACACAATCTCGCGATCACCCATTGCCAACTCCAAGGCAATCTCGACGAGCAACTCGTGGTTCTTCACCTCCGCGAAGCGGCCCACATGCACCACCGCAATGGTTCCCGGCGAAATCTTCAACTCCTGCCGCACTTCACCGCGCTCCTCGCCCGTCGCGAACGCAGCCAGGTCGATTCCGATTGGCGACACCCGCCACTGCGGCGCTTTCTGCCGCCAATCCGCGGGAAAGAACGGGCGTGCCGCCTCCTCGCTCACCGCGATCCCGCGCGTCGCATAGCGCTGGATCAATTGCCGCGCGCACCAGAAATATGCCGCCTTCCACCTCGTTCCGTCGCTCGCATCTTCCGCAGTGTGCGAATGGAAAACCCGTACCGGCACTCCCGCCGCCGCGGCAATCGCCAGCGCAAATCCACTCGACGCGTGCGTGTGCGCATGCAGTGCTCGGTATCGGCCCTCCCGTAAAATGCGGAACAAAGCCGACGCATACAGCGGAAAGCGTCGCGGCCACGGACAGCTCAACACCCGTCCGCCTGCCTCCTCAATTCGTTTCCGATACGGTTGCGGCCCATCGCCATGCACCAGGAAATCGAATTGGTAGCGGTGCCGGTCGATCGTCTCCAGCCCTTTCGTCAGCCACGTCTCCGTCCCGCCCACTCCCAGCCCGCCAACCACATGCAGCACGCGGATCACGCGCGCCTCCAGTCCATTCGCAACTCGCACCATCTCTGCTGCCAAGCCGTGTTGTGTGCGTACTCCTCCCGCACCCACAGCACAACCATTGCTAACATCAGTGCGGCCACCGTCCCCAGCACTACAATTGCGCTTCGCTTCGGGGAACTCCTCGCATCCGGTGCCACCGCCGCGTCCACTACCTGGATCACCGTCGCCTCTTTCGCCTCGTCAAGCTTGGCGGCCTCCAATTGCTTCAACAGCATCTCCAGCACTGCCTCGTGATACTTCACGTTCCGCATCGCCCGCACATATTCCTCAGCCTGCGCCGGCGCACGTCCTTTGCTGAAAGCCGCATCGCCGCCCTGTGATTCCAGCCGTCCCAGCTCGCTGCGCCACCCCCCGAGTTGCGCTTCCTGCTGGCGCACGTCGGGGTTCTGTTCCGTCCCAAAGGCGCGCAGCGTCCGCAACTGCACCTCTCCCGCCGCGATCTGCGCTCGCAACATCGCCGCCGTTTCGATCAACGTTTTCGCCTGCGCGTCCATCTGCAGCATCCCGGTCTTCTGCTGCACTTCGCGAAACACCGTCTCCGCGCGGTTCAGATCCTCCCGCGTCTGCTGCACCTGATCGTCGAAGAACTGCCTTCTCTGCGCAGCCTCGGTCATCGCCAGCCGTTGCGTCGTTCGCCGCAGTTCCTCGGAATATCCATTTGCCAGCACCGCCGCCCGTTGCGGATCGCCGTCCTCCACCGCCACTGTGATCATTCCTTCTTTTGTAAGTTGGATCCGCGTCCGGCGCGCCAGCTCCGCCCTCACCTCCGACGCCCCGCGCATCCCATACACCCGCGCCAGCCCAGCGTGCTCAATCAGCCCATCCCGCACGCTGCGGCTGTTCAGCATTCCGATGTAAAGGTACGCCGAATTCTTGATCCCCAGCTCCTTCTGCGCCACGCTCGACAGGCCCGTCCCGCCCGTCTGTCCCATGAACAGCGTCGCCAGTGACTGATTCTGCTGTGGCGGCAACAAACGCGTCGTCGCCGTATATCGCACCGGCAGAAGCATCGTCATGACGGAGAAACCCACCGCCGCCGCTATCGCAACCAATAACAGCGTTTTTCGGTTCCGAGTCGCAAGGCGCAGCAGGTCGATCCGCTCCAGCTCAAGATCTTGTTCTGCAATCTCGACGGCAACCGTCATTGCAGCACCTTCACGGCTGCCGCCCCGAGCGCGAAATCCGAGATCACCTGCGACCAATCTTTCAGCCCGCGGAAAAACGCACCCCGCTCCATCCGCGCCAGCGCAACAATCGTGTCCCCCGGGTAAATCCTCAAATCTTCGAATTTCGAGCTCCACAGCGAGTCCATCTGCCGGCTCACCACGCGCCCATCCGCCCGCAGCACAAACATTCGCCCCGAATCTGCCCCGCGTGTCGGACCTCCCGCATCCCGCAGGTAATCCCGCACACGCAAACGCGGCCGATACAGCAGCGCCCCCTGGTTGTAGACCTCGCCCGCCACCCCCACCGTCGCTGGCGTGTGCGGCACCACAAACCGGTCGCCGTCTTCCAGCACGATCCCCGGCAACTGCTCCGTCTCCCGCGCATCCGGCGCCAGCGACAGCACAACTCTTCCCGACGGCTGCAAACTGCGCAGCTTCTCCAGCACATCTCGTCGCGCCTCGTTCCCCTCCTGCGCGCTCGCGGCATTGGCGCTCGTGTCTACCCGTTGCGTCTGGATTCTCGCCAGGTTCTTCTCCATCTCCGCAATCATGCGTTCGAACGCGTCCTGCTGCTGACGTCGCGTGCTTTCCCGCGTAAACTCCGCGCCGAACAGATAGCTGTCCTCCGTCAGTCCCACCCGCGTCACTAATTCCCGCAGCGTCTCTCCCTTACGACACCGATACACTCCCGGCGCGCGCACCTCGCCCTCCAACCGCACCAGCTTCGTCTGTTCTGTGTTCGGCAGCGCCAGGTCGCGCTCGGAAAAGATCGTCACTACATCGCCCGCGAGCAGCGGGAGATCATTCTCGGCACCCGCCTCAATCGCCTTTGCCAAGTTGAACGGCAAAATTTCCCAGGTCAGGTCCGCCGCATTCGTACGCTGCACCGCCGCGTAGTCCCAGTTGATCTCCGGCGCAGGTTGCTTTACGTCGAGTCCCGCCACGCCTTCCGATTCTCCGCCATTCACCAGCTTATTTTTGTTGTTCCAATATTCTTCGGTCAGCAGAAACCCGCGATCGGGAATCAAATCGTGAACCCGCATCCCCTCGCGCCACCGATATCGCCCCGGATGCGCCACATTCCCCCGCAGCGTCACCGCATCCTCAATCGCCGGTGAAACCGCAATCACCCGCACCACATCGCCATCGCTCAGCGTGAAATTCTTCTCCGCTCCATCCAGCGCGACCTCACGTACGTTCCGCACGCAATGCTGCTCAATCCGCTCGATGGAAACCTTCTGCCCATCCGCCGTTGCCGCCAGTCCGCCCGCCATCGCCAGCGCATCCGCCAGCGTCGCGTCGCGTTTCATCTCATAAATGGCCGGCGCATTCACGCTTCCGGCCACTGCCGCAAGCCCTCCAACCGGCGGGATGTACACCACATCGCCCGGCAACAGCCCCACATCGTTCGACCGATCGCCGTTCAGCAGGAACTCATACAGATCGAATTTCGCAACTGTTTCTTTCCCACGCCGGACCTCGATCGCCCGCAGCGACCCCCGCGCCGAAGGCCCACCGCACGCAAACAACGCGTTCACCAGTGTGCTTAGCGAACTCACCGTATAACTGCCCGGCGCCCGCGCCTGCCCAACCGCGTAAATCTGTATCGTCCTCAACTGACCCAGCGACACCGACAACTCGAAGTTGTGGAACACCCGCTGGATCGCCCTTTGCGTGTGGTCGTGCAAATCCGCATAGTGCACGCCTGCCACCGAGATCATCCCCACCTTCGGCAGGAAGACTTGTCCCGCGCGATCCACCATCACCCGCGCTTCAATCTCCACCTGCCCCCATCCGCGCACCACCAGTTCATCGCCCGGACCAATCACGTAATCCGCCGGAACCGGCGCATCATTCACCGGCGCAAACGTCGACGGGGCATGCGCAAACAGGCTCCGCCCAAACAGCTGTAGCGGATGCCCCAGCGATCTCTCTACATATTTTTCGAATTCCAGCAGAGGCTCTGGTGTCCGCTCGTCCGACGGTTCGCGATTTCCGGCGGGCGCCGTTCCCGGTCGTTTACTCCCATTCGCAAACCGGGTCCCCGGCTCCGTCTTCGAGGTTGCCGTGCGGTTTGCCGGGTCTACGCTAAACACCGCGTCCGCGCTTCTCGGGTCGGCCATCGGATCCAGAATCTTCGCCTTCGCGGTCGCCGAGCATTCAGCACTCTCGTCACCGGACGGGCATGGCCTCGCCTGTTGCGCCGAAAGCGGCAGCGCGGTTCCCAGTACCAGCGCTGCCGCCCACGGCCATGGGAGAGCTCGTTTAAACTTTTCGCGTGACCCGAAGAAATATCCCAACAAAGTGACCCTGGTTCGACCCTGCACAGCTCACAGCTAATCCGACTCCCTTCTTCCTTAACGCAGTGAAATTGCATCGTACTGTGACCTGCATCACATCGATCTGCGTCAAGCTCTCGCGCACCACGACTTCTCGCATCGCCTCAATCCTTTGTTTCCGCGTTTTCAGGCGCTCCGCTAAGATGGGCGACACATGGGTTTCAAAAACGGAATGCGTCTTGGACTTTGGTGGACTATCGTCGCCGCCGCTGCTGTCGTGCTTCCCTATTTCTTCTATGGCACAAGCAACGGTCACGACCTCACCTTCCACGTCTGTTCCTGGATCGAAGTCGCCCGCCAATGGAAGCTGGGCACCCTCTATCCGCACTGGGCCGCCTTCGCCAACTACGGTTCCGGTGAGCCGCGCTTCGTCTTCTATCCACCCATCTCCTGGATGATGGGGGCCCTTCTCACCCTCGCCCTTCCCATCTCCGCCACGCCCGGCGCACTTTCAGTAATCGTCTGTATCGCCGCCGGCATCAGCATGTTCCTCTTCGCGCGCGAGTGGCTCGACGACCGCGCCGCTGTCCTCGCCGCGATCTTCTATGCGGTAAATCCTTATCTATAAGTTGTGATCTACGAACGCGGCGCCTTCGCCGAGATGATCGCCGCCATCTGGCTTCCCGGCATCCTGCTCTTCGCCCTGCGCGATCGCGGCGGGCTCCTCAAGAACTCCAGCCTGCTGGCTCTGCACGTGGCGGCCATCTGGCTCACCAATCTCCCCGCCGCCGTCATCGCCACCTATCTGCTCGCGTTCGTCGTAATCATCCGCGCCATCCAACTGCGCCGCGCCGAACCGCTGATCCGCGCCGCCATTGCTCTCGCCCTTGGCCTCGGCCTCGCCGCCTTCTTCCTCATCCCCGCAATCTATGAACAGCGTTGGGTGCAGATTGCCCAGGCTGTCACCTCCGGCTCCTCACCCCACGACAATTTCCTCTTCGCTCGCACCGCCGACGCCGAACACGACGCCGTCCTCCTCCACACTTCCATCTTCGCGGTCATTGAATTCATCCTCGCCGCTCTCGTCGCCGGCTTCGCGCGGCCCCTGCGCCAGCGCGCACCGCAGCTTTACAGCATCCTCCTCGCCAGCGTGATCCTGACGATCTTCCTTCTTCTCCCGATCAGCGCCCTTGTCTGGCAGTTCGCACCGAAGCTCATGTTCGTGCAATTTCCCTGGCGCTGGCTCATGGTCCTCAACGTCGCGCTCGCGCTCTTCGCCGGCGCCGCTTTCGCCCGCGTCCCGCGCGCCAAGTACGCACTCTTCCTCCTGGTCCCTTGCACTATTGGTCTCTGTTATTGGCAGTTCCACCAGAAGATTTATCCCGAAGACCGTCCTGTCTCGCTTTTCGAAGCCATCAACAATGGCGAAGGCTACGAAGGCACTGACGAATACACGCCCCTCACCGCCGACAACTCCAACGCGCATCCTTATACGCCGCGCATCGCCATCCAAATCGCAAGCCAGACCGACGAGCAGCGCAAGGTTTCACCTGCAACTTTGGTTCACAGCGACTCCCAGCTCTGGCAGCCAGAGCACAAGCGCTTCGCCATCGACTCCCAAGTCCCCACCCGGGACACTCTCCGCCTTCTCGACTTCCCTGCCTGGAGCGTCCACGTCGACCATCAGCCTTACCCGCGCTCCGCCGATCTCACCGACGGCCGCATGGTCCTCGATCTCCCCACCGGCCACCATGAAGTCACCATCGACTACGCCCGCACCTCCGACGAAACCTGGGGCGACCTCATCTCCGCCGTCTCCCTAATCTTTCTTATCGCGCTCTTCGTGATCGCCCGATCTACCAATCCGGTCAACACCCTCCCCAACGCCTAATCGCTAAAACTCTCCGTGCCTCCGTGTCTCCGTGGTAGGTTTTTGAAATGCGCCGCATCCTCGTCGCCACCTCCAACCCCGGCAAGATCCGCGATTTCATCGGCGCCGCCCGCGTCCACGACGTCGAACTCGATCTCCTCCCCGACTACAAGCAGCTCGAGCCTCCCGTCGAAGACGGCGACACCTTCGAAGCCAACGCCATCATCAAGGCCAACTACTACAGCCTTCACGTTGCCGGCCAGCTCACCCTCGCCGACGATTCCGGCCTCGAAGTCGATGCTCTCCAAGGCGCTCCTGGCGTACACTCCGCGCGCTACGCCACCGACGAACTCGGCTACGCCGGCCCCGATATCGACGACCGCAACAATCAACTCGTGCTCGATCGCCTCAAGACGGTCCCCGATCCCCAGCGCACCGGCCGCTTCGTCTGCGTCCTCGCCCTCGCCCGCGACGGACACACTCTCGCCACCTTCCGCGGCCAAGCCGAGGGCAGAATCCTCCACGCCCTTCGTGGCTCGAACGGCTTCGGTTACGATCCTATGTTTTTCTTTCCGGAAATTGGCAAGACCTTCGCAGAACTCAGCGCGGAAGAAAAGTCACACTACAGCCATCGCGGCGCCGCCTTCCGCCAGTTCCTAGCGTGGATCGACGCCAACCCTCTGTCATCGTGAGCGAACCGCGCGAAGCGTGCGGAGTTCGAAGGAACCCCTATCGTCGCAGCGCTCTTATATTGCTGTCATATGAGCGAAGAATCCGCATAACGATGCGGATTTGCAGTCGAAGGGTGTTGCGCTCTCCTCAACTCACAATCTCAAATCTCTCCCGCGGATTGCTGCACACCAAACACTTCGCAATCTCCACATCCCTCGTGGTAAACCCGCACACCAGGCACACGTAATACTTCACCGCCTCCAGCCCGAATTTCAGCCGTTCAAGCGCGAGCCTAAAGAGCTGTGCATGAACCGCCTCCACCTCCATCGCATATGCGAACGACCGCGCCGCCGCATTCTGCCGGCTCTCTTTCGCCTCCGCAACAAATTCCGGATACATCACATCCCGCTCGTATTCTTCCCCGAGAATCGCCGTCTCCAGGTTCTTCGCTGTTTCGTCCACATGCACTGACAGAATGTTCCGTTTCGGCTCGGCTCCCATGGATCGGATCACCCGCGCATGATTCTCCGCATGCACCTGTTCCGCCCGCGCCGCCGCCCGGAATAAGCTCGCCACATCGCGATACCCATCCAGGTCCGCTTGCACCGCAAACAGGCGGTAGCGCACCCGGGCATTGCTTTCCCCGTCATAAGCCGTTTGTAGGTGCTCAAGAGTTGCAGATGCCACCGCTGCATTCGCCATCGCTTCCTCCTCTATGGGAGCCCCATCATGCGCCGTTGTTCCGCATAATCGGGTTCTTTTGCCACCCATCGTAGCCTTGCGGACCGTAAGAGTCTGTGACGCGCAAGCCGCTGGTACCCAATTCCGAACGTCTCCCAAACGTCGCAGAAGAAGGCTTTAACCGATCTTTTCATCCCCAACTCGCTCTGTGACTTTGTCAAAATGACTTTCGTAATTTGCCTAGTTTTTCAAGGGTTACCGCCCGATTTTCTGTGGTAAGCTCTGCTTCTTCTCTCGAGTTGTCGCTCGGTTTTTTGAATCGAAGTGTCCCCCCACTTCGACGCGGGATATTCGTTTCACTCGGCCATTTTGCGCAGTCGCGCGTTGGAACTACAGAGGAGCACTATGAGTCTTTCCATCACCCGCCGCATCCTTGTCGCCTTTTTCAGCGTTTCCTTCGTCGCAGCGCTCTGCGCTCAGGAAACCTTCGAGCCCAAAGAAAAGATGGAGGCCGGCCCTCAGGAGCGGCAGGAGTGGTTCTATCACCAGCGCGCGTTCCCTTTCGCCCATACTCCTGCCGGCGCTCATCGCCGTGCGTTTGGCGAAGCGATGCAGATGCGCATTAACGAACAACAACGGCGCGCCAGCATGGCCAACGGAATCGGCGACAAAACTGCCTTCACCTTCGCCACCACAGCCGGCACGAATCCCTGGACACTCGTCGGCCCTCGCCCCTCCAACCAGGGCGGCTACGGATACGGCCTTTCCTCCGGACGCATCACCACCCTCGCCGTCGACCAATCTACCTCCGGCACCTCCACTGTCATCTACGCGGGCGGCGCCGAAGGCGGCGTCTGGAAGAGTACTGACAACGGCACTACTTGGAATGCGCTCACTGACGACCAGCCGACGCTCGCCATCGGTTCCATCACCATCGATCCCAACAACCATCTGAATCTCTACGCCGGAACTGGCGAACAAAACTTCAGCGGCGACTCCTACTACGGTGGCGGCATCCTTCACTCCACCGACGGAGGCTCTCACTGGTCCATGCTCGGTGCTGCCTACTTCGGTGGTCCCACCGGCTCCGATTCTTACTTCAATGGCGGTAGCTACATCGGCGCCGTTGCCGTGCAGCCCAGCGTCTCTTCCGGCAGTCCCATCATCCTCGCCGGCGCACAGTTCTCCACCACAGGCAGTTCCGGCATCTATCGCTCCACCGATGGCGGCACCACTTGGACGCAGGTCGGCCCCACCGGCGGCACTCCCACCGGCGCCTACTACAGCGTTTGCACTGCAGTCTTCTGGGTCAGCAAAACCAAGGCTTACGCTGCCATGTCTAACCCCTTTGGCTTGCCGGCGACCTATGGCGTGCCTGAAGGCGTTTATGTCTCCACCGATTCCGGCGCTACCTGGACCGCCACCAACGGCGCTTCCGGCCATCAGCTTCCTTATACCAACGCCTCCGCTGGACGCATCAGCCTTGTCTACGCTCCCTCCAGCGTCACTACTCTCTACGCCTCGTTCGCCGACAACGCCAACAGCGGCCTCCTGAACATGTATGTCAGCACCGACGGCGGCGCCAACTGGAATCCCCTCGCCCACACTCCTCTCAACGGCGCCGGAACCGGAAACGATTTCTGCGGCACCCAGTGTTGGTACGACATGGTCCTCGCCGTCAGCCCCAGCAATCCCAGCGTTCTATACGCCGGTGGTTCTCTCAACTACAGCATGGGTAACGGTGGACTTTACGTCACCATCAACGGCGGCACCAGTTGGGCCACCCCGAACCCCGGCACCAATGGCGTCATGATGCACCCCGACTTCCACGCCATTGCGTTTAGTACCACCGGATCCACCGTGAACGCCATCTACATCGGCAACGACGGTGGGGTCTGGACCAGTACCAACGTCAACAGCTCCACCATGGCGCTCACCGACCTCAATAACAATCTCGCCATCACCGAGTTCTATCCCGGCCTCTCCTTGGACCCCAGCAACAAAAACACTGCGCTCAACGGCACTCAGGACAACGGCACCCAGCTCTACAGCGGCGTCAGTGAATGGACTGTCGTAGCCTGCGGCGATGGCGCATGGACCGCCATCGATTTCAACAACGCCTCCAACATGTACACAGGATGTACCCCCGGCAACGGCGGTCCATATCGCTCTCTGAGCGGCGGTAGCATCGTCTCGTGGACGGACATCAGCACCGGCATCAGTCCCAGCGATAGCATCGCCTTCATTCCCCCAATGGTCATGGATCCCAATAGCAGCACCACGCTGTATTACGGGACAAACCGGGTCTATAAAATGACCGGCTCGACCGGCGGCAGCCCCAGCTGGTCTCCAACCACCGCCGGTGCGATCTCAGCCGGCACTCTCACCAGTATTGCCGTCGCCCCCGGCCACGCGAACTATATCTTCGTCGCCGACAGCAACGGCGTCGTCCAGTTCTCCACCACCACTGGCACCTCCTGGACCACCGTACCCAGCGTCGCCAGCACTGGCATCCTGCCGGTCCGCTACGCCACCATGGTCCAGGCCGATCCGCACACCTACACCACTTTCTACGCCACGTTCTCCGGTTTCGCCGGCTATGGCGACAACGGTCACGTCTTCCAGTGCAGCACCACTTCCAACACCTGCTCCGACATCACCGGCAATCTGCCCAACTCTCCCGCCAACGACATCGTCATCGATCCTGATTTCGCCAACACCTACTACGTTGCCACCGACGTAGGCGTCTACTACACCACCGATGGCGGCAGCACCTGGGCCACCGCAGGTACCGGCTTGCCCAATGTCGCCGTCGTCGGGATGAAGCTCCACGAGGGCGCTCGCATCCTACGCGCCGCCACCCACGGACGCAGCACCTGGGACCTCCAGTTGCCCAGCGCCAGCATCACGCCCGCTGTAATCTCCAGCCCCACGCCCGGAACGAAGCTCTCGAACTCCAGCCCCACCTTCATGTGGAACAGCGTCTCCGGTGCGTCGAGCTACACTCTGTCCATCGGTACCACCGTCGGCGGCTCCAACATCCTCAATGCCACCGGCATCTTGACCACTTCGTACGCTGCTTCCGGTCTCCCCACCAACGGTGAAAAGCTCTACGTCAAACTCACCACCGTCTCCGGCGGCAACAACTACTCCAACTCGTACAACTACTACGCTTCTGGAACCGGCACCGCGGCCACCATCAGTTCGCCCGCTGCCAATAGCAAGCTCTCCGGCTCCAGCCAGTTGTTCTCCTGGACCACCGGCACCGGCATCTCTTCCTATCAGCTGCTCATCGGTTCCACCGTCGGTGGCTCCGACATCTACAGCAGTGGCACGGTCACCAGTACCAGCGCAACCGCCAGCCCTCTCCCGACCAACGGCGAGAAGCTCTACGTCACGCTGAAATCACTCAACGGCGCCACCTACCTCACGCATGCGTATAACTATTACGCGAGCGGCACCGGTACCGCCGGCGTCATCACCAGCCCGGCCGCCAACAGCAAACTCTCGTCTAACACCAACGTCGAGTTCCAATGGAGCGCCGGCACCGGCATCACCGAGTACGAGCTCTATATCGGTTCCACCTACGGCGGTTCCGATCTCGCCAAAGTGACGACCAAGAACCTCAACTACACCGTGGCCTCCTTGCCTAACAACGGCGAGAAGCTCTACGTCCAGCTCAAGTCGCTGAACGGAGCATCCTGGCTCACCCATAGCTACAACTACTACTGTCACGGAACCGGCACCGCCGCTACCCTAACCTCTCCGGCTCCGAACAGCCACCTCTCTACCTCCACCAACGTCGAATTCCAATGGGCTGCCGGCACCGGTATCACCGAGTACGAACTCTACGTTGGCACCACCTATGGCGGAAGCGATCTCGCCAAGGTCACCACCAAGAACCTCAACTACACCATCGCCTCGATCCCTGCGAACGGCGCAAAGCTCTACATCGCACTGAAGTCGCTCAACGGAGCATCCTGGCTCGAACACACCTATAACATCTATGCCGAATCCGGGCCGTCGGCCTCCAAGCAATCTCCGGACGCCGCCGCCACCACCAAGACCGGCTCCCGATAACCGCACCAAAAACACCAAGGCCGCATCGTCACTCGATGCGGCCTTTTTTCTTGTACGGTCATCCTGAGCGAAGCAGCGCAAAGGGCTGCGCAGTCGAAGGGCCCCTACCCACGCACCCTCTAAAAGCACCCCGCGATATCCGAGCAGCAGCTCACCAGCTTCTGCAAATCTTCCGGCCGGAAGTCCGCACCTGACGATGGCCCCGTCATCCCCTTCCGGCACACCTGCACCGCCCCCACAGCTTTCTCATTCTTCATCACCGGCGCCGACATCAACTTCTGGATATGCGGCTTGTCATGCCTGTCCATCAGGCTGTGTGGTTGCGTACTCAGCTCCACGGACTCGAATACGCTCACATGCTTCGTCTGCGGAAAGTTATTGATCACCTCGGGATGCTTTGTCGCCGCCGTGCGCCCCGCCACCGATGTCGTCGCGTTCAGCGGAATGTAGCCCACATCGTGCAGTTTCACCGGGTACACAAAGATCAATCGCGTCTCTTCAATTCGCAAAATTGCGACCTCGTCTTCATGCACGGTGAACTGTTGCGCAATTGCGCGCGCCAGCTTTTCGCCATTCAAGGGCGTCAGCCCTTCCTTCTCGCAACTTGCTGCCACTTGTGCCAACGATGTCGCCGGTGGCGCCGTTGAAAAATTCTCCGCGTTCCTGCTTCTTGGGATGAGTTGGGGTGTGGGGATTCTAGCGAGGAACCCCGTCGCGGGCAACTTCCATCCCGCCCACTAAGGTTTTCTCCCCATGCGCTTGAACACCAGCCCACGCACTCGCTGCCCGATTAACGTGAACCCGCTCACTCGCCCAGACTTGTCTCTTTCGAACACCAAGCTCCCCAGCTCGTCAAAGCGAAATTCATCTTTTCCCACCGCCGCCAACTGCAACTCCGGCGCATTGTGGATGTGCAGCATCAGCTTCCCCTTCTCCACCATCAGCCCATAGTTCGCATCAATTTCTTCGCTGTGAAACTCACCCGCAAATGCCGCTAACTCCGATTCGGTCAGTTTCGGTTCCACCACCTTCGACCCAACAAAGAATTCCGGCTCGCCGACCAGCGCCAGGTTTACTTTTCCATGCGCCGGATCGAACGTGATTATGTTCGTGCTGAAGTCGTAATACTGGTTCGTCCCGATTCGTTGCAGCGCCGCTCCCCAGGCCATCAGCTTCCCATCTTTCACGGTGAATGTGTACGAGTTGTGGGTTCGTGGATCCAAATACGTCCCCGCAAAACCCGTCGGATCCGGTAGATCACCGCCCGGCTTGGGCACCTCCGGCGCCTTGAAATCGTTCGCCAGGTAAAGGTCCGCCACCTTTCTCGACAGCCCCTCCGGGTTCGAGTTCCCCAAGTTGCATAGCGTCACCACGCTGAATTTCTGCTGCGGAAACCGTAAGATTGCCGTCCGATACCCGTACAGCGCGCCGTCGTGCGCTACCGTCGGAAGCCCACGATAATTTCCCAGCGACAGCCCCATCGCGTAGTCGATCTGGTTGCCATTGTTTAGCTTTCCATGGCTCTGCAGCTCTTTCACCAGCGATCCGCTCCCCAACTTGTTCTCATAAAAATTCCGGTCCCACAGCAGCATGTCATCCACGGTACTCATCAGCCCGCCGCCACCCACGAGTTCGTATGCGTTGTTCCAATCCACTTTGAACGTGCCATCTTTCCCCGGATCGTAAGCCGCCACCCGTCCCGGCAGCACCAGCGTGTGATCGTCATAGAACCGCGTATGCGTCATGCCCAGCGGCTTAAAAATGTTCTCCTCGGAAAATTGCGCCAACGTCTTCTTTGTCGCCCGCTGCACGATCTCGCCCAACAGGAAATAATTCGAGTTGCTGTAAATCCATTCGCCGCCCGGCACATTGTTCAGCCCCTTCTGCTGCGCAATCAGTTTCAGCGCATCATCCGCTGACAAGCTCGCCGGGTCGCGCCCCGCTAATCCCTCCAGCTCCATGAAATCCCGAAACCCGCTCGTTTGGTGAATCAGTTCCAGCAGCGTCACCGGATGCCCATAATCCGGCAGCTCCGGCAGATACTTCTGCACATCATCATCTAGCGACAAAAACCCCTTCTCTGCCGCCAGCACCACTGCCGCCGCCGTGAACTGTTTCGAAACCGACCCCATATAAAAGACCGACTCGGATGTCAGCGGCACCCCGAATTCAAGGCTCCCCTCGCCAAAACTTTTCTTGTAGACAAAGTTCCCGTCGCGGATTGCCCCCACCGAACATCCGGGTGATCCCGGCTTCGCGTACTCGGCAAAAATTTGATCGACTTGCTGAGAGGATGGGTCGGAAGCCCAGCAAGCGGCTCCCACCACGAACGTCGCAATTGCAATCCGGAAACAGCGCATGGCCGAGAAGCATATCCACCTCCGCGCCGTTCCGCAAACAGTGACGCACGTCCTATACGTGATGTGACGCGCATCACTTCTTCCTGCTTCTCCCACATATAGACTTTCGTCGATGTGGCCTTGCGGGGTTCCCACGCGCTTGCCATCCATGTTGGCAAAGTTCGATAATGCAAGGTTCTAATCTGCACTCCGAAGCATTCAGTAAGAGGAGTCCTTCATCGTGGCAGCTTCACCCAGTACTACCATTCGCAGGGGAGTGCCTCCCTTGCGTGCCGGACAAGGCCATTCCTTCCTCCTCCGGCGTCTGCACTCCCTTAGTGGCATCATTCCCGTCGGCGCTTTCCTGGTGGAACACTTCATCTCTAATGCCTTTGCCACCAACGGCCCTCACGCGTATGCCGATCAGGTCAAGTTCCTCACCGGCCTCCCGTTCGCCGAGGCCCTGGAGTGGGTCGGCATCTACATCCCCCTCCTCTACCACGCGATTTACGGCTTCTACATCTGGTTCCGCGGCGAAGGCAATGTCACCGAATACCCCTGGACCGGCAACTGGATGTACACCGCCCAGCGCTGGACCGGACTGGTCACCTTCGTCTACATCGGCTGGCACGTCTACACCATGCGCATCGCTGGCCCGCACTTCTTCGGCACGCTTCCCAACGGCATCCCGGGATACATGCTTGCCTTCGGAAAAGTTCAGGGCGAACTTTATGTCACCTGGTCCTTCCTCTTCTATTGCGTCGGAATTATCGCCGCGTCGTGGCACTTCGCCTACGGCATCTGGCTCTTCTGCGCAAAGTGGGGCATCACCCAGGGCGAGAATGCGCAGCGCAAGATGGGCTATGTCTGCCTGTTGATCGGCATCACCTTTGTTGCAGTCGGCCTCGCGACAGTCGCCGCCTTCCGCAATCCCAAGTACGCCGGCGAACATCAGCGTTACCAGGAGATGATCCAGGCTCAGCCCGGTCAGCCCTCCGAATAATCAGAATTCATACTTCGCGGCCCCCGGGCCGACTGTAAGCAGGAACTCATGGCAGCGAATCCTAAAATTATCGTGGTCGGTGGCGGACTGGCAGGCCTCTCGGCCACCATCAAGATCGCCGAAATGAGCGCTCACGTGGACCTCTTCTCCATCGTCCCCGTCAAACGCTCGCACTCCGTCTGCGCGCAGGGTGGCATCAACGCCGCTAAGAACCTCAAGGGCGAAGGCGACACCACCTGGAAGCACTTCGACGACACCATCTACGGCGGCGACTTCCTCGCCAACCAGTCGCCCGTAAAAGATATGTGCGACCAGGCGCCCGGCATCATCGACCTCCTCGATCGCATGGGCGTCCCCTTCAACCGCACTCCTGAAGGCATCCTCGATTTCCGTCGTTTCGGCGGCACCCTCTACAACCGCACCGCCTTCGCCGGCGCCACCACCGGACAGCAGCTTCTCTACGCCCTCGACGAGCAGGTCCGCCGCTTCGAGTCCGACAAAAAGGTCACCAAGTACGAAGGCTGGGAATTTCTATCTGCTGTCATCGACAGCAAGAAAATCTGCCGCGGCATCTGCGCCATCGACCTCCGCACCATGGAAGTCCGCACCTTCCCCGCCGACGCCGTCATCATGGCTACCGGCGGCATTGGCGCCATCTTCGGCAAGTCCACCAACTCCGTCGTCTGCACCGGCTCCTCGCAATCCGCTCTCTATCAGCAGGGCGCGTACTACGCCAACGGCGAAATGATCCAGGTGCACCCCACCTCGATCCCCGGCGAAGACAAGCTTCGCCTCATGTCCGAATCAGCCCGCGGCGAAGGCGGCCGCGTATGGGTTCCCAGAACTCCCGGCGACAAGCGCGAAGCTCGCTCCATCCCCGAGTCCGAGCGCTACTACTTCCTTGAAGAGTGGTATCCCAAGTACGGCAACCTCGTTCCCCGCGACGTCGCCACCCGGGCCATTCACAAGATCGTCCACGAAGAGCATCTCGGCATCGACGGCCAGGCGATGGTCTACCTCGACCTCACCCACATCGATCGCGAGACCCTCAACCGCAAGCTCGAAGGCATCCTCGAGATCTACGAAAAGTTCGTTGGCGACGACCCCCGCGACGTCCCCATGAAGATCTTCCCCGGCATGCACTACACCATGGGTGGCCTCTGGGTCGACTTCAACCAACAGACAAACATTACCGGTCTATTTGCTTGTGGAGAATGCGATTACACGATCCACGGCGCCAACCGTCTCGGCGCGAATTCGCTCATGTCGTGCATCTTCGGCGGCTTCCGCGCCGGCCCGAACGCGGTGCAATATGCCAGGAGCTCCTCGGCCGCAGACGGCAATGGCTCGTTCGACGCCGAACGCAAACGCCAGGAAGATTTAAACCAAAGGCTGATCTCGAGTGACGGCACCGAGAACCCATTCCAGATCTGGCGCGAGCTCGGCGAGGTGATGAGCAAGAACGTCACGGTTGTTCGCTACAACAAGAGTCTCAAGGAAACCGACGCGAAACTCGTCGAGCTGCTCGAGCGCTACCAGAAGGTTAATCTCAGCGACAAGAGCAAGTGGGCCAACACCTCGTTCGTGTTCACCCGCCAGCTCTTCAACATGCTGCAACTCGCCCGCGTCATCACCCAGGGTGCGGCCATGCGCGACGAATCGCGTGGTTCGCACTACAAGCCCGACTTCCCCGAGCGCGACGATCAGAACTGGATGAAGACGACGAAGGCTTACTTCGCCCCCGACGCCGACGAGCCGCGCTTCGACTTCGAGCCCATCGACATCTCGCTCATTCCGCCGCGTCCGCGCCGTTACGACGTGGCGAAATAGCGATTTTTTATTTTAGGTTTGTAGCATGGCATCGCTTTAGCGCTGCCGATAGAACGCAATCATCTGGGGCTTTAGCCCCTGAGGTCAACGGACCAAATGGCAAAGACCGTAATCTTCAAAATCAAACGCCAGGCCAATCCCGATGCCAAGCCCGTCTGGGAAGAGTTCGAACTGCCGTGGAAACCCGGCATGAACGTCATTTCCAGCCTCATGGACATCGCCCTCAACCCCGTCACCCGCGACGGCAAGAAGAGCACGCCCATCACCTACGACTCCAACTGTCTCGAAGAGGTCTGCGGCTCCTGCGCCATGCTCATCAACGGCAAAGCGCGCATGGCGTGTTCCGCCCTCGTCGATAAGCTCGAGCAGCCGATCCGCCTCGAGCCGTTCTCCAAGTTCCCTGTCGTCCGCGATCTCGCCGTCGACCGCAGCGTCCTCTTTGAGAACCTCAAGGCCGTCAAAGCCTGGGTCCCGGTCGACGGCACCTACGACCTCGGCTCCGGCCCGCGCATGGCCCCTGAACTCCAGGAAGAGATGTACCCGCTCTCGCGCTGCATCTCCTGCTGCTGCTGCATGGAGGCCTGCCCACAATTCAACGACAGCACCGGCTTCGTCGGCGCCGCCACCATTTCGCAAGTCCGTCTCTTCAACGAGCACGAAACCGGCAAGGCCCTCAAGTCCGAACGCCTCCACGCCCTAATGGGCGACGGCGGCATCCAGGAATGTGGCTACGCCCAGAACTGCGTCGAGGTCTGCCCGAAGGATATCCCCCTGACGAAGTCCATCTCCAACGTAGCCGGCCAGGTCATGAAGCAGGCCGTCAAAGACATTTTCACCCGCTAATCGCTTTCCTCTGCGGCCCCGTCCAGCGCGGGGTCGTCGTCTTTAGAAACGAACCTAAGTCTCTGGATTTCCCTACACTTCCAGCCCGCCTCTTTGTTATCCTGACACTTCGTTTGAGCCAAAAGACATAGTCCCATGGCCCATTCGGGGATGCACTCCCGGGCAGAGCCGCAGCCCAGTTTTGCATCGTATTTCCTTGTAGAACGCACTACTATTCGCATTGCCAAGCGGCGACTTTAACGGTGGAGTAACTTTTGCGCATGATTTCTCGCCGGGCCCAACTGGCTTTCCTCTTTCTCTGCGTCATGGCGCTCGCCTCCCAGGCGTTAGCCATCATCCACACCGCGCCGCAAAAAACCCACGTCAAGTCGACCCGCTTGCGCCGCGTCCGCGCCCACATCAAGAACACTCTTTGGAACCCGCTCTTCCGTCCGACCCACGAATCCATGCTGCTCCAGAACGAGCAGATGTCGGAAATGAACCTGCCCCCCATCAAAAACAACACTGAGCTTGAAGAGCTTAAGGCCGATGGCAGCCTCGCTCCTTTTGCAGAGTCCGACCACCTCCACATTGCCAAGGGTTTGCCCATCGATCGCGCCTATGCCCGTCCCTGGACCGTCGATTTCGTCGAAGACATGTCTAAGGACTACTACGATGAATTCGGCGTGGCGCTGCAACTAAACTCCGCCGTCCGCACCGTGCAGGTTCAGCGCAAGCTTCGCCGCCATAATCGCAATGCCGCTCCCGAGTCCGGCGACATCATCTCTTCTCACCTCGCCGGCACCACCGTAGATCTCCAGCGCGGAGGCCTTACCACCGCCCAGCATCGCTGGATCGAAAATTACTTAGCGAACTTAAAGGCTCTCGGCCTGGTCGAACCCGAAGAAGAACGCCGCCACTACTGCTTCCATATCATGGTCTACTCCGAATACGACAGGTGGCGCGACCAACCCGCAGTAGCCGAAGGCACCCGCTAATGCAACAAGCTCTCTTCCTCTCCAGCGGCGGGCAATGTCCCGCCGTTTTCTTTTAGCTTTCCTGAAACCTGGCACCCAAAACCTCTCCCGCAATCCCACGACATCAGCCTCCGAGCGCTTTGTATCAGGGCGGCGTTTAGCGCTGCTGTTATGACTCGCAGCACAAGGGGCTTCAGCCCCTGCTGCTGTGTTCTAATGGAATTGCATCTTAAGGAGTAAGGAAGGCCGTTGAGTTTTAAGCGCTATCTTGTTCTTCTCGCGGTGGTCGTTTTCGGCGCCGTCGGCGATTGCTCCCTCTCCCGCGGCATGAAGCAATTCGGCGAGATCTCCCTCAGCCAGTGGTGGCATGTCGAACTCACCTTCCTCAATCCCTGGGTCGATCTCGGCATCCTGCTCCTCCTCGGCTACTTCGCCAGCTATCTCACTTCGCTCTCCTGGGCCGACCTCACCTACGTTCTTCCCGCCAGCGCTCTCGGCTACATTCTCGTCGCTGTGATCGCTAAGTTCCTCCTGCATGAGTATGTGAGCCCGGTTCGCTGGATAGGCATTGTCCTCATCGTCGCCGGTGTCGGCTTCGTTGCCACCGGATCGCATATCACCAAGCGCGAGAAACGTCCCGCCCCCGAGATTGCCGAGGTCCGCGGATGAGAGACCTCTACACCTGGAGCTTCATCTTCCTCGTTGTCATCTCCTCCACCGCCGGAGACATCCTCCAGTCCCACGCCATGAAAGTCATCGGCGACGTCGGCCAGCTCCGCCGTGCACGCGGTCTCGGCTACGTCATCCGCCGCGTCGTCACCAGCCCCAGCTTCATGATGGGCCTCTTCTTCATGGCCATGGCGTTTTTCAGCCTCATGATCGCCCTCTCCTGGGGCGACGTCAGCCTCGTCGTCCCCGCCTCCGCCTCGCTAACGTTCATCACCAACGCCTTTGCCGCCAAAATCTTCCTCCACGAAAACGTCGACCGCCGCCGCATGTTCGCCGCCGTCCTGGTAGCCGCCGGCGTAGCCCTCCTATCGTTCTAGATAGCGAAATTCAGCACCCCACGAAATCGGGAATTCAGTCTGCTGCACGAGATCGCGAATTCCAATGCTGTACGGGATCGCGAGTTTCAGTGCCGTAGGCACCCAATAAGTTAGCCCCGGACGTAAGTCCGGGTAACGCGCCGCACTAAACCGAGTCCCCGTCAGGGGACGGCATTCCAACCGCCTCCCGCGCTATACTCTCCCTACCCCATGCCCACGGCTCGCCGCATTCTGTGCGTGTTTCCGCGCTACGAGAAATCTTTTGGCACCTTCGATAACGCCTATCCTCTGCTCGGCGTAAAAGCTTTCATGCCGCCGCAAGGCCTGCTCGTCATCGCTGCGTATCTGCCAAAGCATTGGGAAGTCCGCTTCATCGACGAGAACGTTCGCCCCGCCTCTGACGCCGACTATCGCTGGGCCCACGCCGTTCTCACCAGCGGCATGCACATCCAACGCCGCCAGATCAACGCCATCAACGCGCGCGCTCACTCGTTCGGAAAAGTCACCGCCCTCGGCGGCCCCAGCGTCAGCGGATGTGCCGAGTACTATCCCGACTTCGACTACCTCCACATCGGCGAACTCGGCGACGCCACCACCGCCCTAATCGCTGCGCTCGAACTCTCCACCGCGCGCCCGCCCGAGCAGGTTCGTTTGGAAGCGAAAGACCGCATCCCGCTCTCCGACTTCCCCACGCCCGCCTACGACCTCGCGCCGATGTCGAAGTACTTCCTCGCGAATGTCCAGTTCTCCAGCGGCTGCCCCTATCGCTGCGAGTTCTGCGACATCCCCGAGCTCTACGGCCGCAATCCCCGACTCAAAACGCCAGAACAAATCCTCAAAGAGCTCGACGCCATCGTCGCTGGCGGCTGTATCGGCGCTGTCTATTTCGTCGACGACAACTTCGTCGGCAACCGCAAAGCCGCCCTCGATCTTCTTCCCCACCTCGTCGCCTGGCAGAAGAAGAATAACTACCCCGTCGAGTTCGCCTGCGAAGCCACGCTCAACATCGTCAAATCGCCCGACCTCCTCGCTCTCATGCGCGAAGCCGATTTCTGGACCATCTTCGTCGGCATCGAAACTCCCGACCCGGCGGCCCTCCACCTCATCTCCAAGGATCACAACAACACCATCCCGATCCTCGAATCCATCCAGCTCCTCAACAGCTACGGCATCGAAGTCGTCAGCGGCATGATCATGGGCCTCGACAGCGACACCCCCGACAGCCCCGGCCGCATCCTCGACTTCATCGACAAATCGCAAATCCCCGTCCTCACCATCAACCTGCTCGAAGCGCTGCCGCGCACCCCGCTCTATCGCCGCCTGCAAGCCACCAATCGCCTCAACCCTGCGTCCGGCCGCGAATCCAACGTCGAATTCTTAATGCCCTACGACGAAGTGGTCTCCGCCTGGCGCCACACCTTTCAAACCGCGTTCACGCCGGAAAAAATTTACGCCCGCTTCGCCCACCAGCAGCAACACACGTACCCTAACCGCGTGCAGCCTCCACCCAGCGGCAAGGCAAACCTGCGCAACATGCTCCGCGGCTTCACCACGCTGGCCAAGCTTATTTGGATCGTCGGCCTCCGCGGCGACTACCGCCGCACATTCTGGCGCATGGCATGGCCCGCGCTCCGCCAACTCGACATCGAAGACGTCATCCACGTCTCCCTCGTCTCGCATCATTTAATTTCATTCGCCCGCGAAGCCGCCCGCGGCCGCCAGAACGCCGCCTTCTATTCCCCCAAGCTCAACGCCAAAACCGCCTGATTCTTTGATTGTCATCCTGGGCGAAGAATCCGCATACCGATGTGGATTCGCAGTCGAAGGACCTTGCGGTTAAACTCTCCCCATGCTCCAAGTCCCCACTCTCGAAACTCCTCGCCTCACTTTGCGCGGCTACCAACTCTCCGATTTCGACGCCTCCTGCGCCATGTGGAACGACCCGCAAGTCATCAAGCACATCCGCGATAAGCCCTTCACCTCCGAAGAATCCTGGGCGCGCATCTTCCGCCACGCCGGACAATGGGCTCTCTTCGGCTTTGGTGAATGGGCATTGATCGAAAAAGAAACTGGCGAGTACGCCGGAGAAATCGGATTCATGGATCTTCATCGCGATCTTCATCCGCCCGCGCAGCTCGCGCCCGAAATCGGATGGATCCTCTGCTCCCGTGTCCACGGCAAGGGTTACGCCACCGAAGCCGTCCAAGCCGCCCTCGCATGGTTCGACAAACAGCATGGCTCCAAGCGCACCGCCTGCATCATCGATCCGCCCAACACCGCCTCCATCAACGTTGCGAAGAAATGCGGCTACCGCCAAGAGCAGCAAGTCACCTATCACGACAAGCCGCTCCTGCTCTTCGCCCGCGAACCATAGCTCCACGACTCAATGTTTTAGCCCGCAACTCCGCTTCGGTCTCCCTTACTCTCTCTTGTCAACCAGAGGAGCGTAGCGACGAAGGACCTGCTGTTCGGGACTAAACTAAATCATGGGCCGTTTCTCCAGTACTGCGAACACCTACGCCCGGTATCGCGAACCCTACACTCCTGAGTTCTTCTCCACCGTAGCCCGCGAACTGCAATTTGGAAAAAGCGACAAGCTCCTCGACGTAGCCTGCGGACCCGGCCTCCTCGCCATCGGTTTCGCTCCCTCCGTGGCTCGCGTCGAAGGCGTCGATCCCGAACCCAACATGCTCGCCGCCGCTCGCGAGGCCGCCGCAAATGCCGGCACCGCTCTCTCGCTCCACAAATCGCGCCTCGAAGACTTCGTCTCTTCCAACGCTTTCGACGTCATTACCATCGGCCGCGCCCTGCACTGGCTCGACCGCGATCCCGCCATCGCTGCCCTCGATCGCCTCCTCGCGCCCGCTGGCCGCATCCTCGTCTGTGGCGCATCCACCGACCGCGATCTCACCCCGTGGGCCAAGCTCTTCATCGAGGTTCGCGAACGCTATGCTGCCCTCGACCACTCCCATTACGGCCTCGATGGCACCGATTTTTTCGCCGGCTCCCCACTCCACAAAGTAACCGAAATCCGCGTTCCTCACTTGCAAACCACTCCGCTCGAAGACGTCATCCAGCGCTCTCACACCATGTCCAATACTTCACCGGAAGTAATCGGCGATCGCCGCGCCGACCTCGAACGTGAACTTCGCGCCTTGCTCACCCCCTACGCCCACAACGGCAATCTCGAAGAGCACATCACCGGCGTGGCCAGCGTCTTCGCCCGCTCTGCGTTATCCTGATCTCAATGCACCGCGCGCTCCTACGCTCTGCGTTCGTCTTTCTCCTGCTGATCTCCCTCAGCTTCGCGCAAACTCATAAGTCTGCGCCCAAGCCCGCGCCGCCTTCGCCCGTCGACCAGGCCGAGTCCGCCATCGAGAAGCAATCCTGGCCCGAGGCTGAACCTCTTTTGAAAGACGCGGTCGCTGCCGATCCCAAGGACTACCGCGCCTGGTACGACCTCGGTTATGTCTATAACGCGCAGGGTAAGTTCCCTGAAGCCGCCGACGCTTATCGTCACTCCGTCGAAGCCAAGCCCGACGTCTTCGAGAGCAATCTCAATCTCGGTCTCTCGCTCGCTCACCTCAAGGATCCCGAAGCCGCCAAGTATCTCGCCGCCGCTACCACTCTCAAGCCCACCGAGCATCCCGACGAAGGCTACTATCGCGCGTGGCTTTCGCTAGGCCACGTCCTTGGTCCACAGCATCCGCAGGAAGCCGCGCACGCTTTCGAGCAGGCCGCCAAGTACAAGCCTAAGGATCCCGAGCCTCATCTCAGCGCCGCGCTGCTCTACGCCGCCGCGAAAGACAACGCCTCCGCCGAGCGTGAATTCAAGGCCGCACTCGATCTCGACCCCAACTCCCGGGACGCCATCGTCGGTCTCGCCAATGTTTACCTGAATACCCAGCGGCTCCCTGGCGCGGAAACCGCCCTCCGCAAGCTCCTCGCCGCTGATCCGGCCAACGCCACCGCGCAGCTCGAGCTAGCCCGCGTCCTCGCCGCTGAGAAAAAAGACGACGACGCCACCACCGCCTACGACGCGGCTCTCAAACTTCTGCCTAACGACGCCGAAGCCCATCGCTCCGCCGCCGAGTTTTATCTCGTCGCCGGGAAATTTCCTCTCGCCGCCGAGCAGTTCGCCCTTCTCGTGAATGCCAAACCCAACGACGCGCTCCTGCACCAGCTTTATGGAAACGCTCTGCTCCGCATGCACAAGAACGCCGAAAGCGAACAGCAGGAGCTCATCGCCATCAAGCTCAACCCCAAGCTGGGCGAGGCTTACAACGATCTCTGCTTCGCCGCCGCCGAGAACAAAGACTACGGTCTCTCCCTCAAGGCCCTCGACGCGCGCGCCCAGTTCTATCCTGAAAATCAGGGTACCTACTTTCTTCGCGCCACAAATTACGATAATCTCCGTGACGTAGAGCACGCGATCGCGTTCTATAAGCAGTTCCTGGCCATCGCCGATGGCAAGCATCCCGACCAGGAATGGCAAGCGCGCCACCGGCTCATCGCCCTCGATCCGAAATTAAGAAAATGAGGCTCAGCCGCATCGCCATCACGCTCGCCACTTCCACGCTTCTCGCTGCGGCCGCGCCTGCGCAAATCGACTGGAAAGCCCGCATCGCTTCCTCCAACGGCACCGACAAGATCAAGAACGCCCTCTACTTCGCCGACCTCCAAACCAAGGCGGCCGACCAGGCTTATAAAGATGGAAAAGACCAGCAAGGCCTCGCCGACCTTCAGGACGTGAATGAGTACACCAAGGTCGCCGCCGACACCTCCCAGCAGCTCGGGAAGCACGAAAAAAGTACCGAGATAGAGATCCGCAAAATCGCCAAGCGCCTCCTCGACATCAAGCAAAGCGTCGACTTCGAAGAACAGGACGGAGTCCAGAGAGTCCTTGACTCCGTCCAAACCACCCACGATCAACTCCTCGACTTCATGTTCAAGAAGAAACACTGATGAAAGTCCTTATTGCATCCGCGCTTCTCGCCGCCCTTGTTCTCCCCGTCGCCGCCCAGCAACGCCCGGGCCATGATCCCCTCACCGCTGACGAATCCGATAAGCTTCGCGATACGGCGATGGAGCCCAATCGGCGCCTCAAGCTCTACGTCGAATTCGCCAAGGCGCGCATGGTCAAAATTGACGCCCTCCTCGCCGATCCCAAAGCGAAAGATCGCCCGCAGCAACTCCACGATCTCCTCGCGGACTTCTCCTCCCTCGCAGACGAAATCGCCGACAACGTCGACACCTTCAGCAGCCAGCAGTGGGACATCCGCAAGTCCCTCAAGCTCGTCATCGAGGCCGACTCCGGCTTCCGGGTCGAACTCCGCAATCTCGCCCAGCAAGCCGCCAAGAACGAAGACGAAGCCCAGCCCTACAAGTTCGTACTGCAAGACACCATCGAATCCGTCAACAACGGCGCCGATGACGCCCGCAAAACCATGCAGGACCAAAACGCCCTCGCCAAAGACAAAAAATTAAAAAAAGAAGACGACTCCCAGCAGTAGCGGGGTGCCCCAGGTTTGGCGGTTTTCCAAGCCTGGGAGTGCTAATCTGATCCCAGCCTTGTCCCGCATCCACGAAATTTTTCACGAAACTTACCGCGAACTGCGTCCGCGCGCCCCCATGCCCCCGATGCACATCCGCTTCTACCCCTTTGCCAACATCAACAACACCATCCGCCTCCGTGAAGGCGAACTCAAAATCCGTCTCTCCGATCTCCTCGAAGGCGCTCCCGAACCTGTCCTCAAGGCCATCGCCCACATCCTGCTCGCCAAGCTCTATCGCAAGCCCATCGAACCCCAGCACAACACCCGCTACCGCCGATACACCAACAGCCGCGACCTCACCGAAAAGGCCCACCTCGTCCGCCAGATGCGCGGCCGCAAGCAGATCCACGGCACCCAGGGCAAAATTTACGACCTCGACCAGATCTTCGAAGACCTTAATCAGCGCTTCTTCTTCGGACTCATGGCCCGCCCCCTGCTCACCTGGAGCAACAACCTCTCCCGCCGCCTTCTCGGCCATTACGATCCCGCCCATAACGCTATCGTTATCAGCAAGATCTTCGACCACCCCCGAATCCCTCGTTATGCGATTGAATACCTCCTCTACCACGAAATGCTCCACCTTAAGCACCCGGTTAAGCTTCGCGGCAGCCGCCGCTGCGTCCACGGCTCCGATTTCCAGGCCGAGGAAAAACTCTTTCCCCAGCTTCAGGAAGCCCTCCTATTCCTGAAATCCCTGTAATTCCCCCTAGCCAACGCCTTCCCGTAATGGGATAGAATGTTGTCGTGAACTCCTCAAATCCTCGTCCGATGCGCGTTCTCACGGTGGACGATAATGAGATCCACTGCTATTCGCTGCGCAAGCTTCTGGCCGCTGCCGGCTTTGAAGTCACCTATGCGCACTCCGGCCAGGAGGCCCTCGAAATTTTTCAACAGGCTCATCCCGATGCCGTCCTCCTCGACGTAGGCATGGCCGACATGGATGGCTTCGAAGTCTGCAGCGCCATTCGCGCCAACACTAATAACAATAGCGTCGCCATCGTCTTCCACTCCGCCAGTGGACACGCCAGCGCCTCCCCGCACTCCAGCGATTCCGGCGCCGACGCCTTCCTCACCTACCCCGTCGACTCCGAGCACCTCATCTCCGTCCTCCGTGGCTGCATTCAGCGCCGCAAAGATACGCACAGCCGCAAAAAAAACTCCGCCCACACCGAATAACGGAAGGTTTCGTCCGCAAAATAAAAAGGCCACGATCTTCTCGAGGCCTTCTCTTCGTTTTTTCCTAACAGCTAACTGCCTCTTTCTTTGGCCGCCGTTAGTACGCCCACCGCAACAACGTAGCTCCACTCGTGAAGCCCGCTCCTACCGCGGCCAGCAGCACGTTATCGCCTTTCTTCAACTTTCCCTCTTCTACCGCCGTGTGCATCGCCAGCGGAATCGTCCCCGCCGTCGTGTTGCCGTATTTCTCGATATTGATAATCACTTTGTCCATCGGCATCTTCAGCCGCTCCGCAGTAGCAACAATAATCCGCTTGTTCGCCTGGTGCGCGATGAAGCAATCCACATCCTTGCCGGTCATGTTGTTGCGCGTCAGGAGCTTCTCCGTCATCTCCGACATCTTCTTCACAGCGTATTTGAAAACACTCTGCCCATCCTGGTGCACCACGTGCATCTTCTTGTCCACCGTCTCGTGCGAAGCCGGATTCAAACTCCCGCCGCCTGGCTGGCACAAGTACTGCCCACCCACGCCTTCCACCTGGTGAACGTGGTCGATCACGCCAACGTCTTCACCATGTTCTGCGGGCTCCAGCAGCACAGCGCCCGCGCCATCGCCAAAAATAATGCACGTCGCGCGGTCCGTGTAATCGATCATCGACGAGTTCACGTCCGACCCGATCACCAGCACCTTCTTGTACTGCCCGCTCTCAATGAATTTCGCCCCGGTCGTCAGCGAGAAGAGGAACCCCGAGCATCCGGCCGAGATATCGAAGCCCCAGGTGTTCGGAATCCCCAGCTTGTGCTGCACCAGGCACGCCGTTGACGGATACATCATGTCCGGCGTTACCGTTCCCACCACGATGCATTCAACTTCCTTCGGCTCAATCCCCCGCATCGTCAGGCACTTCTTCGCAGCCTCCACCGCCAAGTCGCTCGCCGCAACTCCCTTGTCCACAAGATGTCGCTCTTTAATTCCCGTCCTCTCCAAGATCCAATCATTGGTGGTATCCACCATCTTCTCAAGGTCGAAGTTGGAGAGAATGCGGGGCGGGACGTAGGCACCAAGCGCCGTGATTTTGGCGCGACACACAGAAGTCAAATCAGTTCTCCGTCAGAGGAAACAAAGAAACTAAGCCTCATTTTCGCCGATGCCGGAACGAATGTCACGACATCGACTCTCAGCGGTAAATAGATGGGTTTGAATGGAGCTCGGAAATCGCTAGATCAGCCCTGAATTTTCTGTCAGCCCAGCACTTGAACCAAAGCCGCTCGCCCGTTTCGTAGCAGCCCAGCGCTTCAACCAAGCCGGCCGTCTTGTATCAGGGCAGCGCTTCAGCGCTGCCGTCACCGCACAACTCAAACGGGCTTCAGCCCCTGCCAAAAAAAAGCCGGACACCGGAGAACCCGCTGCACACGTACTGGCCTACTACCGTTGCTTCCTTCCGGACCTGGCGGGGTTCGCAGGATTACGTCGCGTGGGACCGATGCCCGACACCTTCGATTGTAACAAACAATTCTCCAGCGATTCCCCACTCCCCTACCGTCCTGAGCGCCGCAGATTTCAACGACCCTTACCTCGCCGATCCTTCCTCGCTCCAAGCGCGAAGTGCGACGTCGCCTTTGAAGACCCCGGCGTCAGCCGGGGGGAGCAACGCCGAAACACACCGAAAGCCCCATCAGGGGCCGCACGCATCCAAGCGAGGCGCCAGCTCGGGCCCCCGCGAAAAGATCAATTTTTCGAAATCTGCGAATCACTGCCGACGTGATCCTTTCATGTCTTCCATGTTTGAAATCGGCTTTCTTCTCCATCGCTCCAAGCGCGAAGCGCCACGTCGCCTTTGAAGACCCCGGCGTCAGCCGGGGGCAGCAACGCCGAAATACACCGAAAGCCCCATCAGGGGCGGCACGCATCCAAGCGAGGCATCAGCCTCGCGCCCCCGCGAAAAGATCAATTTTCGAAATTTACGAATCACTGCCGACCTGATCCTTTCATGTCTTCCATGTTTGAAATCGGCATTCTTCTCCATCGCTCCAAGCGCGAAGCGCGACGTCGCCTTTGAAGACCCCGGCGTCAGCCGGGGGAGCAACGCCGAAATACACCGAAAGCCCCATCAGGGGCGGCACGCATCCAAGCGAGGCGCCAGCCTCGCGCCCCCCGCGAAAAGATCAAATTTTCGAAATCTACGAATCACTGCCGACGCGTCAGCGTCGCGTCCCTCGCAAAAAAAAGCCCGCTTGAGCGGGCGGCTCAGAACCGGCGCGAGGCCCGAGCCTCGCCCTGTCGAACTCAATAATGGCAATGCGTCCTACCCTGCTTCAGCAAATACTTCTGGTGATAATCCTCGGCCGGATAAAACTCCACCGCCTTCACAATTTCCGTCGCGATCGGCCGCGAAAACTTCCCGCTCTTCCCCAACTCTTCTTTCGATTTCTTTGCCGTCGCTTCCTGCTTGGGCGAATGAAAGAAAATCGCCGACCGATACTGCGATCCGACATCCGGTCCCTGCCGGTTCACCTGCGTCGGATTATGGTTCTCCCAGAAAATATTCAGCAGCGTCTCATACGAAACCTTCGCCGAATCGTAGGTCACCTCCACCGCCTCCGCATGTCCGGTCCCATCGCTGCATACATCGTGATACGTCGGGTTCTGCGTGTGCCCTCCGGTGTATCCCACCCGAGTATCAATCACTCCCGGCGTCGTCCGAAACGTCTCTTCGACGCCCCAAAAACACCCCGCCGCAAACGTAGCCTTTTCCATTTCTATAAGCTCCAATGTCCTGTTTATTGGATGGCGGAACCGCGCAAAGGAATCACTGCTTCACATCCACCTTCACTGGCGTAACGCCCACTCTCCGCAACAACTGCTCCCACCTCGGGTCTGACCGCAGTGGATCGCAGATCGGGTTCGCATTCATCCAGGCAGACTCCTGCACGTTTTCATTCACTGCTCGCGACAACCATTCAAACGCCTTGTCTTTATCACCCAGTTGTCCATAGGCAAACGCAATATCGGCAGTACTGTCGGCACCCGGTTTGTTCGCTGCAATCATCAACTCGATTCTCGCGCGCCAATAACCCTTCGGACCCTCCCGTTTCAGTGCATCTTCAACATGCTCCTCCACCTGCTCCGACGTCGCTGTTGGGGCCTTCGAAATCTGCATTGCCCAACGCTGATGCAACGGAATCGCCTGTGCGAAATCGCCCTTCAATTCCAACAACTCCGCCAACCGGAAAAGCAGTGGAGGAAAGTTCGCATCCATCTCCTGAATGCGCCGGTATTCCGCCAGGGCGTCATCATACCTGCGCTCGAAGCAGATCACCCGAGCCAAATTTGTACGCACAATCAGCGACATCGGGTCCAACTCCAGCGCCTTGCGCGTCTCCCCTTCGGCTTCCGCCAGCCGCCCCATTGGCATCAGGTACGAGATCGCATAGAAATAGTGCGCCGTCGCCAGCCGCGGATTCAGCTCCAGTGCCCGCTTGAATTCCCCCTCGGTCTCGCTGTCGTACCGCCGCAACCCTGAAAGCGCCATCCCCAGCGCGGTGTGTGCCTCTGCCAGCGAGTCGTCCAGTTTTACCGCTCGGTGCGCCCGCCTCCAGCGCCTTCGGATACACGTCCGCCGGGGCTCCCGCTCCGTATCCCGGCGATATGTAATAGGCATTTGCCAATCCCACCCAAGCCAGCGCAAAGTTCGGATCTTTTTCCGTCGCGCGCTTGAACAAATCGATGCTCGCCCCCACCGATTGAACCGTGCGCCGGTTCCACAGGAACATTCCCTGCGTATACAACTGGTACGCCTCGGAATCCCGCGTCCCGCCCTCGGCGAGTTGCTGTTGCTGCCCCGACCCCAGCTTCCCCTGCAGCTTCTGCGACACGTCCTGCGCAATCGCCTGCTGCAGCGTTGCCACGTCCGTCAACTCTCGGCTGTACTGCTCTCCCCATAACTGCGTTCCGTGCGCCACGTCAATCAGGTCCGCCTGCACCTGCACGGTGCTCCCGCGCTGCACGAACGACCCCGTCAGCACCGCGCCCACTCCCAACTGGCTCCCAACCTTCTGCGGATCCACATCCTTCCCCTTGAACCGGAACGCCGTGCTCCGCGCGATCACCCGCAGCTTCGGGATGCGCGTCAAACTATTGATCACGCCATCCGTGATCCCGTCGCTCAGATATTCGCTGTCCTGGCCAGCCCCGCTCGTCGTGAACGGCAGCACCGCAATGGAATCGATCGTTCCCGAACTGCGTCCCGCCAGCGCATACCACCCACCCGTCAAAGCTGCCACCAGCACCACCACTGCCGCCGACCCAATCGCAATCTTCTTGCCGGATCCGCTCTTCTTTTCCGGCGGCGCAGACATCACCGCCACGCTCTTCCCGGATTCACTGCTGCGCTTCAGCCGCTGTAAATCCGCGCGCATCTCCGCCGCGCTCTGGTAGCGCAAGGTCCGGTCCTTCTCCAGCGCCTTATCAATAATCCGCTCGAGCTCCGGCGGAACATCTGGATTCATCCTTACTAGCGCAGTCGGCGCCGAGTCCATGATCGCCTTGAAGATCAGCGGCGACGTATCTCCGCGGAACGGCAGCGTCCCCGTCGCCATCTCATACAGCACCGCGCCAAACGAAAACAAATCCGTCCGCGCATCCAGGTCCTTCCCTCTGACCTGTTCCGGAGACATATACGCCACCGTCCCCAGCGTCGTCCCCGGACTCGTCAGCTGTTCATCCCCGCGCGTCATCGTATTTCCCGACGCACTCACCCCGGCCGCTTGCGTTCCCACCTTCGCCAGCCCGAAATCCAAAATCTTCGCGTGCCCGCGATCGGTGACGAAAATATTGGCCGGCTTGATATCGCGATGCACAATCCCCTTCGCATGCGCCGCGTCCAACGCATCCGCGATTTCAATCCCCAGCCCGAGCAGTTCCTCCAACTCCACCGCTCGCCCGTTGATGCGATGCTTCAGCGTCGTACCTTCCAGGTACTCCATCGCGATGAACGCGTGCCCGTCCTGCTCGCCAATGTCATGGATCGTGCAGATGTTCGGATGGTTCAACGCCGACGCCGCCTGCGCCTCGCGTCGAAAGCGCGCCAGCGCCTGCTCATCCCGCGCCACTTCCGGCGGAAGAAACTTCAGCGCGACAAAGCGGTGCAGCCGGGTGTCTTCGGCCTTGTACACCACGCCCATGCCGCCGCCGCCCAGCTTCTCGATAATTGTGTAATGCGAAACCGTGGTCCCGATCAATGTTCGCCCTTCACTGCATCAACTTCTTCAACTCCGCCCGTGCCTGTTCCACCTGCGGCAACTTCGTGTGCGACGTCTCGAAGTGCGACAAAAACTCCTGGTACTCGTTCAGCGCCTGGTCTCGTTTCCCCTGCTTCTCGTAAGCTTCAGCAAGATAGAAACGCGCCAACACCGGAACGATCGGGAATTGGACCGTCATTGTGCCAAAGTTCTGCATGTCTCTTCCCCACGCGATTTGCCGGTCCAGTTTTTTTGCAGCCGTCGCGTAATCGCCATTGAGCAAAGCAGCGTTCCCCTTCAGGTACAAAAAGTTCCTCACGCTCCAATCCGGTAGCTTCTCAGCGGCGGCGCCCGCCTGCGCAGCATCCCCCCGTACAATCGCGCTCCACGCTTCCGCGGCGGCTCCGTAAAATCCAATCACTCTCGGCGATATTCTCGGGTGGGTTGCGCCGAATCGCTGCCAACTCTGCGCCGCTCCCTCGCGGTTTCCACTCACGGTCTGCAGCAACGCAAGCGCCTGCAATTCATCGCCATTCAATTTCTGCTGCTGAACGTAAGTCAGCGCCTGCGACGTCTGTCCGAGCAGGATGGACAATCTCGCATAATCCATCAGCGCTTGGCCTGCGGGCCCGTATTGCCCGGCAGCGGCCAGACCTTTGCACGCGTCCCGGTATTTCCCAATCGCTCCTTCCACATCGCCACTGTTTTGCGCGAACTGCGCTTCAAACACGGGTACGTAGAGACGCCTCAATGCCGTCGCGCCGCTCGCGAAGCGCTGCAAAGCAACCTTTGCCATGTCCGGCTTTCTTTCTTCGGAGTAAACCATCATCAGCTTGGGCGATTCGTTGAACCCGTCTTTGGCTCCCTCCGCCGCGCGATAGGCACTCACCGCCTCCTCGTACTTGCCGGCAAAAAACAGCGCGTCCCCCCGGGAATCAAACGGGTTCGGATCACCCGGGCGCACTGCCTCGTATGCATCATCCGCCGCCATCGCCCCCGGCATATCGCCCGCCTCTGCCAGCGCATAGATATCGAAGTTCAGCAGGTTCTCGTCCTTCGGGCTGGTCGCAAGCCCCTCCTTCAGCGTCGCCACAGCCTCATCCACCTTGCCTACCAGGCTCAAATAGGTCGCCAGGCTACCGCGATCGTAGCCGTCCCGCGGGTACTCCGTCACGAGTTGCCGATACGCCTGCACCGCCGCGTCCAAGTCACCCGTTCTCTTGGCATTTGTCGCTTGCAACGAAAGCTGCTCGAACCGCGGCAGCCTCGACTGTAGTTGCTCCGCGCGGTCCGCAAATTCCTGGCTATTCTTCGAGTCGCCGGCCAACGAGTACTGGCTGGAAAGTTCCAGCATCGCCAGCGCAAACTGTGGATCGAGCCGCACTGCCTCATTCAATTCCTTCATCGCATCGGCCGTCAGGAAGCGACGCCCATAATCCAAACCCAACTGGTAGTGCTTGTACGCCTCCACATTCGACGTCGAAGCCTGCTCGATCTCCGGCCCCTTCGTCGGCCGCTCCGCTTCCGGCAAAAACGTCGACGCCAGGTTCGCCGTCAGCCGGTCCACCATCCCGAAGATGCTCTGCACATCCGCG
>DASYAU010000013.1:0-68420 GCA_036501185.1 Candidatus Korobacter sp. | reverse complement strand
AAAACAGCCCGGAGCGCCACAAGTGACGCCGCACGATCCGGAGCAGCACGGGAATCGCCGTGATCCGGAGGAGCGCCCGATTTCAAAGCACGACGAAGATGAGCGCCGGGAGAAAATGCACGACAAGACCCTTGCCGACTCGTTTCCGACGAGCGATCCACCGTCAAGCATTCCGGACCCGTCGGAAGACGATTCTCTGCATCACAAGAAAGCTTCGTAAAGTTCCGGGATGGAGAGGGCGTTCCATCTTCGAAATCCCGGCATTCAATTCCCTTCTGCGGCGGATTTTCCGCAGTTCCCTCCCTGTATACTTACGAGTTTGGGTTTAGGACTGCAGTCCGTACTTATAAAAGGAGTGTCCCCGCATGTCGTCAGCAGCCGTTGGATACGCACGTGAGAACCAGCAACGGTTTCTTGAAGAGTTAAAGCAATTTTTGAGGATTCCCAGCGTCAGTACGGCCGAGGAACACAAGGAAGACGTTCGCAAGGCCGCGCAGTTCGTCGCCGATGAGTTGAAGCGAATCGGTTTCGAGAACGTGGAGGTGATCCCGACCCAAGGACACCCGCTGGTGTACGCCGATTGGCTTCATGCCGCGGGCAAGCCGATCGCGCTCTGCTATGCGCATTTCGACGTCCAACCGGTGGAGCCGCTCGATGAATGGCATACGCCTCCCTTCGAGCCGACGGAGCGGAACCAGAACCTCTACGCTCGGGGCGCGGTCGACGACAAAGGCCAGCTCTGGATGGAGATCAAGGCTTTCGAATCGCTCTTTAAATCCCACGACGGCAAGCTGCCAATCAATGTAAAGGTCATTTTCGAAGGCGAAGAAGAAGTCGGTGGCGAATCGATTGAGGCTTACGTTCACGAAAACCCAGACAAGCTGAAATGTGACTTCGCTCTCGTCTGCGACACCGAACTGTTTGCTCCCGAATTGCCAACCTTGTGCGTTGGCCTGCGCGGCCTGGTCTACACGGAGATCGAAGCTCGCGGCGCGATGACCGACCTCCATTCCGGAGTTTATGGCGGCGCGGCTCCCAATCCACTGTTCGCACTATCGAAGATCATCAGCAAACTAAAGGATGACAACGGCAAGATCCTCATCCCGGGTTTCTACGATGATGTAAAGAAGCCGACCGCGGCGGAGCTGAGAGCGTGGAAGTCGCTCCCGTTCGACGTCGAGGAATACCGCAAGAAGGAAGTCGGCAGCGATGTGCTGACGGGCGAAGAGAAATACCCGGTGCTGTACCGCACCTGGGCGCGTCCCACGCTCGAGGTACACGGCATGCCGGGCGGCTTTGTCGCGCCGGGAGCGAAGACGGTGATTCCGGCAAAAGCATCGGCCAAGGTGTCGATGCGCCTGGTACCCAATCAAAACCCGGACGACATCTTGAAGAAGTACAGCGACTTTGTCGCCAAGCTGACGCCCAAGGGCATTCAGACGAAGATCAAAGTCCACAGCAAGGGCCCTGCGATCGTCGTCGGCACGAAGAACAAATTTGTAAAGGCCTCGACGCAGGCGCTGCACGAGATCTGGGGCAAGGACACGGTCTTCATCCGTTCAGGCGGCTCAATTCCGATTGTGGCGCAATTTGCCAACGATCTGAAGATTCCCTCAGTGATGATGGGCTTCGGCCTGCCAGACGACAACCTGCACGCGCCGAACGAGAAATTCCACATCCCGAATTTTTATCGCGGGATCGAGACCATCGCGCGGTTCTTCGAGGTCTTGGGAAACGAAAAGTAAAGAGTTAGTGTTCTGCCGGGGCACTCTGCGGAGTGCCCTTTTTCATTTCCGCTGCGAGCGCGGCTTCAATCTTCTCTGGTTCAAAGCCGATGAGAATTCGGTCTCCTACAACGAGAGTCGGAGTCGACTGGCTCTTGTACTTGCGGAGGAGTGTGAACACAGCAACCTTGTCTGTGCTGACGTCATGCTCTTCGAATTCGAGATTGCGCTCGCGCAGCCACGCCTTCAGCCATTGACAGGGCGGGCACTCGGGAAGGGTGAAGAGGAGAATCTTCGGCTGCGGCACGGGCTCTGTTGTCATACGCAGAAAACAAAAGCCTCCTCGCGGAGGCTCTACTGAGATTTCGAAATCTACTCCGTTAAGTGGCTCTGTTCTTCCTGCGACCGCAGAACGCGCTCCACCGAATATGGGGTGCGCTCCGTCGGATCGTAGTAGTGACGAACCTGGAGTTCGCCCAACAGTCCTAGCGCGACGAGTTGAACGCCCGCCACGATTAACACGGCTGAGAAGAGCATCAATGGCCCGTGCTGCGCCATGATGTCACTGTGGTGGATGAGCTTGGAAATCATCATCCAGAGCGCGATGCCCAAGCCCGCGGTGACACCCGTCATTCCGACGGTTCCGAAGAAGTGCAGCGGACGCGACAGGTACTTCAGCAGGAAACGGATGGTAAGCAGGTCGAAGAAAACACGGAACGTGCGGGAGATACCGTAGTGTGAAACCCCGCGTTCGCGGTTCATGTTCTTGATCGGAATTTCGCAGATAGTTGCGCCGTGCCATGATGCGAGCGCCGGAATGAAGCGGTGCATTTCGCCGTACAGCGGAACGAGGTTAAGCAGGTCGCGACGATAGGCTTTGAAAGTCGTGCCGAAATCGTGGATGTCGACGCCACTCAATTTCGCCATGAGCCAATTGGCGCAGCGCGATGGGAAACGCCGCATAACAAAGTTGTCAATGCGAACCTTGCGCCAGCCGCTGACTACGTCGAATCCCTCGTTGATTTTCTCGATGAAGAGCGGAATATCGTCGGGATCGTGCTGGAGGTCGCCGTCCATGGCGAGCACGTAATCGCCCTGCGCATTGTGGAAGCCGGCGGCGAGGGCCGAAGTCTGTCCGAAGTTGCGGCGCAGTTTCACCACGACCACACGGCTGTCAACCGCGGCAATCTGTTGCAGCAGCTTGAATGTGCCGTCACGGCTGCCGTCGTCGACAAACACCAGTTCGAAGGTCTCGCCGACACCTTCCATCACGACCTTCAGGCGGTCGTAGAGCTCGGTGACGTTCTCTTCTTCGTTATGGAACGGTACGACAATCGAATACCTAGGCACGCTAGCATTATACCGTCAGATTGGGAAATCACAGCTAGGCGAACAACTCCTTACAAGGGACGAAGCGGGTACTCCGGTTTCCTGCTAAGTCTCTGAATATACGGCGCGTAAGCGGTTATCGATTGCCATCTATGTGGCGAAGGACACGCTCCACCCCATGGCGAAATGTCGCGTCGGGTGTGATCAAGCTGATTACGAGGTAGCCGTCGCGATGGAAATCGTAAAAAAGACCGGGCTGCACCAGCACATCCAGTTGCTGAAGGAGTTCGATCGCGAGGTCTTCATCAGTACGTGTAGCGGGGACCCGGAGGAGCGCGTACCAGCCACCCTCGATTTCGAGGCGTGAAATGGCGGGCGCACTCGCCAGCTGATGGTCGAGTTCGCCGAGATTCGCGCGAATACGCGCAGTGAGTTGCTGTTGGATGCTGCTGCGCTCTTCAAGCATCGTGGGCACGGCGTGCTGAACCGGCGCGTTCATGGAGAGATAGGTGTCGGCAATGACGTCGAGCCGCGCAAGCGCGTCATTTCGGACGACCTCGGGGCCGCTGACCGCGAGCCAGGCGACTTTCATCTGTGGTAATCCCGAGATCTTCGACAGTCCACTCAGCGTGAGTGTAAGGCACACATCATTCGCCGCGAATGTCTTCGCTGTTTCTCCGAGCGAATAGTCGAGAAACACTTCGTCGGCAATGATCGCCACATCGCGCTCGGCGCAGAGGCGGCTGAGTTCGGCCGCTTCGTGGGTCTTCACATACGAGCCTGTAGGATTGTTCGGATGAACGACGATAACGGCCCGCGAATGGGGGCTGCAGTTCTTCCGCAGCGAAGGGAAATCGATCTGCCAACCGTGGTCATAGACTAGCTCGTACGGGACGAGCTTCACGTCCTGAAGGTCGGCGAGGAACTCGAAAAGCGGATAGCTTGGCGTGGGAACAAGCACCTCGTCGCCTGGCTCGCAGAGAAATCGAAACGCAAACGTATAGCCCTCGCTGGTGCTGGTGGTGAGGACGATTCGTTCGGGATCGACCTCTGCGCTGCGTTCACGGTAGTAGCTGGAAACAGCTACTCGTGCGGTCAATAAGCCTTTAGAAACGGGTTCGTAGGTTAGGGCGTTGGAGTTGGCGAGTGCCGCAAGCAGGTGAGTGGAATCGTAGTGCAAACCGATCGTGGTGGGGTTTGATGCGGTGAGATCCAGCACTGGTCGACCGCTGCGACGGTGCGCCTCGATCGCTTCCGAGTAGCGATTGGTCGCGAGGTTCCAGTTCGTGCGTCGAGCGAACATCATGAGGAAGCGCGATTATACGCACCGCGAACTCACCAAACCAACGGCCGGACAGCCTGGCCCACGTCTGCCGCGGAAGTACAGTGGCTGGCCGTACTCTCGCATACGTGGCATCTTCGTGGAACGATGGGGGTTTCCCAGAGTCTGTTGCCGGATTGTCCCGAATGCGCCACGGCGACTCCATATTGCGAGAACTTCTCCCCGATCCCGCTCCCTGCGGGACACTGCTCGACTGTGCCGCGGGCATGGGAACTCAAGCGATCGGGCTCGCGGACATGGGTTACACCGTTGAAGGTTCCGATGGTTCGGAAACTTCGATCACACACGCGAAATGCGATGCAGAGCGGCGCGGACTGGCAATTCCATTCCGCGTGGATGACCTGCGGCGGCTCGAACATGCCCATGAGAACTTCTATGGCGCGGCGATCGCACTCGACAACGCATTCCCTCACCTGGGCACTGAGTTCGACATGCGCGCTGCAGCAACGGCTATCCTCAGCCGATTGCGGCCGGGCGGAGTGCTGCTGACTGGAATCCGCGACTATGACCCAGTACTTGAAACCCATCCGGCAGTCATGCCGCCGCACTTCTCCGGCAATGGAAGCGGCCGGCGCATCTTCCACGAAGTTTGGGACTGGCATGACGAGCGTCGCTACACGGCGCATGTTTATGTCACCAACGAAGTCGCCCGTCACTGGCAAGTGATGCACTTCACAGGAAATTATTGCGCGATCCTCAAATGCGAACTGGCGAACTTACTGCGCGAAAGTGGATTCGCGGAGGTGCAGATTTTCGGAGCGGAGCAAACAGGATTTCACCAGCCGCTGTTAAGGGCGAGGAAGACGTAAGCACGAGCTCGCTACGGCCGCGCATGAAGTTTAGGCCGGCGCCGTGGGTCGACCCGATGATCACGCGGGCGGCTTTGCCCAGGTAAACATCTGCCCGAATCGATCTGATGATTCAACTGCATATCCAATCGTGGGAAAAAATGGGTCCAGCAGATCGCGCGTGAGTTTGTCACCATTCCAGTGGTAACTCTCAATGGCGAAGTGCACTGGGTGCGCGCGCAGGAAGTCAGCAGCACTCTCGACAACTGCAACCTCGGCTCCTTCGATGTCCATCTTCACGTACTTAGGAACGCAGCCGAACTCATCGCAGGCATCGACGAAACTGACGGTTGGCACGGTCTTCACGGTGGTTTCGTCGACGTATCGCAGGTAATCCGAAAGGCCGGCTGACATCGTTCCATCCATAATGAAGTCCATGGTTCCCGACTTCCCAGCGAGTGCTTTCTTGACTGGGACCACGTTCGCGAGCTTGTGCAGCTCGATGTTTTTCAGCAGGAACTCGTAATTCTTTTCGTCGGGCTCGAAGGCATATACCCGTCCCGTCAGACCGACCCATTGGGACAAAAAATACGAGGTTGCGCCTGCGTGGGCGCCAGCGTCCCAAACTACATCGCCTGGCTGCGGACGGTACCAGTGGCTATAGGCATCCATGGAATCCTCTTCCGGAATCGATGGAAAGTGAAGTGCCACGTCGCTGCGACGATAGCGATGCACTCCGGGTTGGGAAAAATCGAGCTCTGTAACGCCATTCTTTTCCACCCCACACACGCTGTCGAAAAATTGGTGGAAGCATTCCATCGTGATCGGCACCTGGACGTACTCAGCTTTGTGCAGAATGATCCGGCGGCGCCCGCGTTCTATCGCGATGCGGTCGTCGAAAAAGCGCACCTTGAAACCCGAGACACGGGCTTTCACTTTAAGCGCGCTATGCACCAGCGGATCGTCCGGGCCGCGGCGCACAAGGTAATTCTTGATGGATTGCAGAGACATTCCGGCTAATTTACCACGCCGCGACTGCGCGGAAATGGTCTGCGCCGCTCGCGGGCAACCGGGAGCGGCCGATCTTCCTCTTACCCGTTTGGGGGTGAAGTGTTGCTAAAAGATCTTCTCTCTCGCTGGCCGGTTGTTCGACAAATTCAAAACGGTGATTGGCGGGCTACGGGTGAAACCGCCTTCAGTGAAAAGACCCGCAAGCTGGAGCCGCGAAACCTCGATGCGGAGGTCACGCGGTCGATCTGTCCTTATTGCGGCGTGGGGTGTGGGCAGCTCGTATTCCACAAGCATAACGAATTGATAAGTATTGAGGGCGATCCGGATTCTCCGATCTCCCGAGGCCGACTCTGCCCAAAGGGCGCTGCCACCTATCAGCTACACACCGTCGACTCGCGACTGATGAAGGTACGTTATCGCCGGCCCTACGCGACCGACTGGGAGGACCTGGACCTGGAAACCGCGATGGACATGGTGGCCGACCGGGTGTGGGAGTCGCGCGAACGCACGTTCGTCGAAAAACAGGATGACGAGTGGGTGATGCAGACCAAGGCGATCGCTCACCTTGGCGGCGCGACCCTCGATAACGAAGAGAATTACCTGATCAAAAAATTATTTGCAGGAGGTCTGGGCATGGTTTGCGTAAGCAACCAAGCCCGGATATGACACAGCTCCACCGTCCCCGGTCTGGGGACATCGTTTGGACGCGGCGGAGCCACGACGGCACAGCAGGACTTAGCGAATGCGGATGCGATCCTCATCATGGGATCGAATATGGCGGAGAACCATCCGGTCGGCTTCCAGTGGGTGATGGAGTCGCGGGAGCGGGGCGGCAAAATCATTCACGTTGACCCGCGGTTTACACGGACGTCTGCCATGGCGGATATCTGGGTGCCGTTCCGCGCCGGGGCCGACATCCTGTTTCTCGGCGGAATGATCAATTATGCAATTACGCACGACAAGATCTTCCGCGATTACGTGGTGCACTACACCAATGCGCCGGTGATACTGCGTGAGGACATGAAAGACCCGGAAGAGAACGGCGGGGTGTGGTCGGGCTGGGACGAGGAAGCGAAGAAGTACAAGCCTGACACTTGGGCCTACGCGGGATCGCCGAAGAAGGACTCTGGCGGTGGCAGTGATCCCGGACATCACGACGCGGGCGGCGGCCATGGCAAGGACCGCGGCGGAGAAGCCACTACGACGCCGAAACACCAGAGCGATGAAACGCTGCAACATCCGCGCTGCGTTTACCAGGTGTTGAAGCGGCATTTCGCGCGCTACACGCCGGAGTTCATTGAGGAGCATTGCGGCGTGCCGCGCGAGCAGTTCCTGAAAGTCGCCGAGACGTTCTGCAATGCGTCGGGACCTGAGAAGACAGCGGCGATCTGTTACGCGGTCGGGTTCACGCAACACTCGAAGGGCGTCCAGATCATTCGTACTGCGGCGATTCTGCAGATGCTGCTGGGAAATATTGGGCGTCCCGGAGGTGGGATCCTCGCGTTGCGAGGACATGCATCCATTCAAGGTTCGACGGATATTCCAACTCTCTACGACATCCTTCCGGGCTATTTGCCGATGCCGTTCTTCGAGGAGGATGCGAACGACTTCAAGAGCTACACGAAGAAACACACTTCGGATAATGGCATCTGGCACAGCTTCCCGAAGTTCGCGGTGAGTCTGCTGAAATCCTGGTATGGCGAGCACGCGACGAAGGAGAACGACTGGTGCTTCGACCTGCTGCCCCGCGTGACGGGCGACCACTCACACTTTGGCTTTTGGCTCGACATGCAGGACGGCAAAGTCGAAGGGCTGTTCATCATGGGGCAAAACCCCGCCGTAGGCGCATCCAATTCGGTTCTGCAACGCACAGCGATGTCGAAGCTGAAATGGCTCGTGGTGCGTGACATGCGCGAGATCGAGAGTGCCACGTGGTGGAAGAGCGGACCGGAAATCGAGTCAGGCAAGCTGAAGACCAAGGAGATCGGCACGGAAATTTTCCTCTTCCCTGCTGCCGGAACAGCCGAGAAAGCGGGCTGCTTCACGAACACGCAACGGCTGGTGCAATACCGCGAGCAGGCGGTTGAACCGGCGGGCGATATTCGCAGCGAGCTGTGGTTCATGTATCACCTTGGACGCCGGTTGAAGGCAAAGGCTGCGGGGATGAGCGGCAAGAAGTACGAAGCACTGAATAAGCTGACGTGGGACTACTACACGCAAGGCGCGCTGAATGAGCCGAGTGCTGCGCAGGTGCTCCAGGAAATCAATGGTCGGGATCTCGGATCCGGCAAGCACATTACGCGGTATCAAGAGCTGAAGGATGATGGCAGCACGGCGAGCGGATGCTGGATCTATGCGGGCGTGCATCCCGATCCGATGACGAACCAGGCGAATTCGCGCGCGCCGACCGACTATCTCGGACACGGCTGGGGCTTTTCGTGGCCGAGCGACATTCGCATTCTCTACAACCGTGCTTCGGCGCGTCCGGATGGCAAGCCGTGGAGCGAGCGCAAAAAGCTCGTCTGGTGGGACGAGGAAAAACAGGAGTGGACCGGAGTCGATCAGCCGGACTTCGATAAGAAGAAGGCGCCCGGATATCGACCGCCGCCCGGGGCGAAGGGCATCGACGGGATCGCCGGGGACAAGCCGTTCATGCTGCATCCGGATGGAATGGGGTGGATATGGGTGCCGAGCGGTCTGAAAGACGGGCCGCTGCCGACGCACTATGAGCCGCTGGAGTCGCAGTTCCGCAACCCGTTGTACCCGTATGAGCACGACTCCAATCCACCGGCGGATAAGAAACTACGTCCAGACAATCCGTACGCCAAGTTCGGGGACGATCGCTATCCGTTCGCGCTGACGACCTATCGCCTCACCGAGCACCATACGGCGGGCGGAATGTCGCGTACTCTGCCGCACCTGGCGGAGTTGCAGCCAGAGCTGTTCTGCGAGGTATCGCCAGAGCTGGCAGCGGAGCGGGCGTTGGAACACGGAAAATACGCAACGATTACTACGCCGCGCGCGGTGATTGAGGCACGGGTGCTGGTGACACGACGGATGCGGCCTCTGTGGGTGGAAGGGCGAACGGTTCACCAGATTGGGCTTCCCTATCACTGGGGTTATAACGGCCTGGTCAAGGGCGACGTCGCCAATGACCTGCTGGCGATCAGCGAGGAGCCGAACGTGCGGATCATGGAGACCAAGGCACTGATATGCGACATCGAGCCTGGACGCAGGCCGCGGGGAGAGCGTGCGCGGGAGTACGTCCGGGAGAAAGCGGAGCAGCCGGCATGAGCAACGTTACCGCATTCCTCACCGACGCCACGTTGTGCATTGGCTGCAAAGCGTGCGAGGTGGCCTGCAAGGAGTGGAACCAAGTGGAAGCAGACGGCTACGACTGGTCGGGCTTCTCGTACGACAACACTGGTCATCTCGGACATTCGACTTGGCGCCACGTGAGCTTCGTCGAACATGCGCCAGAACCCGGAGTGGGCGGCAATGACGCCGATCTCGCGTCGTGGCGCTTCGAGAGCGATGTGTGCAAGCACTGCGAGAACGCTGGATGCCTGGAAGCTTGTCCGACGGGCGCAATTGTGCGGACGGAGTTTGGCGGCGTGTTTGTGCAGCCCGACGTGTGCAACGGGTGCTCGTACTGCGTGATGGCGTGTCCATTTGGCGTGGTGCAGAAGAACGTAGACGACGGAAGGGCATTCAAGTGCACGTTCTGCTACGACCGTCAGAAGGAAGGGCTGAAGCCGGCGTGCGCGAAGGCGTGTCCGACGGAGTCGATCAAGTTCGGGCCGATTGAGGAGATGCGCATTGCTGCGAAAGAACGCATGGCGGAGCTGCAATCGCGCGGCATGGACGACGCGCACTACTACGATCCGACGCATACCAGCGTGGGTGGAACGCATGCTGCGTTCATCGTGCGCGGCGACGCGAAGCAATACAATCTGCCGCCGAACCCCGAAGTGCCGACAGTGTATTTGAAAGATGCGTGGACGAGTTCGGCGATCGCCGCGGGCGTGCTGCTGGCGGGAAGCTTGTTTGCGTTTCTCGGGAGCCGGAGATGAGCGAGCCATCGAAAAGCGATTTGAAACGCGAAGAGCGACTGAACGATATTCGTCACGAGGCTGAACGGCATGGGCAGGTGCGAGCGATTGGAGTACGCCCCGGGGGTGCGCCATTCCCGATTGCTTCGCCGGAGACCGGATACTACGGGATCCCGCTGCTGAAGGAGCCGCAGTGGACGTGGGAGATCCCGGTGTACTTCTTCGTAGGCGGCGCTGCGGGGTCGGCAGCCGTGATTGGCGCGATGGCGCACTGGACGGGCAAGGACCTGCAGATCGCCGCAGATTGCCGGTGGATTGCCGCTGGTGGCGCGATAATTTCTAGCGCGCTGCTGATCTCGGACCTGGGAAGGCCAGAGCGCTTCTTCAACATGCTCAGGGTATTTAAGCCGCAGAGTCCGATGTCGGTTGGCGCGTGGGCACTGGCTGCGTTCGGGACGTTTGCGGGGGCTTCGGCTTTTGCGCAGTGGATCGGCGAAGTGGTGGGCAGCAACGCAGTGAAGGTGCTTGGCAGCGTGGCTGAGGGATTCGCGTGCGGGTTTGCGCTTCCCTTCTCGAATTACACCGGCGTGCTGCTGAGCACGACGGCCATTCCCATTTGGAATGAGCACGCGACGACCTTGCCGCTGCACTTCGGAATGAGCGGGTTGAACACGGCCGTGTCGCTGCTGGAGTTGATGGGGCACGATCGCAGTCCAGCGCTCAATGTGCTGGGAATGCTGGCAGCTTCGGTGGAATCCGCGCAGGGCGTGAAAATTGAGACAAACTCGGGCAAAGTCGCTGATCCGCTTAAGCACGGTTATAGCGGATGGATGATTCGCACTGGTGGAATGCTCTCGGGGCCGGTTCCGCTGGGACTTCGGTTGGCCGCTCTGTTTACGCCTCGTGAAACGTCGAGAAAACTTCGAAGAATTGCCGCGGCGTCGAGCATTGCGGGCTCGCTGATGACGCGGTTCGCGTGGGTGGAAGCAGGACGTGTTTCGGCGCAGGATTGGCGGCTTCCTCTGGAGATCGATGCGCCGCTTGAGAAGCCAAATTCGCAGCTTTCCATGCCGGAAAAGCCGGTTTCACAGGCTGTGCGACGCGCTACTGGCGACTAAAACACTTATAACCACAGAGGACACAGAGGCTACCCGAGGAAATCTGCGGGACCTTTTGGCGATTTTTGCGCTCAGGAATGGTGTGAAATGGAAGCGAAATTTCACGTTTTCGGAGCACAAAATCGCGGGTTCAACCGCAAAAAGAGGGGATTCGAGAGTGTTTTTTTGCGTCTCTGGGCATGGAGATACAGGGGCTGCGGGAAACGGAATTTTGCCAAGAATTCGGAAAGGCGCATGGATAGGGGGTTTTTGCGGTGATTCCAAGGAATATGCGAAAACGTGCGAAAAGCGCTCCAGGAACGCAAAAAGTGCGAAAAAGGGTGGATTTCGGATACGCGGGAAACGGTTACACGGATGGTTTGCTCAAGAGGTGCTGCTCCTCATGGAGGAATTTTGCGAACATATCCTGCTCCCATAATTTCAGGTCACGGTCAGATATCCGATTATGGCATTCGCGAAGTTGTTCACGAGCTTCGTCGAGCTTGCCCAGATGCCTGTAAGCTCTCGTGAGGAGAGCATGGCTCATCACGTCTGAATCGGGCAGGATTCGCGAGAGAAAATCTCCGAGATCTTTCGCTAGATTCCAATCTTCAAGATCGTCGCGTAAGAATACTGATCCGAAGAAGTCAGGGATCTTGGTGATCTTGTCTAGTAGTTCGCCGTCACGATCCATGGATTCTCCTTCGCTCGGTTCGGCGGGAGGCAGTATAACTGGCGAGGAACGAACGGTGCCCTCTGGGAGACAGAAGGAAATATGCGAAGGCAATTAAATGGGGGTAGAGGATTGCGGTGGTTGAGCAGAATGCTCGCGCTGGTTGCTGCCGTGATGGTGTTTGAAGCGTGCGGTTTTGCACAAGGCTACTGTCAGGATGGGTATGGGACAACATCGTGTCCCTTGAGCAAGGAGGTCGCCACGGCTCCGATTCGGCCGGTGTTCGCGGCGACAGAGTGGAAGACGGTCGGGCTCGACCACATCACGTTTGAGGTGCCGGACTATCGGAAGGAAGCGGCTTTTTATGTGTCGCTGATGGGCTGGACGTTGCGCGAGGACGATGGCAACCGGGCGATCTTAGACATTGGGAATTGGGGAACGGTAGTGTTGCAGGCAGCGCCGGCGCGGAAATCGGCGGCGGTGACGAGTTTTTGCTTCGTGATTGAACCTTGGAACGCAAAGCGTGTAGAGGCAGAGTTGCGAAAGCGGGGACTCGATCCGGTGGCGGAGAATGATGGAAAAGGATTTGAGAGTTTCCATGTGAAAGATCCCGACGGGTGGGACTTGCAAATCAGCAACGACAATGGCGTTAGCAAAGAGCGCAAAGCACAAGCGCGGACGCAGACGCCAAGTTCGCGGATCACACCGACGGGATGGAAAACGGTGTGGCTGGACCATCTTTCGTTCCGGGTGACGAATTACAAAGAGAGTGCTTCGTTCTACACGAACCTAATGGGCTGGAAGCCGACGTATGACGAAGGGAGCCAGCAGGAGCTGCTGATTGGCGATGTGGGAGACATCATCGTGCGCGGCGGAAACGCGAACGACCCGCGGTTCAAGAGCGCCGGACCGAGGCGGGCAGAACTGGACCACGTTTCATTCGGGATCGAGCCCTGGGATTCGGATGCGGTGAAAGCGGCACTTGAGCAACGCGGGCTTGCTGCAAGGACTGATACCGCCAGGGGAGGCGATATTCACTCGGCGAAGTACAGGAGCTATCACACGACGACCCCGAATGATTACGACTTGCAGATCAGCTTCGTAACGCGGGAGAAACGGTTGACGCTGGAAGAAGCGGTGAAGCCGCGCTGAGTTTTGCGGAGCGGAACGCAAGATCCTTCGACTGCGAATCCGGGTGGTCTCCGGATTCTTCGCTCAGGATGATAGAAGGGGGCGGATAGGGATCCTGGATGCCTATCCGGCCTCAATGCGAAATCAGAAAATCGGAAGCAGGTTTTGGATTGGGATGCGGATGAACTTGGGGCGATAGGCGTCGGCGTAGACGAGATCGCCGCTGTCGTCGCTGTTTACGTTGTAGGAAACCAGTAATCCGCCGCCCTGCCAGTTGAACTGGGGATGAGCGACCGGGTTGTAGGTCCACAGGTGGCCGTAGATGGTTTGTCCGGCGGTCATGCCTGGGACCGTATTCGCCTGGGTTTCCGGCGTGGTGTACACCACCTGCTTGGCGGAATACGGGCCTTCGGGGCTACAGGCGGTGTAGACAATGATGTTTTTCGCTGTCGATTCGAAAACTGGTCCGGGGCCATTTGGGGGACCGGGGAGATTGTCGACAACCAGGGTGTTGTTCGGGTTCGTGTCTTGCGAGACCAGGACGTATGCGCTTCCTGAGGTGGTTTGAATTCTGTTGACGGTGAATCCTTCGCCGATGGAGTCGTTGGCATTGTTGGGATCGGTGGGCGATCCGATGAGCCAGCTCGAGGCGAGAATGTTATTCGAAACCCACCCTGAAGTTTGATTGAAGACTTGCCAATTGTTCTCGTCGGCCACGCCATCCGGGCCGAGCCGCAGGTCCACGCGCGCCACGTGCGGCACGCGATAGCGAATGAAGCTGAAAGCTGGGAATGGGACGTAGTCTTCAACGCCGTAAATATAGAGGGTGGGACCGCCGTGCGCGGTGGTGATCATGGTGGCGATGCCCCAGTGCACCGGATCGCCTGACGGATCGTTGGCGATGGGGCGGATGGATTCGATCTTCAAGCTCGGAACGGAAAGCTCGGCGATCGCGGCGCCGTAGTAATTCAGGAATCCGTCGAACTCCATTAGGAACGTGTAGATCTTGGGAACGCCGCCGACCGTGACCAGCACGGACTGATTCACCCAATAAAAACGGCCAAGGGACGCGTCGGACGGAACGAAGTACGAGGTGGAAAATCCATTCGTGACCGGTCCGGTGATGGTGCGCATGACGGTCCCGGTGGCATTGCGGACGACGATGCTGTTATGCGCGCGATACAAGTTGGTGGGCGGAAAACAGCCGAACGAGGTATTGCAATTCACTGCGCGCGTGCGCAAGCCGTTAGCGTTGGTGGTGGCGGTGCCATCGCCGACGGCGGTGGGCGATTGGCCGATGTAGGAATCGGAGAAAAAGAAAATGCTCTCGCCGGTCATAGGCAAGTAGAGCGAGTAGGTACTGTCGCCGCCGGTCCAGCCGGGGATGTTCGACGGCTCCATCACTCTTCCGTTGGGCGCCGGCTGTCCGGGTCCGTTCTGGGTAAATGCCTGGTCGAATGTTGTGTCGGGAACGGCTGGGCCGAATTTCAGCGGACAAGTTTGAGCAGGGCTGGTAACTGGAGAAAAGATGAGGGCGCCGCAGGCGAGATTGACGAGCGCGCCTGCCAGGAACTTGGGGAAAACCTTGGACCGCATGGGGAGCTCCTTCCGAGGTTAAGGGTTGGAGTGGAGGTGGGAACGTATGCAACGAGCGCCAGAAACAGTATCGCGGGGCGAGAAGCGGCGTCAAGGCTGGTTTGATTGATTTATGACATTTAGAACATTTTTATGGCTTTTTTTTGACCTTAACTAGATAAAAAATATCGTTTTGCGGATGTCACGCTTCTTGTGCTTGCTTGGTGGGCAGAGAGAATAGGGGTCCTCGACTTCGCGGCTGCCCCGCTGCGCTCAGGGTGATAGAGCGTAAAAACGAAGAGCAAACACGAGCTTCCCCGCCTTATCGCGATGAAAACATGGCGCGATAAGGACGGGGCACTCAGATTCACTACTTTTGTTTTTTACCGAAGAGATCTTTGACCAGTCCGGTGGCGGGTTTGCTTACGCGGTTGACGGGGTTCATGTTCTTGACCATGCTGCCCATGTCGGGAGAGAACTGCGGGTTCTGCGCGGTGCCCTTCACGTTCACCGGAATGCCTTTTGATCCGGCAGCGCCGGTGACCTGGGTGAGAATGCCGACTGCGCTCTTGCCGGAGAGCTTCACCAGGAGATTAAAGTCGAGCTCGTTGGCGGGCGAGATAGTTCCCTGCCCGGTAATGCTGCCGATCGATGGGATGACTACGTCGAGGCTGGTGAAGTCCGAACCGGTTTTGTTGTTGTGTTTGAGGTTGGTGCTGAAGGATTGTATCTCGGTGTTCTTCGAGGACGAGATGCCGGCGAGCGAGCCAATGCCCTTCATTTTCGATCCGAGATCGAAGTTGGCGAGCACGGCGTTATGAAGTGAGGCGCTGCCGGTGGTGGTGGCGTCGTCGAGCGGACCGGTGAGTTCGACATTGACGCCAGCGGTGCCGCTCTGGAGCTTGGCGGATGGCGGGAGGACGACGCCGACGGCGGGCATGGCGTCCTGGAGGGCGTCGACGGGCATGCCGCTGCCGGTGATTTTGAGATTGAGGATGGGGCTAGCAGGCTTGTTATCGAGCGTGCCGGTGAGTTGCGCGGAGGCTTTGCCAATGTTGACGGTGGCGGTCTTGATCTCGGCGGTTTCACTGGCGATGGCGTAGGTGGCGTCGAAGCGAAGACCGATGGGAACTTTGGACGGTTGGCCGGCGGGAACGAACTTCCCGTTCTTGATGGTGGCTTCGCCCTGGGTTTGGACCTGCATGCCGTTGGAGTCGATGGTGCCGGAGAAGTCGGCGGTTCCAGCGACGCCGGATTTCGGATCGGTGAAACCGGTTTCGCCGATGTTGAGGTCCTTCATGGTGACCTTCGCCTGGAGCGGAGTGGCGGCCGCGTTCTGTTGGTTGATGGGACCGGTTTTCCCGTCCAGGTCGAGGCTGCCGTTGCCGGGCGTTTTGGCAGTGCAATGGAACGGGAACGCGGTGGTGTAAGAGAGATCGGTGGCAGTGAGTTGGACGCCGGTGTAGTTGCGGGTGCTCTCGCCGACGCGGCCGAAGGCGATGGAACCGTTTTCGACGGCAACTTTATCGACGGAGAGTTCGTCGCCTGCGCTGGAGGTGGCGCCGGGCTTGCCGGTGGCGGAGTTTTTCTGGCCGCCGAGAGAGGCGAAGTTCCAGTGGCCTGCCTGGTCCTGCAAGAGATGCACTTGCGGGTCTTCCAGAGTGAGGGAGTGAATTTTGAGCTTGCGCGAGAAGATGAGCGCGGACATGTCGAGGCCGATCTTCAGCGACTTTGCCTGGATGAAGGGCTGCTCGCCGAAGGAAGGGTCGTCGGCGATGGTGATGCCGCTGGCAGTGACGCCTCCGGAAAAGATGGAGGCGCTGAGGTCTCCGATAGTGACGGGGCGGCCGAGGGCTTTGGTGAGCTGGTCCTGCACGCGCGGCTTGAAGGAGTTCGCGTTGATGAAGTGCGGGAGCACGGCGAGGGTGATGAGGGCGAGAACGACGGCGGCGGCGAGGATGAGAAGGATCTTCTTCTTCATGGGGCTTACCTGTGGCGTTCTATTTTAAGCGGGATTGAGCGGCGAGCAAAGAACGGCGGCTAGTCCTGTGAAGCGGGGCGCGCAAAGTGGGACGGCGGCATTGACCCCGCGGGGCTTGGAGTGTACGCTGCGCAGTTCTCCGATAGACGGGAAACTTGATTCCAGGGAGTGCTTATGCGAAAGCTCTTATTCGTGCTCGTGTGTCTGGTGGCGTGCAGTGGTTTGGCCTCGGCCGGGGGCGGTCCGGTGCTGCTAAGGAGGCCGACGGTGAGCCAGACGCAGATTGCGTTCACCTATGCCGGCGATTTGTGGGTGGTGGGGCGCGATGGCGGCGACGCGCGTCGATTGACGGCAGGGTCGGGAACGGTGAGTGACCCGATGTTCTCTCCGGATGGAACGCGAATCGCTTTCACCGGAGACTATGACGGGAACAAGGATGTGTACGTGGTGGCCGCGGATGGCGGGATTCCGCGGCGGCTGACGTATCACCCGGCGAGCGATGAAGTGCTGGGCTGGACTCCGGATGGCAAGGGCGTTTTGTTTCGGTCGACGCGGAACAGCCACGTGAGCTTTGTGAACGAACTGTACGTGGTGAGCCTGGAAGGCGGTGGTTTCCCGCGCGAACTGGAACTGCCGATGGGGCAGGAGGCTTCCTTCTCGCCGGACGCAACGCACCTGGCGTATGTGCCGAATCCGAAGTGGCAGAAGGCATGGAAGCGCTACCACGGCGGGCAGACGACGCCAATTTGGATTGTGAACCTGGCCACGTCGGAGGTTGAGGATCGGATTCCGCGCGACAACTCCAATGATTCGAACCCGATGTGGGTGGGCGACACGATCTATTTCCTGTCGGACCGCAACGGACCGGTGTCGTTGTTCGCCTACGACACGAAGTCGAAGCAAGTGTCGGAAGTGGTGAAGAACGCTGGGCTGGATTTCAAGGCGGCGTCGGCGGGCGCGGGCGCAATTGTCTATGAGCAGTTTGGATCGCTGCACTTATTTGATACCGGCTCACGGCAGGTGAAGGACCTGGCGATCCGCGTGAATGGTGATTTGCCGCAGGTGAAGCCGCACTTCGTGAACGTGGAAGCCAAGACGATCGACAACATCGAGCTTTCACCGACCGGGGTGCGCGCGGTGCTGGAGGCGCATGGCGAGATTTTGACGGTTCCATCGGACAAGGGCGATATCCGGAATTTGACGAACACAACGGCGGTGGAAGAACGCGACCCGGCGTGGTCTCCGAACGGGAAATGGATTGCGTATTTTTCGGACAAGGGCGGTGAGTACGGGTTGGAGCTGCGCGAACAGAGCGGGATGGGCGAACCGCGCAGGATAGAGCTGGGCAAACCGGCATCCTTCTTCTATTCGCCACTATGGTCGCCGGACAGCAAGAAGATTGTATACACGGACAAGCGTCTGAACCTGTGGTACGTGGACGTTGACAGCGGCAAGACGGTAAAGGTGGATACAAACCCGTTTGAGACACCGGAGAGGACGTTCGATCCGGGGTGGTCTCCGGATAGCCAATGGCTGACCTATACCAAGCTTTTGCAGAACCATCTGCATGCCGTGTTTGTTTATTCGCTGGCGAGCGGAAAAGCATGGCAGGTGACGGACGGGATGAGCGACGCGCGGTACGCGCAGTTTGACGCGAATGGGAAATACCTGTACTTCACGGCGAGCACGGACTTGGGACTGGCGGCGGATTGGCTGGATATGTCGAGCATCAACCGGCCGGTATCGCGCAGCGTGTACCTGACGGTGCTGAGCAAGAATGAGGCTTCACCGCTGGCACCGGAGAGCGATGAAGAAAAGGTGGCGGAGGAGAAGAAGTCAACCGTGCCACCGAAGGCGCCGATCTCGGTGCCAAAAACCGATAAGACGAAGCATGCTGACCAGGCGAGCAAGACGGCCGATAACACCAAGCCCGGCGAAGAAGCGGATACGAGCAAAGAGAAGAAAGAACCGGTGGTGGTGAAGCTGGACGTGGAAGACATTGGACAGCGGATCCTAGCGCTGCCGATCCATGCGCGGAACTACGTTGGACTAAGCGCTGGCACGGAGGGAACGGTATTCCTGGTGGAAGCGCCAGTGGTGCCGAACGACGAGAACAAGCTGACGGTCTACAAGTTTGACCTGAAGAAGCGCAAGGACGATAAGTTCGTCGACGAAGTGAACGCGATGACGCTCTCGCAGAATGGCGAGAAGATGCTGTTCCGCAAAGACGATCAGTGGATCATTACTGGAACGGATGCGCCGCCGAAGGGAGAGGGTGAGCCGAAGCCAGGAGAAGGTCCTCTGAAGCTGGCGGGATTGCAGGTGTATGTGGATCCGCGAGCGGAGTGGAAGCAGATGTACCACGAAGTGTGGCGGATTGAGCGCGACTTCCTGTATGACCCGCATTTGCATGGGCTGGATCTGCCGGCGACCGAGGCGAAGTACGCGCCTTATCTCGAGAACATGGGCTCGCGTGAAGAGTTGAATTACTTGTTCGAGGAAATGCTTGGCGAACTCACGGTCGGGCACATGTTCGTGAGCGGTGGCGACCTGCCGGAGGACAAGCCGATCGCGAGGACAGGGCTGTTAGGCGCGGATTACGCGGTGGACGGCGACCGATACAAGTTTTCGCATGTTTACTACGGGGAGAACTGGAACCCGGATGTGAAGGCGCCGCTGACGCAGCCGGGCGTGAATGTGAAAGCCGGTGAGTATCTGCTGGCAGTGAACGGTCGCGAACTGCATTCGTCGGACAATTTGTTCAGCTTCTTCCAGGGGACGGCAGGAAAGTCGGTGCTGTTGAAGGTGGGGCCGAGCCGCGATGGGAAGGGCGCGCGCGATGTCACCGTGGTTCCGGTGGACAGCGAAGTGAGCCTGCGGCGGCGGGAATGGATTGAAAGTAACCGGGAGCGGGTTTACGAGATGAGCGGCGGGAAAGTGGCGTACGTCTATTTGCCGGATACGGCGGACGGCGGCTACACGTATTTCAATCGCTACTACTTCTCGCAGATCGACAAGAAAGCAGCCGTGATCGATGAGCGATTCAACCAGGGCGGGGATTTGGCGGACTACATTGTGGACCATCTGCATCGTCCGATGATGAGCCTGATGATGACGCGCGATGGGCAGGACTTCGCGAGTCCGCTGGGGTCGATCTTCGGGCCGAAGGTGATGATCATCAACCAACTGTCGGGTTCAGGTGGCGATGCGCTGCCGTGGTACTTCCGCAAAGCGAACATAGGGCCGCTCGTTGGGAAGCGCACTTGGGGCGGACTGGTGGGGATCTATGACTACCCAGTGCTGATGGACGGCGGACGAGTGACCGCACCGCGCATTGCGATCTACGGATTGAAGGGCGAGTATGAGGTAGAGAATCACGGGATTCCGCCGGACGTGGACGTGGAACTCGATCCGAAGGCGATGCGGGACGGACATGATCCGCAACTGGAGACGGCGGTGAAGACGGTGATGGATTTGCTGGAGAAGAATCCGCAGCCGAAGTACGAGCGGCCGCCGTATCCGAACTATCACCAGCAGGAGAAGAACGTAAGCAATACTGCGGGATCGAAATAGCGAGGTAACTTATTTGGATTTCCCGGGTTTGGAAAACCGCCAAACCTGGGGCACCCGCTGACCCTCTATGAGAACTGGACTGTCGGCAGGAACTTTGGCGCGCGGCGGTGTTTCGTCGCCTGCTCGTAGGCGTAGGCGGCTTTGATTAGGGTGGGCTCGCTCCAGGCAGCGCCGATGAACGAGATCCCGACGGGCAGTCCGAAGATGTAGCCCATGGGGACGGTGATGTGCGGGTAACCGGCGACGGCTGCGAGGCTGGAGTCGCTGAAGCCGAAGGCATCGCCGTTGACCCAGTCGGTGAACCAGGCGGGCGTGCCGGTGATCCCGATAAGGACGTCGAGACGGTCTTTCCTGAGCATGGCGTCGATGCCTTCGTCGCGGGAGAGGCGGCGGCAATCGGCGAGAGCTTTTTTGTATTCGTCGGAGTCGAGGCCGGGACGGGCCTGCGATTTGATCATCTCTTCCTGTCCGAAATAAGGCATTTCTGTGGCGGCGTGGGCATCATTGAAGGCGATGACGTCGGCGAGGGTGCGGACCTTTGCTTGCGGTCCGAGGGCGGCGAGGTATTTGTTGAGGTCGGCCTTGAACTCGCATTGCAGGACAACGTTTTCGGCTTCGTCGAATTTGCCTTGGGTGGCGAAATCGAGGTTGTCGATGATTTCGGCGCCGGCGGATTTCATGGCGGCAACAGACTCCTGGAAGAGCTTGTCGACCTCAGCGGTGGCCTTCGCAAATTTTGCGACGACGCCGATGCGCAGTCCGCGGAGACCGTTGGGATCCGTAAATTTGGTGTAGTCGGGGGAGATGTGACCGGCGGAAGCGGAGGTGGCGGCGTCGTCGGGATCGGCGCCGGCGATGACGGCGAGGAGTGCGGCGGCGTCAGCAACGCAGCGCGCCATGGGACCGGCAGTGTCTTGCGTGTGGGAGATAGGAATAATGCCGGCGCGGCTGACGAGGCCGACCGTAGGCTTGATGCCGACTAATCCGTTGGAACACGATGGCGAAACGATGGAGCCGTCAGTTTCAGTACCGATGCCAACGGCGCAGAGATTGCCGCTTACGGCTGCCCCGGTGCCGGAACTGGAGCCGGAGGGGTTGCGGTCGAGCGCGTAGGGGTTGTGGGTTTGACCGCCGCGGCCGCTCCAGGCGCTGGTGGAATGACCCGAACGGAAGTTCGCCCATTCGCTGAGATTGGTTTTGCCGAGAAGGACTGCGCCTGCACGGCGGAGTTGGGCGGCCATAAAGGCGTCTTTATTATTCGGCGCGCCGGCGCCGATGAGGGCGAGCGAACCGGCGGTGGTCTGCATGCGGTCTGCGGTGGAGATGTTGTCTTTAATAAGGACGGGAATGCCGTGAAGAGGGCCGCGAACTTTGCCGGACTTGCGATCGGCGTCGGCTTGGGCGGCGATGGATTCGGCGTCGGGATTGAGCTCGATGATCGAGTTGAGCTTGGGGCCGGATTTATCGAGGGCGGCAATACGATCGAGATAAGCGCGGGTGAGGGACGCGGAGGTCCACTTGCCGGATTGCAGGCCGGATTGAAGCTCGGCGATGGTGATCTCTTCGAGATCGAGGTGTGGGGATTCGGCGTGGGCGGATTTCGAGATTGCGATGGTGGCGAGTGTGGCGGCGGTGAGCTTTAGGAATTCGCGGCGATCGGACATTGGACCTCGTAGGTGGACGGGGGGATTGTAAATGGTGGGAGCACGCAGGGGCTAAAGCCCACGATGAAAGTGTCGTAGTGGCATGGCTGAAGCCATGCCCTGATACAAAGCGGCTGGGGCGGTGGCGAAAAGCAGGTCCTTCGTCGCTAGGCTTCTCAGGATGACAAGAGAGGGTGTCGGAGATCGACGGGTTTGCGTGAGCTGGCGCGATGCGTGGAGGGACATCGAGAGCATGGAGGGGATCGGGGTCCTTCGACTGCGTGCGCTTCGCGCACTCCGTTCAGGATGACAATCGTCGAAAGCGTGATTGACACGAATGGGAAGTGGCACCTACTCTGCTCGCATTCATGGGAATGATTGAGAATTTCTTCCACATTGAGGAGCGCGGAAGCAGTGTGGGGCGCGAGGTCGTCGCGGGGCTGACGACTTTCACCACGATGAGCTACATCGTAGTGGTGAACCCGGCGATATTGGGGGCGGCGGGGATACCGGTGGGGGCGTCGTTTGTGGCGACGGTGCTGGCGGCGCTGTTTGGATGCATATTGATGGGCGTCTATGCGAACCGGCCGTTTGCGATTGCGCCGTACATGGGCGAAAACGCGTTCATTGCGTTTACCGTTTGCAAGATGCTGGGGTACAAGTGGGAGACGGCGCTGGCAGCGATCTTCCTGGCGGGCGTCGCGTTCGTGGTGCTGACTGTCTTGCGACTGCGGCAGTGGATTGTGGAGGGCGTGCCGACTTCCCTGCGCTACAGCTTTGCCGTGGGCATTGGATTTTTCCTGACATTCATTGGGCTGAACCAGACGGGGCTGGTGACGCTGGGCGTGATGGGAGCGCCGGTGAAGGCCGGGCATTTGACCGGAGCACCCGTGCTGGTGGCAATCTTCGGGTTTGTGCTGATTTCGGTTTTGGTGATTCGAAAAGTTCCCGGCGCGATTTTGCTGGGGATCGTGGCGACTGCGGTTGTGGCGTTCGTGGCGAAGGTCGCGCCGGCGCCGGCAGCGATTGTGAGCATGCCTCCGAGCGTAATGCCGATTGTGTGGAAGCTGGATTTTCGCGGGGCGCTGAGTTGGGGCGCGTTTCCGATCGTGCTGACGATTTTCATCATGGCGTTTGTAGACACGATGGGGACGCTGATTGGGCTTTCGGCGCGCGCGGGATTCCTGGATAAAGACGGCAACCTGCCACAGATCGAGCGGCCGATGCTGGTGGATGCATTGGCGACATGCTTTTCCCCGGCGATGGGAACGACGACTTCGGGTGCGTTCGTGGAGTCGGCGACGGGAATTGAAGCCGGTGGACGAACGGGATTGACGGTACTGGTGACGGCGGCGTGCTTCCTGCTAACGCTTGTGTTCGCACCGTTCGTGGGCGCGATACCGCCGCAGGCTTATGGGCCCGCGTTGATTATCGTGGGATTGTTCATGCTGTCGCCGATTACGAAAGTGGACTTCAACGATTTCACGGAATCGATTCCGTCGTTCGCGACGGTGATGTTGATGTCGTTCACGTTCAACATTGCGATCGGAATCTCGGCGGGGTTCGTGCTGTATCCGCTGTGCAAGATTGTCGCGGGGCGCACGAAGGAACTGAAGCCGGGATTGTGGGTATTGGCGGGGCTGTCGTTGTTGTTCTTTGTCTTCTATCCGTATTCGTGACAATCAAAACCATCAACCACAGAGGACACAGAGGAAACGAAGGCTTTTATTCCCCCTGTCAGCGTCGTTACCGGTGAAGCAGGGTGGATTCCCTACACGGGACTTGTACCCTGTTCGTTGGATGTAGGCGTCGCTGCGCGAGTTTAGCCAGTGGACTTAGGCTCGACAGGTCACATAGCTTGCAGCTTTTCGGGGGAGGAAAGTTTGCGACGCCACGGAGTGGTTCTGTTCGCCGTACTCGCGTGCGGGATGTTTGCCGCCGCGCAACAACTCAAGACGACAAATCAAAACGGAGTGCTTTCCGTGCCGCGCATTGTGCGGTATTCGGGGACGGTGCCGCTTGCGGTGCCTGCGGGACAACGGGAGGTCCGGGTGACCTTTCGTTTGTATGCGAACGCGACGGGCGGATCGGCCCTGTGGCGCGAAACACAGACCGTGACCGTGCAGGACGGAAAATTTGCTGCGCTGATAGGAGCGGTGAATGCGGATGGGATCCCGGAGTATTGGTTCGATACGAACCAGGCTCGATGGCTCGAGGTGCAAGTGGGGGACGAGCCGGTTGGAATGCGCATCGCGCTGGCAAGCGTGCCATATGCGTTCGAGGCGAGGAATGCAGAGACGCTGGGCGGAAAGCCGCTGTCGGCATTTGTGCTTCGTGATGAAAAGAACACGAGCGAAGCGGCTGGGGCGGTTACTTCGTTGACGACGAGCTATGCGACGCTGGGCTCGAATAATTTTGTCGGTACGGAGAACATCGCGGGAAGTTTGAACGTGACGGGACTGACGACGCTGACGACCTCCGACATTGTGAGCCAACTGTTCTGGATACAAGGCACGGCGACGACAGGCGGCGTCATTGCGGTGAAGGCCGAGAACGCGAGTTCAAGCGGCACGGGGATCATGGGAATTGTGACGTCGACGACTGGGAACACGGTGGGCGTGATTGGGCGAAGCGACAGCGTGGTGGGCAACGGAGTGTATGGCGTGACGACGTCGTCTACGGGTTCGGCTGAGGCGATTTCGGGGACGGCGATGGCTACCGAAGGGCACGGCGTGGGCGGATACGCGGTGGCAACGACGGGTGCTTCCGTGGGCGTGTTCGGGAAGTCGTACAGCGCGTCGGGAACGGGCGCGATCGGGGAGGCTAGCGTTACTTCAGGGTCGGCGACCACTTATGGCGTGATCGGCCGTGCACATAGCGGGTATGGCGTGGGTGTGTGGGGGCAGAACGATTCGGTTGCGGGAACGACCATCGGTGTGCGAGGAACGGTGGGAAGCTTGACCGGAATTGCCGGGTATTTTGTTAATGCGGCGAAGGGCAACATCCTGGTTGGGATTTCGGGCACGAGCAAAGTCTTCCGCGTCGATGGCACGGGAAAGGTCTATGCCAACGGCGGGACGGTAGCCAGCGGAGCGGATTTTGCGGAGTCGGTGGCAGTGCGCGGACCGCGGGCGGAGTACGAGCCTGGGGACGTATTGATGCTGGATGAAGAGAGCGATCGGCAGCTGCGGCTGGCGGACGAGGCGTACTCGACGCGGGTGGCGGGGATTTACTCGACGAAGCCGGGAACGCTTTCGACAAACCATGACATCGATTCCAAGGCGCTGGAGGACGAAGTGCCGATGGCGGTGATTGGGATTGTGCCGTGCAAGGTGACGACGGCGAACGGGGAGATCCATCGCGGCGACCTGCTGGTGAGCTCCGGGCTTCCGGGTTATGCGATGAAAGGTACGGAGCGCGAGAGGATGCTGGGAGCGATTGTGGGAAAGGCGATGCAGGAGTTGAAGACTGGGACGGGAGTTATCGAGGTGCTGGTAACGCTTGAATAAAAAGGGCCCGGCTTGCGCCGGGCCAAGTCGGAGGACACATTCGGAAAATTTAGTTGCGAGCGAGTTGCCAGCCGCTGGTGGCGTTGTACTCGTCGGGTACCGGGGCGCTGTGGAATAGGTCGGCGCCATTTTTGGCGAGGTCTGCACGCTGCCAGACATCGAGACCGCTGGCGTAACTGCCGGCGAGGTCGAAGACGTCGCCCATCTGGGTTGGCTTCCACTGCCAGGTGTAGTGAATTGTGGCTGAGCTCGGGCTGAGGACGTTAACGCCGGTCACGGATACGAGCTCGCGGGTTCCGAGGGGAACCATGTATTCGGTGGTGCCGTCGGCCGCGGTGGTGCGGGTGCTGCCGGAGATATGGTTGACCATGCGCGTTCCGTCTTCGGTAAGGTCAACTTCAGTGCCGTTGTCGCGCTTCTCGATGGTGATGAGCTGGGCGCGTTCCATCAGGGCATACTGCGGGTCGGCAGGCTTCTGATCGGTTTTAGAGGTCATAAGACCGGTGTGGAAATGCAGCATAGCGGGGCCCCGCTGGGCGAGCATGGCGCCGACGGCGCGCTTGGCTTCGGCCTGGCTCATGCCCTTGTGGGCCTCCACGGCAACGTAAACGGCGGTCGCGACGATGGTAACGCAGACGGCCGCGATAAGCAGCATCGGTCCGACGCTAGAGGACCGTTCCTCCATTTTGATTTCTTCTTCGAACATTGTGTAACCCCTCCACAAGTGTGAGCAGCCGGTGGGTGTTAGCGGGCCTGGGAGTGCGGCCCTAATGGAGAGACATATTGTTCCAAGAAAAATCGACGCGCCACATCACGGAAGTAATAGGGGATGTTACGAATGTCATGGGGGCAAAGAATGGTTTCTGGTTTAACGGCAGGTTTCAGGAAAAGAGGAAGAGTTGAGAGGGACGGAAAATGCAAGGAAGAGGCTGTTGGCTCTTAGGAACAGCAGGTCCTTCACTTCGTTCAGGATGACAAGAGGCAGTGATGCGGGGGTTGCAGGCTTGCGCGTGGGCAAGCAGCTAACAGAATGAAAAACCCCGCCCTGTCCGCTGTGCGGATAAGGACGGGGCACCCAGGTCGAGAAATTAGTCTTCGGCGATGCTCCAGCCGGCGGGGCCGCGGACGAAGGTGAAGGATTCGGGCTTGGGCTCGGCGTGGTAGAAGTCGACGTTGTAGTCCTTAATCAGCGACTGACGCTCCCAAATGCCGAACTTGGCGACCAGCGGACTGTCGGCGTCGAAGACTTCGCCCATTTTGGTGGGCTCCCATTTCCACGTGTAGTTGACGTTGGCGCGCGTGGGAGAAAGCACTTCGACCTTGGTGATGGCGGCGAGTTTGCGGGTGGCAAGCGGGACCGTGATGGCTTCTCCGCCCTGGAGACGCTTGGTGCGCACGGTGCCTTGAATGTCGGTGAGGACCTTTTCGCCGGCGGGTGTGAGGGTGACGAGGAGGCCAGCGTCTTTCTTCACACTTTTAATGAGTCCGGCATGTTCAAGCAGCTTGTAGTGCGGGTCGAAAGGCTTGTCGTCCTGCGACTGCTTAACCAGGCCGGTTTTGAATTGCAGGGTAGCCGGCCCTTTTTGCTTGAGGATCGTGGTAATGAGCTGCGACGCCTGGTTCTCATTCATGCTCTTGCTTCGTCCGAGACGGCGTAATAGAGGACGCTGGCGATACAAAGAACAAGGATGGCAATAAAGAGGACGGGTCCAAAGGAGCTGGACTTTCTTTCCATTTCGATTTCGGCTTCGAACATCGTGTGCCTCCAGCGGCTGTCACCAACCAAGGCCCGCGCCTAGCTAGAAAGCGGGCGCGTGTGGCCCAATCTGCGCGAATGATAGGTCGAGCAAGGAACATTGCGCTGTGTCCTGCGTCACATGCCTTTGGCCATTGAAGCGCGCGGAACGCGGGCCGATGCAGGATAAGTAGCATGCTTGTAGGGGGTTACGGCTTGTCACAAATGGGGGATGGGGTGACGATGATGGTGGGATTCAGCGGCGGGTGGCGTGGCGTTAGTCTGCGTGCATGACGAGCTTCGTATCAGTATTCGAGCTGGATGGACGAGCGGATTCGGCGAAGAAGCCGATTTTCTGCGCGCTATGTCACGACCCCTTCCCCACCGAACAAAAGAAGGAAGAACATTTGGAGCGCGCCCATCCTAACTGGGCGGCGACGATGATGTCAGCATACCTTCGGCAGACTCCGCGGGAAAACGGCTAATTATTTCGCTGTAGCGAGCAGTGCTGGGCAGGCGGGTGCCCGCGCCAGCACGGTTTCGCAATCTACAGATCGACAGTCAGCGCAAGGTCGTCGATGGTCTTCTTGAGTTCCTGCTGAGCGCTTTCCTGCTGCACATCCAAGTGCCCTAATTCCTTTTTCAGTCGATCGAGCGTGTCTTCCTCCGTGTTGAGCTGGTGGGTATAGCGCTGGATCAACTCTCGTTCTTCAGCACCTCCTTTCAAGGCTTTCAAATTTTCGCGCAGGCGCGCCTGGTCTTCATTGATGGCGGTCTGCTGGTCTTCGCGGTCCTGGATCTGGGTTGCGATTCTTGAAGAGAACGACGCGGCGGACGGGAAGGCGGGTGGCCTCGGCACTGTGATCCGTGGCTGAAACCGCGGTCTTCACGGTGCTCTGGGCGAAAGAAAGCGACGACAGGAGAACAACTAACACGAGTTTGCGCATCTCTGCCTCCGTGATGGCTCAGACACCAGAACGGAGGAAGTGGCCGCAGTTGCGAGAAAAGTTTTGTAAAGGGGAACGGGATGGGGGATGAGCCCGCACCGTCCCCACGACAAGGCACTACGCTGTTTCGACGAAGAAGTATTCGTGTTGTCCGTCGCGGATGACCAGCGCGCGTTTGCCGTCGTGCTCGCCTGCGACGAATTCGAAGCCAAGCTTCGCCGGATCGATGGCGATGTATGAAACGGTTCCGTCGGCATTCTTCCGCGACGCGACGGTCGTCTTCCATTCGCCGAAGTCGAAGGTCACGACGCCCTGATTTTCGGAAACGTCGAGGGCGCCGAGATCCTTGCTTACGTAGTGCTTGGCTAATTTCGCGGCTTCCTTGGGATCCGCAGGGACGGCCAACTGTTCACGCTGCTTTGCCACTTCGGCCTTGTGGTTTTTCGCGGCCGCGGCGAGGTCAGCCTCGGCTTGGGGCTTGGCGTCGTACACCAATTCCATCAACCGTCGCTCGAAAGGCCCGGTCAGGAGCGCTCCAGCGTCAGAATTGGTGAGGATGACGGCGCCAATGCCTGCACCGGGAATCAGGTACCAATTGCTGATGAAGCCAGACGTGCCACCGCCATGGGTGAGGACGGAGATGCCGTACTTGTGGTTGATCGCCAACCCCATGCCGTAGCTGGCGTCCTCGCCAACGGCGACCTGGGGCTTGCGGCGCATAAGCAGGTTCTCCGCCGAAACCAATTGTTTACCGTTGGGCAGCTTGCCCTCATTTGCCTCGAGCTGCACATACTTCATGAGATCGGCGGCGGAGGTCCAGACCGCGCCTGCAGGCCGCACGGGCATGACACAGTAATTGAAGTCCATGGATGCAAGCGCGGGCTTACCGTCGACGTCGCTGCCGTGAGGAGAGGCGTGATCGCCAGCCAGCGCCTTGGAAAAGTCGAGAGTGGTGTCCCTCATTCCGAGGGGATCGAAGATCTCCTTTTGCATTGCCAGATCGTAAGCGGCGCCAAGTTCGCGGTCCGGGTATGCGAGGTGTGCGCCGACATATCCGGCGGCGGCGGCCATCAGGTTGCTGTACTGGAAGACCTCGCCGAAGTTGCTTGTGGGCTGCATGGTTCCGAGCAAATCAAGTACAGACTTGGGGGTTGCATTCTTAAACTCGAAGATCCACTCCAGATCCTCGCGCGGCATGCCGGTGCAGGCGCAGATGAGGTGCTTCACCTCGACCTTCTTGGTGGTATCGGCATTGCCGAGTTTGAAGTCGGGATAGATGTTGACAACGGGCTCATCCCAAGTGAGTTTTTTCTGGTCCGCAAGTTCAGAGAGTAGAAGGGTGGTCATGCCCTTGGTATTGGAGCCGGCCATGAACATCGTATTACCGTCCACCGGCTCGGGCTTGCCCAATTCGCGCACGCCGAGTCCACCGGCGTAGACGATCTTGCCGTGGTCCATGAAAGCGAGGCCAACGCCGGGCACGCCAAGCTGTTGAATGCCGCTCTGCACGAACGCCTTGAGCTGTTCGATCCGCGCAGCGTCGAGCGCATTGGGTTTGCGGTTGGCGAACGACTCGCGGCTGTATCCCTTCGGGCTCAGGCTCTGGAGAACTAAGCCGAGGGGAGAGCTGCGTTTTTCGAGGGTCATCTCGGTGCCGTCGAGCAGCACGACCGTCCAGTTGCTGCCTGCGCGCATGGCCAAGGCGGTTACGATCGCACGTTCGTTGGGCGAGGTTTCATAATTGAATGTCGCGCGTTCTTCCCAACCTTCGCGTGCAGGCTCAGGAGTGACGAGCTTCAGCGCACGCTTGAAATCGGGGTTGTACGCCATCCACGCAGATGCGACGGCGGCTTTGGCGTCTGCTCCATGAGCATCCACAATTACCAGATGCGTATCCGTCTCAGGCGGAGTGAGCACCACCATGTTCGATCGCGTTTCCGCCGTCCACCCGGAAGGCACCGTAAAGCTTGCGCCGCCGGCGGTCACGGTTGGAGTGTCCGAAGAGACAGGCATGGCCGTCGCTTTTGGTGGTTGTTCCTGCGCGAGGAAAACAGAGGAAACGGCGAGAACCGTGATCAGAAGATTTCGAAGGAAGGACATGGGTGCGCTCCGGGAAGTGACGGCACAACCATATTCGCAGACCTAGCCGCTGTAAAGGCTATTAACGCCTGAAGTGCAGCCACGATCGCAGTGAGAAATCTGCTGAATCCCTCATTGCCAATAGCCTTGCGGAGAACTAGTTTCCTGCGATCTGGGCTTTGCGGGAGCGGACGGCCATCCAGTAGAAGATGGCGGCGAATACAAAGAAGATGAAGCCGAAGCTGGTGATGAGGAGCGGGGCGAAGAAGAAGCGGCGATTATAGCCAGCGTTTGCGCGGATGTCCGTTGGGTTGGCGGGGTTATAGCGGACGGATTGGTGGCTGCCGACGGTGAATTTATTGGTCTCGTAGCGGACCTTTTCGATATTCGGGCTGCGATGGGAGAAGACTTCGGCGAAGTGGGGGACGCCGTCGACGGTAAAGAGGAATTGGACGTCGGAGTCGAAATATTTTTGGCCGTCGGCGGGGACCTCGATGTGCGCAGGAACAACCTCGGCGCGGACTACCTGGGCATCGGCGGCAGGCCAACTGTGCAGGATGTGGATTTGCTTGTAGTAGAACGGGGTGGAAAAGAGCACGAACATGATGGCGACGATGAGGTTCGCCACCGCGATAACCGGCAGAACACCAGCCGACGGAGCTTTGGTTGTTTGTGCCGTGGAAGCGCTCACTTCTTGAGATCTCGAAGTTCCTTCTTCAACTTCCGATAGCGCGCAAAGAGATCGGCCGAGTATCCACCAAGAATGACCCATACAACAATGTAGGCCGCGTGCATAAAGGCGAGGTTGTTCACTGTGCGCCTCCTGCGGCCAGAGCCGAGGCCTTGTGCGCGTCCTCAACCGACTGGTCGAGTCGCTGCACAATATACCTCGCCCAGAGGATTACCAACCCAAGAATCGTAAAAGCGAGCAGGTTCCAGAGGAATGCGTGGAGCATGTGCACTTCCATCCCGGAATTCTCGCCTCCGGCAAAGACGGGTTGCGGATGCTGGGTGCGGAAGATGCGGATGGAGAAATAAACGATGGGGACGTCAACGAATCCGAAGATGGCGAGGGCTGCGCCGAGAACGGCTCCCTGGCCTCCGGAGGCGAACTTGCGGAGGATCAGGTACGAGCAGTAAATAAGCCAGAGAACAAAGGTGCTGGTGAGGCGCGGGTCCCACGTCCACCAGATGCCCCAAATAGGACGCGCCCAAAGAGGGCCGGTGATGAGGACGATGGTGCAGAAGACCACGCCGACTTCCGCCGATGCCAGGGCGAAGGCGTCGACGGCGGGCTGCTTGCGGAAGAGATACCAGAGCGACGCGCAGAAGTTAAAGAAGAAGCACAGGCCGCCGACCCATGCGGAGGGGACGTGATAGTAGAAGATGCGGAAGACGTCGCCTTGATTGACGTCGCGTGGAGCGACGTAAAGGCCCTGGTAGGTGCTGAAGGCGAGTAATGCAAGCGAGGCGAAAATTGCGAATAGAAATGCTGGTTTCATTCTGCGTTTATGATGACCCCGAAAAGACTGAGGCAGACTGTGGTGAATACCACATCATATACCGCCAACAGCTTGAGCCAGATGATGGGTGAGTTTTCGCCCGTGAGCACGGCAGTGGTGGCACTCACCATGCCGAGCAACGCGGGCAAAGAAATTGGAAAGAGAATTAAGGGCAACAGCACTTCGCGGATACGGGTGCGAATTGACATGGCCGCGAAGAAGGTTCCATTTACCACGAGCGCCCACGTGCCGAGCAGGGTGATGGCGGGAAGGAGCTTCCAGTTCCCCAGCGCTCGGAGGTTGTAGAACATGGTGAAGAGCGGCGCCATGAGGCATTCGAGGATGGTGACGAAGATCATGTTGCCGAGTGCCTTGGCAGCGAAAAGCGAATTTGGTGGCGCGGGCGAAACGCGGAAGGCATCGAGCGCTTGGTTGCGAAGCTCGCGTGCCCAAGTCTGATTCAGAGCGACAACGGCGGCGAAGAGGAATGAAACCCAGATAAGGCCGCCGGCAATCTCGCGCGAAGTTTCAGCGGTTGGATCGAATGAGAAACTGAAGATCACCACCACCAGCAGCGAGAAGAACAGCATGGAGTTGATGGCGTCTTTGGAGCGCCACTCCATGCGGAGGTCTTTGGCAATGGTGGCACGAAGCACGGCGACAAAGCCGGGAGAGACGGACGGCGATGCTGGCTTGACGGCCGGCTGGGCGCTCATGATGGCCTCACGTCGCGCGAGAGGATCTGGCCGACGTTCATGGAAATTGTTTCGTCGACAACCTCGTTGAGGACTGCGGGCTGGTGGGTGACGACGAAAAGGGTGCGTCCGGCGTTGCGCATTTGGCCGAGAAGCGCGGCCATGTCGTGGGCGGATTTGATGTCGACGTTGGAGAATGGCTCGTCAAGGAAAAGGATTTCAGGATTGTGAATGACGGAGCGGGCGAGCGAGAGGCGCTGACGCATGCCCTGGGAATAGTTGCCGACACGGCGATCGAGATCGGGATCGAGGCCGACGGTGCGGATGGCATCGCGGACGACGTTGGGATCGGTGATGCCGTAGAGTCCGGCGAAGTAGTGCAGGTTCTCGACGCCGGTTAGCTCGTCATAAAGAAGAGGCGCGTGGCCCATGTAGCCGAAACGAACGGCGACGTCGGAGGGGGATTCGCCGAGCAACTTCACTTCCCCACTGCTGGGTTTGAGGAGGCCGGTCATGATGCGGAGGAGGGTGGACTTTCCGGCACCGTTATCGCCGAGGACGACGTAGAGGCGAGCGGGCGCAAATTCGGCGGAGACCTGGCGAAGGGCGAGGAAGCGTCCGAAGAACTTGACGATGTTGTGGAGCGACACCGCTGCGACGGGCGAGGGCTGGCCGGAAGTGTTCACGCGATAGGAGTTCTCCGCAAGAAACTGCGGGACATCTTACATCGAGGCCTGGTTCGCACCGGGCTGGGTTGTAGCCTGGTTGGTTCCGGGAGTGGTGCTGTTGGGTGCGGGTGCGTACTTGGAGGCGCATTTGGCCTGAAGTTTCTGGGCATGGAAGACGCCGTCGCGACCCATTTTGCCTTCGGCGAGGGCCTGCGACTTGTCTTTGAAGGTGTCGGGCGGAGCTTCGGTGCCGTTGTAGACGACGGGCAGCAGTCTTCCCTGCTCTTCAAGCTTGAATTCGACGTGGGTGCCGTTGCGCTTAATGGAGCCTTCAGCGACGGTACCGGCTACGCGAAGACGCTTTTCGTACACGCCGGGGCCCATCGTCTGGATTTCCTGGATGGTCTTGTAATAGCTGGTCATGTCCTTGTCACGCGCGCCGGAGACGGCCAGATAGCCGATGGGCACGAGGACGAGAACAATGGCGACAGCAAAGCGCGTGTAAGTCGGCTTGCGTTCAGACATGCTGCGATTCACCCCGTTAGAAGAAGGATACGAGGGTCACAGGACAGGGTCAAATCCTACGAATGGGTCATTCGGGCACCGGAATGCGGTAGAGGTTGCGGCGGACGTTCTGGCGGGTAAACGGGTAGGTGTCGCCGTTGATGCCGTTGAAAATGAACTCCGGCATCTGAGTGGCACCTTTCAGCTTCTTGATGTCGTCGAGGGACGAGAATCCGGCGGGGGGCAGGTTGGTGAGACCCGTCTCTTTCAAGGCCGGCAGGCGGAAGCTGCCATCGAACCATTCATTGATGACAAGGTACAAGAAGTTTCCCGACTGGTCCCAACTCCATTGGCAGTAAATATTGCAAAGGTTGACGGGTTGGCCGCCCGCAATCGGAAATGCCCGGGTGGTGACGAGATGATCGGGATCGGGTCCCGGGACGGTGGCAGAGAACCAGCGTCCATCGCCGGAGACGGAGGTGAGATCGAGAATGCGCTGGTCGATGAGCCGGGTCCGGGTAGTGCCATCAGGCTTCATGCGATAGACGAAATTCGAACCACCTTCCGCACCACGAAAAACGATGTCGTTGTTCGGGAGGAAAAATGGGAAGTCTTCGTCGACGGACTTCGTGAGACGGAGAGGTGCGGTCCGACGATTCATGGGGGCGACCCAGATGGCGGTGCTTTTGTCGTCGGTGGCGGAAAATGCAATGAGGTTGCCATCACGGGAGACGTCGAATTGATCCATGGTTGTGCCGGGCAGCATACGCTCGAGGGTTCCTCCCGCGACATCGCGCTGCCAGAGTTCAAAGCCACGGGTCTGGCCATTGGACATCAGGAAGTAGAGCTTTTTGCCGTCCGCGGACAAATGGGGGGAATTCGCGACGCCCTCGGAGGAAATCTGCTGGTCGCCGTTTTTGTCGTGCAGCCAGACGGTACTGTCTTCGGTACCAACGGCGGTGACGAACGATTTACCGGAGGGATCCATGGCGATGCCGTCCTGGGAGGTCGGACCGGTGGTGACTTGTTCAGGCTGCCCGCCGGGAAAGCGCTGACGCCAAATATGCGACCCGCCACTGGTGATGCAGAGATAGATGTACTTTCCGTCGCGAGACCATGAGCCGGAGTAACACTGACGGTTCGGCAGCCCGACGTCGGTGGCGGCGCTGCTGCCGTCGAAAGGAACGATCTGGCAAGGGCCGAGGTCGCCGCGATTGTTCATGACGACCATGAGTACCCACTTACCGTCGGGGGAGAGATAGGAGTGATGCACCATGGAGCGCGTGCCGGGCGGAACGTAAATATCGCGGCCATTGCCGCGGCTTTCGTCGCTGGTGACGAGGCCCATGTGCAGCCCCTGTTTTTCCTCGGAGTAGAGAAGGCGTTTGCCGTTGTCGATCCACGAGATGGACGACGAGTTAGGGAGCAAGAGCCGGGGCGGACCGCCGAGGACAGAGACCTCCCATGTTTCCCAGGGCTCAACGACGCTATACGCGATGCGGGAACCATCAGGGGAAAATGCGGGGCTCATCTTCTCCATATTGTCGTGGGTTAACTGAACGGGCTCGCCATCCGGCAACATTTTGACGTAGAGCTCGCCGCGTCCGAAGAAGGGGCTGCTGGTCCGCAGGAATGCCAGCATGCGGCCGTCGGGGGAAATTTCGGGATAAACGACGGAGTCGGTAAAAAAGGTGAGCTGCTTCCACTCGGTGGCGGCGGGAGTTTCAGTCTTGTGGGGCGCAAAGTGCAGGACAGCGATGATGATCGCGCTGGTGATGAGCGAAGCGGCCAGGCCGAAGAGAATGCGCTTGACCGGCGAACGTTTGACTTCCGTGGCGGCCGCTACAGCGGAGGAGCCATGAATGCCGGAGGTGGTGTCGCGGCGAAGGCGCTGGAGGTCGGCACGCAATTCGGTGGCGTGCTGGTAGCGGAGGTCGCGGTCTTTTTCGAGCGCCTTGCTGATGATGCGTTCGAGTTCGACGGGGACGTCGGGATTGAGGCGAACGACGGGCGTGGGAGGCTGATCGAGAATGGCCTTTAGGATGACGGCGGTGCTTTCGCCGCGGAACGGCAAGGCGCCGGTGACCATTTCATAAAGGACGGCGCCGAAGGAAAAAAGGTCAGATCGGGCGTCGAGTTCGCGGGCGCGAACTTGTTCGGGCGACATGTAGGCGACGGTGCCGAGCATGGAGCCGGGGCTGGTGAGGTGCTCTTCTTCGTCGGGCGACGTCATGGTCTTGGCGGCGCCGATTTGGCTGGCGGAGGCGCTGGCGACGGTGACCTTGGCGAGGCCGAAGTCGAGAACCTTAATGTGACCGCTGTCGGTGACGAACAAGTTGGCGGGCTTGATGTCGCGATGAATGATGCCCTTGGCGTGCGCGGCGGCGAGGGCGTCGGCAATTTCGATCGCAAGATCGAGAACGATTTCGAGAGGCAGAGGGCGTCCGGCGATCTTCTGCCGCAGCGTTTGGCCTTCGAGGTATTCCATGGCAATGAAGGCGCGGCCGTTTTCTTCGCCGATGTCGTAGATGGTGCAAATGTTCGGATGATTGAGGGCGGAGGCGGCCTGGGCTTCGCGCTGAAAGCGGCTGAGCGACTGCGGTTGCGAGGCGACGGAGTCGGGCAGGAATTTGAGCGCTACAAAGCGCTTGAGGCGCGTGTCTTCGGCCTTGTAGACCACGCCCATGCCGCCGCCACCGAGCTTTTCGACGACGTGGTAATGGGAAATGGTTTGGCCGTCCATGGGAGGGTTTATGTTAACGAGACAGCTGGGACGGGTCAACGCACGAATCGAGCGAATTGCGGTAGATTGAGCATTCTTGGGGTGAATCAATGGAAGCCTTGCGGAGTGACGTGTTGTATGCGGTGAAGGCGTCGCTGCGCAGCCGCGTGTTTGCCACGGTGTTCTGGCTGCGGCGTCGGGCGTGGTGTTGCTGACTGGTGCGCTAGCGCGGCTTTTGCCGGCTGTGCGGGCAATGCGGGAAGATCCTATGAGTGTGCTACGGCACGAGTAGCGTGACATTCATCGGCGTCGATGTACCACGTAATCCGCGGCGTATAATTTCCTTTTCACCCCAGGGAGAGTTCGATTATGAGCAGCGCCAACGGCAACGGAAACGGTCACTCGGCGACGGTCGTGAAACCGCGCGAGGAATGGGTCGTGAAGCGGAAGGCAGAAGCAGCACGGACCGGCGACGACAACGTTTCGCAGATGCACTTTGCCCGCAAGGGGCTGGTGACCGAAGAGATGTTGTACGTGGCGGAGCGCGAGCGAGTTTCGCCCGAGGTGATTCGGACGGAAGTCGCCGAAGGTCGCATGATCATCCCGGCGAACATCAATCACCCTGAGCTGGAGCCGATGGCGATTGGCATTGAATCGAAGTGCAAGATCAATGCGAACATCGGGAACTCGGCAGTGACGTCGGATATTGAGACGGAGCTGAAGAAGCTGCATACGTCGGTGCATCACGGGGCGGACACGGTGATGGACCTCTCGACGGGTGGGGATATTCACGAAATCCGCGAGGCGATTTTGCGGCACTCGCCGGTGCCGATTGGGACGGTGCCGATTTACGAGGCAGTCTCGCGGGTGAAGCGCATTGAAGACCTGACCGCCGACCTGATGCTCGAGGTAATTGAGGAGCAGGCACAGCAGGGCGTGGATTACATGACGATCCACGCGGGCGTGCTCATTCAATACCTGCCACTGGTGGCGAACCGCATCACGGGCATCGTGAGTCGCGGCGGCGCGATTTTGGCGCAGTGGATGGCGCACCACCACAAGCAGAATTTCCTGTACGAGCGGTTTGACGACATAACGAAGGTGTTGAAGAAGTATGACGTGTCGTACTCGCTGGGAGATGGATTGCGGCCGGGATCGATTGCCGACGCGAGCGACGAGGCGCAGTTCGCGGAACTGAAGACGCTGGGCGAGTTGACGACGAAAGCCTGGGAGCACGATGTGCAGGTAATGATCGAAGGCCCGGGGCACGTACCACTCGACAAGATCAAGGAGCAGGTGGACAAGGAAGTAGAGTTGTGCCACGGAGCGCCGTTCTACACGCTGGGGCCGCTGGTGATTGATATCGCGCCGGGATATGACCACATTACGAGCGCGATTGGCGCGGCGTTGATTGGCTGGCACGGGGCTTCGATGCTGTGCTACGTGACGCCGAAGGAACACCTCGGGCTTCCGAACGAAAAGGACGTGAAGGACGGGATCATTGCTTACAAGATCGCGGCACATGCGGCGGATGTGGCGAGGCATCGTCCGGGGGCACAGGATCGGGATAATGCTTTGAGCCATGCGCGTTACACGTTCGATTGGGAGGCGCAGTTCAACCTGTCACTCGATCCGGAGACGGCGCGCTCGATGCACGACGAGACACTGCCGGACGCGTATTACAAGGAAGCGGCGTTCTGCTCGATGTGCGGGCCGAAGTTCTGCTCGATGAATTATTCGTCGAAAGTAGACGAGTACAACAAGAAGGTGCACGGCATCGAAAAGAAAGACTACGCGGCAGAGATGGCCGCACAGCTGACGATCCTAAAATAGTAATTTTGGGAATGAAGGGCCCGCCTGCCGGCGGGCTCTTTTTATTGACATAAGTTCAGTCCAGACGTCCCCTGAAACCCCCGCCCTGATGCCTTCGGTGATGACGACGGGGCGCCCGTAATCGGCGATTTTCCCGTCGGCAATCGGATAGAAAATACTGCATCCGGGGCCTTAATCTGTAGTTCTAATACGAAGCACCGGAGTAAGCCATGAATATCGCCGAAACCGCTTACCTGAACCAGATTCGTGAGCAGTTGGTGGTACGCCGTCAAAACCTGGAAACCGCGCTGACCAAGCACGAAAACAAGCAGATATCGCACCTTCTCCACGATGTTGACGAGGCGCTTTCCAAGCTGGAGCACGGCACGTTTGGCGTGTGCCAGAACTGCCATGAATCGATTGAGGTGGACCGGGTAATGGCTGATCCGTTGGTGACGTTCTGCCTGGGGTGCTTGACGCCGAGGCAGCAGCGCGCGCTGGAATACGACCTGCAACTTGCGGCGCAGATGCAAACGCAGCTGCTGCCGTTGGAAAGTTCGGTTAAAGGATGGGAGGTGGCGTATCACTTTCGTCCGGCGCGGATTGTGAGCGGCGACTACTTCGACCTGATCAACGATGACCACGGCGGGCTATATTTCATCCTGGCCGATGTGGCGGGAAAAGGGATCGGTGCGGCAATGCTGACGGCAAGCTTGCGGGCGGTGTTTCGCGCGTTGATTCCTACCGCGGATTGCATGGGCATGCTGCTGGAGCATGCGAACCGGCTCTTCTGCGAAAGTGCCATGAGCGGGCAATACGCGACGCTCGTATTCGGCCATGTGAAGGCTGGGGGCGGCGTGGAGATGGCAAACGCCGGGCATCTGCCGGTGCTGCTGGCGCGGGAAAAAAGCGTGGACGTGCTGGAGAGTACCGACCTGCCGTTTGGCATGTTCTGCAGCCAGCAGTTCACAGTGCAACGGACGCAGCTGCAGCCAGGTGACACGCTGGTGCTGTACACGGACGGTATCTCGGAGGCGCAGAACGCGAGCGGCGAAGAATGGGGTCTGCAGCAGGTGCGGGAATTCATTGCGAACAAACAAGTGCGTGAGCCGTGCGAGCTAGTCCGGAACTGCCGCGAGCAGCTCGACGGGTTTCGCGGAGACTCGGAACGATTTGACGACGAGACGATGCTGGCAATCCAGTTCGCACCAGCGCGAACTGCGGGTGAAGTGCGTGAACAAGCTTACGCGTAGTTAGCTAGTTCAAATCGGAAAAATGGACAATACCGGGCTTCGGCTTAGCTGCCGAGGCCCGCGTTGTTGTGAGGGGCTTGCGCACGATGACTTCGTCCTCGGCGATGCTGGAGTCTTCAGGCGCAGTTGAGCGCTGGATGTGCGACGGCCTGGCAGAATGCGTCAGTACCGCACGAGAGAGAACCTGCGTAGCGGCAGAGGGCTTCTCCGGTGCAACTACCTCGGCGGGCACAGATGCCGGAGTTGCAGCGGGAGCGGTCGTCGCCGTGGTTACGGGCGCAGGCAAAACCTGGGGTGCGGGAGCGGTAGCTGCCGGAGCCGATGCCTGTTGCGGGATAGCGCTCGATGCAGGACGCGGATGCAGTGCTTCGGCGGCGAGAGCGGCCATCGTCAGCGCGAAACAAAGAGATGCGATCCCAGCGCGGAAGAAAGCACGTTCTCGACGGGTGCGCGGGAGAAAACGTGGACGGCGTCGTGCGAGCGGGCGTGGCTTTTGCGGTTCGGGCTGCGGCTCTGGCGTGTGGTGGGTAACGACGCGCTCGCGCAGTAGCTCAGTGGCTGCGACCATGGCTTCAATCTTGCGTTGCTTTTCGAGCAGCGCCCTCGCTTCCGCGGCCTCCCTGGCGCGACGCCGACTTTCTTCGGCCAGCCGGGCCTGTTCCTGGAGGAGCTTCTGTTCGGCTTCGTGACGCGCACGCATCGCTTCGAACTGTTTGCGGGCGAGATCGACGGCACTGTCAATGCGCGTGACCTTCGAATCGGTAGATACGGGATCGAGATGGACCGGAGCGTGGTACTCGCGCGGAGGCGTCCAGCGGCGGCAAGTTTCGGCGATCCAGGTGCGCAAGTGTTGCGAGCGCTCTGTCATTGTGTGCGATATACGGTTCGAGCGCTCGACTATTTCATGGCCAAGGGACCGCAATTCTCTTCCCTGCTTCTTGCACCAAATATTCGCGGCGGAGAAGCCCTCTTTCGATTCAACAAGCAAGCGCGCGAGAGCCGACTCGTGCGGGACCTGCTCGCCATATGGAGTGCGAATGTCACCACTCTCCGGAGTTCCGGGCGCGACGTAAACCTGCTCTGCATTGGGCACGTGGCGCCAGGCTTCGACGACAGGAAGTTTGTCGACTGTGAGTTCGAGGTCGGCGGGAGAGATGCGGAATGATTCCGGACGAATGACCTCGACGGTATAGCCGGCGTCCACCAAAACGGCGGAGAGTTCGGCGACTTCTCCCGGGAACTGTGTGCGAATACGGGCGAGTGGCATGACAGAACCCTCGAAATTTCCTGGCGACTCAGGGCGCGCTTTACTTAGAGTCAGGAGGGGGCGCGAAGGTGGCTTGGTACTCTGGATTTAACGGTCGCGGGGCTTCGCATGCAGCTGGGTTCCGGGAACCCGGAGAAGAGTTGGGAGCAACCGGCGAAAAGGCGGTCAGTGGCAGTCGGCGAAGTCCATGCCGTCGGCGTACTGGATGCCGGCGATGACCTTGGCGCGATATTGGACCTCGAGGTAGGCCTTCATCATTTCAATGTGGTAGAGCTCGCGTTCGTGGGCAGAGTTGAAGTCGAAGCGGGCCTGGTCGAGAGCGAGGAAACGGTCGTGGGCCTCGATGAATCGATGAACGGCTGGCAACATCGCAATCATGGGTACAATTCTTCGCTGCGGGTGGCGGAGCGCCAATCAGGTGAAGTGCCTAAGAGAGGGCGGAAGGTGTTCTTAGTTGCAAGAGCTAGAAACTGTGGGCGGACTCGAGGATCTCCGCGGCTTTATTAACGGCGGCAGCGGTAGCCTGGATTTGATCGGCGAGCTGCTGGGAGTCATGGCTTTCGATGGCTTCGGAAATGGCCGGCAGAACCACGGCTTCATACCCGGTGAGCTCGCCGGGGGCATATATGGCGTGGCGGAACCACGGACGGTGTGGCATGCCGCTGGTCAGAAAGGAGCGCTCGGCATCACGGAGGGCGGCGTTGAGGCGCGCGGGCGAGGCGGACTTCCCTGCCTTCACTGAACCGAGGAGCATGGCTCCGGCACTCTGTAGCCGTTTGGCGGCCTGGGTGAGCTCGTCAAATTTCGGCGCGCCTTCGGGAAACGCTTCCGCGGCTTTCTGCTTGGTGTACTCGACGTAAGATTCGATCTCGTTGCCATAGGCCTCGTAATCGAAGGGCAGTACGTCGGCGTCGGCCATGCGCAGGACCTGTACGCCGTTGAGGCGCGCCATCTGCTGCACATAAACAAAATGCGGGTCGGCAAACTTGCTGAACCAGGAGAAGTCGTCGAAGGCGGAGTGGTAGACGCCATAGGGACCGTGGGTGCCCATGTCGGCGGAGGGGACGCCGAGGTGCTCGAGGAATGGAGAGTAATCGGAGCCGCTGCCGAGATCGCCGACGGCGACGTCCTGGTGGGGAGCGACGGAGGAGTGCCGGGCGGAGCCGTTCACGTCGGGAAAAACTTCAAGGCGGGCTGGTCCGCGACCGACACCGGCCTCCATCCAGACGTCGTAGACACTGCCGCCGAGTGGGCTGGGAACGCTTTTCGCAACCTCACGCATGAACTGCTTGAGACTGGGTACGGATGCGGCGGCGAAGTTAGGGCCGCTCACGGCGACGTCCATGTTGAAATAGGCGACCGCGCCCTGGAGTTCCTTGGCATGCTCTTCGCACCACTCGGTAGAGCCGACCATGCCTTCTTCTTCGGCGTCCCAACTGGCGAACATGATGGTGCGCTTGGGATGCCAGCCTGCCCTTAACAACTGGCCGATGCCACGAACGGCTTCGAGTTGCGCGGCGGTGCCGCTTCCGGGATCGACCGCGCCGTACACCCAGGCGTCGCGATGATTGCCGGAGATGACGAGATCGTTGGGATACTGCGAGCCACGGATGACGCCGATAACGTCCCACACCGTACGGTAGGCATATTCGATATCGAGCTTGAGGTGAACCTTTACGGGGCCAGGCCCGAGGTGATAGGTGAACGGCAGCGCGCCTTGCCAGGAGCGCGGAGATTCCGGACCTTCGAGGTGCTGGAGGATAGGCGCGGCGTCGGCATAAGAGAGCGGGATGGCGGGAATCTTCGGCAAGCTCGCAGCCTGCGCGGGATCGGTGCGCTGGGATGCTGGCAAGTTCGGAGTAGAGGCGATGCCGGGGGTAGTGGGATCGCCGGGATAGCGGAACATGTAATGCACGTCGCCACGCTGCACGGCCGTCGCAGGACGATATGGACCCTTGGGATAAACGTCTCCCTTGAAATAGCCGTCGTCCATGGGATCGGAGTAGATGATGAGTCCGGCGGCGCCATGCCGCTCGGCAAGCAATTCCTTCACGCCGCGGAAGTTGTCGCCATAGCGGACGATAACGAGCTTGCCTTTTACATCCACACCGGCGCGTTCCAGAGTTTCGAAATCTTCGGGGCGTCCGTAATTGGCGTAAACGACTTCGGCGGTGATGTCGGCTGATGGCGAATAGCCGCTAAAGGGAGGAAGGATGCGGTCGTCGTCCTGGAAGGGCTCGTTGCCGTTGACGTGCTCGGGCGTGGGCCCATGCATGGTGACGTTTGCCGGGGCGACGATGTCGATGCTGACGGAGCGCGGAATGCCGAAGTAGACCTTGTATTCCTCGATGCTCGCCTGCAAGCCGGCTTCTTTGTATCGCTGGAGGACATATTCGGCGGTCTTGCGGTCCTCAGGCGTGGAAGCGAGATGAGGTGCCGAAGTGATATACCGCAGCACCTGCTCGGCCCGCTTGGGATCGGGAACGGAGAGAAACTTCTTTTCCAGCGAGAGTTCGGTGGCGGGCGCTTCGAAGCCAGCGATCGCGGTGGGCGGATCGAAGACGGGTTTCTGCGCGTCGCGCAGCTCGGAAGAGTTCGCGGAGAGCGTGAGCAGCAGGATAAGGGCAGCGATCGTTTTCATCGTTGTGAGTTCCTGCAGAAAGCCGCGCGAACGAGAGGCACTCCTCCGACGCCCAAGGTTACACGAAAGCCGACAGCGCAGCGGAGTGGCGGAGGTAACTGGGGTGCAGGGTACAAGTGGGGGAAACCGTCAGGCCGACAACTCGGTTGGGGTTGGGGAAATGGCGGGCGGGGCGGGAGCTTGCTTGGCGATGGGCGTTGCTGCTCCGAGCGGGATCTCGCGAACTTTCATCCACTCCTTGATGGCAGGAAGAACCTCAATAATGGCGTTTTCGCCGGAGCGCATGAGGTCCTTGACGCGATCGAAACCGTCGAAGGCAAAACCATCGACATTGGGTTCGATAACGAGATCGGCGTCGCGTTTCCAGATGCTACTCATCTTGGCCTGGGCGATGGAGAAACACTGGCCGATGACATCGAAGACATGGCGCGGGCCCTGGAGATTGACCCAGTGCGCGCTGAGATAAACGCCAAGGACACGATCGGCGCCCATTTCGCGCAACGGCGTCGTGGGGACACCTTGCGAGAGCATCCCGTCGACGAGGAGCCGGCCGTTAACTCTTACCGGCTGGAACATGCCGGGATACGCGCAACTGGCGCGCACGGCCTCGACTATAGGACCGTTACGGAAGATGACAGCTTCGCCGGTAATGAAATCGGTGGCGACAACCGCGAGTGGGGTTTTAAGTTCTTCGAAGGTTTTGCACTTCACGATCTTGCAGAGGAAGTTGTTCATGCGATCGTTGGTGCAGAAGCCGAGTTTGTTCAGCGACCAGCGAGCGAAGTCCTTGAAGCGAACGATGGCGGCGATCTCCTGCATCTCGCGCGGCGAGATGCCGCTGCAGTAAGAGGCGCCAACAATGGAGCCGACGCTGGTGCCAGCGATGAAATCGATGGGAACGCCCTCTTCACTGAGCACGCGCAGAACGCCGATGTGGGCGAGGCCGCGGGCGAAGCCGCCTCCGAGAGCAATGCCGATTTTAGGGGGAAGAAGTTGTGGAACAGCGATGGGTAGTTGTGGGGCGATGCCTTCTTCGTGTCGGCCCAATTCGCCAGTGAAGGCTTTCACTGCGCGAACAATCCTTGATAGCTGCGCCACCCGCACCTGCCACATGCGTGCCTCTCTGCTCACCACAACCCGCAGCCGGCAAAAAGACTCGCACCATTTGTGATGCGAACAGGCCTTCCAGTGCTGCTTTCCGGGTACATACGAGCCGTGAGATGATGAGTTGCGAAAGCGTAAGCTGCTTCGACAGAGCTGACAACTTACTATGGTGCGCGAATTTTCGGCCGGCGGCGTGGTGCTCCGCATGATCCGCGGACGCTGGCATATTGCCACCATCGAACCCCACATCGAACGCCCGAAAATCACTCCGAAACCCGGCAAAGAGCCGAGAAAACCTCATGTTTTGGCGCTGCCAAAAGGCACTGTCGATCCGGGGGAGAAGCCGCGTCAGACCGCGGAGCGAGAGGTGTGGGAAGAGACGGGTCTGCGGGCAGAGATCATTACGAAGCTGGCGGATATCAAATATTTCTACGTGCGCTCCTGGGGTGACAAGGCGCGCGTATTTAAAGTGGTCAGCTTTTATCTATTCCGTTATGTGAGCGGGAAGCTCGGGAACATTGCTCCGGAGATGCGGCATGAAGTGCAGCAATGTTTCTGGACTCCTTTAGAGGAGGCTCCTAAGTTGCTGAGCTATAAGGGTGAACGACAGATGGCCGCAGAAGCTGTGGCGTACGTAAAGGTGCATCCAGAGCTCGGACGGGAACGAGCGTTGGCGGACTGAGATCGCTGAGGGACATCCAGAGTCAGTTCGGGAACCAGAAATTCTGCATCGAATTAGTTTTTGATTGACTGAATGAGCATTCATTCATTAGGATGAGCTCAATTGAATAAGGCGCACGCCGTGCCATCCTCAACCCCACATCTATCGGCGTGCGCCGCCTTATTTCCCTGGATTCTTGTTGTAACTAACGATTGAGCGATAGGGCGCCTGGAGCGCAGACAGAACTGAGAAAACGCCGCGCGAGCACCTGTGTGTGCCGCCGCGCCTAGCACGGGGTTGAGCAGGAATTTCGAAATGCATGCGTCGCCGGGAAGGGTTTAGAACATCGAACCCAGAGTAGCTGCGCACGGATGTGGGCCAACAGCATATAGACCGTTGTCGATGTACGGGGTGATGACAGAACCGCATGTTGAAGCGTATTGATCGAGTAGCCGTCCTCGGCGCCGGGACCATGGGTGCCCGCATCGCCGCTCACTTCGCAAACGCCGGAATTCCCTCCTACCTTTTTGACATTGTTCCACCGGACGCCGATGGCGCGGCACGCAACAAGGTTGCGCAGGCCGGACTCGACGCGGCGAAGAAATCCAAGCCTGCGGCATTTTTCCATCCGGGCCTCGCCACGCTGGTGACGATTGGCAACTTCGAAGACGATCTTGCGAAGCTCACCGACTGCGACTGGATCATTGAAGCGGTGGTGGAGAACCTGGAGCTGAAGCGCGCGCTGCTGAAGAAAGTGGAAGCCGTGCGCAAGCCGGGGACGCTGATTACGACCAACACCAGCGGGCTGCCGGTGGCGCTGATCAGCGAGGGCTTTAGCGAAGACTTCCGGCGGCACTGGTTCGGCACGCACTTCTTCAATCCGCCGCGCTACATGCGACTGCTGGAGCTGATCCCGACGCCGGACACCGATCCGAAGGCTATGGAAGCCGTGGCGCATCTCTGCGATGTGCGACTGGGTAAAGGGATTGTCCACGCGAAGGACACGCCGAACTTCATTGGCAACCGCATTGGCACGTTCAGCGTGCTGAACGTGATGCGGGTTATGCAGGAGATGGACCTGTCGATCGAGGAGATCGATGCGCTGACAGGATCGGCGGTGGGGTGGCCGAAGTCGGCGACCTTCCGGACGATTGACCTGGTGGGGCTCGACATTCTGGGGCACGTGGTCGGCAACATGAAGTCCAACGTGACCGACGAGCGCAGCGATCTGGAGATTCCGGGCTTCTATAAGAAGATGCTGGAGCACAAGTGGCTCGGCGATAAGACCAAGGGCGGCTTCTACAAGAAGCAGAAAGGGCCGGAGGGCGAAGAGCGGATGGCGCTCGACTGGAAGACGCTGGAATATCATCCGCGGTCGAAACCTAAGTTCCCTGCCCTGGAAGTAGCGAAGAACATTGAGAGCACACCGGAGCGTCTGCGCACGCTGCTGGGGCTAGATGGCCCAGGTCCGCAGAAGGGCGACAAGGCTGGGCAGTTTTTGTGGACGACACTGACGGAACTTTGGACCTACGCGGCGAACCGCATTCCTGAGATCAGTGACACCGTGGTTGAGATCGATGCTGCAATGCGCATGGGCTTCAACTGGGAGCTGGGGCCGTTTGAACTGTGGGATGCTGCCGGAGTGGAGCAGACCGTGGCCCGCATGAAGGCCGAAGGCAAGAAAGTTCCGGCGAACGTGGAGAAGCTGCTGGGCGCGGGACATAAGAGTTGGTACATCGATCAGCCGAAAGCACGCTCGGGACGCGCGTATTTCGATTTGGCGAGCGGCGAGTACAAGGATGTTCAGGCCGCGAATGGCGTGTGGTCGGTAACCGTCGCGAAGAAACAGCATAAAGTCGTGAAGAAGAATGCCGGCGCATCGCTGGTGGACCTGGGCGACGGCGTGGGCTGCATCGAGTTCCACTCGAAGATGAACTCGCTGGGCGGCGACATTATCCAGATGGTGACATCGACGCTGAAGCCGGGCGGTGCGGGCGATCACTTTGACGCATTCGTGATTACCAGCGATGCCGGGAACTTCTCGGTGGGCGCGAACATCATGATGCTGCTGATGGCCGTGCAGGAGCAGGAGTGGGACGAGGTGGACATGATGATCCGCCAGTTCCAGAACATGACACAGGCGATCAAGTTCTCACAGAAGCCGGTGGTGACGGCGCCGTTCGGGATGACGCTGGGTGGAGGCTGCGAGATCGTGCTGCACTCGCCGGCGCGACAGCCGCATGCGGAACTTTATTGCGGGCTGGTGGAAGTCGGCGTCGGGTTGCTGCCCGGCGGCGGCGGCTGCAAGGAGATGACGCTGCGCGCGGTCGATGCTGCGCAGAACATCCGGCCGGATGGGCGCGGCGAATCGGTCGAGATGATGGAGGCGATGAAGAAGGCGTTCGAGACGATTGCCATGGCGAAGGTCTCGACGTCGGCGGTGGAGGCGAAGGGACTCGGCTTCCTGCATCGCGACGACAACATCATCATGAACCGCGAACGCATTCTCGCCGATGCGAAAGCCAAGGCGCTGGAGATGGTACGCGAGGGCTATCAACCGCCGGTGATGCGCAGCGATGTGACTGCGCCGGGCGAGAGCATTCTCGCGACGTTGAAGGTGGGCGTGCACATCATGCGGCAGGGTGAGTTCATTACCGATCACGAAGTGAAGATCGGCAACAAGGTCGCAGAGGTGCTCTGCGGCGGCGCGGTCTCGCCGGGCACACTGGTGAGCGAACAGTATCTGCTCGATCTCGAGCGCGAGGGCTTCAAGTCGCTGTGCGGTGAGAAGAAGACGCAGGAACGGATTCAGTTCACGTTGAAGACGGGAAAGCCGTTGAGGAACTAGAAAATATGCGCGATGTGGTGATTGTATCGGCCGTCCGGACGGCGGTTGGCAAGGCTTACAAAGGGACGCTGCGGACGACGCGGCCGGATGACCTGGCGGCGGTGGCGATCAAGGGCGCGCTGGAGCGCGTGCCGCAAGTCGATGTGCGCGAGATTGAAGACGTGATCATGGGCTGCGCCATGCCTGAAGCCGAACAGGGCATGAACGTCGCGCGGATCGCTTCCCTGCTCGCGGGGCTGCCGGTGGAATGCTCGGCCATGACGATCAATCGGTTCTGCTCGTCGGGCTTGCAGGCAATTGCGATCGCCGCGGACAGGATCGCAATGGGCGGCGCGGATGTGATCGTGGCGGGCGGCACCGAGAGCATGACGATGGTGCCGATGGGAGGACATAAGTTCACGGCGAATCCGGGGCTCGCGGCCAGCTATCCCGATGCGTATCTCTCGATGGGATTGACGGCGGAGCGGCTTGCTCAGAAATACGGGATCACGCGCGAAATGGCTGACGAGTTTTCGCTGAACAGCCACAAGAAGGCGATGGCTGCGATCCAGGCGGGACGGTTCGAGGACGAAATCGTGCCGGTGCCGGTGAGCTTCACCACGCCGAATGGGTCGAAGCCGAAGCGTCAGGAGATTGTGTTCAAGGTGGACGAAGGTCCGCGCGCGGACACGACGATGGAAGCGCTGAGTGCGTTAAGACCGGCCTTCCATGTGAAAGGTACGGTGACGGCGGGAAATTCGTCACAGATGTCGGATGGTGCTGCGGCGGCGGTAGTGATGTCGGCCGAGCGCGCGAACGCTCTCGGCATCAAGCCGCTGGTGAGGTTCGTGGCCTTCGCAACCGCGGGGTACAAGCCCGAGGAGATGGGGATTGGGCCGGTATATGCGATCCCAAAGGCGCTGAAGTTGGCGGGACTGAAGCTTGAGGACATTGATGTGTTCGAGTTGAACGAAGCGTTCGCGGCGCAGTCGCTGGCCGTGATCAAGGAAGCTGGGCTGGATCCGGCGAAGATCAACGTGAACGGCGGGGCGGTCGCATTGGGGCATCCCCTGGGTTGCACGGGCGCGAAACTGACGGCGACGATCATACGAGAGCTCAAACGGCGCAAGGGCAAGTATGGCCTCGTGACGATGTGCGTGGGCGGCGGGATGGGCGCTGCGGGCATATTCGAAAATCTTTCTTAACCACAGAGGGCACAGAGGAATCAGAGGGTTCTTGGCTTCGTGATGCCTGGAGGGAGTACTTAGCTGGGATAGATGTTCTCGGTGGCAAAAGGTAGAAACAAACCTGGAGGTCACGGAGGACATGGAGATTTCAGAGGTCAATGAAATAACAGGCGCGATTATCGGATGCGCTATGAAGGTGCATTCGGTGCTTGGGCCGGGATTGCTTGAGAGTGCTTACGAAGCGTGCGTTGCCCATGAATTAGGCAAGTCTGGATTTGAGGTTCAGGTACAGGTTGGTCTTCCGGTGGAGTATGACGGAATTCGATTAGATCTCGGCTATCGGCTTGATTTGGTTGTGAACGAGACCGTGATTGTGGAATTGAAGGCGTGTGACAGGGTTACACGGTGCACCACGCGCAATTGATGTCCTTTTTAAAGCGGAGTGGGAAACCAGTGGGGCTGATCATCAATTTTCATGAGTTGCATTTGAAAGACGGAATCAAGCGATTCATTAATCAGGATTTCAAAACCCCAGAGACCTCTGTGACCTCTGTGGTTGAAAAAGCGAGGACGTAAGGATGGCAACAACCGCATCGGTTTCGAAACAGCGTACAGTCGGCGGGAGCTTTTTGCTCGAAGAGCACAAGCTCGAGAACGTCTTTACGCCCGAGGATTTCAATGAAGACCAGTTGATGGTCGCCAAGCTCGCGGAGGATTTCGCGAACAACGAGATCGTCCCGGCGATTGAGAAGATCGAGCACAAGGACTGGGAAGTCACGCGCGAACTGCTGAAGAAAGCCAGCGAGGCGGGCCTGACCAACGCCGATGTTCCGAGCGAATACGGCGGCTCGGAGATGGACAAAGTTTCGTCGGCGCTGATTGCCGACCGGATTGCAAAATGCGGCAGCTTTTCCGTGAGCTATGGTGCGCACAGCGGCATTGGCACGCTGCCCATTGTGTACTTCGGCACCGAGGAGCAGAAGAAGAAGTACCTGCCTCGGCTGGCGAGTGGCGAGATCATTGGCGCGTATGCGCTGAGCGAGAGCAGCAGCGCTTCGGATGCGATGAACCCGCGTACCAAGGCGGTACTGGCGGGGGACGGTAAGCACTACGTGCTGAACGGCGAGAAGATGTGGATCACTAATGCTCACTTCGCCGATCTGTTCATTGTGTTCGCGAAGGTGGATGGCGAAAAGTTCACGGCGTTCATCGTGGAGAAAGACTTCCCCGGCTTTTCGGTTGGAGCGGAAGAAAAGAAGCTGGGCATCCGCGGGTCGTCGACTGCGCCGCTGATCCTGAACGACTGCCAGGTGCCGCTGGAGAATGTTCTGGGCGAAATCGGCAAGGGGCACATCATCGCGTTCAACATCCTGAACATTGGACGATTCAAGCTAGGCGCGGCATGCGTGGGTGGTGCGCGAAATTCGTTGGCAAATGCGATTGGTTACGCAAAGCAGCGCAAGGCGTTCGGCAAAGTCATCGCGGACTTTGGGCTGATCCGCGAGAAGCTGGCGCAGATGGCTGCGGGCATCTACACGGGCGAAGCGATGGTGTATCGCACCGTCGGCATGATGGACTTGGCTCTCTCCGAGGTTGAGAAGGGGCATGCTGACGAGTCGAAGGAGATGCGTAAGGCCATTGAGGAGTACGCGGTGGAGTGCTCAATCATCAAGGTCTGGGCATCGGAACTGCTCGACATGGTGGTGGACGAGACCGTGCAGGTGTATGGAGGCTACGGCTTCGTGGAAGAGTATCCGGCAGAGCGGGCCTATCGCGATTCGCGTGTGAACCGGATCTTCGAAGGCACAAACGAGATCAACCGCATGATCATCACGGGCTTCCTGATGAAGCGTGCGATGAGCGGACAGCTCGCGCTGCTGCCGGCCATCAAGAAGGTGATGGACGAGGTGCTGGCTGGACCGTCGACCGAGGAGATCGAAGGGCATCTTGCAGCGGAGCGGACGGTTGTCGGCAATGCCAAGAAGATCGGGTTGCTGGTAGCGGGGGCGGCTTCGCAGAAGTATATGCAGGACCTGGTCAATCAGCAGGAAGTGATGGGCGCGATTGCCGATATCATCATCGAGACGTTTGCGATGGAGTCGGCGGTGCTCCGCACTGTAAAACTGATTGAGTCCAAGGGCGAGAAAGAAGCGGAGCTGGCGACGGCGATGACCCAGATCTATCTTGCCGGCGCAATCGGCCGAGTTGAAGCTGCGGCGAAAAAGGTAATGGCCGCCGTGGCTGAGGGCGACATGCTGCGCACCCAACTGATGATCCTGCGCCGACTGGTGAAGCAGGAGCCGGTGAAAGTGATCGCGCTGCAGCAGCGGGTGGCGCAGAAGGTACTCGACGCCAACAAATACGCGTTCTGAAAGTTAACTCCCTGAGGTAACGGAGGCGGGATAAAAATTCCCGCCTCTCATTTTTTGTTCCAACCCTAGCGCGCACGCGGCCTATCGAAGAAGATATCCATCCAGGAGGAGAACCATGAAACGCAAGTTGCAGATTGGAGTAGCGGGCACAGCCCTGTTCTTTGGCGGGCTGGCGATTGGCCAGGGAGTGAATCCGCGGGTGAACCCGAACATCGCCGCAGCCCAGCGGTATTGCCACATGGCTTATGACAAGGTCATGGACGCACAGCGGGCGAATGGCGGAGACATGGGAGGGCACGCTGAAAACGCGAAGAACCTGCTGAAGCAGGCTGCCGATGAGTTGCGGATGGCGGCCGAAGTGCACGACAACAACGTACGTTGATCACGGTTTTGCTGGACTGAAACCCTGCTTGCCGATGAGCGGAACGAAACGGCAATCCTCGAGCCGAACGGTCACCCGGCGTTCGTTCACTTTACGAACGAGATAGAGCACCTGGAGGTCGGGCGGCCCGATGGGGATGACGAGACGTCCGCCTTCGGCGAGTTGTTCGAAGAGCGCGGGAGGAATGTCGGGCACCGCTGCGGCGACGATAATGGCGTCAAACGGGGCTTCGGCGGGATACCCTTCACTTCCGTCACCGGTGATTACCGCAACGCTTTCATATTTCAAGGCGACGAGATAAAGACGGGCGAGGGCCGCGAGTTCCGCGTGGCGTTCGATGGTGAAGACCCTGGCGCCAATCTGCGCAAGAATAGCGGCCTCGTAGCCGGTCCCGGTACCAACCTCTAATACGGTGTTGCCGGGTTTCAGGGCGGCGGCTTCGATCATGCGCGCCACAATGAATGGCTGTGAGACGGTTTGTCCTAGCGGGATGGGCAACGGATGGTCGGCGTAGGCGTCGCTGCGGTAGCGATCGACAACGAACTCTTCCCGTGGAACGGTGCCCATCGCACTGAGCACGAGTTGGTCGTGAACGCCGCGTTGACGAAGCTGCTCTTCCACCATGCGCGCACGATCGACTGCGCGCGGGTCCGAATTTGGATTGGCTGCCACTCGCTTTTATAAAAGATGCAGACGCTCAACGTTTCCTCTGCCGGATCTGCACCTCAAATCCTATGACACCGTATTCGTCGCGAACACCGACGATGGAAACGTTGCGATTCACATTGTATTGGAATTGAATGACCTGCTGGGCTGACTGCGCCAGGTTGGTGATGTAGGTCAGAGTGATGTTTCCGGAAACCTGCTGTTCGACGGTGATGCGCGCGTTGGGGTTATTCTCTGCCCCGCCGACCTCAGGATCGATCTTGATGCGGCTGGCGCCGAAGAGCTTTTGCACACGGCTGCTCACAGCGGCATTCAACGCCGAACCAAGCACGGCGCTGGAAGCGGACTCGGTGTAAGCGTTGCTTTGCGGCGAGGTATAGGAGACATCGCTGGTGCGGCCGAAGGCGAGCAGGGCGAAGACGTCAGCGGTAGGCAAGGGCGGATCGGAGCGATAGGTGGTGTTCAGCTTGTCGACGGTGCCGTGCAGGCCGATGGAGATGTCGTAGTCGCTAACGCGCGCTGAGGCTTCGAGATCGAGGATCGGATCGATCTTCGATGGGTTGCTGAAGAGGATATCGCCGCGATCGAGGCGATACTTCGTTCCATTGAAAGTTACGTCCCCTTCGACGATTGTAATGCGGCCTAGGACAGCGGGACGCATGGCGCTGCCGCGCACGCGGAGGTCGACGTCGCCGGTGAGGCGCGCAAGCGAGGTTTGCACTTGCAACTCAGGGGCAGAGACCACGTGCACGTCAAAATGCAAATTGTTCAGCGGCGATTCGGGGTTAGGAGTGGCCGGGATCTGGCGGGAGCGCGTGAGGTAGTAAGCGAAGTCGAAGCGTGGGTTCAGACCGAACTTGTTGATCGTGACCTGGCCGGAAAGCGTCGCGTTCTTGAGAGTGCCAGCCAAGCGCAGGTCGGCATCACCGTTGGCGCTGACTCCTTCGGGATAGCGGATGCGGACGTCTTTACCAGTGGCTGTGAGGTTGAAACTGACGGTGCGCCCGTAAGCGATGAAACCGGCAACGTTGAGATCGCCGCCGCCCGTGTGCGCGGTAAGTTTCTCGACCTGAAGACGGTTTTCATTGAAGACGAAGGAACCGTTGAGGTCGCTCAGGCCGTTCGGCATATCGACGTAGGAAATGCCCGCGTGTTCGATGGTGATGCGGCCACGCAGCGCGGGATCGTGCATCGATCCTCCGACTTGCACGCTGACGGAAGTCTGGCCATAGGAGACGATTTCCGGATTGAAGCTTTGCAGGAGCTTGAGGTTGGCGCGGCCATCAGCACGCATATTGATCGCCTGGCCGTCGACGAGTTGCACGGTGCCGGAAGACGAAAGGTCGGTGGCATCTCCGGTAAGGCGAAGCGATTCGAGGTGGGCGACGCCATCGTGATAGCTGGCAACGATGGGCCCGGAATTGTGGAGGACCACGGTTTCGACTTCCGATTCGTAGCGCGGGATTTCAAGCCGCGCATCGAGTTTTGCGGGATAGCGCAGCGGGCCGGTGACGTGGAATGAGCCGTCGATGGAGGAGTGGCCGCGAGCAATGCCTTCAAGGAATGGTTGAAGGTCGACGTTACCGAACTTGACGGTGATGTCGCTGTCGAAGTTGTCGCGGAGGCGAATGCGTCCGGTGGCATTGAGCTTGGCAGTCACAAATTGCGAAGAGGCGGTGAGCTCCATCTGCTCGCCGTGGGTGGTGGCGGAGATGTTGAGGTCGCCTTCATGCTTGCCGCCCAGCGAAATGTTATGCACCACGGCGTCGCCACTGATGGCGGGCGCGGAGAGCATGCCGCTGCCGTGCGCATTGAAGGCGAGAACACCGGTGAGCTTCACCTTCGGAGTTTGCAGGAAGGTGACACGGAGCAAATCGACGTTTGAGCCACGGAGGTCGAAGTTGAAATGTTCGGACGAGACGTTGATGGAGCCGGAGCCATCGGCCTGGGCGGCGTCGGAGCGCGCGTGGAAGTTGGTGAACTGCGCTTCGCGTCCGCTGAACGTGAGGTCGGTGGAGAGCGATTGCAGGGGCTGGCCGTAGGCGGTGCCGTCTACGAGCGATAGCTTTCCAGAACCTCGCGGCTCGATCCGCGTACCCGACATCTGAAGCTCGGCATTCACCGTCCCGGTGATTGGGTAGTTGATTCCAAGCAGGGTTTGCAAATCGTCCATGCGCGCCTGGCGAATGCGTGTTGAACCGCGAAACTGGGACGCGTTGGTGAAGCCGCCGTCCTGCAACGTGGTGCTGGCGGCGATCTCGAAGCGAGCACTACCGGTCTTCAGTACCGCGCCTTGGACGGACGCGGCGTCGGGCCCGTAGGTCACATAACCGTCGAAAGAGTCCCAATGGAAGCGCACCGTCTTTCCAGAGGGCGCTTGCGCAACCGGGGGTACGACGATGGCGCGGCTCTTCTTGTGCAGCGCCTTCACCAGCTCCGCCTGCTTACCAGGCGCGTTGGGCAAGAGGACGGTGGTAAAGTCGGCGAGCCGCAAATGCCCATTGATAGTTGGCAGGCTCGGGCGACCCTCTACGCTCCCCTGGAATGACGCTTCTCCGTTTATCTGCACCGGTAAGCGGCCAAGGCCATTCGACTCGAGCAGCGGCTGGATCTCATGGAGATTTGCGGTGGTGAGCCCGAGCTCGAGATCCAGCGATCGAGCACCGAAATATCCAGTTGCATTGAGATGCGTGGCGGCAGTGTGGAACTCTGCCTGCGCGATCTGCATGCTTCTGTCGGGGAAGGAATACGTGCCGTCGAGGTGAGCGGTCACCGGAAGCTGGCCTTCTCCGGGAATGGCGCGAACATCGAGCTTGAGCTCGGAGGCTTGCGGCGATCCCGCCCAGGTTAGCTCGGCAGTGCCGTCGGCAATGCCGGAAGGATGCAGCGAAGAGAGTGGCAGATGAAGTGTTGCGAAGAGCGCGGCAATTTTGTCGAGCTGCAATCCGCGGAACTCAAACTTCCCTTCCGCTGATTGCTCGCGTGCCTCCATGCTGTGCTCACGGACGCGCTCTTTCGCAGTGGCGGGCTTCAATCGGGTTTCGTGCGGAGGAGTATTCCAATGCATGACGGTTAAATCACCGTTCACACGTCCGCCGAGCGCATTGGCAACAATCTGGCTGACCTGAAGGCGGTCCTGATCAAGCACGAAGGCGGCTGTGCCGGAGACGCCTCCGAGGTGCACCGCAGGATGGTTCCACGCGCCTTCGGTGAGCTGAAGGTTGCCGCGAACGTCGGTATGTAACGAGTCGTATTTCGCCTGGCCGTTGGCTTCTAGCATTCCCGCCTGAAATTCGAAGACGCGGGTGACTGCGCCGAGCTGCCGCAGATCGAGCTTGCCGCTGTAGTTCATGGAGACTGTGGGCTGCGCAAAATTCGTCAGCTTGCCGTCAAGGGATAGTTCCGAACGCTCCGAAGTGAACTTCGCTGAACGAAGCTCGAGGGCATTCCGGTAGAGCTGGAACTGGATATTTGCAGTCGCGGAGAAAGGCCTGAGTGCCTTCCACTGGGTATCGAACTTGCCGATCTGCACCGCACCGGTGTAGCACTCAGGGCTTGACTGATAACCGATGCTCGCGCCGAGATCACTGGCAAAGAAATCGAAAGGCGTTTTCTGTTCGTTGATCCGCAGCAAGCCATTCTTCACGGAGAAACGGCGTACGGAAACCTCGAAGAGTGGATCAAGGAGCGACCTGCGAGAACGCCAGGCGCTTACGCGTGGCGAGGGCTGGTTGGTGCGGCCGTCGGGATAAACGATAAGGTTGATGGAGGGGCTGTCGAGATCAAGGGCGCGGAAATTCACGCGACGGCCTATGAGCGAGGTGAGACGGAGCCGTGCATCGATGCGATTCACGTGCAGCAGGGGCGGATCCGCGGGGCCCTCGAGGCCATGGATCGTGAGGCTTTCCACCTGGACGCGAAGGCGCGCGAGGTTCCACTGGATGCGTCCGATCTCCACGCGGCCGCCGGTAGCATCCTCAAGCTGGACAGTAAGTCGATGGCGGATGTACTCACGAAAGCTGTCGCTGGTGAAATACCACGCCGCGCAGACGAATGCGAGCAACACGAGCGATCCGTAGACTACCTGGCGGCGGATACGCCTCGTTCGTCGTTGGCGTTCGACGTCGTCCATCGCGCTCAGTGTCCCCCGGAGTTTGCGACGGCCTGCGAATTCGTGCCGTCATTTTTTTCGGTGAGCCGACGGATATCGCTGTGCTCGCGTAGATCGTGGAGCCAACTGGTAAGCATGGCGTCCATGCGTTGCTGACGAAGTACTTCTTCGATCTTGGAGTACACCTTGGTCAGCGGCTCCTGCCGGCCGCCGTTCTTTTGCACTTCCGGTATGAGCGTCTGGTTGTAGTAGTCAAGTACATCCTGGCGGTCAATGCTCGCTTCCGAGCGCAGGCGGAGATCCACGAAGCGCATGACCTGGAGCTGATGGGCGACCTTGACCCGCAATAGCTGCTCGGTGATTCCGTACTTCGCGAGCAATGTCTTCCACGCTCCGTCGTCCTGCGAGAATGAGGCGCGAATCTTCGCCATTTGCTCGTCGATGTCGCGTGCGTCGGCCGCAGCGATCTGTTCGTCTCCCATTTGTGCGCGAATGAGCTGCTGGTCGATGAGGCGGTCGAGGACAGCGCGGCGCTCTTCGGCCGTAAACGAGCTGGTCGTTCTTCCCTGCTCCAGGGCCTCCATCGCAACCTCATGATCCCAGTCGCTTAGCAGGATGGGCACGTTGTCCACGGTGGCAACTAAACGGTCCACAACTTGGCCCGCGTAGGCGAGCGGCGCCGCGATCACGAGCAATAGCGCCAGAGCGAGTTTGGTGACGAGTGCCTTCATCAGAACGATTGCCCGATGCTGAAGAACACGTTGATGCGTTGGGTCGAGTCCTCGCGATTCGCGTCGAGCACCGGAAAGCGAGCCGGGTTGAGCGCATAACCCAGGTCGAAACGAAGCGGCCCTACTGGCGTATGGTACCGGACGCCGATGCCAACAGCCTGTTCCAGGTAATTGTAGTTGCACGGCACCTGGGTACTGGGAGCAGAACACGCATCAATGGACTTCTGGTGGATGCGGGTGAGTCCCTGGAACATATGTCCGGTGGTGTCGAAGACGTTTCCCATGTCGTGGAAGAGCACGAAGCTCAGGTTGTCTTGGAGGTATGGCAGCGTCGGGGGTGGTAAACGAAGCTCAAGATTGTTCACGAAGAGCGCATTGCCGCCGATGGGAAATCCGGTTAGTTGATCGCGCGGGCCGGCCTGGTTAATGGAAAAACCACGCAACGAGTTTCCGCCTCCGGCATAGAACCGTTCGGGCAGGGGTACGATCTGCGAGTTCTGGAACGGCGACTCCATGCCGATGCGGGTGGAGCGGGCAAAAACATACTTTTTCGCACCGAACTGGATGTAGTTGGAATTCTGCAGCAGCACGCGGCCGAAGTTCGACTCCGATCCGAAGAAGCTGCCGGCGACGCCGAAGTCGGCAGTGGTGTACCAGCCCTTGTGAGCATCGACGGGATCGTCGCGGCGATCGTAAATAAACGTTACGCTCGGCATGCCGATGCGCGCAGGGCGCGAGTAAAGCGGGATGAGGTTGGGATCGATCGCGAGGGTGGTCGGATCTACATTAACACGGCGATAGCTGAAGCGATAAAGGATGGTCAGGGTCTTGCTGAAGGTGTCTTCTGCCTGGATGGAACCTTCCAGGCGTTGAGCGCTAAAGGTGCGAACGTCCGCGGATTTGTCGAAGAAGCCGCTGACCGTAAGCCGCCAGTTGTCGCGCGAGAAGAGGCGAGGAGCCTCGTAGCTGATTAGTCCGCGCTGCTCGAGGCGTCCGTAACGAGCTTTCAAGACGACGGTGTGGTCGCGGCCGCCGAAGTTCAGGCGGGTGACCTCGAAGGAAACGCGCGGGCTCCATCCGGTGGGTCCTTCCGGGGTTGGGTTCTTCGAGCCGGAGCTAAGGGTTCCCGCGGGCGCGCTGCCGGTGGAGACTTCGAAGCCAAGGCCATAGTCGAAGGTCCAGCGCTTGGCCTCTGTGAGCTGGAAAAGGACGTTTTTGTGCACTGCCGCGCCGTCGGGATCCTGCACCGCGACGTTCACTTCGCTGAATAATCCGAGATCGTAGAGCTTGCGCTGGGTGTCGAGCATATCGACCTGGCTGAGGGGATCGCCGTCGTGAATGCGCAGCTTGCGCCGTACGACGCTCGGCCGGGTGAAGTGCAGCCCGTAGACGAACACGTTGTCCACGAAGACGCGCGTGCCTTCGTGAATGGTGTAGGTCACGTCCATGGAGTGCTTGTCCGAATCATGCGGGATGGCGATTACATCCATGTCCATATTCGGGAAGCCGCGGTTGTAGTAGTAGCTCACGATCTGGTCGCGATCGCTGGCAACGGCATACTCGGAAAACGGTTCGCCATTGGCAAGAGTGAGCTCGGGCGCGAGTTGCTCGGCGGGGATGGCGAATGCACCGAGGATGATGAGCTTGTGGACACGCGATTGCTGGCCTTCGTCGATGTGGAAGACCACGCGGAGCCATCCGGGCTTGCCCTCGAAGTTGTCGCTCACCTCGGCCTTCACGTTTACGTCCTGAAAGCCGTTGGCCTTGTAGAGCGCGGTGACGGCCTGCACGTCGCGAGTGAGCATCGTCTGGCTGAACTTGCCGTAAACGTTTAAATAGCTGCCTGGGATAACGCTCAGGCGCTCCTTGATTGATTCCGTCGGAAAGTAGTGATTCCCTTCCACCGTGACGGCCTTAAGGGTGTGCCGGTCGCCAAGATCCACGCTGTAAACGATCTTCAGCCTCTGGTTGTCGGGATCGCGATGGCGTTCATACCGCACCTTGACATCGAAGTAGCCGTGGCTCTGGAAGTAGTCACGAAGGTTGCGCGTGCCCTCATTGAGCAGATCGTCATCAGCAGCATTCTCTTCGTAGACAGGGATGGAGCGCTTAATTTGCAGTTGGTGGAGCTTCGCGCCTTCGACCTCAATGTTTACGAGCGGTCCTCGATCGACACTCAAGACGTAATCCACGGTGTTCGATTTGGCGTCGTACGCACTGCGAGAGAGCGAAACCTGCGCTTCCAGCCGGTCGCGCTTCTGGTATTTCTTCCGCAGGCGCTCGAGGGCACGGGTGTCTTTCGCCTGAACGATTCTTGCGCCGGGCTTGATTTTCGTGATGGATTCAATCTGTTCGGCGCTGAAGCCGGGATTGCCGCTTGCAACCACTTTTCCAACCCGCGCGAGTGGCCCATGCTGAACGTGGAACATGATATCCAGCGAGCGCATCTTCGGATGTGGCGTGCGTACGACGGTGAATGTGGCCTGGTAGTAGCCGTTGTCCTGCATCACGCCGGTCATATGCTCAATGGCGCGCTTTACGTCCATTTCGCTGAAGGGCCGGCCGAGTTCCAGCTTGGAGGCATTCAGCAGTTGGCGTAGCGTGGGTGCGCCCTTCGGACGGCCGTCGAGGTCCACTTCACCAACGAAGTATTTTTCCTCCACGGTGAAGGTGAGGTTGACTCGGCCATTGGGTGACTCATCGACCTCGGCTTCGATATTTGAGAATTTGCCAGTGGCGAAAAGCGACTTGATGCTGGCACTGACCTTGGAAGTATCGAAAATGTCGCCCGGCTTGAGGTCGAGATACTCGGTGAGCGGATCGGTGGTTTTGCCGTCCACGCCTACAAAATGGATCTCGGCAATGGTTTTGCCCGCCAGATCGGCGGGACTCGGGGAGGGCTGCTGGGCCAGGAGCACCGGGCAGGCACAGGCAAGCGCGACGGCCCAAAGCCATCGTTGCACAGTTCTCCGCCAGCTTCCGTGTCTGGACCAGGAACGCAATTGCACCCGCGCTTTAGCTACTCTGGATTACGGTCAATATAATAAACGTTCAATCCTTCGTTCCGAGGCATCATTGGGTTTCGAAGATCGGTACTCCCGGCAAGTCCTGTTTCCTGGCATCGGCAAGGACGGCCAGCAACGGCTGGCGGCGTCGCGAGCGGTGATTGTGGGCTGCGGCGCCACCGGATCGGCGCTGGCGTCGTTGCTTGCGCGGGCCGGCGTGGGCTATCTGCGGATTGTGGACCGCGATTACGTGGAAGCCAGCAACCTGCAGCGCCAAGGCTTGTTCGACGAAGCGGACGCGACTGAGGCGCTTCCCAAAGCCGTGGCCGCAGCGCGCAAGATTGCCGCTTTCAATCACGAGATTACGGTCGAACCTCACGTGGACGATCTCACCCCCGACAACGCCGCCGACCTACTCGCCAATGTGCAGCTCATCCTCGACGGCACCGATAACTTTGAAACCCGATACCTGATCAACGACTACGCCGTGCAGAAGAACGTTCCATGGATCTACACTGCCGCGGTTGCCAGTTACGGCGTAGCCATGAATGTAGTCCCTGGCGAGACGGCCTGCCTGGCGTGCATTTTTCCAGACTCGCCCGGCGGAATCGTTGAAACCTGCGATACCTCTGGAATCTTGAACACGGCGGTAAACGAAATGGCATCGCTGTCGGCGACGGAAGCCATAAAATTTTTCGTCGGAGCACGGGACAAGCTTCGGCGGACGCTGCTTTCGATGGACGTGTGGACGAACGAGCGGTCGGAGATCCGGACTGCTGGGCGCCAGCCTGGTTGCCGCTGCTGCGGCCTGCGCGACTTCGTTCACCTGCGCGGGGAGAACCGGCCTCACATCAGCCTTTGCGGCAGGAATTCAGTGCAGATCCACGAGAAACACCGGCCTATCGATTTCGTAGAAATGGAAAAGCGTCTTAAACCGCACGGCTCGGTGCGCCACAACGAGTTCGCCTTGCGCTTCTTCCACGAACCGTTCGAGATAACGCTCTTCCGCGATGGCAGGGCGATCATCAAAGGGACCACCGATATCGGAGTGGCGCGCAGCTTATATGCCCGGTTTATCGGGTCCTGAACGCATATCCAGAGCTCCTGGCGTACTTAATACTTTCGGACCATCAGGCATCTCTGTTTACTAGGTACTAATCCAACGGGACAGTAGCAAAACCGGTGGTTGGCACCGGTTGGGGTGACTCATGTTCCGTGTTGGGCTCTTGGCTCTTGCACTTTCCACGGCCGCGTTGGCGCAGACCGCACCGATTCAGACGCAGGCCCCTCAACAGATAGTTCCGTCGGTTCGTCCATTGGTGAGCACGCCGACCATGACCCTGAGCAATGGCTTTTCGCCGGCAACGGTGAATATGCCCACGACAATCGTGTCCGAATCGCCGGAAGAGGTGGTTCGCTCGGCCATGCCGCAAGGCGAGGAAGCGGGCGCCGGCGCCAATGTTTCGGAGATGAATCCGAACACGCCCAGCCCGGCCGATTTCAATTTCGCCGCAGTGGCAGAAGCATCGGCATTCAACACTGGATTTGCGGGTCCGAGCCTTGGCGAAATTGCGAAGAAATACGGTAAGGAACACGTGCAGGCACATAAAACCTACACCAATGACGACATTGATCAACTGACGTCTTCGCTCGGCGGCGATTCGGGAGTTATTTATGCGCGTGCTGCCAACGGACAGCCTATTGCAGATCGCAACCAGGACGGCTTCAGCCCGATGAGCGGCATCGCTAACCTGCCCGCGGCGGAAGGCGATCAGGAAGGCTCACAGCTTGCCAACGGCAACCAGGCAAACCCGATGAACGAAGGCCAGGGCAACGCGACGGCATCGAACCAGGACCAGGGGCAGCAGAACGGCGAGGAGGCGACAACTCCGGCTACCAACCCCGCAACGAATGGCAATGCCAACCAGCAGAGCCTGCCGGCCAGCGACAACCCGAGATAACCAACCGCATCTCATGAATTTCCGTTCCCGAAAAGTTGAAGGACGGAACGCAAGGGCGAAGAAAACCAGCTTCGCCCTTTGATGTTTTCAGGGCACTTGATTTGTTGTTGACGCTTACCCGCACATTCGTGCTCCAATGGCACGCATGTTGCTTCGCCTGCTCCTGGCTCTTTCCCTTTTCGTTTCGAACGGCGTTGCCGATTCGAGCGCTATCGCCTCGCAACTCGATACGCACGAGGCAAAGCTCGAAAGCCTCTACGCCGACTATTGGCGCACTGAGTACAAGATCGCGCTGGGCGACCAGCAGTTATCGTCGCGGCCCATCCAGGAGCAGATCCGCGCGGTGGTTACCGACAACGCCTTCCTGCAGAGCCTGCATCAGACAAAGTTCTCCGATCCCCTGCTCGAGAAGCGGCGCAAACTCTTCCTGAACGAAGCTGTGTATACGCGGATCACAAATGACCCGTCGCTGACGGCCGTGGTGGAAAAGATCACGCAGCAGGAAAGTTCGTTCCGCTACAAGGTGGGCGATCGCATGTTCACCCGCGCGGAGATCACCGACCTGATCGCGCATAATCCAGACCGCAAGCTGCGTGAGCAGGCCTGGCGCGCCACGAGCGAGATCACCACCGCCAACGGTCCGCGTATCCGCCAGGCGATCAAGCTGCGCAACGATCTCGCCAGCAAGAATTCCGACGAGATTTTTTCGATCTTCATGCTGCACCGCAAGGGTCTGGAAGTGCAGCAGGTGTTCGAGTGGTTCGACCAGATTAAAGAAGAGACCGAGCCGGCCTACCAGCAACTGCTGGCGCGCATGCGCCATGATCTTGGTGTGGAGAAAATCGAACCGTGGGACTTGGAATTTTATTTTTCAAACTTCACCCACAATTTCGAAGCTGAGAAGTTTCCGGTTGACCAGGGCTGGACGAAGACCAGAGAGCTCGCTGCCGGTCTCGGGTACAACGTCGATCCAGTTGAAATGCACGTTGCCGATCTCGGCTTTGGCGGCGCGGCGTACCCGATTCTCTACGGCAAGGAGGTCAAGATCCTCGCCAACAAGTATTCCGGGCTGTACTTCTACGATCGATTGCTGCATGCGACGGGACACGCTCTGCACTACCAGCTCATGAACGAGCCGTCGTTCCTGCTGCGCGCGAATTACGCAGAGCCGATGGACGAAGGAATGGCGGAATTATTGACGCTGCAACTCTATCGTCCCGAGGTGAACACGAAGTTGTTCGGGCTGACTCCGGAGCAGGCTGAGGTGGTGGCTTCTACCTATCGTATGAAGCTGCTGTATGAAGTGCGTAACACGATCGCCGATTCCCTCTCGGAATTTGAGTCCTATGGAGACTCCGACCAGGACCCGTCCGAGGTTTACAACCGGATCCACGCGCAGTATCTCGGCGTGGATATGCACGATGCGCCGGTATGGGCGTTTAACCCGATGTACGGCGGCGATCCGATTTACTTGCAGAGCTTCGCGGTGGGAGAGATGATCGCGCACCAGATCGCACACAAAACTGACAAGCAATTCGGACGCAGGTGGGACAAACGTGCTGGGGCTGAATTGCAGAAGAATTTCTATTCGCGAGGCGCCGAGCTCACTATTGACGAATCCATGCGCCGTGGTACGGGCGAGCCGCTGACCCCGACCTACCTCGTTCGGTTCTTGAAAGCGGAGACCCCCAAAAACTAAGCAGGGCAATTCGGGTTCGGCTTGGTCAGCACTTGCCCCCGAGCTGCGGAACCCTTGCGCCTTTCATCTTCTATTGACCAACCTATTGTTAACTATCGGCTAACGCGATTCCCATCGCGCCAGTTGAGGATTGCTTGATGTTGCTTCTCCGCCGCGGCCTCCCGGTCTTGCTATTCGCGCTCACTTTTTACCCGCCCAACACGCATTTGGCGAAAGCGATCCGTGCCCGCGCCCTGAAGTCGGCAGCACCGTTCTCGAACCCGCTGATGTCAGCAGCCACAACGGAGCTCTCGAAATCAGCTTAACGGCCCGCCGCAGCCGCACTACCAGCGGTACGTATCGCTATTGCTTCGTAGACGAACGCGGCAACGAATCGCCGACGCTTCGCGTGAAGCGGGGCGATCTCGTCATCATCCATCTCAGGAACCGAATGACCGGCGATTCCTCTTCTACCAATGCTGCACACGCGATGCACGGGAACATGCATGTAGCGCCGGGAACGTGCGGCGGTGGCGCGATGACAGAGCTCACCACCAACCTGCACTTCCACGGGCTCACCATCCCGCCGACCTGTCATCAAGATGAAGTCTTGCGCACGCTGATCCAGCCGGGTGATCCGGTATTCGATTACAAGTTCCGGATCCCCGACGACGAACCTCCCGGCCTGTACTGGTATCACCCGCACGTTCACGGGTTTAGTCGCATTGAATTGCTTGGAGGCGCTTCTGGAGCCCTCGTGGTCGAAGGCACAGAGCGTGCGGACCGCGCTGTTGCCGGGCTGCCGGAGCGCGTGTTCGTCATTCGCGATCAAGACCTACTTCATCCGGACACGCTACCGGCGAGGTCCGAACCGGTGATCCCGAAATTTCTCGTCGATAACGATGGCGATGCGGTGAACACCGGCACCGGCTTTGGCAAGCCCGCCAAAGATCTCTCCATTAACTTCGTGCCGGTTCCCTATCCAAATTACGAACCTGCAACCATCGGGATGAAAGCGGGCGAGCGCCAGCTATGGCGCGTGCTCAACGCTTCGGCTATCACTTACCTCAATCTTTCCGTGTTGCGCAATCGCGTCGCGCAGCCGCTTGGGCTCGTAGCGATTGACGGCGTTCCGCTCAATCTCAACGGCGGACCTGCCGATTTCGTGGATCCGCAGACGCATATTGGTCTTCCCCCTGGCAGCCGCGCCGAATTTATTGTTGAAGCACCCGAAGCGGGAGGCACGGAGGCCTTCGTTACGCACACGGTAGATACCGGGCCGGGCGGTGAGAACGACCCTAATCGCCCGCTTGCCGTCATTCGCGGCGAAGACGACGCACCCGAACCGCGGGTGAAGCTCGACTCCACATCCCAGCCGCTTCCGCCGCCGCATGAACCATGGCTAGGCAGCGTTGCGCCGGTCCGTGTGCGCAAATTTTATTTTTCCGAGAAACTAGACGATCCCAATAATCCGGCGAGCGCCTCCGAGTTCTACATCACGGAGGAAGGACAAACGCCGCGCGCCTTCGATCCGAACGCGCAGCAACCGAATGTCGTGGCAACCCAAGGGACGGTGGAAGATTGGATCATTGAGAACCGCTCTGCGGAACTGCACGCATTTCACATTCATCAATTGCATTTTGTGCTGCTCGACTACGATGGCAAACCTGTGAATGAGCCGTTCTTGCGCGATACGGTGAACGTTCCTTATTACAACGGCCACACGCTGGCGTATCCGAGCATTCGTATTCGTATGGACTTTCGCGATCCGAACATCATTGGCACCTTTGTCTTTCACTGCCATCTGCTGGAGCATGAAGATCGCGGGATGATGGCGACGATCCAGGTAGTTCCTCCGGATTCAACGCGCACGGCCCACGCGACAGTTCCGTCGAAAGCCGCGTCCGGGGCACGCTAACAACGCTCACGTACTACGATCCTCAACGTAATTCACTGATCGTTTGTGCATGGCTTACACATGCTTACAAACTATTCTTCAGGCGTTCACGGCAGAGCAACCGGGCTGCAACATCGCCAATTTATTTCTCCAGAACCGGGGTAGCAGCCCCGAGTTCAGGAGGATGGCATGTCTCTCAAGCAGATCGCATCGCAAGCTCTGCGCAGCATGCGTACCGCGCTGGTATCGCTCGCAATGGTCCAGTTCGTGGTAGGCACCAGCTTCGCAGGCGTCGTGTCGGATAGCAAGACATCGAACGATGCGGATACGCGCACCCCCATCAAACACGTGATCGTCATCATTGGTGAGAACCGGACCTTCGACCACGTTTTTGCCACCTACATCCCGAAACGAGGCGAGAGCGTATGGAATTTGCTTTCGCAAGGCATCGTCAACGCGGACGGTACGCCTGGCCCGAACTTCAAACTCGCCAAACAACACGCCGCCACGGATAAGGCGCCGGACGCTTTCCTCCTCAGCCCGCCGAAGACTTCGTTCCCTGGCGGCGTGATGCCCGCTCCCCTTGTCGGTGGAGCGTTTGATTCCTACGTCGCCGGCGACAGCCTGACGCTCGCGCAGCAGTCTGAGAGCGGTCTGCCCTCCGACTACTACCAGTACCTAGTTTCCGGCGGTACGGGTCTCACCTCCAAGACGCCTGACACTCGCATCAACAATGTGAACAGCCTGCCGCCGGGACCGTTCCAGCTCACCAACGGCTCCACATTCACCTACAACTCGTATGCGGCCAGCCCGGTGCACCGCTTCTACCAGATGTGGCAGCAGTTGGATTGCAACTCCGGAAAGGCCACGCGATCGAATCCCTCGGGATGCGATGCCGCGCTCTTCCCTTGGGTTGAGACGACGATCGGCGCGGGCTCGAACGGTTTAGCGCAACCTACCAACTTCAGCACCACGTACCAGACCGGCGCCGTCACCACCGGCGAAGGTTCCACCGCGATGGGCTTCTACAACATGCTCCAGGGCGATGTGCCGTACTTCAAGAAACTCGCTGACAAGTACGCGATGAGCGACAACTTCCATCAATCCGTGAACGGTGGAACCGGCGCCAACCACATCATGCTCGGCCACGGCGATTTGATCTGGTTTAGCGACGGCAAAGGTAATCCGCAAGAACCGCCACACGACCAGGAAGTCGCCAGTGGCACAGCCAATGCCGGTATCGTGGACGAAGTTGAGAACCCAAATCCGGCGCGCGGCACCAACAACTGGTACACCGAAGACGGCTACGGGGGCGGTTCATTCGGTTCACCGTCCTATGGCGGCGGCTCGTACACAGAGTGCACGAACCTCAACCATCCGGGAGTTGCCCCGATCGTGGAGTACCTCGACTCGCTGCGACGTCCGGTGAAAACGAACTGCGAGAAGGGCCACTACTACCTGTTGAACAACTACAACCCTGGTTACTTCGGCAACGGCAAAAACGCCTACATCGATACAAACGCCAACAACACGGTGTTCACCATTCCGCCGTCCTCAGTGCGCAGCATTGGCGACGCGATGAATGACGAGAACGTCTCGTGGAAATACTATGGCGACCAGTGGAACAACTACGTTCCCGATCCGTACCAGTTGAACTACGGCGCCATCGGACCCAATTCCGACGAATACTGCAACATCTGCAACCCGTTCCAGTACGACACGTCCATTATGAAGAACGCGGCGGTGCGCAATGCGCACATCCAGGACACCGCGAACCTCTACAGCGATATCCAGAATGGAACGCTGCCGGCGGTTTCTTTCGTGAAGCCGAGCGGCCTGGTGGACGGCCACCCATCTTCCTCGAAGCTGAACTTGTTTGAAGGCTTCACCAAGAAGATTGTGGATGCGGTGCAGGCTAACCCTGAGCTCTGGAAAGACACTGCCATCTTCATCACGTTTGACGAAGGCGGCGGGTACTACGACTCCGGATTCGTGCAGCCGCTGGACTTCTTCGGCGACGGCACGCGCATTCCCTTCATCGTGGTCTCGAAGTACTCGACGGGGGGCCATATCGCCCACGATTACTCCGACCACGTTTCCATCCTGAAGTTTATCGAGCGCAACTGGAACCTGAAGCCGGTAACCAAGCGCAGCCGCGATAATTACCCCAACCCCAAGGCCGAATTCGATAACCCGTACGTTCCTACGAACGGTCCGGCCATCAGTGACCTGTTCGAACTGTTCCGCTTCAGTTCGAACTAACGGGATCCCCGTCTGCCAGGAACTCGGGGCGGGGATTTCTCTAATTGCAAAAGGAAAAGCCCCGCCGGGTCCAGCGGGGCTTCACTTCATCAGCATGGAGAGGCACCACGGCTTGTCACCGTCGTTCCCAATTTTTTAGACGAACCAATCTCCCAAACGTCACCGTGACGCGCGAAGGCTGTGTTTTCGCCCTCAATCTGTTATCTTCAGGGCGATCCCGAGAGGCCTAACACAGTTCATGAGCCAGTCCGCGAGCCCGGTCGTACAGCGTCCTGCGCCCAGCAAGTTCTATCGCTGGGCCGTGTTGATCTTCGTCAGCTTGG
>DASYAU010000012.1:0-18662 GCA_036501185.1 Candidatus Korobacter sp. | reverse complement strand
GCTCTTCGACGGAACTTGCTCGCCTCTCACAGTTGGTTCCGCTGCGACGGTGCGGGAAATCTCGCCATCACTCGAGCCGAAGATACACCCGTCTGCCCACTGTACCGTGTCTTCCGGTGACGGCGGAAAGCGCTTACACTGGTTCACGTCCAGCTTGTCGTAGGAAATGGACCAAGAGTTGAGCACGGCGCGCAGGATGTCTTGAACTTTGACGGCCCCGCTACTAAGAATGGTCTTATCAGGATTCCACCGCTGCTTCGAGCAGTGGATTTCGCCCTGGACAACTCGCGGTTGAATCTTTGGAACACATGCTTCTCGAACGATTCTGGTGTCGCCCAAAAAATGGGCAACACTATACGTCCGCAACAAGTCCGGCGCTGTCCAACTGTCGAGCCTTCCAATGTACATGCCATCCCCAGCGGGTGGGTCATTCCAATGATGCGCGATTACGGAGTAGTACGCATTCGACTTCGGATCTTGCGTCGCGAACTCGGATGCGGCGGCGTCCAATGAGTCGAACTCATTCTGCGTGAGCTTCCATTCGTCTTGCGTGCAATCGTATGATCCGCCGAAAGGAATCTCTGTGCGGATTGGGGCGAAGGCGAGGACTTGTTCGATGGCCAATCCCCCATACCGAACCACTCGAGCAACGGCGGAGATCAGGATGGGGTTGTAATAAGGACAGCGAGCACCGCACGGGTAGCCTGACGGGGTGAGGAGACGATTGGCTTCGAGCAATGCGTCTAAGCGATCGATGCCAAGGGCGTGAGTATCTCCGACGCTCCGATCCAGCGCGGCGCCGATCGAGACCTCCGGGCAATTCTCGCCGCGAAACTCGAAGACGAAATTGAGTTCGCCCACGCGAAGGTAGCCTCCCGAGAGCCGCCCCGGAGGGTCGAGATGATATCCAAACTGCCCGCGAACGATCACTCGCTGCCCGATGTAAGATTCGAAGTTTCGTTTGAGGTCGCAAACGTCGACGGACGTCGGCGCCGAGCCTGACTGTTCGGAAGCGAACCCTGCGAGTAGTAGGACGCCGCTGAGAATCGCCAGCTTCATGACGTCATGTTATCTCCGTTATCCTAATCATCGCACTCAGATTTTTTCAGCTCTAGACACGCACGCTTTGCCCCCGGAGCTCTCTGTGTCCTCTGTGGTTAGAAGATTCCCCGCATCCAAAATCGCCTCTTTTTCGCACTTTTCGTGCTCCTGGAGGCGTTTTCGCGCCGTTCCGCGCGTCCTGCCGCAACCTCGCAGAAACCCGCTGTTCATGCGCCTTTCCGCGATTTTGCCTCAAGTCCCAGCCCCGCCGCGCTCGCCATCATCCCCAAAAACCGTGCGAAAAAGCACATCAAGAACTTCATTTTTGCGCCTGATTTTGCCCACTTATGCGCCCAAATCCGCGATTTTCTGCCCCAATTTCGTCGTTTTTCGGCCTCCAAATCACCCCAGAATGTGCTCCGTCTCACAGACCTCGTGACTAGAACTTGCCTATCGTGAGCATGTGGGGCAATGCCCCCGAGCTTCATAACCGCTCTTTGAAAATTCAACACGAAACGGGTTCCAAATCCCCATCCCTTCATCTACTTCGTGCCCTTCGTGATTAAAGATTTTGGCTTTTTCTGCCGAAAATGCCCCTTAACCCCAACGCCGAGAGGACTTTACCTATAACTCCTACGCCCTTAGGACTTTGCAAGTTTTCCACAGCCTAAGCTGCTGAAAACAAACAAAACGAGGGGGAGGGGGAGGGGGGTACCCTTCTCGCAATCGCCCGTGTAAGATTCCGGCACTCTACTGACTAGACTTGCTGGTGAGCGAATGAAGATGCGTTGGTCGTTCGTTAATGCTTGTTGTGTCCTGGTTATTTCATCGTGCGCTTTTGCGGCGGATACGCTGCTGATTCACGGGCATATCTACACGGGAAATCCGAAGGCGCCGTGGGTGCAGGCGCTGGCAATCGCGGGATCGCGGATTGAGGCGACCGGCACTGACCAGGAGATGATGGCGCGGCGACAGGGGCAGACCAAGGTGATCGACCTGCATGGGCGCACCGTGATTCCTGGGATTTCCGATTCGCATGCGCACATGTGGTTTGGCGCGATGGAGCTGCATGGGATCAATCTGTCGACGCCGGAGTTGAGCATTACTTCGAGCGATGCCGACACGCTGGTGGAGAAGATCAAGACGTTTGCGGCGAGTCATCCGAATGACAAAGTAATTTTCGGGCGCGCTGATTTCGGCACGGCTCCTCCGGCGGTGCCGACACATGAGTTGCTCGACCGTGCGGTTTCGGACCGTCCGGTGATCATCCATCACACGAGCGAGCACGCGCTTTGGGTGAATGCGAAGGCGCTGGCGTTCGCCGGAATCACAGACAAGCCGGTCGCCAATGCGGAGGAAGAGCGCAACATAATCCGCGACGCCAGCGGACATCCGACGGGGTTGCTCCTCGAATCGGCGATGGAGATCATGGAGCGAGCAGTAATTACGGCGCTCTCGCAGGACGAAAAGCTGGCGATGCTGCGGGAGGCTTCGCACTATCTCAATCGCTTCGGGATTACGAGCGTGGTGAATGCAACGGGAGACCTGGCGCAGATCGAGTTGTACGCCGCACTCCGGGACCGCGGGGAGTTGACGGTGCGCACGAAGACCGCGTTTGGCGCGGTTGCGGTGCCGCATCATTTGACGCCGCAGTTCCTGGATGACTTGGAAACGGCACGCTCGCACTATCACGACGAGTGGGTGTCTGCGAACCTGGTGAAGTTTTTCGCGGATGGCGGCAGCGGATTGGTTCCACCGCTGGTCTACGATCCGGCGGAGTACAAGAAGATTGTGATGGAACTCGACAAGCGTGGATACCAGGTTATGACCCATGCGCTTCGCGGTGATTCGGCGCACATGGTGTTGGACACGTACGAAGCAGTGGAGAAGGCGAACGGGGCACGCGACCGCCGTTTTCGCATGGAACATGCGGAGATCTTTCCGCCGGAAGACTTGCCGCGATTCGCCAAGCTTGGAGTGCTGGTGAGCACGCAGCCTTCGTTCTGCTGTAGCGATATTGGGAGCAACTTCGATGCGCAGGACAAGACGCCGACCGATCGCTGGCACAGCCTGGAACAGAGCGGCGTGACATTGGCCTTCAGCAGCGACTGGCCGTGCACGTGGCCGCCGGATCCTTTTGTCGGAATGCAGCAGGTGGTGCGCCGCACGGTTTGGCATGCGGCAGCCACGAGTACAGTGGGCGGAATTTTTGACGGCGGAGGGCAGGGAGGCGCTGTCGAGTCGCTCTCGGCGTATGTTCCGGAGGAAAGCATTACGGTGGAGCAGGCGGTGAAGGCGTACACGCTGGGGTCTGCTTATGAAAGATTTTCCGAGGGGGAATTGGGGAGTCTCGAAGCTGGGAAAGAGGCTGATCTCGCGGTGTTGTCGCAGGATGTATTTTCGGTCGCGAGTGGCGAGATTGCGAAGACGAAAGTGGTGATGACGATGGTGGGTGGGAAGGTGGTGTTTGAGGGGACGGGGAATTGAGGTCGGCGCGGCGCCAGCGAATCCGGATTGGTATCCGGATTCTCCGCTCAGGATGACAGGGGTTGTAGCCCACCACTGATCCTTCTACTTGAAAACTATTCGGCCCTTAGGGCTTGGGTGGGTTCGACGGAGGCTGCCCGGCGCGCGGGAATCAGGCATGCTGCGAAAGCAACTGCGAACAACATCAGCGTGACTGAGGAGAAGATTAGTGGATCGCTCGGTTTGATTCCGTAGAGCAGAGTAGAGAGCAGACGAGTCACGGCAAATGAGATCAGAAGACCGACGACTATGCCGATGGCGGTAAGGAACATGCCTTCACGAAGTACGAGTTTTGTCACCATTCTGCGATCCGCGCCCAGGGCCATGCGAACGCCGATTTCCCGGGTACGGCGGGTGACGGAGTAAGAGATGACTCCGTAGAGGCCGGTCATGGCCAGGAGAAGAGCAACTGCTCCGCAGGCGGAGAGAAGGATGCCGGTGGTATGAGCGGGGAAAAGAGGCAGCGCCATGAACTGCGAGATGGTTTCGAGATCGACGGGGACTGCATTTTGATCGAGGTCTCGGACCTGTTGCCGGATGACCGTAAACAGGGCCTGCGGATCTTGCTGACTGCGCACGACGAGCGTGGCTTGCGGCGAATAGTCGAAAGGCAAATAGAGAAAAGGCTGCGGGTCTTCGCTGAGCGCGCGGTACTTGCCGGTTTTGACGAGGCCGATGACCTCGAACAGCTGATCTCCGGACTTGAAGTGCTGTCCGATGGGATTGCGCTTTGGCCAGAACTGCTTTGCCATAGCGGTGTTGATGATGGCGGTGTTGGTGCCGGGCCGCATGTCGTGAGCGGCAAAGTCGCGGCCGCTGAGAATGGGTACGCCCATCGTGCCCAGGAATCCGGGGTCAATATGAACGGCTTGGATTCTGAAGTCTTTTTCACCCTCGGGCGGTTGGAAACCGTCAACGGATACACCTTGAATCGCACGTTCCGTCGACAGCGGCAGATAGTTGGCGAGGCTTGCGGAAGTGACACCTGGTGTCGTCCGAATCCGCTGCAAGAGCTGATCGTAGAATGTACGACCTTTGGCTTCGCTGTAACCTAATCCGCCGGGATCGAGTTGCGCGAGCACGAGGTTGTGGGTATCGAAGCCGGGATCGATGTTGCGGGCGTTGAGCAGGCTGCGGAGGCAAAGGCCTGCGCCGATGAGAAGCACCATGCACACCGTGACCTGCGCGATCACAAGGGCGTCGCGCAGCCACCCACGACGGGAGCCGGCGGAGAGAGCCTCATCTTTCAAAGCAGGGAGCAGGGCACGACGCCGAGAGCGGAGCATCGGCACTGCGCCGAAGACGATGCCGGTGAGAACAGAAATCACCAGGGTGAAGGTGAGAACTCGCGCGTCGAGCGGAACCGCGATCGAAAGTGGAAGGCTCGCCGGCTTCAGGCCAATTAACAGAGGCACGCTCCAGAGCGCGAGCAAAATACCGCAGCCTCCGCCGAGGAGTGTGAGCAGGATGCTTTCGGTGACGGTCTGGCGGAGCAAGCGTCCAGTGCTGGCGCCAAGCGCGGCACGAACAGCGAACTCGCGGTTGCGTTTCAAAGAGCGAGCCAAAAGTAAGTTGGCAACGTTTGCGCACGCGATGAGAAGGACGAGTCCCACGACCACCATGAGGAAGCCGGTAAAGGCGGCAACGTATCCGCGGTAGGGGCCGGGAATGAGTTGTACCGGAAAAATAGTGGCGTCGAGTTCGGCTTTGTCGTTCGTGCCGGAGCGCGGCAAAGATCGCGAAAGCACACTGAGTTCAGCTTGAGCCTGACGGTGGCTGACGTCCGGCTTGATGCGTCCCAGGCCGTAAAGCCAGTACGTATCCGAGCTGGTCATCAGATCAGGATCCCGAGCGAGGACGGGCGCCATCGCGAGCGGCGCCCAGAAATCGGGCTGCATGCCGATCAGGATGCCGGTGAATGCAGCCGGAGCAACACCGACAATCGTGTATCCGTTTCCGTTGAGTACGATGGTTCGGCCGAGAACCTGCTGATCGGCAGCGAGTTTTTGTTGCCAGAAGGCATGACTGATAACGATGACGGGGTGGGGATTGGCAGAGTTATCGTCGTCCGTAACGAAGGTGCGTCCGAGAACGGGTTGAATGCCGGCGACAGTGAAGAAGTTGCCGGAGACGATTTGTCCGTGCACCAGCTGCGCCTGGCCGGAATTGCTCCAGCTCACGGGACGCGGATCGCCGTCGAACGCTGCCAACCCGGAGAGGGTCTGATTGTGGTCGCGATAGTGGGTGTAGCCGGGATAACTGAGCGGGAGATAGCTCTCAATGCCCGATGCCTTGGCATCACGATTCATTAGCTCGACAAGATGGGAGGAGTCGGCGATTGCGGGTGCGCGGAAGAGCAGCGCGTTCACGAAACTAAAGATCGTGGTGTTGGCACCGATGCCGAGGGCGAGCGATAGCGCTACAGTCAGAGTAAATCCTGGAGCGCGCCACAGCTGGCGGACAGCATAGTGCAAGTCCTGGCCAAGCCGCTCCAGCCACGTCCATCGCCACGTGTTGTATGTGACATCTTGCACAAGGGCCACGTTGCCGAACTCACGCAAAGCGGAAAGGCGGGCGGCGGCGGGGCGTTGGCCTCTCGCTTCGTGATCTTCGACCGCCATGCGCAGATGGGACTGAATTTCCTCATCGAGTTCGTCACGTCGATTGTTCGGACGCCACCACTTTCGCATGTTCACGAATTTTCCTTTGCGCCGGGCTGCATAATGCCCGCGATCGCCTCGACCATCTGCTGCCAGCGATTGCGGTTGGAGGACAACTGTTTCTTGCCTGATGCCGTAATCCGGTAATACTTGGCGCGCTGTTTGCTTTCGGTCTGCTTCCATTCCGAGCGGACCCAACCCTCACGCTCGAGGCGGTGCAGGGCCGGATACAAGGACCCGGTCTCAACCTGCAAAACGTCACCGGAAGAAATACGGATGGCGTGGGTGATGCCGTATCCGTGCTGCGGCCCCCACTGCAGGGTCTGCAGAATGAGCATGTCGAGGGTGCCCTGCAGGAGTTCGATGCGGTTCTTGTACTTTTCTCGTGCCATGGATGTAGAGAGACTACACCCATGGATGTAGAGTGTCTACTGCCAAGTATCCGCTGTGGGCATGAGGGGATCCCAGGCTTGGGCTGACCAAACCTGGGATTCCCCAAAAGCTTACGGCGCCATTCCTGCTTTTTTCTTGGCCTTTTCGGTCCAGGGCGGAGTGATGCCGTTTTGCCGCGCGTAGGCGATTGCCTGGCCGAGATGCTCGTGAGCGTCGGTGACGAGGATATAGACCACATCACCTTCGTTTGCATCCGGGCCCAACTTTGGAACTGACTTAGCGAAGTCGGCGTTCGCCATGCTGTTGATCGTGGTCTGGGTAAACTCCCAGGACTTGGTCAACTCGGCAACAATTTTGTCGCGGTCGGTGGTGGACTTCTCGAGGCTCTTCACATCGGTTCCTTCCGGCGCAGAGGCCCCCATCATTTGCAGGATCCCGTAACGCTCGGCGGAGACGTGGAGAAAAACCTCGGCGAAGGAGCGGGTGTCGGAGGCGGGGCGCCAGGTGAGTTTGTCGGCGGGAATGGCTTTGGCGAGTTGTAAGAACTTCTGCTGCACAGTGGCCAGGTCGACCAATGCCTGGGCTTTCATATCGTAGCTGGGCGTGGTTTTGTCATCCGGCGGCGCGGCCGCACAGAATGGTGCACACATGATGACGGCGAGTAGCAATAAACAGAGTTGTTTCATTTCAATCCTCCCCGCTAGGTTGTACGAGAGAGGCAGGAGGATGGATTCGGAGGTGAGACAAACAGTGGTGCGGGTGAGACGAACGGCGGGAAAACGGGGGCGAGACCAGGGAGTTCGTGAATCCTCTGACTTCCACGTGGCATCTGTGAGCGGGAAGCGAAATGACACGAGAGGATTTTGAAACGATGAAGAGTATCCCATCACTCCACGAATGGGTTGGCGGCAATGATGCGTTGCAGCGATTATGTGAAGCTTTCTACAAAAAGGTTCTTGCCGATGAGTTGATTGGGCCGTTGTTTGCGCAGATGCCGCCGGATCATCCGAAGCATGTGGCGATGTTCCTCGCCGAGGTAATGGGCGGACCAGGTGATTACTCGGCGATGGGCGGGCATGCGCGGATGCTGTCGCACCATTTCGGCAAACATTTGAGCGAGGCGCAACGGCGGCGTTGGATCAACCTGCTGCTCGACACGGCTGACGAGTGCGGGATCCCGGCGGACCCGGAGTTTCGTTCAGCGTTTGTCAGCTACCTGGAGTGGGGCACGCGACTGGCAGTCATCAATTCGCAGCTTCCGGCAGATTCGGCGGCGGATGCGAAGGTCCCGATGCCGAAGTGGGGATGGGGCGTGCCGGGCGGACCTTATCAGCCTGAGAGTTAACCGAGGGGATCGCGGAGGGAAGGGCACGCTTCGGGGGCTGCTATGCTGAAGCCGTAATGGCGACGGCATCGACGGCGGCGAAAGTTCCGCGGCGCAACAAGAAGAAGAGCAGGGTGCGCGCGATCGTTGTGTGGATTGCGATTGCGGTGGCACTGCTATGGTCATGTGCCTCGCTGATGCTGGTGATGATGCGGTGGGTGGCTCCGCCGACGACGGCGGTGCAGACGGAGCGGCGGATGCAGTCGCTCTTCTCTAGTAAGCCTTACCAAAAGCGGCAGAAATTTGTGCCGCTGAGCCAAATCTCTCCTGACTTTCAACATGCGGTGATCTCGGCCGAGGATGGACGGTTTTACCAGCACCATGGATTCGATTGGCAGGCGATTCAGCAGGCCGCGAAGGAAGATATGGAGGGCGGGCGGACGCGCGGCGGGTCGACGCTGACACAGCAGCTGGTGAAGAACCTTTTCTTCGGGACGGGACGCTCGTTTGTGCGCAAAGGCGCCGAGGCGACGCTGGTGCCGGTGGCGGAGCTGGCGCTGGGGAAGAAGAGGATTCTCGAGCTGTATATGAATGAAGTGGAGTGGGGTCCGGGAGTGTATGGGGCGGAGGCGGCGTCGCGGTATTGGGACCGAACACCGGCGAGAAATATTGGGCGGGAGCAAGGGGCGCGGCTGGCGGCGATTCTGCCGGCGCCGCTGAAGCGGCATCCGGAGCGGATGAATAGTTATAGCGGGATTATTCTGCGGAGGATGGCGCAGGTGGGGTGGTAATCGTGAAAAGCAAAATCTTTAATCACGAAGGGCACGAAGGAAATTGGGGTGAGGGGCGTCACGGCGCTGCGATCTGCGCTCGCTCTAACATCGCGAACTGAGGGATCAAGTTAGCGCGTGGATGGGGAAGGGCTGGGTTCGGGAGCACGGCTGGCGCCGTGCTTTTTCTTGCGAGTGCGAAACGCGAGGTCCTTCGACTGCGAATCCGCATTGGCATGCGGATTCTTCGCTCAGGATGATAGCGCTTTAAGAGTGTTAGGAGCGATAGGTCCCCTCGCTTGCGCACGCTTCGCGTGCTTCGCTCAGGATGACAGCAGGGAAAAAATGATCAGCTTTGGGGGGCCCCGAGGGTCAGGTGCATTGTCGAGAAGTCGATGGTGCAGGAGCGGAATTGTTTTAGGAGGTCCTGGCCGAGGTTGCCGTAGAGGTGGTCGAGCGGTTCGACGTTGCGTTTGTGGGAGACGACGGTGATTTTGTCGAATTGAGCGTGGGCTTCGCCGAAGCGGAGGGCGATGGACGGGAGGTGGTAGACGGGAATTTTGCGGAGACCTCCAGCGCCGCCGTAGACAGCGGTTTCCGAGGGGAGCGATTTGAACAGGGACGCAAATTCTTCGGCGAAGCGGGCGTCGAGTTCGGCGTTGCCATTGCCGGTGTCGAAGAGGAAGACGAGGGAATGATTGTCGTAGTCGGCGGTGACGATGGGATTGAGTTCGTCGTTATAGAGGCGCACGGAGCGCGGTGTGATCGGGGCGCTGGGGGCGACGTCCATTTGACCGTTGGTGAGCGTGAAGCTGCCGAGGGCTGCCTGGACGGGATAACCGAGGACGCCCTGGATGGCATAGTGGCCGTTTTTGCCAAGATCGATGTCGAGGGCGCTGTCGTCCATTACGAGGACGACGAGGTTGTGGATGACCGCTTCGCCGAAGGTGAGCGTGGGAATGACGGCGACGGAAAGCGGAACTTCTTTGCCGGTGGCGCCGCTTTGGGTGTGGGCTTGTCCGGTGGAAACTTTGAGGCCGAAACGCTGGGCGGCGCTGCGCGAGATAGCGGAGATGTTGGCGCCGGTGTCGAAGATCCAGGATTCGTGGCGTCCAGCGACTTCGACGGGGACATCGAGATCGCCGATGGAATCGAAGTGGGTGGCGACGGTGAAGGTGTGGCTGCCGGAGATAGATTGCGGAGGAGCGTTGCCGATGAGCGCGAAGGTGGACTGATTGTCGTGGAGGCCCTGAGCGTCGCCGGAGGAGAATTCCTTCGCGTATTTCTGGAGGAGTTCGGCTTGCAGCGACGTGGCTTCGGAGTAGCGGCCGACGAGGAAGTAATCAAACGAGAGTGCGTCGAGAGCGAGCGCGGTGCGGTGCGGGCTGCTCTGGCGAAGATCGGGCAAAACTTTTTCTAGATCGGTGATGGCTTCGGCGGGGTGGTTGAGGCGGTCGGCGAGAATGCCGTCGAAGTAGAGGTGCTCGGCGGGAGTGAGCTTGGCGAGGCGTAGTGCTTGTTCGAATTGAGGATAGTCTTTCGCGTCGAGGAAGTGGTCGAGTTGGGTGGCGGATTGCGCGAAAGAGGAGACCGAGACCGCGAACGCAAAGAAGAATACGTTAAGGCGCACCGGGAGATGATACAGGAGCGTGCGCTAGAAGGTGGCTCCGAGTATTTTCGGGATAGGAGGCATCACGACGGCGTTGCAACCTTCCGATTCGTGGCAGGAAACGAGAAGGCGAAGTGACAGCTTGGCTTTACTTCCTTCAGGGAAAAACAGAGGAAACTTCGCCTTGGCGAGGCGATCGGTGACGGCCGAGAAGCTGGGGTCGCCTGAAATGAGCTGCGCTGAAGCCGCGGCTGGCGGCTGGAGCACGACGGTAAAATCGGCGGAGCCGACCAGCTTATTGCTTGCGCCGAGTTTAATTTCGCGCATGTGAGAGAGCTCGTCGCTGAAGCTCTCGCTCCATTCGCCGTTAGGGAGACGGTCGCTTGCGTTGACGGGCTTTCCACCATCGAGCGCGAGGTAGCGCGCGTTGGCGTGTTCGAGAGCTTTGGAGGGAGTGATGCTCTGACCTGGGAATATCGGGCGCAGGGGGACGGAGAAAACCGCGAGTCCCTATTGATGAATGGCGTCCTTTTTGCGTCCCTCTTTTTCGTAGAGTTGACCGAGGTGATCGCCGACATCGGCGTTCTGCATGAGCGTCCATGCGGCGTGAAGGTAACTTTCTGCGCGCTTGAGTTCCCCAGCCTGAAAGTAAACCCAGCCGAGTGTGTCCCAAATCGCGGCGAGATTCGTGGCGTCGGCGGAAGAGGGATCGGCAATCGCTGATTTTGCGCTGTTCGCCTCAGCACGCGCGACGGCGGCCTCGGCGTAGCGGCGAGCGTCGTTGAGGTTGATCTTGGAATCGGCGAGGGTATAGGCGGCATCGTTGAGGGTCATGACGTCAACGGTGTCGATGCCGTCAGAAGGTTCAGCGGCTTTCTTCAGGGCAGCGACAGCAAGATCGCGCTGATCGTCGTGCATGTAGATGGTGCCGAGTTTGAGTTCGAGCTGCTCGTTGTCGGGCGCGAGTTTGAGCGCATCTTGTAGAACGGTCTCGGCGTCGTCGGGTTCGCCGTCGGCAACGAGAAGGTCACTCAGCTGAATCGCTGCGTCGCGGTTCTTCGGGTTGACCTTGAGCAGTGCGCGGGCCTGGTCGATGGCGTCATCGCGGCGATTCAGCGCGCTGTAGAGAAGGATCGAGGTTCGATAAGCACGCTCATCCGTAGGTGTGACTTCCTCCTCCTTCGCGTATTCCTCCAGGGCGTCATCCAGCTTGCCGCGAGAAGCAAGGGCGACACCGAGATTGAAGTGAGCGCCCGGAAACTTGGGGTCAGCCGCGATGATCTCCTCAAAGAGCTCGCGTGCGTGGACAGGATCGCGTTTCTGCAGTGCTTCAACTCCGTCGTTGAACTTGGCGGCAAGCGTGGAACGATCGACAGACTTGGCGTTGAGCCCGGCCACGACTCCGTAGACAGGAATCATGCGGTAATCCTGATCACTGATGGACTTCGAGAATTTCTTCAAGGCATCCCAATCGGAGAGCGACACCTCGGGTTTCTTCACTACGACGCGACGCGTAGTGATGAGCGCGCCATCTTTGAATTCACTCTTCTCGTGGAACTCGGCGAAGGGCTCGACGACATCGACATCCTGCGGTACTTGGAGCGTATAGCCGGAGGGCAGCTCAAACCGCGAGGTGTAAACGAAGTCTCCGACGCCGCCTAACGGCAGGAGTTTTTTCGGGCGCTTATCAAGATAGCTATAGAGTTCGAAGCCACTCGGAGGTAGAGGAGGAAAGAACTGATGATTGGCCCAGTCGCCGAATTCCTTGCGCGTGTAGTCGTAGCTGACGGAAAACGGCTGCGAGAGGTCGGAAGGCGAGGAGACTTGCACGTTGCTGACGTCGCCGGCGAAGGTGAGGCTCCGCATGACCGATTGCTCGAGCTCCTGCCACTTTGATGGCGCGACGCTGCGAAAGGCAGCGCGATAGAGAAGTTCATTATCACCGCGCAAATGCCACGTGAAGTGGCCGGTATAAACGTCGTCGGTTGAGAGCTTGCCCTCGACGTTAACTTTGAACTCTTGCGGGAAAGGGGGCTCGGCGGGTGTCTTCGCGAGCATCGGCGCCTTGCCGGTAGGGATGACTAGGACTTCCTTGTCGCGAAGGCCGATAAGGAGAAGTCCCATGGGTGCGGGGCCGGGGGTGGTGTCGACCCAGAGGCGCTGGTCGCCGAGGGCGACGACACTGATGACGTGGTTGAACTGTGCGGGGGAGGGAACGTCTTCGGCGAGCTTGCGCGAGGCGTGAATGAGGACGGGCCAGACATCGTATCCGGCGGCCTTCATCAGGGCGGCGAAGAGGGTGTGTTTGTCTTTGCAATCGCCGTACGAGTTTTCGAGGACGTCTTCGGCCATGTGCGGTTGATAGCGGCCGATGCCGAAGTCGAGGCCGATGTAGTGTACCTGCAAGGCGACGTAGTTGTAGATGGCTTCTATTTTGTCGTGATCGGTGGTGAGGCCCTTGGTGAGTTCGGCGGCCTTGGCGGTGATTTCTGGCGTGGGCTTGATGGCGTCGCGCTGAAGAGAGGCGTACCAGTTACCGATCTCTTCCCAACTGGAGAAGGTGCTGAGGGAGATGGAGGGCAGATCGCTGGTTTCGTCGGCGTCGTCGGGATCGGCTGCAGGCTGGTTGAGATTGGCGTGATGCCAGGAGTAGATGCGACGGCCATCAGCTTCTTTAATTTCCGGCTTGTTGGTTGGGCTGGAGACTTTGAGGGGCTTCGATGCGGGGACGCTGACTTCTACCTGCTCGTCTTTGACCAAAGTGTTGGTGGTGAAGGTGTACTCCAGCCAGAACTGGCTGGGAATTTCGGGCTTCGAAATGTGGAAACGGACTTGGTACTCGAGAGTATCGCCCACTCCGAGAGCTTTGACGGCGACGTGCTTTTCGTGGATATCGCTGTAGAGCGGGGCGGTGCGGCTGACATCGGCGGGCATGTCCTGGATGTTGTAGTCGGGCGTGTTGACGATAGCGCCGTCGGGCTCGTGCACGCGGACGTAGACGACTTCGACGTTCTCGCTGGCTCTTGGGTAGGTGAAGTTGAGGACGGCAAGGCCCTGAACGCCAGCGTCGGAGATGACTTTGTAAGTGGTGGTGATTTCGCGGACGCCGGTGCCATCGGCCTCGAATTGGGCGCGGAGCAGGAAGTGTTCGACGACGTAGGCCTGCTTGTTGGCGTCGGCGGGCGTGGGCTTGGCAGGGTTGGCGGGCTTGTCTTGCGAGAAGAGTGCGGTGATGGCGAACAGGAAGAAGACGAGTAGACGAGAAGACTCAGACATGGTCCGACCTACACAAGAGTATTAAGGCGAACCATAGCAGAGTAGAAGGATAGATAAAAAGGAAAAGTGAAATAAGCTTCCCGGGCTGCGAATCGGCATAGGTAGCGGATTCGCGGCGCCGGTGAAAACCAGAAGAAGATTATTTCAAGGCAGTTTCGTTCATGGCGCCGAGGCCGTGCTTGGTGCGGCATTGCTTGCAGTACGTCGCGGTCTCGGTGTTGTCGACATGATGGCAGACGGGCTTGAGCGTCCGCAGGTAGGCGAAGATGGCTTTGAGGTCGTTGTCGGTTAGGTTGCGGAAGAACGCCCAGGGCATGATGTTGGAAAGCGGGCGAGTTTTGAAGCCGCCGTGACGCATGACGTCGATGAACATGGCTTCGTCGAAGTAGCCGATGCCGCTGGCGTCGGGAGTGATGTTGAGGGAATTCACGGTGATCATTTTTCCGTCGCCGTTCCAGTCACCGACGAGCTCCTGGCCGCCGGAGAAGGCCATGTCGGGGAAAGGATTGCCTTTGTCGTCGGTAGGCGTGTGGCAGGCATCGCAGTGGCCAGCGTTGACGAGGTACTTGCCGTAAGCGACGCGGTCGTTGTGATCAGGCTCGGGAACGTGAACGACGGGGGGAAGAGGCTGGAAGAGCTTCTTCATGTCTTCCGTAAGGAAAGTTTTGGGGCGCTGGATGTGCACGGGCGCGACGGAGCGTTCGTAGACGACGATGGCGGCGAGGTCTTCGTCGGAAAGATTGCGGAAATAGGAGTACGGCATGAGCGGATAAAGGGTGCGGCCATCGTGGCCGATGCCCTGGCGCAGCGCGCGGACGAAGTCGGAATCTTTCCATGTGCCGGCGCCAAATTCGGGGTCGGGCGAAATGTTGGGGGCGACGATGAGGTTCGGCTTGGGCAAGCCCACTTCTTCGTTGGGGAAAACGAAGCCGCCGAGTTTAAGTCCTGGCTTGGGCTCGAAGGGGCGCTTGCTCATGTCGACGTCGGAATGGCACGCCGGACATTGCACAAGGCCTTCGACGAGATACTTGCCGCGCGCGAGACGGTCGGGCGTGCGTGGAATGGGTTCCTGGTCGAGAGGTGAGGCGGAAGCTTTGACGTCGGCGGGACGCGGGCTTTTGGCGGTGGTTGAGGGAGTGACTAAACAAATGAGAGCGAGGGCCGCAAATGCGAGTGGGACAAGGCGCTTGTGCACGAAAGTGCTCCGTTTCCGCTAGCAAACATGAATGACGTGGGGCCTGGGCTTGGGGATTGCGCGGATAGTAGCGCGGAGTGATTCTGGGGGTCAAGAAGATTGCGCATGACGGGGCATCGTTCCGCAGCGCGGGGGAGCGCGAGTTGCGAGGCTGGAGGGTGGCAGACGCAGGTAAAACCAAAGCGAAACGGCGCGATGAAAGCGGAGAACGTGCGTAGTACAATGCCCGGCATCTTCACTGGGGATGGTGGATGGGGCTGACGCCGGGCACGAAGTTGGGGCCGTATGAGATTGTTGCGCCGCTCGGGGCCGGCGGGATGGGCGAGGTTTACCGGGCGCGGGATTCGCGGCTCGATCGCACGGTTGCGATCAAGGTATTGAACTCGTCGCTGGTGGCGAATGACGAGTTGCGGGCGCGCTTCGATCGTGAGGCGCGGATCATTTCGCAATTGCAGCATCCGCATATCTGCGTGCTGCATGATGTGGGACGCGAGGGCTCGCTCGATTTCCTGGTAATGGAATTCCTCGAGGGCGAGTCGCTGGCGGAGCGGCTGAAGAAAGGGCCGCTGACGGACAAAGAACTCCTGAAAATTTCTATCGAAGTGGCGGATGCGCTGGAGAAGGCGCATCGCGCGGGCGTGGTGCACCGGGATTTAAAGCCGGGAAACGTGATGCTGACGAAGACGGGCGCGAAGCTGCTGGACTTTGGGCTGGCGAAGCCAATTACCGGCGGAGGAAGTGCCAGCAGCATGAGCGCGTCGGTGTCGGTGTTCGCGGCGGCGATGACGCAGACGAGTCCGTCGCCGTCGCCGGTATCCCCGCTGTCGAGCGCGGGGACGGTGATCGGCACGGTGCAATACATGTCGCCGGAGCAGATCCAGGGGATGGAGGCCGATGCGCGGAGTGACATTTTCGCGTTCGGCGTGATGCTGTTCGAAATGGCGACGGGAAAGCACGCGTTCGATGGAAAAACGCGGGCGAGCATCGTGGGACAGATCCTGGCGGTGGATCCGCCGTCGATTGAGACGCTGCGGCCGGATGCACCGGGAGGACTGGCGCGGGTCATTCAGATCTGCCTGCACAAAGAAGCGGATGAGCGGTTCCAGACGGCGCACGATTTGAAATTAGAGTTGCAAAGAATTGCAACCGAACCCGCGGCGAAGGAGGAACCTGCGGAAATTACGGCGCCGTCGAAATTCGGTTTTGTGCCGTGGGCGATGGCCGGGCTTCTGCTGGTTGCGGCGGTTTGGCTGGGATACAAGTACATACAGGCCGTGAATGCGCCGCAAATGTCGATCCAGGCGTCGATCCTGCCGCCGGAGAAGGCGCAGTTCTCGACCAACGGGAGCGAATCCGGTGGCGCGGCGCTCTCGCCGGACGGCAAACGGCTGGCCTTCGTAGCGCGCGAGAGCAACGCAGCAAGCGACATGCTGTGGATCCAGCCGCTGAATTCGCGGGTGGCGCAGGCGATGAGCGGCACGGAGGGTGCGACGTATCCATTCTGGTCGCCCGACAGCCGATTCGTTGGCTTCTTTGCCGGGGGAAAGCTGAAGAAGATGGACGCCAACGGTGGGCCTCCGCAAGCGCTTTGCGATGCGATTGCGGGGCGCGGCGCGGCGTGGAGCCGCGATGACGTGATCCTGTTTTCTCCTACGTCGGCGTCGCCGCTTTTCCGCGTCCCTGCGGCGGGGGGAACGCCGGTGCAAGAAACGCGGATCGACTCCAAAGCAGGTTCGACCACGCATCGCTGGCCGATATTCCTGCCGGATGGGAAGCATTTCATCTTCTGGACCACGGACAGCAAAGAGGCGGACAACGGGGGACTGTATCTCAGCTCGCTCGGATCGAAGAACCGCAAGTTGCTCGTGCAAACGGAGAGCTCGGGCGATTACGCCGATGGACACCTTTTATTTCTTCGCGACGGCGTACTCATGGAGCAGAAGCTGAACTTGAGCAAACAGGAACTGGAGGGAAGCGCGGCGCCGGTCGCCGAGCAGGTTGCTATCAATACGTCGGTCTATCGGAGCCAGTTCACGGTTTCCAACAATGGGATGCTGGCCTATGTGGGCGGCAGCTTCACTTCGGGTTCGCAACTCGTGTGGTACGGGAGGGAAGGCAAGGCAGCCGGACCCATTTTCCCTGAGGCGGCGCTCTATTCGAGCCCAGTGCTTTCGCCGGACGGAAAGAGGCTGGCGTATGCGTTGAGAGTGGGTAGTGTGCAGGACATTTGGGTGCTCGACCTGGAGCGTCAGACGAAGTCGCGGCTGACGTTTGGCACCGGACGATCTTTCTTTCCTTTGTGGTCTCCCGACGGGAAATGGATTTACTACGTGAGCATTCGCGAAGGAATGGACCGAATTTTCCGGCGTCCCGCGGATGGGACGGGGAACGAGGAGAAAGTGCTCTGGGTGGATGGTTCCGACCTTATCGGGAATTCGATCAGCAGCGATGGCAAGTACATGTTGTACATGCGCCACGATCTGAGCGCGAACAACGATTGGGACATTTACGCGTTGCCGCTCAGCGGCGAACCTACACCGATTCCACAGGTGACCACGCAGTTCCGCGAAGTGATACCGGTTTTCTCTCCCGACGGCCATTGGATCGCTTACCAGAGCAATGAGTCGGGCGTCATGCAGATCTACATGAAGTCATTCCCGGGGGAGTCGGGTAAATACCAGGTTTCGACTGGAGGCGGACAAGCTCCGCGATGGCGCGGCGACGGGAAGGAGCTGTTCTTCCAGGGAAGCGAAGGTATCTACGCAGTGGACGTTCGTGAAAATGGTGCTGCCCTGCAACTGGGCACGCCGCATCTGCTCTTCAAGGCCAACCTGGTAGGTCCTGCGACGGGACCGTTCTCTCCGTCTGCCGATGGAATGAAGTTCGTGATCAACCAGGCTGGAAGTTCCGGCAGCAATGCTCCTCTAACGCTGCTGACCAATTGGGAAGCGAACTTGAAGCAGTAAGTTGACGCTGGCTTCCGCCGGGCGAACAGCAGGTCCTTCGTCGGGCTTATGCCCTCCTCAGGATGACAAGAGAGAGTAGTGGTGGGAGTGGCAGTTCTGTGGCTTGCGCCAAGCGAGCGGCGGGAAGTTCCGCGGTGACGAACGGCGAGTCTACTTCTTTTTTTGAATTAAGCGGGCGGTGAGGACTACGCCGTCGCGGTTGTCGCTGAGCTTGATGGGGAAGACGAGGACGTTCCACTGCCAGTAGGCGGACTTGGCGGGGAGATGAGTGGAGCCGCGGCTGCCGCGGCGATCGATGTAGGTTTCGCGGGTGTCAGCGACCTGGCGGATAATATCGCGCCAGTCAGCGGAGATTTCGGGATAGGTTTCGAACAGATTGTGGTTGGGGAACCAGGAGCGCTTCTTTTCGAGGATGGCGGCGGCATATTCGTTGACGTATTGCCAGTTTCCGTCGCGATCCATGATTTCGAGGACGACATCTTCGCCCATGGCCATGGCGATGCGGGAGTAGAAGAAGTCGCGAGCATCGACGACTACGGGCTTGCCGCGGCGCTTGGCTTCGAAGGAGCGGAGGGCGGCGACGAGGTCGTCGACGGAACTGTAGCCCTTGAGCAAATGCATGTCGGCGACGCCGCCGAAATGGCGTTCGAGGGTGGCGGAAAGAATGATGATCGGCACTTGCGGGCGCTTGCGGCGGAGCGAGTCGGCGACTTCGGTGCCGAATTTACCGGCGCCGAGATGGTAGTCGAGGACGGCGATGTCGATCTGGTCGAGCTTGGCTTCGGCTTCTTCGATGGAGGCGCTGGTGACCACCTCGTAGCCTTTCTGGCGGAGGATGACGGCGCGGAGGATGAGGTTCTCTTCGATGTCGTCGAGGAGGAGGACGCGAATGGGTTTCGCAG
>DASYAU010000011.1:0-2105 GCA_036501185.1 Candidatus Korobacter sp. | reverse complement strand
GCTTCTTGCTCCACCAGTTTCCTTTCGCGATTGTTTATCAGGTTTCCCCAAACGTCATTGAGGTGTTGGCTGTTGCCCATTGTCGCCAGCGACCCGGCTACTGGAAAGAACAGATATAAGTGGCACTTTTGGCTTCCACGCTGTGGTGAATGTTGTAGTTTGAAGCAGCCGCAATTACCTACCAAAGCACCGTGGACGCCGAAGCACTCTACTCGGGCTGTGAGGTAGGTGCCTTTTTCACGGCGGCGAATACACGGTTTGCGATGCGGTCCATGATCTGTGAGACCACTGCCGCCTCCGGCATTGTCTCCTGGATGGAGAAGGGCGCACCCGCAATCGCGGCGTTATCGCCAGCGCGATATAGCTTGTATTCCACCGTGGCGCGAAACTCTGGGTCCATGGCCTGTCCGCGAGGATTATTGGGTTGGCTCCAAACGCCATTAGGGTTGGTTTCGATGGTGCCCGGACGAGGCATCGCAGGATCGGTCGAGCCCCGCAACTCGACCAGCGTGGTGTACACCACATAGTCGCATTTCTTTTCCTTGGCTTCGGCGCCGACGTCATCGGGCGTCATTCCGTCCAGGGGCACGCCTTGAACCTTGATGTGCAGTTTTTTGTCGGGTCTCAGTTGGTTCAGTGACGTAACCAGTCGATCGCGCTCCAAGGTACCCGGAACCGAAAGGGTGGCAGCGTTTTTCATGGTCGCCACCCGACCACCACGATGCGATTTCCCTGGGCGAATGCGGCCACTGAAAGCAAGCAAAACGTGAGGGCCAATGCCGGAGTCGTGAAACGATGCATGGAGACTTACCTCCTGATTGAGGTATCTAACACTATGACCAGGCGCACGATGCGGCTATTTTCGTAATTTTGCGTACTCCACCGGAGAGGGCAGCTCCTCGAGCCCGCGGCCAGCAAATATCTCTTCGAAGTTTGTGATCAGCTCTTGATGAATGAGTCCATTGGTCGCCAGCACTTCCCGGCTATCGAGGCGAAACGGCGAGCCGTCAAAGCGTGTCACGCGTCCGCCAGCTTCTTCAACGAGAAGTACACCGGCGGCGGTGTCCCACGGATTCAGATTGAACTCCCAGAAGCCGTCATAACGCCCGCACGCCACATTGGCCAGGTCGAGCGCCGCCGATCCCGCGCGCCGAACCCCATGCGAACTCAAAGTAATCTGGTGATAAAAGTGGATGTTGGGATTTTTGTGCCGTTTGTGGCTGGGAAACCCCGTGCCAAGGATCGATTCCGCCAGGCGACTGGTCTTCGACACGTGAATCGGCTTGCCATTCAGAGTTGCGCCCCGGCCGCGCTCCGCGGAGAACATCTCATCGCGCGTCGGGTCGTAGAGAACGCCGACCTCAAGCTGCTCACCGTTTCCAGCGCCTTCGGCGGTGGCGTTGCGCACTAGCGCGATCGAAATGCAAAACACCGGATAGCCATGTGCGAAGTTAGTAGTGCCATCCAGGGGATCGACGTACCAGCGATATTCAGCACCGGCATCGCTGCGAGCGCCCTCTTCGCCGATGATGCCGTTTTCCGGCCAGCGGGTGCGCAAGCGCTCGACGATCATCTTCTCCGAGGCGCGGTCAGCCTCGGTCACCAGATCAACGTCGCCTTTGTACTCGATCGTGACATGGTTGGCGAAGTAACCCATGAGGAGCGCACCAGCCTCTCGGGCAATCGCCTCTACCTCGGGCGAGTACTGAGTCATTCCGAACCACTTGCGGAGTTGCCGCTCCTCGCTTGAGCAGAGCCGTCGGGACGCGGCTTGCGTCCAGTGTCCTCGGCGATGTACGCAATCTCGTGCTTGAAGATGAAAAGATTCGGTGATCCCTCGCGGGTCAGACGCACCATACGGCGGTCATAATACTCAATCCAGCCGCGGACGGTGTCGCCGTCCATCAACTTAATACGGACCGGCCGCTGCTTCTCGCCCAGCATTTTGAGATAAGCCGCCTCCTGGTGGGTATCGTCAGGCGGTGGAGACTTTCCCTTGCGCGAGTTGGCATCGTCGCTCGAACTTCGAAAGGCCATGGCTCGATTCTACACGCAGGCGCGGCCTTGTCGGCTGCCGTCAAAAACGACACCAAGGCGGACCAGAA
>DASYAU010000010.1:0-20256 GCA_036501185.1 Candidatus Korobacter sp. | reverse complement strand
GACCGGGGTCTTCATGGCTAACGATTACAACATATCCCGCATATCCAGAGTTCAACAACCGCGCAAGATTTTCCTTCCTATGTGCAATTTATACAAGCACTTACATCGGATTTATTTTGTCAATTTCACAACACCCGGGGGCGTGATGCACATCCAAATTGAGGTGTGTAAGGGTGGAAAGGTTAAGCCGAAATACCCCCTTCGGAAGGCCCAAAAGCCCTTGCCTCCGGTACAATAGAAAGACTGTCCCGGCCTAAGGCGATCACCTTGGCCCAACTCGCCCGTAACAAAGGGGACATGGCTCGCAGGGTTGACCCCTTACCGGACGATCTGTAGTCTTACCGAACGATTTGAAGCGATCCCGGGGGAATCTATTTTTTACGGAGTGTTTGCATGCAACGAGTACTGACTCAAGTGGTGGCCACGCTAGCAGTGCTGACCACCATGGGAGCGGCACACGGGCCGAACACGATGGAAAAGAGCTCCGCCGCGGCGAGTACGAAAACGGTACAGACTGCCAGCGCCGCCCCGAAACTCACTGCCCTGAAGAAAGCGAAGCCTTACGAGGTCGGACCGGCCTCGTGGTACGGCAAATTCTTCCATGGGAAGCAGACCGCCTCGGGCGAAACGTACAACATGTACGAAATGACTGCCGCCCACCCCGACCTGCCGCTGGGTACCCGGGTGCTGGTGACTGATATGAAGAACGGAAAGTCGGTGGTGGTGCGGGTAAATGACCGCGGGCCGCTGGTTCCGGGCCGGATTATCGACCTTTCGTATGGCGCCGCCCAGGCGTTGGGTTTTACCGCCAAGGGCGTACAGAAAGTGCGGCTGGACATCGTTCCGCCGGACCGGCAGATCCAGACTGCTGCGCTGCGATAAAGCGTTTAACCACAGAGGACACAGAGGGATAGGAGATATTGGATCGTGCTGGGCGCGGGCGATTGATCCGTGCAGTGCGATTCCAATCTCGCGATTTTCTTCTGGAAAGCTGTGCGTGCTTTGTGGTTCGTGAAGTTAGAATGTTCTTTTGATGACCTCCGACAAGCTGATTCTTGCCCTCGACGTCGACAACTCCCGCCAGGCCCAGCAAATCGTTCAATCCGTAGGAGATTCGGTTTCCACGTTCAAAGTGGGAAAGCAGCTCTTCACCGCTGAAGGGCCGCAGATCGTGCGGGACTTGGTGGCGGGCGGAAAAAAAGTCTTTCTCGACCTCAAGTTTCACGATATCCCGAACACCGTGGCGAGCGCGGTTCGGCAGGCTACAGAGCTGCGGGTGAGCATGCTCACGGTGCACGCTTCGGGCGGGTCGAAGATGCTGAAAGCCGCGGCAGATGCGGCTGGAGACAAAGCGCTGGTGCTAGCGGTAACGGTGCTTACGAGCCTGTCGGATAACGACTTATCGGAAATTGGGATCGCGGGAAATGTACAGGCGCAGGTGTTGCGATTGGGGGCGCTGGCGCGGGCAAACGGGATCCGGGGACTGGTGGCTTCGGCGCACGAGGCGCGGGAATTGCGACGCGAACTGGGAGATGATTTCGCGATCGTGACGCCGGGCGTTCGTCCGGCGGGCGCGGAAAAGGGCGACCAGGCGCGGGTTGTGACGCCGGGGGACGCGTTGCGCGCGGGGGCGAGCCATATCGTGGTAGGGCGTCCGATTACGGAGGCAAAGGACCCGGCGGCGGCGGCGCGAGCGATTCTTCTGGAATTGGATGGGGCGCTGCAAATTCATTAAACGCGCATTTTAGAGAATTTGACTTGATAGTGAAAACCCTGCATTCATGCGGGGTTTCGCATTTTAGGGACAAGAATTTCGAGCGGGATTTGAAGCAAAAAACGAGCAAAAATAGGCGTTTATTCGCGATTAAGTGGGCTTTGGAGCGACTTCGCGTGTCCCACGTTGGTGGGAGATTACGTAGATACGATCCCGGGTTTGGAACACCGCCAAACCTGGGGCAGCCGTGGAAAGGCGTGTGGGGCACGAGTTTGCGGGATCGGCCGGGAGACGGTTGGCGGTGCGGAGGGGAATTTGCCGGAAACTGCGAAACACACTGAAAGTGCATAAAAGAGCTCAAAAAGGGGCGATTTTGGTCGTGGAGGACCAGCCGTCCGTTCGCAATCCGCTCCCAGCGGCGGAGCCAAAATAGTGACTATTTCGTGGTAACCAACTTTCCTTGCTAGTCGAAAAGATAGTAACTTTTCGCTGCGTCTAATCGCTGCTTCTTCGCCGCAGCGCGTTCCTGGTTAGCGGCCCGAAGGCGTGAACGATGCCAGAGTTTCCGGGGGTCTGCAATGGCACACGGTAATCCCGCGATCGCGCCGCAATCCGGACATTGATGCAGGATTGCGGCCCTAGCGCCCCAGAGTCCGCGCCGGTCTTTGCCCATCGCTAAACCACAATATGCTGAAACAGCCCCATTTTCCTCATCGTTCTTAGTGCTTGGGGTTTGAATAACGGGCGAAACCACAGCAATTCCTCCTTGAAAGCGGAAGCAGGTTTAACCCTGCTCTCCGCGGCGCATTAAAAGTGGAAGCCGAGTTCGGCGGTGATGGCACGCGGGCTTACGTAGTGCGTGCCGCTGAAGGTGGAGAGGAAGTTGTAGAGCGCGTACTTGTTGGTGAGATTGACGACGGTGACGCTGCCGCTCCAACGGTAGCGGTCGCTGTGGGAGTGGAAGAGGTTGTCGTCGCCGAGAGCGAGGTCGAAGAGACTGCGAGGGGCGATGCGTGGGGGATTGTGGTCGTCGTCCTCGGCGCCGGGCGCGGGGATGGAAATGAGAGTGGAGCCGTATTGCGAAGCTGGACAAAATCCGCTCAAACTAATGGGAGTGGTCGGCGTGGCGCGGACGGGGCCGCAGAACAGGCCGGCCTGGAACTGCTGGTCGGGGGTGAGGCCGGAGACGTCAACGATGCCATCCGTGCCGGCAGGACCGTTGTTGCAGTTGCCTCCGGCGCAGGGGACCGGACCGGCGACTAAGCCGCTGTCGTAACGCCAGTTGAAGCCGAGCCACGGGCCGTTCTTCCAAGGCTGGTATTGGAGGTGAGTGGTTTCGTTGAACTCCTCGTCGTGATCGATGCGGAAGACACCACCGGCCCCGCCGGGAACGGCTCCGGCGCCCCCGAGCTGCGGGTCGAAGAAGCGCGCAGCTACGTGGGAGAACACCATGAAGGCGGAGAAGCCATGGAAGTCGGTGAAGTTGACGCGACCGGCGACGCCTGGAATTTTGGATTTCGCCCATTGGATGGGAAAGGTAATGGGTGTACTGCCAAGAACACTGAAATCGTACGCGTTGGTGGTGTACTTCCAGACGTACTCGCCGGAGAACACGAGATGTTTGCCAACCGCTTGTTCAAGGCCAGCGTGATATTCGTTGCGACTGCCGGGACGAAGGGGAGTGGAGTTGGGAGCCGAGCACAGAAGCAAAGGGACGAGAACCTGGTCCGAGCAACCGATGCTGGAGAGAATGAGGTTCTCGTTAAATGGCGTTTCCATGGATCGAGCGTAGGAGAGTTGCAGAACCGTGCCGGTGCGTTGCACGTGGTACGCAGCGCCTAAGCGGGGCTCCGCCATCTGTGCGGTGCTTAGGCCGTTGTAGAAGTCTCCGCGTAAGCCGAGATTGAAGTTCCAGTTTCCTTTGGTGATGGCGTCTTGCGCGAAGATTGCAAGCTCTTTCACGTCGGTGTGGCCGTGGAACGCATAGAGGCTTCCGCCGGCGGTGAGGTCGTAGGGAGCCAGCGTGGTGCAGGGCGCAGCGATGGCAACGCCGGAACCGCTGACGCAGGGATTGCCGTTGGTGTCGGTTAGCGACGAAAGGAACGTGGGATCTACGATGCCGAGCTGATCGTTCTCGCCGAGGAAAGTGTGCTCGTAGTTGACGCCAATTTTGAGGTTGTTGATTCCTTTTGAATAGGCGTAGTCGGCGCGGGACCCGGCGTTGGTTAACGTGCGCTGCTGGGCGACGGTCTGCGATTGCAGATCGGGGGCGAAGTCGGAGAAGGGATTGGAGCTGGGATAGTAGTTGAAGCTATCGCGACGGACCCAGGCGCCGAAGGTGAGAAGCGCGGCGCTGTTCAGGATATGGGTCCAGGTGGGAGCGATGTTGAAGGTATCGATCTTGGAACGCTGGTCAGCGGGACCGACCGGCAAACCGTTGGGACCCAAGCCGCCGTTGTTGGATACCAGGCCGTTCCAGGCGGTGGCGTTTTGCATGTCGAAGGAGTTGGGGGTTTGGAACCAGGAGCGGGTAAACCCGAAATTGAAGTGGAGCGAATCGGCTGTGGAGAGCTGGTAGTCCACGCGGTCAAATACGTTTTCCTGGTTGCCGCGGTCGTGCATGACGGTGAATTCGGGCGGATCGAGGAAACGTCCGCTGTTTAATCCACTGACCGCGATGAAATTTCCCCAGCTCTTACCGCCGTACGCGAGATTTAGATCGAGGTTGGTGGTGCCAAAACTTCCGTAGGAGGCACTGATTCCGCCGGTGGGAGTGGTGACGCCTTGTCCGGAGCGGGTGGTGACGTTGATCACGACACTCGTCTTGTCGCCGAACTCGGCAGGCGGGGCGCCGGGAATGACTTCCATAGATTCGATGGAATCAACCGGCACCTGGTTGGAGAAGACCTTGCTCACCTGATCGGTGACGGGCTGGCCATCGATAGAGAAGGAGTTCTCCGCATGATCGCCCATGCCGTGGAAGAGACCGTTGGAGTCGGCGGCAATGCCGGGCGTCGCGAGCGTGACTAACGAACTGACTGAAGATGATTGGCTTTCGAGCGGGACCTTCTGGAAGAGATCTCGGGAGACATCGGTATGGAACGTCGGAGTATTTTCCAGCAGGTCTTCGGAAGAACTCTCCACGGTTACGACGTTGGTAGAAGTCGCGAGAGCCAGGTTTACGGGCAGGTCGAGAGCGACCGTAGAGCGGATATTGATGTCGCCGGAGAATTCGGCGAACCCGGTCTTGGTTACGGTGACGTGGTAGTTGTTGAAGGGAATGTTCGGGATGCTGAATTTTCCCGCGTTATCGGTAGTTACCGTGGTCGCAAATTGGCTGACGGGATTGTGAATGCTGACGACTGCGCCGGGAATGACGGCGCCGGAAGGATCGAGGACGGTGCCAGTAACCGATCCGCTGGACGACTGGGCGAATGTAAGAGAAGCAAGACCAAAGACGAACAGAATCAACAGCAATAAAAGTGCTGGACGACCGAAATGCATACTGCCTCCGCGCGTGGTGGTTCGCTAGAAACTCGATTGGAGGAAAGGCGGTTGTCCCGCGCGGCAGCGAGTGCCGGGCAGGGCGAGGGCCTTCCTAAGCAAGTTGAATTTGCAATCGAATGGAACTAGCGGACCGGGGGAGCGCGAGAAGGAAGGTGTAGTTCAACGCCGTCGCGGAGCGCCTGCTCCTGAACGTGAATCAGGAGGGCGGTGGAAGAGCTCAGGATGCCGATGGTCGCGATGGGAGCGGCGGGTGTTACGGAACCTGAAGTGTGGCAGACGGCGCACTCGTGATCAGCAGAGTTGCCGGAGTCCGCAGAGGTAGAAAGGGTGTGACCTGGCGTGGGGAAAAAGCCATCCGCGGCGTGCACCAAGGGGTGCGCGACGAGATGCAGAAAGAGAAATAACGCCAGTACGACTTTCGATTTCAAGAAACTTCTACCCCACCGCAGAAGGAGAAAGTATGTCTTAGGCGGAGGCATTTTGCAAATGGGGGCGGCCGTTGGGGGCGCTGAAGGTGGAATGAACGGCAGCAGTTGGGAGATTCGAAAGTGGTCGTCGACTAGGGGCGCTATCATCCAAAGACCATGCCGAAGGCTGAACTTACCTGTACTGTTCGTCCTGTAGAGGCCCGCGACGAGGGGCGCTGGCGCGAGCTTTGGGACGCTTACACTCGGTTCTACGAACGCGAGCCGCGCGAAGAACTTACCCGGCACACCTGGAAGAGGATCATGGACCCTGCGTCGTCGGTGCATGCGCTGGTGGCCGAGAGTGACGCAGGAGAGATCCTGGGGATCGCGAATTACATCATTCACGAAAATACCTCGCAGCTCACGCCGTCCTGTTATCTGCAGGATCTGATTGTCGACTCGAAGAGGCGCGGGTATGGGGTGGGCGGGAAGTTGATCGATTGGCTGATTGCGGAAATGAAGGCGCAAAGGTGGTCGCGGCTTTACTGGATGACCAGGGAAAATAACGATCGCGCGCGCAGCCTCTACGACAAATACACGCCGCATAGCGGGTTCGTGCGGTACGTGATTGCGAATACGGAAGTCTGATAGCCGAATGACCGTGACGGCAGAACCTGCTTCGGTTCAGGCGTGCAACCTCCCCACTCAGACGTGCCGTTGTAGTGCGTCATTCAACTTCGCGGCGATCACTTGCAGGGAACAGGGTTTGCGAAGCAGGATGGCGTCGGGGTTAAGTCCGTCGGCGGCACGATCATGGTATCCGGACATAAACAGCGTGCGAATTTTGGGATATTTCGAACGTACGGTCTTTCCTAGTTCGATCCCATCCATGCCGGGCATGACAAGATCCGTCAGCAAGGCGTCGATTGTGCCTTGATATTGTTCTGCGAGGCGCAAAGCTTCGACTGCATCGCCGGCCGATAATACGTTGTAGCCCTGGGTACCGAGGAATTCGCGCACCGCGGTACGCAACCCTGTCTCATCTTCTACGAGCAGAATGGTTTCCGAGTGTCCGGACGAGACTTTGGAGGCGGACGTGGCAGGACGCGCGAGGGGCGTTTCCGGGGCGTAGGGAAGACAGATCTCGAAGGTGGTTCCCTTCCCTAATTCACTGGTGAGCCAAATGAAACCTCCGCTCTGTTTCACGATTCCGTAGACACTCGCGAGACCTAAGCCCGTGCCTCTACCTCTTTCCTTGGTAGTGAAGAAAGGCTCGAAAATGCGGGCCTGGGTGGCGGCGTCCATGCCCGTGCCGTTGTCGGAAACGGAGAGCATCATGTATTCGCCGGGAGTCATCGGCCGGTGCGCGTCCGCGTATTTCGCATTCACGACGGCATGCCTGGTATCGATGACGAGCTCGCCGCCTTTGGGCATCGCGTCCCGTGCATTCACGGCCAAGTTCATAACGATTTGTTCCAATTGTCCGCGATCGACCTTGATGCGGCGGACAGCCGGATCGAGCCTGGTAACGATGTTGATGTCTTCCCCGAGTAGTTTTGGCAGGATCTTATTGAGATCTTTGACGACGTGATTGATATCGAGAACTTCCGGTTCGAGGATTTGCTTGCGGCTGAAGGCGAGAAGCTGTTGGGTGACGGTTGCAGCGCGGAAGCTTGCCTGGCGAATGGTGGTAGCGTATTCCTTCAATTTTGGATGATCGATATTCATTTCGACGATCATGTCGGCATAGCTGCTGACGATCATCAAAACATTGTTGAAATCGTGAGCTACGCCACCGGCGAGGCAACCGATGGCCTCGAGCTTTTGCGATTGCCAGAACTGGTGCTCGAGGACTTTGCGTTCGGTGATATCGATGCCAACTCCGAGCATGTGGGTGGAACCGTTGTCGACCAGGACACCATGGGCGTCGATCCAGGAGATGGTGCCATCGGGCCGCAGAACCCTATATTGCGCCGCATAGTCACTGGCGCCGGTCAACACTTTACCAATCTCTGCCTCAACGATCGGCCGATCATCGGGGTGAATGCGCTGCATGGCATCGCCGACGGGAACAGTACTGTCGTGACGGTCGATGCCAAATTGCCTATAACTCTCGTCGGACCAGATGACCGTATTGGTCGCGAGGTCCCAATCCCAAAGACCGATCTTGAGGCCGCCTTGCTGGGCAAGTTCGAGGCGCTTTTGCCATACGTAATGCTGGTGTTCGGCGAGCTTGCGTTTGCGGATATCGCGAAGCACGACCTGGATGGCGCGCTCGCCTTCCCAATCGGTCGGGGTCGCGACGGCCTCCACGGGAATCACGCTGCCGTCCAGGGAAACTAAGCGGCATTCGTCGGGTGGAAGGGCGTCGTTGATTCGGTAGTGTTCGTCGATCCGGCTCTGCACATGGGCAAAATCGTCCGGGTGAATGATCAAGGAGATGTGTTTGCCCGACAGGTGTTCGTCACTTTTCGCCCCCAGCAAGCGAACGCACGCAGGGTTTACATAGAGGATCGTCCCGTCCACGTGTACGAGCACAGCATCGGGCAGATCGGCGATGAATCTGCGAAGCGTCGCTTCGGAAGGGACGGAGGTGGAAATTTTCCCCGGCGCTACGATGAAGGGGTTCTGCCTCCGCTGCATGCTTTTACCTCGAACCGAAACTGCGATAACTCCCCGCGTGCACCGTGGCCCGGGCTAATGGAGGTTCTTCAGAGAGAGGAGGTTAGCAATATCCAGTCACGATGGAACTCCCTCAGACGTGGTAGGACATCCCACGGAGGGGGTGCCTCAAAAGTGCCCTTGAGAGGCAAGCAAACAACCTGAAGAAATCGTTACTTCCCTGCTTCTGCCGGACGATTCGAGGTGGGCGAAGGTGGAGTTGCGTCCTATGCTCGGGGGATGCTGGAGCGATTTGCGGCGGATGGCGCGGAGTGGAAGCCGGTGGGCGTGGCGGGAGTGGTGGCGTCGGCGATTTTTTATGGGCTGTTTCTGATTTATGCGGCGACGAACCACGACGGGTTTTTGTTTATCGACAACGCCAACCTGGTGGTGCACGAGGGCGGGCACGCGCTGTTTGGGTGGTTCGGATACAAGATCGGGATCATGGGCGGGACACTGCTGCAATGGCTGGTACCGTTCCTGCTCGCTGCCTACTTTTTCTACCATCGGCAGGTTTGGGGTTTCGTCTTCTGCACGTTCTTTTTCTTCGAGAACTTCCTCTACACCGCAACCTACATGGCCGACGCGCGGGCTGAAGCGCTGCCGCTGGTGTCGCTGGGCGGCGGGGATTATGTGGAACACGATTGGAACACGATGTTCGGGTGGTGGGGGCTGCTCAATCGCGATACGCAGATCGCGGGCGTGGTGCGGCTTTTGGGATGGGTGGGGATGATTGGAGTGGTGATGTGGTTGGGAGTGCGGTATTGGTGCGACAGGAAAACGGAACGGATGTAAACCCAGGTTTGGAACATCGCCAAACCTGGGGCACGCGTTAGTTAGGCTGCATCATGGATTCCAGGCGCCAGGTAAATTCCTCGACGAGGCGCTGGCTGCTGCCGATTTTTTCGTAATCGATACGACCGTTGGGATCGATGAACCAGGTGGTTGGGAAAGCATTGACATCGGCCTTGCGGGTGTACTCCGTCTGCATGAGGACGGGGAGGGTGTACTTCTTGTCGGCCAGGAACTTGGAAACCTGGTCGGCTGTGTCGCCTTCATCGACGGTTAAGAAAACGACCTTGGGATCGTCTTTGTACTTGTCGTAAAACTTCTGGACTTCGGGCATTTCGCCTTTGCAGGGGCCGCACCAGGTGCCCCAGAAATTGATGACGACGTACTTGTTCTTGAGGTCGTCGAGCGAAACGGTCTGCTTTGTGCCGAGCAACGCGAGCTTGGCGAAGGGCTCGGCGGGCTTGGGTTGAGGGAGACGAGATTTGAGGACCTGCGCTTTGCGGTGCTGGCGATCGATTTCGTAGGCTTTCGCCATGTAGGCTTCGAGGCCTTGGTTGCTGCCGTTGTGTTGTTTGAGGTAGAGAGCTTTGTAGGCGGCGATGGAGGGGTGCTCATCCTTGCCATAGTATTCGGCGGAGAGCGAGCGGGCGAGGTACTGGTCGGCCTTGGGATAGTCGCCGGTTTCGGTGTAGTAGCGGCCAAACTCGGCCAGCAGTTCGGGAGAGTAGTCGAGGAAGGTAGTCGGTTCCTCTTTTCCGGCTTGCTGCTGGAGCATGGTTTCGGCGCTCTGCAGGTTCTCGCCGGCGTCTTTGAGCTTGGCCTCATTCAACTGAGCGGCGCCGAGGATGCCGTACCAGGTGCCCAATTGCGACCAATAGGAGCGCATGTCGTCGGCCGCGCTTTCGTAATGCCAACCCTTGCTTCGATTGGTGGCGAGGCGGAGCATTTCATTGATACGTTGCTGGGCCAACTGCGCGAGTTCGTCAGAATGTTCGCCGCGCAACATGAGAGGGGTGGCGAAATTGTCGCCCATCCTCCAGCTTGTGGCCTTGGCGGCTGCGAGGAGTTGTGCAGCCGTGGGACGGTCCTGTTCATAGATTTGGGTCAGCGCGCTTGCGCAGCGAATTTCCACCATGCGGTCGCTCGCTCCGTAGCGTTGGAGCACGGACAAGACGGTTTTTTCGAGTTCGGCGCGGGCGGCTGGAGTGGCTTTTTCGATGGAAGCATCGGCGTTGAGCTTGGCGGTGGCGCGTTGCAGCTCGGCTTCCGCGGCGGCGGGAGTGTTGGGAAACTTCTGGACGATGGCGTTCTGGAGATCGGTCGCAGCTTTTTTGTCGCCGGCTTCGAGGAGATCGTGCTCGGCGACCAGGAGGGTCGTGCCCGGCTCGCCTTTATCGAGTAAAGCATGAGCATCCTGCTCGACTTCCTTCTGGCGTTCGGGCTTCTTGAGTTCTTCGGTTTTATCGAGCGCGCCGTACCACATGGAATGCCATGTGCCAGAGACGCCGGCCCATGACTTGGCGCCTTCGAGTAAGGCGAGTTCCTCTTTGTACTGCTTTTTCCGGGAGAGGAGGTTCGCCTTGAAGAGAATAGCGCGGACGTTGTGGGGATCGCTGGCGAGGGCGCGATCGAGAAGCGCAGAGGCGTCGTCGGTAGCGGCTTTGTCGCCAAAGAAGCTCGATCGATAAAGTGCGGAGGCTTCGGCGGTGAGGGTGTCAGGCGAGGCCTCGTAACGAGCTTTGTTGTGCTCAAAGAATTCCCGGAGCTGCGGGGCGGCGGATTTGTCGGTGACCTGCGAGGAGACCGCCCGAGCGCAGAGCACGGCGATATCCGGACTGGTGGATTTGGCGAATGCCTGTTCGCAAAGGGTGGCGGAAAAGGCCGCGTCGCCGGTCGCGTAGGCGTGGACCACGAGGGTCCACGGATCATCGGGCTTCTCGGTCTGCATGGCATCGAGGAGGGCAAAGCCTTCGGGTTCACGGGCGACGCTTTGTGCGTACCACGCGCGGGTCTCGAGGCTGGCGCCTTTGCTTGATGCGAGGGCTTTGCCGTCGCGCGAGAGGATGTCGTCGTTCTCGTTGTAATAGGCGGCGCGGAGGTAGGCTTCGGGGTGGTCGATGGTGGGCGAAGTGGGCGAGGACTGCGAGTAGAGGGGCGATAAGGCCGAGGCTGTCGCGAAGACGAGAAGACTTGCAGTGACGAGATTCTTCATAAGAATGAGTGGCGCTACGAAGGGCGAGCGCGCGAACAGTTCTCCTTATATAGAAATACCGCTGAAAAGGCTGAATCTCTCCACCAGGGCGAGAATTTTCGGCAACGCGCAACTCGCGGGGGTGGGTCGACGATGCGGAGGAGGAGCCCAGGTTTGGAACACCGCCAAACCTGGGGCACCCGGCTAGTCGGCGCGGATAACGATCAGAGGGTCGGTATTGGCGGCGCGGCGGGCGGGGAGGTAAGACGCGATGAGAGCGATCGCGGTGAGGAGGAGCGGAGCGGCGATGAAGGTGAGCGGATCGAACGTACTTACGCCGTGAATGTAGGCGCGCAGGAGACGAGCGATTGCAGCACCGCCGATGGTTCCTACGGCGATTCCCGATACGGCGAGCGTGAGGCCGCGGCGGACGATCATGCGCGAGACGTGGGAGCGCTGCGCGCCCAAGGCCATGCGAATGCCGATCTCTCCGCGACGCTGGGCGACGGAATATCCGAGTACGCTCGCGATACCCATGATGGCGAGCAAGAGAGCGATGACGGCGAAGGTGGCGACGAGGAAGGTGTTCCAACGTTGCGGACGGCTGGATTGGCGAACGATGGAATCCATTGGTTGGGTGGCAGAGATGGCCAGCGATCCGTCGACACTATGGACGGCTTCGGTGATTTGCGCGATCTGAGTTGACGCCGGCATGTTCGACCGGCTGATGAGTTGGACGGTGCGGAAGAACGGGATGGTGGACATGGCGAGCAGGCGGACGGGGAGTTGAACGTGGGGCTCGTAAATTTGCGGAACGGGAACGCCGTTGAGCGAACCTTCCTTAACGTCGCCGACGACGCCGACGACGGTGGAGATGTCAAGGCGACTGTTGTGCAAGCGGAGGCCGATGGGATTCTGCCCCGGCCAGAGGATCTTGGCGAGGGCTTCATTGATGATGACGACCTGGCGGTTGTGGGCGGACTCGTCGTCGGTGAAATAGCGGCCTTGTTTGAGGGGAACGCCGAGGGCTTGGAGGAAGTGTCCGGTGACCCAGACTTGCGAGGCGATGGGGCCTGAGTTCTGGGTTATGTCGGCGGATTCGGGCGCGACGTTGCCCTTTTCCCAGGTGTCGAGTGGGATTTCGGTGCCGATGCCGGCGAACTTCACGCCGGGAGTGGCTTCCGCCTTGGCAGCGAGGTTGGAGAGGACTGCGTGAACTTTGTCCGCGTCAGGGTAGAAGGGGTATGGGAGGTGGGTGGTGATAGCGACGGCGTGATCGGGGCGGAAGCCGGGATCGGACTTAAGAGTGTTGGCCAGGCTGCGCAACAACAGACCGCCGGCGATGAGCAGAATGATCGTGAGGGCGAATTGAACGGCGACGAGAGTGTTCAAGGTGCGATGGCGAACGCGTCCGCCGGTGGAACTGCGGCTGGCTTCCTGGAGTGCCTCGTTGGCGGACACGCGCGTGGCCTGCAGAGCGGCGGCGATCCCGCAGAGTGTGGCCGTAGCGATTCCGACGAAACAGGCGAAGGCGAAGACACCGAAATCCATGTGAATGGCTTCGGCGCGCGGGATCTGGATGGGGCTGATTGCGGCGACTAGTTTGCGGGAAGCGGCGGCAAAGGCGAGTCCGAGGAACGAACTACCTATCGCGAGGAGAAAGCTCTCAGAGAGAGTGAGCCGCAGGAGGACGGAGCGGCTGGCGCCTAACGCGGCGCGCAAGGCGTATTCGCGTTTGCGATAGACGGCACGGGTGAGTGACAGGTTGGCGACGTTCGCGCAGGCGATAAGCAAGAGTACAGCTACAGCACCCAACAGGAGCCAGAGGATGGTCCTTACGCCGCTGGTAATTTCGGCCTGGAGCGAAGCGAGGGGAAAGCTCAAGCCCTTTTTCATGATGCCGGCAAACTGCGCAGGCAGGCCTGCAATTACGGACGGGACGAGCGACTGAAGTTCAGAGTTTGCGGTTTCGATGGAGACTCCGGGCTTGAGGCGGGCGACGACGGACTTCTGGAGGATGGGGCCGCGGCCCATTTTCTCGAGCGCGGTGAAACCCATGGGGATGTAAATGTCGCCGGGTTCGGCGTTGTCGGCGGGGCCGCGCATGGGAAAGACGAAGGAGGCAGGCATGACGCCGAGGACCTGGCGCGGGATGCGATCGAGCATGATGGTGCGGCCAACGATGGAAGGATCACTGCCGAACTGTTGCGCCCAAAGCGCGTGCGAAAGGACTACCGCGTCGGATCCGTCGAAGTCTTCATCCTGGCGGAAGCTGCGACCGAGGTTCGGTTGAACGCCGAGGACTTCAAGGAGGCCTGCGGTGATCTTGGTTACGCTGACGGATTGAGGCGTGGAGATACCGGAAAGTTCGCCATGGACGCTTTCGTACGCGCCCATGTCTTGGAAGGAATGCACACGTCCGCGAAGCAGATTGAACTCGATGGTGGAGAGCGGCTCGGAATACTGATCGAAGGCGGGCACGCTCTCGTGAACGGCGACGAGACGCGAGGAATCGCGATAGGGAAGGGCGTCGATAAGAACGGCTTTGACGACGCTGAAGATTGCGGTCGTCCCGCCGATGGCGATGGCGAGGGTGAGCCCGGCAACGATGGTGTAGGAAGGCGATTTGCGCAGGCGGCGGGCTGCGTGCGCAAGGTCGTAGAGGAAGGAGATTGCCATGATTACCCCAGAAACATCGCGATCGATGCGCGGGCTGCGTCGATCACCCGCATGTAGCTATCGATTGTCTCGCGTAGTTTTGTGGGGTGTCTTATGAAAAACGAACGGAGAGGGACGAACCCCATCGAAACGGGGATGTGGATGGGGAGACGCGGAAATTATCGGCAATGCCAGGTTTGGAAAAATGCTACCCGTGATCGCTCGCGCGGATGGAGATGGCGGCCGCGAAGATGAGCGTGGATCCGGCAGCGGCAAGGTTGTAGGCGTTTGATCCCCAGGAGAGGTGGTCGCGCGAGGCGGCGAAAATGTTGGGAATAAGGAGAAAGGCGCTGAAGCAGACGAACATGAGAGCCAGGAGGCGTGCGGCTAGAACGTCGCGGACGCGAGCGAGGATGGCGACGCCGGCGAGGACGAAGGCGATGCCGCTGACGACGACCCAGAAAGGTCCACCGAGCGGGAACCATGAGGGCATCATGGTGGCGACGAAGGCGACGCCGGTGAGGTGCGCGAGGCCGAAATCAACCGCACTGAGACCGAAGACCCAGCGCGCGATTTGGACGGCGCGCGGGTGCGACGGTCGATTGAGCGTATAGAGCGGGTGCGACGGTCGATTGAGCGTATAGAGAATGAGGGCGGCGGCGGCCACGATGAGTTGGGTTGCGATCCCGTCGACGACACCATTGAAGACGGTGAAATGCCAGCCGAGGTACTTGGGCGCAGTGACGAAGCGCGGGATCCAAAACAATGCGAAGACCGTGTAGATGATGGCGAGGGCGATGGCGCCATAGCGTGCGGTGCGCGGGAGGAGGATGGCAGCGCCTCCGAGGATGAGGAGCGCGGCGGCGATGGCGGCGAGGAATGGCTCGCCGGGGATGACATCCGCGAGAGCGTGGATGGGTTGATGGGCGGGCTCGAACTCGCGCCAGATGAGGTCGAAGAGGCCGGCGGCGATGGAGGAGAGCGCCAGGATCCAGGTTCCGAGCTTCATGCTTCCGAGATTCATGGATGAGCGGATGTTCGCACAAATGAAATGCCGTGTGAACTTGCATGCTCGCAATTTTCGGGATGGGCGGCGGGTTACGCGGGGCGAGAAGCGGGCGGGAGTTGAATTCATCAACAACGGACGGCGGTTGCATGAAGAATTTGCATCTTTTAGATTATATATATAATCTCACACACCATGCGATACGGACCCGAGCATAAATCACGGACCCACGAGCGAATTGTGAAGAGCGCTTCGAGGCAGTTCCGCGCGAAAGGGTTGAGCGGGCCTGGAGTGGCGCGGGTGATGAGCGCTTCGGGCCTGACGGTGGGTGGATTTTACAAACATTTTCGTACCCGCGACGAACTCGTGACCGAAGCCGTGGCGGAGGGCCTGCGAGACATACGGGAACGGATGCTGGGGCCGTCAAAGGCGCTTCCCCCGGGGGAGGCATGGAGGCACATCATCCGGACTTACTTATCGATTGAGCATTGCGACCACGCGGATATGGGCTGTCCGCTTCCCGCGCTTGCGGCGGAGATCTCGCGCACAAAACCAGCAGTCAAGAGGCGGATTGCCGGGATGTTGAAGCAGCACCGCGACGAGCATTTGCCTTTTGTGCCCGGGAAGACGGAGGCGGAGAAGCGGAGAAACTTCATTGTGACGCTGACGGCGATGGCGGGCGCAGTGGCGCTGGCGCGCACCATGCCTGATCGCGAGGACCGGGAGAGGATTCTCGGCACGGTACGGGATTTCCTGCTGGCCACGTTCTAATTTTTTTGCAACCATAGGATTATGTTCATACTCCTATGAATTCAACTCAAGGAGAGAAGTTAATATGGCAAATCCCGCTGTAACCCCACTTGATCGGCCCAAACTTCCGGCAGCTTCCGGCGTCGGGACTTCGGTGGCTACTTTTTTTGCGGCGTGGCTGGCGATTGTGCTTTTGCTGGGCGCGCGAGGAGTGTTCAATGCTGCCGCCGGGCGGCCACCGCTGGCATTGCTGATCGGATTGCTGGCTCCGCTCAGCTTGTTCGTAATTGGATATCGGGCGATCCCGGCGCTGCGGGAGTTCGTTTTGTCGGCGGATCCTCGTTTGATCGTGGGGATCCAGGGATGGAGGTGGGCGGGCTTTGGATTCCTGTCGTTATATGCGTTCGGAGTGCTGCCGGGGATATTCGCCTTCCCTGCGGGTCTTGGAGACATGGCGATTGGGGTGACGGCACCGCTGGTGTTGGCGCGTCTGCTGCGGCGGCCTGATTACGCTTCGAGTTCGAAGTTCGTGGCGTGGAACCTGGCGGGGATTCTCGACCTGACCGTGGCGGTGAGCATTGGGGCGCTGGTGCCGCTGCTCGCTCCCAATCTGTACGGATCGGTTACGAGCGCTCCGATGGCGCGTCTTCCGCTGGTGGTGATCCCGACATACCTGGTGCCGATTTTCTTGATGTTGCATATCACGGCGCTATTGCAGGCACGGCGGGTGCGTGGATGAGAGAGCATCGAAGGCGTGTAGACCCGGGTTTGGAACTGCGCCAAACCTGGGGCACCCGGGACTTGTGATTAGGGCTTCTTTGCTTCCGGGGAATTTTGCGATTTCCAGAGTTCGAAACGGGCGTAGATGCTGAGGGTAGGATCGCGGGAGTCGCGAAAGGCGCGGAGGATTTCAGGGCGATTTTCTTTGGAGTACCGCCCGTCGAGAACCATTTTCGCGGCCCAGAACCATTGCACACGATTTCGGTCCTGAAAGCGGGTCTGCTCGAGGAAGTCGATGAAGTTATCGAGCACCTTGGAGCGCTCCGGCAACGGCCCGGTGACATCGAGCGCGGCCTGATAGAGTTCCAACTTCTCGTTGAAGATGTCGTCTTCGGATTCTCCAGTTCCCTGCCAGGCGTCGAGGGCGATGAGAAAGTTTTGCAGTTTGTCCTGCCACTCGGCAGTTGAGCGTACCGCCTGATGAGTTGGATCGCTGAAGATCGCGGCGCCTAGCTTCCCGACGTCTTCTAGAAGCTGCTTGGACTCTGGGGTCTGCCAGAAACCGTGCATAACGATTTTTGGAGCGACTTGGGCGGTGCTGAGCTCGTTCGCTTCGATTGGACGAAGCTGTGCGGGCGGGAGATCAGCGGCGAATGTTTCGTTGAAGAAGCTAGCAGGGAGTGGTAGTTGCCCCTCTTTCGATCTGACAGACTCCGCGCAACGGACTCCAGAAAGATTCGATATGAGATAGACACGAACGGAGCGCAGCAATGGCGGAGTCGGAATGCCGGTTTTGTGCAGTCGTGCGACAAGCTTTGGAAAAGCTTCCAATTCCGCGTAATTGGCTTCGGAAGTGACGGCGGAGAAGGAACGGTTGTCGCCGTGAAGTTGCTGCAAAGCGGCGGCGAAAAGAGTGGTGGCGTCCGAAAGCTCTTCGGGAGTGAGATCGGCGGCGACGAGGAACTGGGCGACAGGGGCGACCTGCGCGTGGGATTGCAGCGAACCGACGAAGGAAGAAATGTAGGCGTTGCGATGACCTTCCTTGATTTCCTTCGGAGTAAAAGTATTGCGGACGATTCCGGTGAGGGTCTGGTAGTAAGCCGAAGGGTCGTAAGCGAGAGGCTCGTCGCAGGAAAGTGGGGGCATGTCTGGGGGTTGTAATTGCTCGAAGAGTTTGCGGGCAGTGCGGGGGGCGAGAGTGAGAGCATCGTCGACGGCGCGGGATTGGAGAGTTAAACCGTCGAGGTTGATAAAGAAGGATAGGTTGCGGAAGCCTACGGTCGTGTCGGAAGAGATTGCGAATGCATGCTTTCGCTTGATGGGCTCCTGCGCTCCGGCGGCGAGTTCGAAGGCGTTGCGGATCAGTTTGAGTTTCGTAGCGGCATCGAGAGGCGGGTTGGATTCGACGATGCGCAAGAGGATGTCGGCTCCGAACTCGGGTGGAACCGAGGCGGTGGCATCGATGAGAGATTGGAGTTCCCTGGGAACGGGCTTGGTTGGGGGAATCTGAGGCTCGGGCTTGGTTTGGGCGGCGGCGAGAAAGGGGAGAAGGAGTGAGGCGAGGAGAAGGTTGCGCACCGGTCGTCGCGGAAAGATCATGCGAACTCCTGCTCGTGCTTTGCGGCCGAAAACTCTTGATTGGAATTTAGACGTTGGATCGGGAAAATGGCAAGTACGCTAAGTAGGCTGATACGACTTCCGAGATTGCCTTGGTATGAGTAGAGCGAGCAGTGCGCCGCCGGAATAAGCGAGAGTTCGAAGAGTGGGAATCACGACCGTGTAGAACATTCGGTATCCGGCATAGGATTGCACGCCGGAGAAGTCGAGACCTAAGTACGAGAGAGTATCGGAGGAGCCGGCTTGTAAAACGCTTCGATTAGATTCCGGGTGGCCCAGGATGAGAAGTGACAACAGCGCTACGGGCATGACCCACACCCAAAGTGCGGTTTTGTAGTGCCAGAACCAGAAGGAAATAAATCCAAGCGCAGAGGCGATCACGATGCTCAGGATGAGCTCTCGCAGGGTGGCGGCGGCCAACGTGTGGGGTTTTCCAATGGCTTCGCGGATACCGAGATCGAAGAACGAGGTTCCGAAGAGCGCGGTCAGCAGCTCTCCGATGTAGATCAAAGAAATGCGCAACCAGCGGGGCGCAGGCATGCGTGAAGTGTAGATGTAACGATGCTGTGGGGCTAGTTGAATCCGTAGCCATGTCCGGGGGCGAAGTAGAGGATGGCGCCGAGGGCGAGCAGGAGTCCGGAGAAGTAGAGCGCGATGCCGGTATTGCCTTCCTTGGGGGCTGGGGTGAAGAAGGCCTGGTAGCCGCAGCCCAGGGCGACGAAGAAGAAGAGCGGGTCGGACATGGCGACGCAGAGGAGGATGGCGATGGTCATGAGGGCGGTGCGTTCGACGCGGGTGAGGGCGGGGATGGCGTGAGCGCCGTCGAGCGCCCAGACGGGGATGAGGTTGAGGAGGTTGAGCCATGCTCCGGCACGCGCGAGGGCGATCCAGATTTCGTTATGAGTTTGGGCGTGGAGGGCGAGACAGACAGCGGAGGAAAGCAGTCCGGCCATGGGACCGGCGAGGGCGATGAGCGATCGGGTTTGCAGCGATACACCCATTCCCTGCCACTTGACGTAGGCTCCGAAGCCGGGGAGAAAGATGGGGAGTTCGGCAGCGAGATGGTGGCGTTTGACCTCGATGAAGTGTCCCATTTCGTGGCAGAGAATGAGGGCGGCGAAGCCCACGCCGAACCATGGTCCGAAGAGCGCGGAGTAGAAGGCGACGAACGCGAAGAGGCTGAAGAGGAATTTGAACTTCAGGAGAACGAGCAGGCCCTTGGCTTTCGCGAGCAGGATGAGCAGCGGGGCGAGTGGGCCGAACCTCTTCGCCCAAGCGTGTTCGGGTTTTGCTCCGTGAACGAGTTCGAGGTCATGAATATGTTGCTCGAGATCGACGAGGTGCTGCTGGATCCAGGCGCGTTGCTGCGCGTCTGGGGGAAGCAAGGGCAACGCCGACGACCAAAGCTGATGGGCCTCGCGAAGGCGCGAGACTTTCTCAAACTGCATGGCTTGTTGGGAGATCTGGTGGAGTTGGTCAGCGTGGACGAGCGCGTGGCAGTTGGCGCACTCGAGCGCGTTGGCCGCGAGCGGCTGGGCGCAGCGGCGACAGACTTCAGCCGATTGAAAGCCTAGAGTCGACACGGCGGATCAGTACGGTCCGGTGACAACGGGAATGGGACGACCAGCCGCGTACTTCCAGGCAAACTGGATTCCAACAAAGAGGATGACGAGACCGATGAGCCCGTTGAGGGGACTGCCGGTAAGCCCGAGGAAGGGCGATATCAGGCCGATCGTAAAAGCTTTCACCAGCCAGCTACTGAAGGAGAGCCTGGGGCGGGCGGGGGTGTCGGCGTTGTCGGCCGGAGTTTGAGCAGAATCGGCGGTGGCGTGGTTGGAGGTGGTGGGAGAGGCGGGCGCGGTGGAGTTCGAGGCGCTGTGCACGCGTCTTACGTTCGTTGGGTGCTCGCGATAGTAGTGGATGGCGATGGGCACGAACGCCATGGAGACGGAGGCGTAGGTGAGCACAGCGGCGATGACCTGGTACTTGCGGCCACCGTAGCCGCCGGAGCCCATCATCATGGCGCGACCCACGATGTAGCCGACGAGCAGCGACATGAAGCCAATCTGGATGCCGGTCATGATGGTGAAGCCGGCGTAGATGGCGGTGCCAATGATGGCGGCGCCGATACCGAAGATGATGGCTTTGACAAAGGCGCCATGCGGGTTTTGCGGGCCCTCGTTGCGGATCTTTTCGGCGCACACGGGACAGGCCATCGCCTGGCCGACGCGAT
>DASYAU010000009.1:0-1663 GCA_036501185.1 Candidatus Korobacter sp. | reverse complement strand
AACTTGCGGATGGATTCGATTTCGTCGCCGAAGAAATCGATGCGCACGGGGCGATCCATCTCCGGCGAGTAGACGTCGAGGATGCCACCCCGGCGAGTGAACTGGCCGGGCATCTCGACGATGTCCATCTGGGTGTAGCCGATGGCGCGGAGGTGGTCGAGGAGCATCTCGATATCCACTTCCTCGCCGCGGCGGAGTTGTTGGGCCAGGCCGGCGTAGTAGGGCGCGTCGAAGAGGCGCATGCAAGCGGCTTCGACGGGCGCGACCACGACGGAGGCGCGGTTGCTGGCGATCTTCCACAGGACCGAAGCGCGCTGCTCCTGCACATCCGGGTGCGGCGAGATGCCTTCAAAGGGCAACACATCGTGCGCGGGCAGGCGCAGGATGCGCTTCGGCTCGACGGCGCCGGTCAGCTCGGCGGCGGCGCGGAGGGTGAGTTCCAGCGATTCGGCGGCCTTGTTGTCGGCGACGAGAACGACGACGGTGGCCTGGGAGGCATGCGCGAAGAGCGGAATGCAGAGGGCGCGGGCGGTCGCGGTCAGGCCGGAGACACGGCGACGCCCTCGCGCGAGGCTGAGATGCCGTCGCACACGCTCGAAGCTGTCGGTGTGCTCGATGCTCGCGAGGGCATCGCGAACAAAGGGAAGGACCATGCTCTTTGATTATGGCCTATTCTCTGGGGGTGGTGACGGCACCCCACCCCCACCCCCCTCCGGTGCGGGAGGCCGGTGCGTAAGTCTCACGGTGTCATGGGTTTAGAGCTTCTCCCGGGGCTAAAATCGTCATTTTATTGGAGTTATCGGTAAATTCGTCCAAACAAAAGAGGTTACAAAGACGAAAGCCACGGAAGGATCTCCCGTGGCTTTCGTTTCTAGGGTTCAGGCCTATTTCAATGCTAGCAATTCTGGTGGGGTGATTTGGCAGGTTTCTGCGTGTGTGCTCGACCTGCGCACCGTTTCGGGACTGGGGCACGTAGCGTGGGCTACGGCTGCTTGATCTCGGTTGCGGTGAGCTCCAGTTCGGTCTTGCCGGTGTTGCTGGGGCTGTCGGAGGTGAAGACGATGGTGGGTTTGCCCAAGATCACGATCACATCGGATTGCCATTTCAACTGCCGAACCACGGGAGCTGCGATCGGCTTTTCGGCGGTGACGTCACTTTTCGCGATCTCGTTCAGATTGACGGAGAGATTCACAGTAAGCAGGTTGCCGCTGAGCTTCGCTCCGTAAGTGTCAATATCCGTTCCAACATTCTGATATTGATATTGGGTGTCTCCACTCGAAGAATTGCTCACAACAATCGGGATTTTGTCGTCGCTGCGAATCTCGGACGGTGAAGCGTGCCCGGTATTGGCGACAACGATGGTGGAATAGCTGTGGCTGCTCACGGCCTTGCCGTCCTCGCCGATCTGGAGCGTGCGGTAGACAAGCTTCAGGTATGGACCGGTCCGTGCCGGCGAAGCCTCCGGAGTGTCTTGTGTACCCTGGGCGCAAAGAAGAGCCGGAGTTAGAAGGATTGCGCTGACGATTGCGGCGATACGCGTATGTGCCGGCATGGTGAATCTCCTTGAAGTCCTGTTAGTGAGCATCGGGTTGTGATGCGGAGAGGTCGGCGATCTGGATGGGCGCGATGACCAGCGGATCGGTGTGGATCGGGCCGCTGGGAG
>DASYAU010000008.1:0-33570 GCA_036501185.1 Candidatus Korobacter sp. | reverse complement strand
CTTTTCGCTTGAGCAGGATGGGTATCGATCGGTCTGCTACCGTGTCCGGCAAGTGCCCGATACCTGCGATGGCCTTGGGGCAGAACGTCTGAAAATCCTTTGTGTCAGCGCCTTTTCCGACGCAGCAAGAGGCCTTGCCGCCACGGCGATGTCCAGTGTTCAGCACTCCTCGAAGGGCCTCGGCATATTCTTTCTCGCCGTTGAATGCAGCGTCGGACTCGTCCAGCAGAAGAGTTGGCTGGTCCTTGTCGATTTTGCGCGTCAAGCATGCCGCCGTGACCCTGCCGGTTAACCACGGATTGACCACCAGCAGGTTGAGGACTTCGAGCAACCTGGTCTTGCCACACTGTTTCTCCGCGCTGGTGATGGCGACGTAGGGACTTGATTGAGCCGCCGATAGAGCATGTGTATGAGCGATCCACAGGACAATAATTTCTGCTTGCGCTTCGCTCAGCTTGACATAGCGCAGAACGAATCTAAATGTCCGTTCCAGTGCATCGGCGAGCTGGTCGGGAGCAATCCCGATGGACCGCGCCACTGTCGACTGGGACCGAGTCTGGGATACCGTCGAAGCCGCATAACGTGATACGGACTGAGCAATTTCGCGGACTTCGGATTCCGGAAGCGGAGGCTGGCAGCGTTGTGCGTTTTCGGCAAGCAATGCGGCTTCAATAGCTTGCCGACTCATTCCGGTGCGTCTCATCGTCCCGGCGAGCTTCGTTAGCGTCATGTTGCGCTGACCTTCTGGGATAATGCTGTCGCCGATTGCGCGTTGCCCGGCAGTCCTCCGCGGAGTCACGGTAAGCCGTTCCAACAAACACGCGGGTGCAGTCAAGATCTGTGAGTCTTCCCCTGTGCCCGCCCAGCAATAGCGGTCGCCACTCGGATGGACTGAGGGAGGTACAAGTACGTACCCGCCTTCGCCTCGGACATCTAATCCAGGCGCCAGCTTACCTGCGCTGTTTCGGATTTCGCTCTCCGGGTACTTGAAGTAAAGGTGCATTCCGCGTGCGGTTTTTACCGTTAGCGTTTGCATCCAATCAAACCCGAATCGATCGCACATTTCGTCGATGGACGCGCGGCCCGCCACGCCGTCGACGTCAAGAACAAACACTCCGGAGGCGTGGCCGCATGCTAATCCCCAATTGCATCCGCGGATGTCCGCCCCCCAAGCCGCCAATTGCACTGGATCCGTTGTCGCAAGTTTCGGCCACTCGGCAATGGCGGGTTTCTTGCCTCTTGGGAGGCAGGGGAAGAGCCTCAACCCCTTCGCGGCGAGACCTGCGACGGATTCGCATGTTACGTCGGCAGAGGATCGCGACGGTTGCCGCGGTGGTACGGCGGTCGCGCTCATCGTGCGCCTCCCCTATTATGCGAGGGCCGCACTGATTGCTCTCGACTTCGAAGCCATCCGTTTACTGAGTCGCGGCGATACAGAGTCTTGCGGCCAATTCGCGTGCGAGGTGGGCCTTCTCCCATGAGTGCCCACCGGTCGAGGGTGCGAATAGACGTTTCAAGCTCGGCCGCTAATTGTTGCGGCGTGAAGAATTCGGAAGCAAGGAGTCCCGTACTGTTCTGAGACGCTTTCATTTTCCATCCCCTGAGCGAGTCCATTATTTTCAAGAGCGGCGATGCACGCTAAGCCTCAACGGCGGTGCAGGCATGGCATTGTTGGGCGACGCTTGCGGTACGGGGGTGCTTGCGGTACGGGGGTGCTTTGCGGTACGGCGGTGCTTGCGGTACGGGGTGCTTGCGGTACGGGGTGCTTTCAGGCGGTGCGAGAGCAAGTCTGGAGCGGGCGGTACTGAAAACTAGCGTTCGTAATGCAAGCGTGCAAACTAGCACTTCGAACACGCGGAAGGAAGCTTTGCGCGTTTTGGCAGGCCAGGTCAAGTCTTCCGGAGGCTAATTCGTCTGGAGGTGTCAGGAAAGTCATCCCGTCCGCTGAGCAGAAGGGACAACGTGCACTCTGTCCCAATACGGACACGACGCGGACACAAGGGAAAGCCTCACATCCTTCCGGATGCAGTTTAGCTTGCATATGATACACATTATAAGTGTTTAGATGGTGAGCGCGGAAGGAATCGAACCTTCAACCTACTGATTAAGAGTCAGTTGCTCTGCCAATTGAGCTACGCGCCCTGACTTTGTGGAGGTGGAACGGAGTGCGGGAGAAAATCGAACCACCTCAATCAATTTAACACACGCGTTTCGGTTGCGTCATTGGTGCTGCGCGCTAAGGAAGGAAAAGTGCCCTCCGGGCATGAAGAAACCGCGAACGTTTTCCCACGGCCTGCGGCCGTGGGCTAAAGAAAGGCGCCGTTTGGGCAGGAGCGATGGGGGCGAGGATGTGAGGAAGAGTGTTGTGCGCGGCTGAATGAACAGCAGGCCTTTCGCCGCGCTCAGGATGACAAGAGGGAGTTGTGCAGGCTGAGGCGGTATGGTGAGCTCCCGCGAAGCGGAGCGCAAGATCCTTCGACTGCGAATCCGCATTGGTATGCGGATTCTTCGCTCAGGATGACAAGCGGAAAACTGTTATTCGATCTGGACTAGTTCGTTTTCGGGGACTGGTTGCGCGGAGCCGATGGTTTGAGGGGCGCGCCAGTGGTCGATGTAGCTGATCTGGTGGACGCAGCTAACGGTGCAGTGGGGGGCGCAGCTTTTTTCGGTTAGGAATTCGCGCTTTACGTCTTCCGTGGTGTATTGCTCGAGCGGTTTCGCGGGGTAGCCGCGTTGTTGCGAGCAATAGTGGACGAGGCCGTCTTCGCAAACATAGATGTAGCGGGCACCGGCGCGGCATCGCCACTCGTTGGGCTTGCCGTGGGCGATGTTGTCCTGAAAGTGGTTGAAGCGGGAATAATTCTTTTTTTCCAGCGTTTTGATTTTGAGAAAGACAGCGCGCTCTTCTTCATTGAGGGGCTGGAGCTGTCCTTCGCCGTCGTGAATGATGCCGACGGTGGAGGTGAAGCCGAGTTGCAGGGCGCGGCGGCTGACTACTAGCGCGTCGTGCGGGTTCTTTACGCCGCCGCCGACGACTGAGTTGATGTTCACGTGAAAGTCGGCGTGCTCGGAGAGCAGCTGGAGCTTTTTGTCGAGGACCTTCAGGCTTTTCTTCGAGACGTCGTCGGGATTGACGTTGTCGATGGAGATCTGGAGGTGGTCGAGTCCGGCGGCATTGAGGCGCTTGATACGTTCGGCGGTGAGAAGGTAGCCGTTGGTAATCATGCCGGCGATGATGGGGTAGCGCCGCATGTGACGGATGATTTCGTCGAGATCGGGGTGGAGAAGGGGTTCGCCGCCGCTGATGGTGACGATGGTGGTGCCGAGCTTGGCAAGGTGGTCGATGCGGCTCTTCATGACATCGAGCGGCACGGGCTTGGAGACCTTGTCGTACTCGTTGCAGTACTTGCAGGAGAGATTGCACTGGCGCATGGGAATGATGTGCGCCATCACCGGATGGTCGGTAGAAGCAAGGGCGCGGCCGATCATGGCGAGTTCGCGGACTCGGCGTCGGGCAGCGATCAGGTTCCGGTGGAACGTGCGGGGTCGCTTATGCATACGCAGCGTTACAAGTATTACAACACAGTGACAAGGAGGGGATTCAACCCCACGCGGCTAAGAGGTGCAATTCGCGGGTTAAGTGGTGCGTGAGAGACGGTGAAGGGGATGGGAATCCCAGGTTTGGAACACCGCCAAACCTGGGGCACCCGTGGAGATGCTTTATAATGAGAGTTTCGCCCCAGTCAAATTGGAGTTCCAGAGAAGATGATTCGATTTTTACAGACGCCCTCCCCGACGAAGAAGATTGTGCTCGGGGGCTTGCTGACCGTTATCTGCGTAATGATGGTAGTGACCCTGATCCCTGGCGGAAGCCTTTTTGGCGGTGGCACCGTAACCAACGACACCGATATCGCGAAGGTGGACGGAGATGCCATCACGGTAACCGAGGTTTCGAAGGCGGCGCAGAACATGGCGCAGCGGAACCGTTATCCGATGCAACTGGTGCCATACCTGATGCCGCAGGCGGCGGACATGGTGATCAAGGAGCATGCGCTGATCGCAGAAGCGAACCGTATGGGCCTGAAGGTGAGCGACGAAGAGTTGCGGCAGGTGCTGCACAAGGGCCAATTCGGCGAGATCCTGTTCCCGAAGGGACAGTACGTGGGCGACGACGGCTACCAGAATTTCGTCCAAAGCCAATTTAGCCTGACGGTGCCGGAGTTCGAGAAAGAACTGAAGCAGCAGATCGAACTACAGAAGTTGCAGAACGTGGTGGTGGCGGGTGTCACTACCTCTGATAAGGACGTGGAGAACCTGGTTCGGCAGCAGAAGACGAAGGTGAAGTTCGACTACGCCTCAATTTCGCTGCAGGACGTGGAGAAGGGAATCAATCCGAGTGACGCGGAGCTGAAGGCCTTCTACGAAGCACACAAGGAGCAGTACAAGGACTCGATTCCCGAGAAGCGCAAAGTAAAGTTCGTGATGATTAACGGCGGTAAGCTGCCCGGAGTAGAGCCGTCGGACAACGACGTCCAGGCGTATTACAACGCGCACAAGGCGGAGTACCAGGTTGCGGAGACAATTAAAGACCGGCACATCCTGATCAAAACGCCGGAGCCGGGGCCGGATGGGAAGGTCGACCAGAAGGCGGTCGATGCCGCAAAAGCGAAGGCTGAGGACATCCTGAAGCAAGCGAAAAGCGGCGCGGACTTTGCGGCGCTGGCGAAAAAATACTCGGATGATCCGGGGTCGAAGGACCAGGGCGGATATTTCGAATTCACCAAGGGCAAGACGGTGCCGGAGTTCGAGCAGGCGGCTTTTGCGGCCAAGGTTGGTGAAATTGTCGGCCCGGTACGCAGCCCGCAGTATGGGTTCTTCATTATTAAGGTAGAAGGGCACGAACCCGCACATACCAAGCCTCTGGAAGAAGTGAAGCCGCAGATCGTGGCGAACTTGTCGCGGCAGAAAGCGCAGGATGCGGCGCAGAAGGCTGCGAACCAGCTTCGCGACGCGGCGCGGGCGCAGGGGTTGGACAAAGCCGCTGCTGCCGCAGGTGACCAGGTGCAGACGACCGACTTCATTAAGCAGTCGGATTCGCTGCCGGGGGTGGGGATGCAGCCGCAGTTCATGAATGCGGTATTCCACCACAACGCGAAGAGCGGAGCTGATACGGCGCCAGTGTCGATGGGCTACGTGGTGTACGAAGTGACGGACGTGCAGCCGCCGTCTACGCCGACGTTTGAAGAGGCGAAGGCGCAGGTGGAAACGGCGTTCAAGGCGAACAAGGCCCAGACGCTGCTGGTGCAAAAGGCGCAGGAGTTGGCCGATAAGGCGCGCGCGGACCACGATTTGAAAAAGGCAGCGAAGGACGCGGGCGCGACGGTAAAGACCAGCGAACTGGTGACCGAAGGCGACCAGGTACCGGACGTAGGGTCGATGAGCGGGCAGGCGGCGGCGATTTTCGGAGCTAAGCCGGGCGAGATCGTTGGCCCGGTGCAGGGCGGCCGTAACGCGATTGTGATGGCTCTACTAGAGAAACAGGAGCCTTCTGCCGATGACATCAAGAGCGGCATGGAAACGGCGCGCCAGCAATTGCTGAACAAGAAGCGCGACGAGATGCTCGAGGTGTACGTATCGAACCTAGTTTCAAACATGGAGAAGAACGGCAAGATCAAGCGCAATCCGAAGGCGCTGCAACGGTTGTCGCAGACGCAGTCGCAGGGCGAATAGAGTTCAATCGTTCGAAGAGGCGCGGTCGGTTTGCCGGCCGCGTTTTTTTGTTCGAGAGCGGGCAGCGGCTAAAGCCGGATTCCGGTGCGGGCTTGAACGGCACGGCTGAAGCCGTGCCCTGATACAAAGCCGTGGAGTGATACAAAGCTGTGGAGTGATACAAGGCTGTGGCATGAGACAAGGCTGTTTCTCATACAAGGCTGTGCCAGGAAAGTCTGTATACGAGGCTGATTTCGATAAACGTTCCATTCACCGCTTTTGGTGTCGTGCGCATACTGTGAAATCGCGGAAGATTGCATCCTAGGTTTGTACATGTTTACGAAGCGCTGCTCCGGCATACTTTTACATCCTTCGTCGTTCCCGTCGCGCGGCGGCATTGGCGACTTCGGGCCCGCGGCTTATGAATTTGTGAATTGGCTGGCCGAGGGGAAACAGACCCTCTGGCAGATTCTGCCGCTGGGGCCTCCGGGGATTGGGAACTCGCCGTACTCTTCGACGTCGGCGTTTGCGGGGAACATTCTTCTTATCAGTTTGGAGCGGCTGGCCGATCGCGGGTTGATCGATCGCAAGGCCGTGGATGCGCTGCCGAACGGAACAACCGAGCGTGTGGACTTTCCAGCAGTGCTGGCTGCGAAGGTGCCGCTCTTGCGGAAGGCCGCACAGAAATTTCTGAGTACGGCAGGGGGAGAAGCACGGGCGAGGTTTGACCGGTTTTGTCGCGATAATGCGTGGTGGCTGGATGATTTTGTGCTGTTCGACGCTCTGCGCGAGCGATACCACGGGAAGAGCTGGAACACCTGGCCGACGGAGATTGCGCATCGCGATGGACAGGCTTTGGAGAAGCTGCGGAGCGAATTAGGGCAAGAGCTTGATGTGGCGCGGTTCCTGCAGTTTGCGTTCTTCGAGCAATGGGGTGCGCTACGACATTACTGCCACGAGCGGCGGATCCAGATCGTAGGCGACGTCGCGATCTTCGTCAGCTTCGACAGCGCGGATGTGTGGACGAACCCGGAGCTCTTCCGGCTGCGGGATGTGGAACCGGAAGTAGTAGCGGGGGTTCCGCCGGATGCATTTAGCGCGACCGGACAGCGGTGGGGGAATCCGCTGTACAACTGGGGAAAGCTGCGGGAGCGCGGATATGACTGGTGGGTGCAGCGGATGCGATGGGCGCACACGCTGTGTGACATTCTGAGGATCGATCATTTTCGCGGGTTCGAATCGTACTGGGAAATTCCGGCGCACGAACCGACGGCGATCCACGGAAGCTGGCAGAAGGGTCCGGCGGATGATTTCTTCCATGAGCTGAACCGTGAGCTGGGGACCCTGCCGTTCATCGCGGAAGATTTAGGGATGATCACTCCTGAAGTGCACCAGTTGCGCGAGCGGCTGAAGATTCCGGGGATGCGGGTGTTGCAGTTTGCGTTTGGCGATAAGGGTGCGCACATGTATTTGCCGCATCGTTATGACGCGAACACGGTGGTGTACACGGGGACGCACGACAACGACACGACGGTGGGCTGGTGGCACTCTGCGCAGCCGCATGAAAAGCGAGCAGCGGCGGCAGTGCTGGGAGCGGACGACAAGAACGTGCATTGGGCATTCATTCGCGCGGCGGAGGGATCTCCGGCGGTGTTGTGCGTGATTCCGCTGCAAGACGTGTTTGGGCTGGACAGTTCGGCGCGCATGAATACGCCAAGCCTCTCGGATGGCAACTGGGGCTGGCGCTATAAGCACGGGCTGCTGACAAACGATGCGGCGCGGACTCTGGCGGAGATTGTGGAGACGACGGACCGGGATGAGTTCTTAAACGCTGACCAGCAGGGCCAGCGGGAAGCTGCCGAAGAGTTCGCTGCATAGTAGACGCTGGCCGGCGCCGACGCCGAGCGGTTCGCCGGTGAAGACGTTGCGGAAGGGTCCTCCGATTTCAGGCGGCAAGTCAATGTAGGCGCGGTCCCAGGCTCTTCCGATGGGGGGCTGCATGACGCCATTCATCAGGGTAAAACTCAGACGCGGGGCGGCCATAATAACGTGGCGAGTTTCCAAGGTGCGCGCGTATGCGATGACGTGCTTCTGGTAATCGCCAGCGGCGCTGAGCGGGACGTAGCTGCCTTCCATGAAAATCTCGCGCTGCTGGCGGCGGAGACCGAGGGCTTGCATGGTTGCGTAGAGCTTGATGCGCCCGTCGTGCCAATTTTGCAAGAGATCCTGACAGAGTGCGATGAGGGAGCCGGATTCAGTAGTGCGCTTGAGACGATGCAGCGCGGTGCGTCGAAGATCAAAGTTGACGGGGCGACGGTTGTCGGGATCGACGAGGCTGAAGTCGAAGAGCTCCTGACCCTGGTAGATGTCGGGAACACCCGGTGCTGTGAGCTTGATGAGGAGCTGGGAGAGGGAATTGATGGCGCCGAAGAACTGTACGGGTTCGAGGATTTCGTACAGGAAGCCGAGGAATTGATTGGGGCGGCGCGGGATACCTGGCTCGAGGATGTCGGCGACAAAATTCTGGAGCGCTTCGGTGTACTCGGGGTTTTGGTTAACCCAGCTCAGGTTCACTTTGGCTTCGTGGATGGCCTTGGTCATGTAGGCCTGAACGCGTGCGACGAATTCGTCGCGCTGGTCGCAGGTTTCAATGCCTTCGAGCGGCCAGGCTCCGAGGAGCGTTTGATAAAGCAGGTATTCCTCATTGGCATCTGGGGCGGTGCGGCCGTCGCTGAGCTGCTGCTTCTTGCCGCGATTTACCCGACGAAAACGCATAACTTCGGTGGACCATTGGCGTGGCATTTCCGATAAGACATTCAATCGAGCACGAACATCTTCGCTGCGCTTAGTGTCGTGCGTGGAAGTGGACAACATGGATGCTGACCACGTGCCGGCGCGAGCGGCGTTGGCGCGGTGAAATTGGTCAAGGGAGGTGCCAAATGTTTCGGGCGAGCCGCCGACTTCGTTAAGAGAGACGAAGCGGTTGTAGACATAAAAAGTGGTGTCTTCAAGGCCTTTGGCCATGACCGGGCCGGTGAGCTGCTGGAACTTCAAGATGAAGTAGAGCTGCTTGCGATAACCGTGGATCATCTCGCCGCCGTCGTTGCCTTGGAGGAGGAGGATGTCGCGGAGGAAATCGAAGACGCCGGCAGGCATGCCTTCGTTGCGGCGCTTGGCGGCGGTAATGGCAGCGTCGATGTGCTCGCGGTCACGAGCGTTCACGTTGCCGCGTTCGTCGATGTAGGTGCGGTAGACAGGGAAGCACGCGATGGTTTCACGGATGGCGTCAGCAAGCACGTTGCGGGTGTAGTCACGGGCGCGACGGTCGCGGCTGGAGATCTCGTCGAGCATGTGAGTGAGCACGTTGATCTCGCTGGCGAGGGCCGTGTCCATGATCAACTTTTTGCTGTCGTAGATGAGATCGTAGATGTCGATGACACGATCGAGAAAACGCGTGTAGAGCTGGGTGAGTGGCTTTTCTCCGGCGGGGTCGATGAGGAGGCCGTTGACGAGATTAGTGAAGTCGTAGCCGACCGTGCCGTCGACGGGCCACTCGGGCGGGAGATGTTCACCGGGCTCGAGAATTTTTTCGACGAGAAGGTAAAGAGGGGCGTTGGGGCCGGTCCAGTCGCGCTGGCCAAAGGCGGACTGGATGTCTCGCTCAATGCCGTTTTCGGCGATGTCGCCTTGCGGAGCGGGGCCGTCGCACTGGCTGGCGGTGTAGAGCATTTGAGTGCGGACGAAATACTGCAAGGGATTGAAGAGTCCATCAGGATGATCGAGGCGGAGACCGGTGACGTGGCCTTCCGCGAGGAGGCGGCGGAGGAGACGATGGGTGTCGGCGAACACACGCGGATCTTCCATGCGGAGGCCGACGAGATCGTTGATATCGAAAAAGCGGCGGTAGTTGATCTCTTCACCGCTGACGCGCCAGAATGCGAGACGATACGCCTGGGCTTCGAGCAGACGGTGGAGTCCGTCGAAGCTGCGCTGCTCGCCGGCTTCGCCGTTGAGGATGGCGCAGGCGTCTTCGGCAGCCTGGCGGACACTTTCACTGGAGCTAAGGAGGTCGGCGAGGCGCGAGACGAGGCTCGGCAGGTTGTGCTGACGGGTGAGAACGAGGTCGCGCTCCTCGGTCCAGTTGGGAGGGAAGCCGCGGAGTTCTTCGAGGATCTGGAGCAGTTCGTTCATGCCGTGGCCAGAGCGTGAGCGGAGATCGCCTAGCGTCCCGAAGACCATGGGAATTGTTTGAGGGTCGAGAGGCAGCAATTTGTCGTAGTAGCGGATTACGATGCGCCCGTGCTCGGGATTCAGCTGGACTTTCCCGGACTCGAGTTCATCGCCGTAGTAATTGCCGAGGATGGGAAGCAGCAGCTTGTTACGAAGCTCAGGTTTGAGCGGGTTCCAATCGATATCGAAATAGTCAGCGAAGACGCTGGCGCGGCCGTTCTCGAGAACATCCTGCCACCAGGGATTGTCGCCGGCGCCCACGCCCATGTGGTTCGGAACAACGTCGAGGACGAGGCCGAGGTCGTGCCGCTGAAGGCGCGCGGACAAGCGCTCGAAATCCTCTTCGCTTCCGATGTCGGGATTGAGGGAGTTATGGTCGGTGATGTCGTAGCCATGCGTGCTTCCGGCGCGGGCCTTGAGAATTGGGGAAGAGTAGCAGTGGGAGATGCCGAGGTCGTCGAGGTAAGCGACGATGCGTTCGGCGTCGATGAAACGGAACTTCGAATGGAACTGGAGGCGATAGGTGGAGGAAGGGCGTAGGCCGCGTTTGTCGGCGGCGAGGCGCTCCATGCACTCGGCCAGCTCGGTCCGCTGGTCGGCATAATTCGAGGGACTGCTGCGCATGCCTTTAGTGTGCGTTGAAGCGACGCACTTTGGTTGGATGCAGGTGAGGAAAGTGAGGCTGTCTGGCAGAGAAGCGCGATGTGCTTTACTAATTCCGGCGCGGCATTGAAAATAGGATTTCGCGCAATGCAGTATTTTCGATCCTAAGGAGCCCTCATGGCGGTCGTAAGCGGTGAAGTGATTCGGATGATGAATTTCGTGGACGACATTGCGGCTACCCTGCGCCGGGTGGTGGCGAACTACAGTTTTTTGACGGCGGAAGAAAAAGTGCGGATCGCCGATTATATGGAGAAGGCCGAGCCGAATTATCCGAAGGTTGTGGCCGACTTGCGCGCCAACAAGAACCTTGTCTGAGGTCCGCACTGTTGCCGTAATCGGCGCGGGAACGCTGGGGCGCAGCATTGCCCAAGCGGCGGCGATTGGCGGCTATCGCACGATTCTCGAAGACATTCTTCCGACTGCGCTGCGCAAGGCCGAAGACGCCATCCGTGGCGAACTTGGGCGCGCGGTGGAAGGCGGCATGACGCAGCAGGAGGCCGACGCTGCGCTGGCGCGCATTGAATTTGCCGGCAACGTGGAAGAAGCGGTCCGGGATGCCGACATGGTGATTGAGTCGGTGTCGGACGAGTTGGAGTCGAAGCTCGAAATTTTCGTGCTGCTCGACAAGATCTGCCGGCCTGAGACGATCGTCGTTTGCAATACCCATACACAGAGCATTACGGAGTTGTCGTCGGTGATTTACCGCGCGCCGAATTGCATCGCAATGCGGTTTCCGAGGCCTCCGGTGCGCTCGCCGTTGCTGGAGATTGTGCGCGGGCTAGAGACGACGGACGCAACCGTGGCGGCCGCTGTGGATGTAGCGCGGCGGATGAAGAAAGAACCGATTGTGTTGCGGGAGACTCCGGGAGCGATCGTGGCGCGCATGCAGGCGCTAATCGCGAATGAAGCTTTCCACATGCTGGAAGAAGGATTGGCGTCCGCGGAAGAGATTGATCGCGCGCTGCAGCAGGGGTTGGGGCTGCCGGCGGGGCCGCTGGCGCAGGCGGAAGAAGCGGGATTCGAGCTGCGGCTGCGGACGCTGGAGTATTTGCATAAGACGCTGGGGGAACGGTATTGTCCGGCGGAAGTGCTGCGGGAGTGGGTTAGGGAGAACCGGAAAGCGGCGAAGGAGTAGCGGCAGTCAGGCGAGGCTTGTCGCCTCGCCTTCAATTCCGCGCCGCCGGCTGAAGCCGGCTTGATCGCTTTCATCGCCAGCTAACACGACGCTCGCGCGTCGTGCTGAAAGTCCTAGTCGCCCTTCGGGCTGGGTTTTGGTAGTTAAGGCGAGCCGGCACCTCAAAACACGATCTAGCCAACCAGGGATTCGATGGCCTCGATGGCTTCTTGCGGGAGTTGGAGCGAGAGGCTGTCGTGGGCTTCGCGCAGGTGGGCGGGGTCGGTGGTGCCGGTTAGCGGGAGCATGCCGATTTGGCGGGCGAAGGCGAAGATCACTTGCGCGATGCCGGCGCGGAGATGGGCGGCAATTTCTTCGATCAGCGGATGGTGGAGGGCTTCGACATTGGCGGTGAGAAGCGAGAAGCCCTGGTAGACGATGTCGTGGTCGCGGCAGTAGGCGCGGATTTCGCGGTCCCAGCCGAAACGCGCGAAGCAGCGGTTCTGTACGAAGGCTGGTGTTTCCGGCATTTGTTGGAGATGACGGAGACTGACATTGCTGACTCCGATATGACGGAGGCGGCCAGTTTCGTGGTGGCGCTGCATAGCCTGCCAGACTTCGAGGTCGTCAGCGGTCCAACCGTAACCGGACGCGGGGCCGTGGAGGAGGTAGCTGTCGAGATAATCGGTGCGGAGATGTTCGAGCGAGCTGGCGATAGATTGATCGACTTGGGTGGAGAGCGGGGCTGAGGGATCGTAGGGAAGACGGTGGTCCTGGCCCTGGCGGTAGGTGAACTTGGTTTGGAGGAAAAGGTCTTCGCGGCGGATTCCGGATGCGGCGATGGCTTCGCCGACGGCGGCTTCGTTGTAATGCTTGCGCTGGTTGGCGGTGTCGATGGCGCGGAAGCCGGCCTTCAGCGCTGCGGTCACACAATCCGAGGTTCGGTCTTCTTTCCATGCGGTGCCGTAGAGGAAGGATGGAGCTTTGGGCGTCATGAATCCATTGTGTCATTGAGGGCGTTTATACTCAGCCGAAATGCGAAGGAGGCGAGATGGTGACCATGCAGCAGGAGCTCTGGCCGTCGTTGCCTTGGAATGAATGGGAGCCGACGGCGACTACGCTGCACATGTGGACGCAAATCGTGGGCAAGACACGCCTCGCGCTTGCGCCTTTGCAGGCGCACTGGTGGAACGTGACGCTATATGTTTCACCACGGGGATTGACGACCGGCGCGATGCCCACGCCGCAAGGCAATCTCGAGATCGAGTTCGATTTTCTTGCGCACCAATTGCATTTCAGGCTGAGCAACGGGCGAGATCATCTGCTGGCATTGCGACCGCAGTCGGTGGCGGAGTTTTATCGCCAGCATCTCGAATGCCTTCGAGAACTCGGCGTTTCGCTGAAGATCCGGCCGGTGCCTTGCGAACTGCAATCGCCGATTCCGTTTCCTGAAGACACAAAACATGCGCAGTACGACAGTGAATATGTGGAGCGGTTTTGGCGAATCTTGGTGCGGACGACCGCGATATTTCAGAAATTCTCTTCAGGATTCGTGGGAAAGGTGAGTCCGGCACAGTTCTTCTGGGGGAGCTTCGACCTGGCAGTGACGCGGTTCTCCGGACGTCGAGCGCCGGAGCGGCCCGGTGCAGATGCGATCCAACGCGAAGCTTACTCGCACGAGGTCATAAGCGCTGGATTTTGGCCGGGGAACGGCGGGTTTGGCGAGCCTGCGTTTTATGCCTACGCGGCGCCGGTTCCGGAGGGGCTTGCGCTAGCGAAGATTGCCCCATCGATTGCGTCGTGGAGCAATGAGCTTGGCGAATTCTTGATGAAGTATGAGGAGTTTCGGCGGGAGCCCTCGCCCGATGATGCGCTGATGCAGTTCCTGACGAGCACCTATGCTGCCGCTGCGGATGCCGCCAAGTGGGACAGGGCAGCACTGGAGCGCTAAAGTTCGCGGCGTCCTTCCATGGCTTTTTGCATGGTGACTTCGTCGGCATACTCGATGTCGCTGCCAACGGGGACGCCGGTGGCGATGCGGGTGACGCGGACGCCTTCCGACTTGATGAGCTTCGATAGATATGTCGCGGTGGCTTCGCCTTCGACCGTGGGGTTGGTGGCTAGGATTACTTCTTCGACGGTGCCTTTTTCGATCCGCTTGATGAGGTTGTTGATGCGGAGATGCTCGGGGCCAACGCCATGGAGAGGTGAAAGTGCTCCATGAAGAACATGGTATACGCCATTGAAATTACGGGTCTTTTCAACGGCCCCAATGTTGGTTGGTTCTTCGACAACGCAAATGAGTTGCTGGTTGCGCGTGGGATTGGAGCAGTAGACGCAAGGGTCGACGTCGGTGATGTTGTTGCAGATAGAGCAGAGGCGGAGCTTGGCTTTGACGTCGCGGACGGCGTCGGCGAGGAGGGTGGCGTCTTCGTCGGAGGAGCGGAGGATGTGGAAGGCGAGGCGCTGGGCAGACTTGTTGCCGACGCCGGGAAGCTTCTTGAGTTCGTCGATCAACCGCGCCATGGGCTCGGCGAATTTGGACACTTGCGCTCCTTACAAACCGGGTAAGCCCATACCGCCGAGCATTCCGCCGAGACTGGATTGCATGGCCTGGTCGATGCGGCGGGAGGCTTCGTTGACGGCGGCCATAACGAGGTCCTGGATCATTTCGACGTCGCCGGATTTGACGACCTCGGGCTCGATTTTAACGGTGAGCAGGTGCTTCTGGCCGTTCATCTTGACGATGACGGAGCCGCCGCCAGCCGAAGCTTCGACAACTGTCTGAGCCATTTTCTTTTGGAGTTCTTCGGCCTGTTGCTTGGCGGCGGCCATCATTTCGTTCAGGTTGAATCCGCCCATGATTAGCGCTCCTCTTTTTTATCGATGACGGTGCGAACTTCGGCGCCGAATTTTTCCTGCATGTATTGGACGATCGGGTGGTTCATGGCGCGCGAACGGGCTGACGGGCCAACTGCGGCGCGTGGCGCGGGCTTGGCGAGCGACGCGGGGTCGGCGCCACCGACGAGAGTGAACCTCATGGGACGACCGGCGACGCGATTGACGGCGGTGGTCACGACCTTCTTGACCTCGGGACCCATACTGAGTTCGATCATCGTGGACGAGAGTGCGACTTTCACGCTGACTTCGTTGGAAGTGGCGTTCCAGACGCCGGTTTCGAGGGTGTGGACGAGAACGTTTTGGCCGGCGGATTCCAGCTCGTTGAGGACAGCATCGCGGATGGCGGGAAGATTGACGTCGCCGGCGGAGGCGGGAGGTGGGGGCGCGATTTCGGCAACCGCGACGGCGCTGCCGACGGTGGCGGTCGCAAGCGGTGCGGGTGCACTTTGGGGCTCGTATCCGCGAGCGGGTTGTGCAGCAGCGAAAGGCGCGGGCGCAGAGGTATGGGCGATTTCGGCGGAAGTTTCGGCTTTGGGATCGTTCTTGCGGGAACGGTCGGCTTCGAAGGGTGATGGCCGGGCTGCGGCGCGGTTGGTTTCAAACGCAGTGGGGCGTGAAGAAGACGGCGATGGTGAACTGGGGCGCGAGGGCGCGGGGATGCTGCGCGGGCTCGATACGGCGGAAGTTGTTGACGCGGCGCCGCTGAGAAGTTCTTCGAGCGGCAGCAGACGCTGCGCGTGGACAAGTTTCAGCAATCCGAGCTCGAGGTGGAAGCGCTGCTCGTTCTTGTAGCCCAGATCGGAGTGGGTTCGCAGCATGATCTGGAGGAAGCGCGCGAGATCCTCTTCGCTGAACTGCGCGGCCACACGGGCGACGCGTTCGCGCTCGTCGCTGGAGATCTGGAGCAGGGCGCTGTTTTTGCCGGCGACCTTGGCGACCATGGCGTTGCGCAGGAAGCGGACGGCTTGCTTGGCGAAGTGCAGCGGGCTGTGACCTTCGACGAGAAGCTTATCGATGGTCGTCAATACGCTCTCGGCGGAGTTCTGGTGGACGCCTTCCATGACTTCCTCGAGAACGTCGGAGGAGACGGTGCCCATGAGTCCGCGGACGTCGTCGGACTTAAGCTGGTTGCCGCAGGCGGCGATGGCCTGGTCCATGATGCTGAGGGCGTCGCGCATGGAGCCGTCACCGGCCTCGGCGAGCAGGGCGAGGGCGTCGTTGTCGGCGGTGATACCTTCTTTGGTTGCGATGTCGCGCAACTGATGAATGATGTCGTCGAACTTGACGGCGTGAAAGCTGAAGTGCTGGCAGCGCGAGCGGATGGTCTGCGGGATGTCTTCGGGCTCGGTGGTTGCCATCATGAAAACGATGTGGCCGGGCGGCTCTTCGAGAGTCTTGAGAAGGGCGTTGAAGGCGGCATCGGTGATCTGGTGGGCTTCGTCGAGGATGTAGATCTTGAATCGATCGCGTGCGGGGCGGTAGCGGGCGGCCTCGCGGAGTTCGCGGATTTCGTCGATGCCGCGGTTGGTGGCGGCGTCGATCTCGATGACGTCGACGGAGGAGCCGGCCCTGATTTCCTTGCAGCTATCGCAAACGCCGCAGGGCTCGGGAACGGGGTGGTCCTGCGACTGGCAGTTGAGGGCCATGGCGAGGATGCGGGCGATGGTGGTTTTGCCAATGCCGCGGTGGCCGCTGAAAATGTAGCCGTGGGCGATGCGCTGCTGCTCGATGGCATTCTTGAGGGTGCGGGTGACGTGGTCCTGGCCGATGACCTCGGAAAAACGTTGCGGGCGATATTTGCGGGCGAGGACCTGGTAGCTCATGTGGGGCGTCAGGAATTGATTATAACGTCGGCTGCGGAAACGGGCGCGTAGATCGCACGCACGGCTGATGCCCTTGCCAGAGGGACAGTTGGCAGGATAGTTTGCGGGAATGCTTCTCACAATCACGAATGAGCGGGAGCCGGCGACGGACCTGGGATACCTGCTGCACAAAAGCCCGGAAAAGCTGCACTCGTTTGAGCTGTCGTACGGGAAGGCGCACGTGTTTTATCCGGAGGCGACGGCGGAGCGCTGCACGTTTGCGCTGCTGGTGGAAATCGATCCGGTAGGACTTGTGCGTAATCGGCGCGGGCCGGCTGGAGATATGGGCTCGCTTGATCAATATGTAAATGACCGGCCGTATGTGGTTTCGTCGTTTTTGAGCGTGGCGCTTTCGCGGGTGCTGGGGACGGCGATGTCGGGAAGGAGCAAGCATCGGGCGGAGCTGGTAGAGACGGCACTGCCACTGACGGCGAAGATCGCGGTGATTGCCAGCCGGGGTGGGGCGACGGCGTTCGAGAAATTATTTGCGCCGCTGGGCTACGAAGTGAAGGCGGAGAAGCTGCCGCTGGATGAGAAGTTTCCAGAGTGGGGCGAAGGGCCGTACTTCGCGCTGGAGCTGCGCCGGAACGTAACAGTCCGCGAACTGTTGAACCATCTTTATGTGTTGGTGCCGGTGCTCGATCCGGATAAGCATTACTGGGTAGGCGATGACGAGGTAGAGAAGCTGCTGCGCAAAGGTGAAGGGTGGCTGAAGGGGCATCCGGAGCGGGATTACATTGTGCGGCGGTATTTGAAGCGACGTGGGCGGTTGACGCGTATGGCCCTGGCTCGACTGGTGGACGAGACGGTGGATCCGGATGCGGATCGAGAGAAGAAGACTGAGCAGGAAGAAGAAATTGAGAAACCGCTCAACCTGCATGAGCAGCGGTTGAACGCGGTCGTGGAGAAATTGAAGGCGGCGGGCGCGAAGCGCGTTGTGGATTTAGGTTGCGGCGAAGGAAAGCTGTTGCGGCTGCTGATGAAAGAGAAACAGTTCACGGAAATCCTGGGGATGGATGTGTCGTTCCGCAGTTTGCAAGTGGCGGCGGAGCGGATGCACATGGACACCATGCCGGAGATGCAGAAGAAGCGGACCAAGCTGGTGCAAGGATCGCTGATGTATCGGGACAAGCGGCTGGCAGGATTCGACGGCGCAGCGGTGGTGGAAGTGATTGAGCACCTGGATGAACCGCGGCTGGCGGCGTTCGAGCGCGTGCTCTTCGATTTCGCCAAGCCGGGGACGGTGGTGATCACCACGCCGAATGCGGAGTACAACGTGAAATTTGCGACGCTGCCGGCGGGGCAGATGCGGCACAAGGACCATCGCTTCGAGTGGACGCGGGCGCAGTTTGAGCAGTGGGCCACGGGGATTGCGGCACGGTACGGATACGGCGTGACGTTCTCGCCGATCGGGCCGGAGGATGAGGCTGTGGGTGCACCGACGCAGATGGGAGTGTTCACGCGATGAACATCAAGATCCCGGAGATGTCGTTGGTGCTGCTGGTGGGCGCGTCGGGGTGCGGGAAGTCAACGTTTGCGCGGAAGCATTTCAAGGCGACGGAAGTGATCTCGTCTGACTTTTGCCGTGGCCTGGTTTCGGACGATGAGAACAACCAGGCGGCGACGAAAGAGGCGTTTGAGTTGCTGCACTTCATCCTGCGGATGAGGCTGGCGGCGGGACGGTTGACTGTGGTGGACGCGACGAACGTGCAGCCGGATTCGCGGAAGCCGCTGATCGAAATCGCGCGGGAATTTCACCTCTTTTCGGTGGCGATTGTTTTTAACTTCGACGAGAAGATTTGCCACGATCGGAACAAGAACCGTCCGGACCGGCAGTTTGGGCCACACGTGGTGCGAAATCAATCGCAACAGTTGAGGCGTGGATTGCGCGGGCTGGAGCGCGAGGGCGTGCGGTATTTGACCATTCTTTCGAAGCCGGAGGAGGCGGAGAGCGTCACCATTGAGCGGCAGCCGCTGTGGACGAACAAAAAGCATGAGCACGGGCCGTTCGATATCATCGGCGATATCCACGGATGTTGCGATGAACTGGAAGAGCTGATGGAGAAGCTTGGCTATCGCGTGGAGCGCGAGGGTGGGGAATACCGCGTGACGCCGCCGGAGGGGCGGCGAGCGATCTTCCTCGGCGACCTGGTGGACCGCGGGCCGCGGGTTCCGGATGTGCTGAAGCTGGTGATGAGCATGGTTGCTGCCGGAACGGCGTTCTGTGTGCCCGGCAATCATGATACGAAGTTGCTGCGTCACCTCTCAGGCAAAGAGGTGAAGATCGCGCACGGGCTGGCGGACACGATCGCGCAATTTGAGGCGGAGACGGCGGAGTTCAAGAAGGCCGTGGCGAAGTTCATCGATTCGCTGGTGGGACACTTCGTGCTCGACGATGGGAAGCTGGTGGTGGCGCATGCGGGAATGAAGGAGAGCATGCAGGGTCGCAGCTCGGGCGCGGTGCGCTCGTTCGCGTTGTTTGGCGAGACCACGGGCGAGACGGACGAATTTGGGCTGCCGGTGCGGTACGACTGGGCGTCGGAGTATCGAGGGAAGGCGATGGTGGTGTATGGCCACACGCCGATTCCCGAGCCGCAGTGGTTGAACAACACGATCAATATCGATACGGGCTGCGTGTTCGGCGGAAAGCTGACGGGATTGCGGTACCCGGAGAAGGAGTTGGTGTCGGTTCCGGCGCGGCGAACGTACTACGAATCGCCGAAGCCATTCTTGCCGCCGGCGGGAGTGGAGTTAAGCCAGCAGCATCAACTCGATGAGGTGCTCGATATCGACGATGTTATCGGCAAGCGGGTGATCAACACACGGCTGCATGGGAACATCACGATCCGCGAGGAGAACGCGATTGCGGCGCTGGAAGTGATGAGCCGGTTTGCGACAAATCCGAAGTGGGTAATTTATCTGCCGCCGACGATGTCGCCTTCCGAGACGACGAGGCAGGCGGGGCTGCTGGAACATCCGGCGGAGGCGTTTGATTATTTCCGGCGCGAGGGCATTGCGAAAGTTGTGTGCGAGCAGAAGCACATGGGATCGCGCGCAGTGGTGATCGTATGCCGGGACAGGGACGCGGCCCGGCGACGGTTCGGGGTAACGCAGGAGGAAATCGGCGTTTGCTACACACGGACGGGCCGGAGGTTCTTCAACGACGACGCACTGGAGCGGGAGTTCCTGGCACGGGTACAGAACGCTGTCAGCAAGACCGGTCTGTGGGAGGAACTGAAGACGGAGTGGGTTTGCCTGGACTGCGAACTGATGCCGTGGTCGCAAAAGGCGCAGGAGTTGCTTGTTCGGCAATACGCACCGACTGGGGCGGCGGGCCGCGCGGCGTTGAGAGAGGAATTGGTAGCCTTGCAAACAACCGCCGGGCGAGTGCCGGAGTTGGAGACGATGGCGGCGGAATACGAACAGCGGCTGGAGATGATGGGGCGCTACGTGGAGGCGTATCGGCATTATTGCTGGCCGGTGCATTCGCTGCTGGATCTAAAGCTCGCACCATTCCATCTGCTGGCGAGTGAAGGGTGCGTGCATGGCGACCGCGACCATGTGTGGCATATGGAAATGCTGAAGCGGGTCTGCGAGCAGGATCGCGAGTTGCTGCTAGTGACACCATACAAGGTGATCGATTTGACGGAGGGGTCGAGCGAGGCTGAGGGAACCGCGTGGTGGGAGGAGATGACGGCGGCGGGCGGAGAGGGAATGGTGGTGAAGCCACTGGATTTCATCGCGAAAGGGATGCACCTAGTACAGCCGGCGGTGAAATGCCGCGGGCAGGAGTACCTACGAATTATTTACGGGCCGGAGTACACGGCTCCGGAGCATCTGAGCCGGTTGCGTTCGCGCGGACTCGGGCGAAAGCGTTCGCTGGCGCTGAGGGAGTTTTCGCTGGGCATCGAGTCACTGCAACGGTTCGTGGAGAAGGAGCCGCTGCGGCGGGTCCACGAATGCGTGTTTGGCGTGCTGGCCCTGGAGAGCGAGCCGGTGGATCCGCGGCTTTAAGGTATATTTTCTGCGGTGCACGAACGGGCAGAAATGCTGCTTTTCGTTGCTATTTATGCGGGTTTCGGAGTACTCTTTCGGCCAACTACTCGCCTTTCGGCCGATTCCTGGAGGAACCATCCTTATGCAGCTCTCGCTCAGCACGCGCACCATTGAAGGCATCATTATCGTGGATTGTGCAGGCCGCCTGGTGTTTGGCGAGGAGTCGGGTGAGCTGCGAGAGACGGTGAAGAAGCTGCTGCCGGCGTATAAGCAGATTGTCCTGAACATGAAGGGCGTGATGTACATCGATTCGGGCGGGCTGGGGACGCTGATCAGCCTCTATAGTTCAACCCGAGCGGTCGGCGGGGAGCTGAAGCTTGCCAGCTTGAGTGCCAAGACGCTGGAGTTGTTGTCGATCACGAAGCTGCTGACTGTGTTCGATATTCGCGATACCGAAACCGATGCGGTGCTTTCGTTTGCGAAAAGCGCAGGGAAGTAAAGACGGCTTTCGGCTATCGGCCTTCGGGTAAAAATTAAGTGATGCGGAGTAATGAGCCACGGCGGAGTCGTGGCTTTTCTATTGTCGCCAGGTTCGTGCGAGAATCTTTTTCATGCTGAAGGTGAAGCGGCTTTCGTCGCATGCGGTGCTGCCTACGGTTGGACATCCGGGCGAAGACATTGGGTACGACCTGTATGCGTCGGAAGACTTGACGATTGCGGCCCGAGGCGCGGCGGGGGTGCCTACGGGCATTGCCATTGAATTCGATCCTCCGGCGGGCGGAGTGGTGAAGACACGCTCGGGGATGGCGAAGAAGCGACTAATGTGCAACGCGGGGGTGATTGATGCCGGGTATCGCGGCGAGGTGATTGTGCTGATGGAGAACCTTGGCGACGCAGCGTACGAGATCAAGCGCGGAGACAAGATTGCGCAATTGCTGGAGCATCCATTCCTGGCGAAGGATGTGGTGGAGTCGGAATTGAGTGACGCGGCCCGCGGAGCCAAGGGGTTCGGATCGACAGGGAAGTAATGGCACCCATGCCATAAACAGCAGGTCCCACGTGGGGCTATCGCCCTCCTCTGGCTGACAAGAGAGAGCGTGGAGCGGCACAGCGAATACTCAGCTCACGCGACTTTTCGAGTGCGCTATCGCAATCTCTTGAGCGCCTGCTCGAGATCGGCGATGAGTTCTTCGGGTTCTTCCAATCCAACATAAAAGCGAACGAGGCGATGCTCGTAATTGGGGCGGCCTTTGGTGTGGGTAAGGTCGTACGGTACGGCGAGGCTGGCGACGCCGCCCCAGCTATAGCCAATCTCGAAGAGGTCTAGCGCGTCGACGAAGGATTGCACTTGTTCTTTCGACGGGCCGGGCTTGAGGACGATGGAGAAGAGGCCGCTGGAGCCGGTGAAGTCGCGTTTCCAGAGGTCGTGGCCGGGGCAGGAGGGAAGGGAGGGATGGAGCACGCGCTCGACTTCCGGGCGTGCGGCAAGCCATTGGGCAACTTTGAGCGCGGATTGCTCGATTTGATGGAGGCGGACGGAGAGCGTTTTCATGCCGCGCAAGGCGAGGCTGCAGTCGTCGGGCGAGGGAGAGCAGCCGAGGACCGAGTAGGTGGTGCCGAGTTTTTCGACGATAGCGCGATCGCGAACGGTGACGGCGCCCAGAAGGATGTCGCTGTGGCCTCCGATGTACTTCGTGAGGGCCTGCATTTCGATGTCGACGCCATGGTCGAAGGCGCGGAAGAAGACACCGGAGGACCAGGTGTTGTCGAGCACGACGAGAGCGCCTCGAGAGTGGGCGGCCGCGGTTATTGCAGGCACGTCCTGGACTTCCATGGTGAGCGAGCCGGGGCTCTCGCACCAGACGAGGCGAGTGTTGTCTTTCAGAAGATCGGCGATGCCTGCACCGATTTCGGGAGCGTACATCTGGACCTCGACGCCGAAGCGGCGCAGGACGGAGTGGGCGAGGTGCCGGTTGGGGCCGTAAACGTTTTCCGGAATGAGGACATGGTCGCCGGCTTTAAGAAGTGCAAGCTGGATCAGCGAGATGGCGGCTTGGCCTCCGGCGGTGATGACGGTGTGGGCGCCACCTTCGAGTTCGCAGACACGGGCGGCGAGTTCGAGCGTGGTGGGGGTGCCGTAAAGGCCGTAGGTGTAGCCGACCTCATGCTGGTCCCAATGATCGTTAACGGAGGCAGCATTGGGGAAGAGGACCGTGGAGCCGCGGTAGGTGGGGGTGGCAAGGGAACGAAAGCCTTCGGGGACCTTGGCGTCGGAGTGGATGAGACGGGTCTTCCAGCTCTTTTTCATGGGAAAAGTATAACGGCGGGGCATCTGATAACTGGACAGTAAACAATCGGAGCGAGGTGTTGAAACGGAAGGCAATAATTGGGAATTGGGTTTGCAAGTTTTACTTGAAGGGTGTCAAGAACGGATGTATAGAATAAGAGTACGAAGGTAACTTGACGGAGAGGTTTCTGCATGAGAGTCACGACCCTTGCGTTTGTCTTGCTGATATTTGCGGCGGTGGGATTTAGCCAGGAGCCTGCAAACAACGCGGTGTCGCAGCCCACGGCGCACCAAGCCGTGGTGAGCCAGGCGGGCGTGACGCAGGTGTCGGTCGGACAGGCGGTGCCGGCGCCTATTCCAACAGTGTTTGTGCCGCTGCCGACATCAATCGTGGCTTCACCACGTACTTCGATCCAGCGCACGGCGTTGCCCGTAAGCCAACCGAATGAGCCGAGAGTGGTGCAGCCGAACGTGGAGAGCTGCGGGTGCGCGACGCATTAGAGAATTTCGGGAAAGTTTGAGCGCGCAGCTTCGGCTGCGCGTTTTGTTTTTGTCGCGACGGCTTTGAGTCAGATGTAGGTTAACTGCACGGAGACTTCGAGCAACCTACTTCGCGGATGGCCTATTTCGGCTTCATTCCCGGTTTGCTCCATGCTAGACTCACGCGCAAACGTAGCTTTTGGAGCCCAATTTGCATCGGCCTCTTCGGTTCGTGTGGATCGTCCTGCTGTTTGCAGCGTCGAGTCTGCGCGCTCAACAGTGGAGCCAAGTGCAATCCCCACATTTTACGGTCATTACTGACGCGGGCGACAAGCGTGGCCGTGAGGTAGCGCTTCCCTTCGAGCAGGTCCACGATGCTTTCGGCGTGATTCTCCAGAAGATGAAGGTGAACAGCCCGATTCCAGTGACGATCATTGCGTTCCGCAACTACAAGGAGATGAGCTCGTACTGCCCGATTTACAACGGAAAGCCAGTGGTATTGGCCGGGATGTTTCAAATGGGTGAGGACCGCGACTACATCATCGTGGATCTTTCATCTGAGAGCGGCTGGCATACGGTGTACCACGAATACGCGCATCTTCTTCTGCACAGTAATGTTCCTCCAGTCCCCAAGTGGTTTGATGAGGGATTCGCGGAATACTTTGCGAGCTTACGGGTCGAGAAGAAAGACCTTTACTTCGGCGAAGTATCGCAATCGCAGGGATATGTGCTTCGGCAGAACCGGTGGATGAAGTCGGCAGCGTTGTTCGCGGTGGGGCCGAGGTCGCCGGAGTACAACGAGAACAGCGATCACAGGTCGGTGTTCTATGCGGAGTCGTGGCTGGTTGTGCACTACCTGATGGATAAGGGCAAGATGGCGGAGGCGTCGAAGTTTCTCGATGACGTAGAAGACCATCACGTGGCGATTCCGACGGCGTTCCAGAGCGATTTTGGAATGAGTACGGACCAGTTTGACAAGGACCTGGAGAAGTATGCCTTCGGCGGGAACCAGATGAAGTATTACCACCAGCCCGCGCCTCCGGGGCTGGGGGAGGGCGCATACACGGCGAAGCCTATTCCTGCGACCGACGCTGAGGCATGGATGGCCGATTTGCACTTCCATGAGCAGGACCATCGAGCGCAAGCGCCGGAAGAGTTCGAAGCGATATTGAAGAAAGACCCGGGAAATGCGGTCGCCAACCGCGGAATTGCCATGAGTGAACTGAGGCATAGCGATTTCGATGACGCATTAATGCACATCAAGAAAGCGGTTGAGACGGACCCAAAGGACGCGCACAGCCATTATTTGTATGCCCGCCTGTTGAGCCAGCGGACTGGGTTCGTGGTGGATGACAGCGATCCGGTGCGGAACAACGACACGGCCACGATCAAAGCAGAAGCACAGGCGGCGGTGGCGATCGATCCGGAGCTGGCGGATGCGTACGAAATCCTCGGGCGCGCACAGATGACGGCGGGAGACAACCAGGCGGCGCTTGCGTCGTTGGATAAGGCGGTCCATCTCAGTCCGCAGAACGATGGGTATCGCTTGAACCTGGCGAACTATTACCGTCGCATTCGGAATTGGGACGCCGCGAAGAAGGTGCTGGCGACAATTGCGAATAATCCGAACTCGCCGATGGCTGAGATCGCGAAACGTCAGATGGAGAGTATGGATGAGGTGCGCGAGCGGCGGATGAATGCGGCGCAGGTCTACAAGCCAAGCGTAGAAGAGGCGGCGGCTCCAGCGGTGGCGATCGCGCCGCCGGCGCCAGTCCGATTTGCGAAGGGCAAACTGCTGAAGGTGGACTGCTCAGTCGAACCGGGGCCAAGTTCGTGGTGGATGTGGGCGGCAAGCCGTGGACGTTTTCAACAGCCGATCGCAAGCACGTGGTGGTACTCGGGGAAGACGCAGTTTCTTGCGATTGGCACGATCGCAAGGTAGCCATTAATTATCGCGAGCACGGCGAGGCCGCGGGCGACATCGTTTCACTCGAACTCCAATAGGACTGCTCGTGATGCATCGTACGAAGGATGCCGAAGAGATCGCGAAGCGAGTTGCAGCTGCGAAGGGCGGGCGTGCGGCGCAGTAAGACCGAGTTGCGCGAAATCAGAATGGCGGAGAGGGAGGGATTTGAACCCCCGATACCCTTTCAGGTATGGCCGCTTTCGAGGCGGCTCGTTTCAACCACTCACGCACCTCTCCGCGCGCGGTTGCAGGCGGCAAAGTTGCCGTCGAAATTAGTTTATCAAACTTCTCGAACAGTCAGACGTGGGCTTACTTTCTCCGGTCACGGAAGAACGCTTGCAGCATCTCCATAGCGCGCCCGGCGAGCACTCCGGTGGTGACTTCTACGCGGTGATTAAGCGCGGGGTGATTGAGGACGTGGATGGCGGACTGGATCGCACCGGATTTCGGGTCGTCGGCCGCGTAAACCAGGCGGCGGATGCGGGCGTGGGTGATGGCGCCGGCGCACATGGCGCAGGGTTCAAGCGTGACGTAGAGATCGCAGTCTGATAGGCGGTAGTTGCCGAGTTCGCGTCCCGCCTCGCGCAGGGCGACGATTTCGGCGTGGGCTGTGGGATCGCACTCGAAGGCCGGACGATTCCAGCCGCGGCCGATGATACGGCCGTCGTGGACGACGATGGCGCCGATGGGGACCTCGCCGGAGGCCTGGGCGCGGGCGGCTTCGCGGAGAGCTTCTTCCATGAAGAGTTCGTCGGAAGGCATCGTCGTACAGGATACGCTGGGATCGCGCTCCACAGAAAAAGCAAAATCCTTGAACACGAAGGACACGAAGGTCGCGAAGATATTTTGGGGCTACGTCTCGATTTCGTGAATCATGAGGCGTTCGATGGAGCGGGCGCGGCCGGTTTCGGGGTTGCACTCGATAATGCAGCCGCAGAGGCGGACGTCGTCGGTGGCGGGCTCGAATTTGCCGGGCATATTGCTGAGGAAGCGCTGGACGATGAGCTCTTTTTGCACGCCGATGACACTGGCGTAGGGGCCGGTCATGCCGACGTCGGTTTGCGCGGCGGTGCCGCCGGGGAGAATACGTTCGTCGGCGGTTGGGACGTGGGTGTGCGTGCCGAGGACAGCGGTGGCGCGGCCTTCGAGGTACCAGGCGAGCGCGACTTTTTCTGATGTGGCTTCGGCGTGGATGTCGACGAGGATGACCTTGGCTTGGATTTGTTTCAGGATTTCGTCGGCCTTGCGGAAGGGGTCGTCATTGTTGGCCATGAAGACGCGGCCTTGCAGGTTGATGACGGCGAAGGGAACGCCGCTGAATTCGCGACCTCCGCGCGTAGTGCCTTCATAGGAGCCCCAACCGGGCGTGCCTGCGGGATAGTTGGCGGGGCGGACGATTTTGTGCGCGTGGCTGCCGGGATGTTTGTCGGCGTTGTTGAAGTACTCGATGATCTCTTTTTTGTCCCAGACGTGATTGCCGGTAGTGAGGGCATCGAAGCCGAGTTCGAAAAGCTCTTCCGCGATTGTCGGTGTGAGGCCGAAGCCTCCGGCGGCGTTTTCCGCGTTGGCGATGGCGAGATCGATGTTGCGGTCGCGGATGAGTTCGGGGACGCGCTCGTGAACGATACTGCGCCCGGGACGGCCGAAGATGTCGCCAACGAAGAGGATTCGCAATCGAGCTCCTGGAGAACTTTTTAGCGTATCACGGCAATGGCGATAGGGGTCCTTCGACTGCGCACGCTGCGCGTGCTTCGCTCAGGATGACAGCAGAAAACACAAGGTCGTTCGACTGCGAATCCGCATCGTTATGCGGACTCTTCGATCATGACAACGCGAAAAACTAATGCGTGAGTTGGGCTGTGCGGAGGAAGTCGTAGTTGCCGGCCGCGGAGACCTGGAGGTTGGTGACGCGGCGCGAGTGGACGAGGACGTTGTCAAACCACCACAGATTGATGTAAGGGACGTCGCGGTTGATGGCTTGCTGGATCTCGAAGTAGTCGCGGCGGCGTTGGTCCTGGTCGATGGAGGTGCGGGCGTGGTTGATGAGCTGGTCGACGCGCGGGTTGGAGTAGAAGGTGCGGTTGAAGCGCGCAGGTGCGAAGCTCGAGGTCGCGAAGACGCCTTCGAAGAGGTCGGGGTCCTGGTTGCCGCCGATCCAGCGGAGCGAGTGGATCTGGTAAGCACCTTTCTGGACGTCGGCGTAAAAGGTGGCGAACTCGAAGGTACGGAGCTGGAGGTCGATCCCGACTGCGCGGAGTTGCTGCTGAAGGACGGCGGCGAGCACGCGAGTGCCGGCGTCGGTGGAAGTTTTCATCGTCAACTGGAAGCGGTAGCCGTTGGTTTTCGCGTAACCGGCCTGGTCGAGGATGCGGTTTGCCTCGGCGGAATCGTAGGGGTAGTCCTTCGCGGAGGGATCGTGAGCCCAGCTCTGCGGCGGGAGTAGGCTGTTGGCTTCCTGCGCCATGTCTCCCATTAAGTAATGAATGATCTGGCGGCGATCGATGGCGTAGGCGATGGCCTGGCGGACGCGGACATCTTTCAGGATCGGGTCGCGCGTGTTCAGCGCAATGTAGCCGAAGATGCTGCCGGGGCTGACGTCGATTTGAAGATCGCGATCGTTGCGGAGAGCGCTGACGGTGTCGGCGTTGAGGGCGTTGATGAGAACGTCGCCCGAGCCTTTGCGTAGCTCGAGGGCGCGAGTGGTCTCGTCGGGGACGACGATGAAATGGACGCGCGGAAGTTTCGGCTTGTCGCCCCAATAGCTGTCGTTGCGCTCGATATCGACATCGCGATCGGTGCGCGCGGAGACGAAGCGAAATGGGCCCGATCCGATGGGATGCTGGAAGAAAGTTTTGTCGGAGCCGGAGGGAACGACGCCGAATGCGCCGTCGCTGAGATTCCACAAGAGCGATGCGTACGGCTTGTTGAGATGAAGGATGACGGTCCACGCGTCGGGCGCGTCGACTTGCGAAATGCTGTTGTAGGTGCTCGCTTTCGGGCTGATGAGTTTGCCGCTGATGAGCGAATCGAGGGTCCACTTCACGTCGCGTGAGGTGAGCTGCTGGCCGTTGTGGAAGTGGACGTCGTGGCGCAGATGAAAGATGTAGGTGAGAGGGTCGGGGATTTCCCAGCGCTCGGCCAGTGAGGGCTGAAGGTTGAAATGTTCGTCGCGGCGAACGAGGGCGTCGAACAGAAGCTCGTCGATGCGTTCGGATTGGGCGTCGAGACCGTTGCGGGGATCGAGGTTGGTGGGGCTGCTCTCGATGATCATGACCAGCGTGTTGGGATCGGGGCGGCTCCGCGAACAGGAGAGTTGTAGAAACAAAAGCGGCAGGAGCACGAAGAGCAGCTTACGCATACGTAACTTTGCCGAGGATTGCAGGACGCTGCGCGCCGGTGGCGCTGGGAATATTGGAGGGCTGGCGGTGCCAGGTTTGGTACGCGAGAAGCGCGAAGGCTGCCGCTTCCTTGGCTTCCGTGGGCATGCCGAGCTGGTCAGTGGTGCGGAGCTTGATATGAAGGTCGCTGAGCTCTTCGACGATCATGCGGAGGAGCGTGGGATTTTTCGCGCCGCCACCGCTGACGAGGATTTCCCTATAGCGCTCGTGGCGCGGAACGAACTTTTCTATGGAGCGGCGGATGGACGCAGCGGTGAGAAGTGTTGCCGTGGAGATGATGCTTTCTTTCGCGAGACGTCCGCAGAGCTTTAGGAAGTGGGTGACGAACTCGCGGCCGAACTCTTCGCGGCCAGCGGTCTTGGGCGGCTTCCGTTTGAAGAATGGTTCGCGGAGGATGTTGTGCACCACTTCGAGATCGGGCGTGCCCTTTGCCGCAACGGCTCCGTTTCTGTCGTAGGGACGATCGAAGAGTTCGGTCATCAGGGCGTCGATGACCATGTTGCCGGGGCCAGTGTCAAAGGCGATGACCTGCGTGGGCTCAGCGGCGGCGGGGATGGCGGAGAGGTTGCCGATGCCGCCGATGTTCTGCACAATGCGGCCAAAGCGGCGGTGGCGATAGAGAAGGAAATCGAGGTAGGGAACGAGCGGTGCGCCTTTGCCGCCGGCGGCCATGTCGGCGGGGCGAAAATCGCTGACGACGGGGAGCTTGGTGCGCGCGGCGAGAATGGACGACTCGCCAGTCTGCCAGGTGACGGCCACCTTGCGGCCGAGAAAGGTTTGGGCATCGCCCTGGTGGTAGAGCGTCTGGCCGTGGCATCCAATGAGCTCGCACGTGGTGCGGTGCCTTTTGATCGTGGCGAGGACGGCGTCGGCGTAGAGCTCGCCGAGGAGGAAGTTGAGGCGGGCGAGGTCCGCGACGGACGTCGTGCGCGAGTTCATCGCGTCGAGAATAGTGCGGCGGACAGCGCCGGGATAAGGGAACTCGTCGTGCGCGAGAAGGTGGAGGCGGGTTTTGAGGCCGCGGCCAATGCATTGCACGAGCGCGACGTTGATGCCGTCGCCACTGGTGCCGCTCATGACGCCGGCGACGATCATTCCATCGGCCCTACCTGCGTGGAGGTGAGACGAATTTCTTCGGTCAGCTCCCAGATTTTGCGGCGAAGGCCTTCGACGGTGCGTTGCGTGGGTACGGAGGCAAGCTTGGCGCGGACCGGGCGTGAACGACGTTTGAACGCGAGAACGCGATTCGCGGCGACCGCGACCTGCTTTGCGAATTTCTTGTCGCGCTCGGCTTCACGCAGAACGGCATAGTGCGTGCGCCAGACGAGCGATTCGTTGTTGCAGACGAGGAAGATGTCGGCGCCGCCGCGAATCGCCATGACTGCGGCTTCTTCGATGGAGACGGCTTTAAGCACGCCGCCCATTTCGAGGTCGTCGGAGAGAATCAGGCCCTTGTAGCCGATCTTCTTGCGTAGGACGTCGGTGATCCAGAAGCGCGAGATGGAGGCGGGGAGCTTTTCGCGGACGGCGTTCGGATAGACGCAGTGGGCGATCATGCAAAAGGGAATCTTGTCACGGAGCTTGCGATAGGGATAGAGGTCTTCTTCCCACAGCTCCTTCCAGGACTTGTTCACGACCGGCAGTTCGAAATGCGAGTCGACGCTGCCACCGGCGAGACCGGGGAAATGCTTGCCGCAGCCGAGGACGTTTTCGTCGGCGAATCCCTTGAGAAATTCGGCGGCGAGAGTAGTGACGACCTTGGGATCTTCGTCGATCGTGCGTGAGGTCAGCACATCGAGTGACGGCGTGGCACGGAGATCGAAGACGGGAGCGAAGTCGGTGTTGAAGCCGACTGAGCGCGATTCTTCGCCGAGGAGGCGTCCGAAGCGGCGCAGGACTTTTTTCGAGCCGGTGCGGGCGACGTCGGTCATGGATGGCGCGCGGGCGATGGCGTCGCGGAGGCGATCGACGGTGCCGCCTTCGAGGTCGACGCAACGGAACATGGGAACGGAGACGGCGGCCTCCGCATCAGTGTTGAGCTTGTGAGTCTGCTCGGCGGACTCGACGTTGCGGCGAAAGAGGATGATGCCGCCGGGCTGGATGGTTTGGAGCAGCGTGCGGACGCGCGGCGAGAGCTCGATGCCGTCGAAGCCGACGATCATGAGCTGTCCGACTTGATGTTGTAATTCCTGGAGCCGAGTGGAAGCCATCGTGGAGAGTTTACGGCATCGGGAGTTCAATTCGGAGTGCGAATCGCGGTACACGACAATCCAAGGACTGGGAGAGCAGCATCTAGTCGAGCTGCTTCTTCAATTCGTGGAGGAGGTTCAGGGCCTCGATCGGTGTGAGCCGGTTGAGGTCGGTTTGTTTGAGCTGGTCGACGATCTTCTGCGAGAGCGGCGTGAAGATGGTGAGTTGCATCGGGCCGGCTTCCGGCTCGGCGCCGGGAGTGAGGTGCGAAGTAGTCTGGCGCTCGGCGGTCTCGTGTTCGCGGAGGACGGCGCGGGCGCGTTCTATGACTTCCGCGGGCAAGCCGGCTAGTTTCGCAACTTCGATACCGTAGCTCTTGTCGGCGGCGCCGGGCGCGACCTTGCGGAGGAAGACGACGTTGCCGCCACTTTCTTTTACGGAAACGTGGTAGTTCTTCACGCCGGTTAGTTCGTCGGCGAGCACCGTGAGCTCGTGGTAGTGGGTGGCGAAGAGAGCTTTGGCGCGGGTGCGCGCGTGGAGGAATTCGATGCAGGCCCAGGCGATCGCGAGGCCGTCGTAGGTGGAGGTGCCGCGGCCGACTTCGTCGAGGAGGATGAGCGAGCGGTCGGTGGCGGTGTTGAGGATGGCGGCGGTTTCGGTCATCTCGACCATGAAGGTGGAGCGGCCGCGGGCGAGGTTATCGGCGGCGCCGATGCGGGTGAAGACGCGATCGACGATGCTGAGCCGTGCACTGCGCGCCGGGACGAAGCTTCCCATTTGCGCCATGATAGCGATGAGCGCGGCCTGGCGGAGGTAGGTGGATTTGCCGCCCATGTTCGGGCCGGTGAGCACGATTACGGTGTGCGTCGTTGAGTTCAGATAGAGATCGTTGGGCACGAAGCGGTCGGAGCTGCCGGTGAGCTCCTGGAGTTCGATCACAGGATGGCGGGCCTCGATAAGTTCGAATTCGCCGGTCGAATCGAACTTGGGGCGCGAGTAATTGCGCGAGGCGGCGAGATGCGCGAAGTTGGTAAGGACGTCGACTTCGGCGGCGGCGAGGCCGGTCTGGCGGACGCGGCGCGCTTCAGCGGCGATGGCCTGGCGGAGTTCGGCGAAGATGCGACGCTCGATTTCGACGATCTTCTCTTGCGCATCGAGGACCTTGCCCTCGTATTCCTTTAACTCTGGAGTGGTGAAGCGCTCTGCGTTGACCAGTGTTTGTTTGCGTTCGTAGTCGGCGGGAGCGTGGTGGAGGTTCGCCTTGCTGATTTCGAGGTAGTAGCCAAAGACGCTATTGAACTTGATCTTCAGCGATCCAATGCCGGTGCGCTTACGCTCGCGTCCTTCAATCTGCGCGATGTATTGCTTGCTGTTGCGGCTGAGGTCGCGAAGTTCGTCAAGCGAGACGTCGAGACCTTCGCGGATGACGCCGCCGTCGTTGAGAGTGAGCGGCGGCTCGTCAACCAGCGTAGTAAAGATGCGATCGCGGAGGTCGGCGAGGTCGTCGAGTGATGTGTGGAGAGTCTGAAGCCGTTCGGCGGGGAAGCGGGAGATTGCCTGGCGAACTTTGGGCAGGCGCGAGAAACATTGCGCGAGCGCGAGGAGGTCGCGCGGGTTGGCGGTTTCTAGCGTGACGCGGCTGAGGAGGCGTTCGATGTCGAGGATGCCGTCCATAGCGCGGCGGAGCTCTTCGCGGCCGAGGGTATCAGCAACCTGGATTTCGATGGCATCGAGGCGGGCGTCGATCTCGGCGGGTTCGATGGAAGGGCGGAGCATCCAGGCGCGAAGCAAGCGCTTGCCCATCGGCGTCATGGTCGCGTCGAGCGCGCGGAAGAGGGTGACGCCTTCGCTGGTGTTGGTGAAAAGCGGCTCGGTGAGTTCGAGGTTGCGGACGGTGACGGCATCAAGGACCAAGCAGTTCTGGCGCTCGTAGAAGCCGATGCGATCGACGTGGTGCAGCGATCCGCGCTGGGTTTGGCGGACGTAGTGAAGAATCGCGCCGGCGGCTGCCGCGGCCGAAGCTTTGTTGGCGAGGCCGAAGCCTTCGAGCGAGAGAACGCCAAAATGATTTTCGACGAGCGGAATGGCGTAGTCGGGGGCGAAGACCCAATCTTCAAGTGGAGTCTCGGCCCATGTAGCGTTGTCGATGGTGGCGAGCTTGGGGAGCGCGCCGCTGGCGACCGGCGCTACGTGCAAGGGCGCGGGACGTGCGGCTTCGAATAGCGGCAGGGAAGAGGCATAGAGAACTTCCTTGGGGCGCAGCGTAAGAAGTTCTTCCTGGATGCGACGGCGGGCGTCCGCGCCTTTGAATTCGGTGGCGCGAAATTCCCCGGTGGAAAGATCGAGCGCGGCGAAACCTACGTAATCGCCGTGGGTGGCGACGGCGGCAAGGAAGTTGTTTTCTTCAGAGCCGAGGTTGGAGTCGGCGGTGGTGCCAGGCGTCATGACGCGCGTGACTTCGCGCTTGACGAGTTTCTTGGCGAGCCTGGGATCTTCCATCTGGTCGCACACGGCGACTTTGAATCCGCGACGGATCAATTTGGCGATGTAGTTTTCGGCGGCGTGGTAAGGAACGCCGCACATAGGAACGCTGTTTCCTTTTTCCTTGTTGCGCGCGGTAAGGGTGATTTGCAGCTCGCGGGCGGCGATGACGGCGTCATCGAAGAAGAGCTCGTAGAAATCGCCGAGGCGAAAGAAGAGCAGGGCGTTGGGATGGTCACGTTTGACATGTGCCCACTGCTTCATCAACGGCGTGGTCGGATCATTCATCGGCG
>DASYAU010000007.1:0-11064 GCA_036501185.1 Candidatus Korobacter sp. | reverse complement strand
ATCTGTTCGTAGGACATGCGGAGAGCCTGTTCGGACTGAGCGACAAGTTCCAGATGGTGCATGTGAACAACGGCACGGCGTACCAGAGGATCGAGGGGTAAGTGACCTTCTTCTCCGACGAACGCGCAACCGAACTCCGTGATCTCTTCTTCGAGAGCGCGCAGGAACTCCTGCAGGCGCTGAACGATGAAGGGCTCGAGTTGGAGCGGAAGCCGAAAGACCCGGAGATCGTGAGGGACATCCGCCGAACCGTGCATACGCTGAAGGGCGACTCGGCGGCTTGTGGATTCAAAGAACTGAGCGAGCTGGCACACGCGATTGAAGACGCGCTCACACCGAACGTGGTACAGAACGGTAACGGCGCGCTGGTTGAGCTAGTGCTTCACGCAGCCGATACGTTCGATTCCATGCTGACGGCCTATCGCACGAACGGGGCGCAACCGAACGCCGACCATGTGCGGGCGCTGATCCGGCGTCTGACGGAGCAGCCCAAGGCGCGGGGCGAAGGCGAGCTCCAGATCGAATTCGTTTGGACCGAATACGAGCAGTTGCTGATCTCGAAGGCGGCGGAAAAAGGAATTCCGCTCTACAACCTGGCGATCGAGGTGGATGCGCAGTGCCCGATGCGCATTGCGGCGCTGCAGCTGGTCAAAAACGTTTTGCAACACCTTGGGGCGCTGGTGGTGGTGCGGCCCGAGGGTGATTTCCTGCCGGAACACGTGGCGACGATATGTGCAGTAATCGCGAGCAGCCAGCCGGCGGACGCAATCGAAAAGAAGATCCAGGTGCCGTCGATTTCGCGGCGCACAGTTTTGGAGAGTTACGTACGGGAGGGAGAGTCGCGCGACAACATCGTGCGACGGGCCACGAGCCTGGCGGTGAAGGCAGTTGCGGCGCCCGCGCCGGTTGCGCCTGCGCCAACGGTGGAACCGCCGAAGGCCGAGGCTCCGAAGAATGCGGTGGACCACAGTCTTCCGGCGCTGATGCCGATCGAAGATGGCGACGACGAGCGAACAGAGGCCGCCGCGCCGAGCAGCCTGTCCATTTCGCCGGAAAACTTGTTGCGCGTGGACGCGGAACGAATCGACGCAGTGCTGAACCTGGTGGGCGAGCTGATCATCAACAAGTCGATGCTCAACCAGACGCTATCGGATTTCGGCAAGCAACACGCGAAAGATCCGCTGCGCGCGAAGTTTGCGGATGGAATGGCGTTCCAGGCGCAGATCCTGAACGAGCTACAGCGCTCGGTGATGAAGATCCGCATGGTACCAGTGGAACAGCTCTTTCGGCGCTTCCCTCGCGTGGTGCGCGATGTGGCGCGGGCGAACGGCAAGCAATGCGAGCTGATCATCAGCGGGCAGAACACGGACCTCGACAAGAGCATTCTCGACGCACTGGCCGAGCCCATGATGCACCTGGTCAGGAACGCGGTAGACCACGGCATCGAGATGCCGAATGAGCGGACGGCCGCGGGAAAACCGGCGAAGGGCACGTTGAAGCTGAATGCGTACTACCAGGGCAACCAGGTATTGATTGAACTGAGCGACGATGGCGCTGGCATTGACCGGGACCGCGTGGTGGCTAGGGCGATTGCGAATAACATCCTCTCCGAGAAGGAAGCAGACAAGCTCAGCGAACAAGAGGCATTGAGCCTGATCTTCCAGCCGGGCTTGAGCACGGCGGAGCAGGTGACCGAGATCTCCGGCCGGGGCATGGGTATGGACATCGTGCAGTCGGTACTCAAGCGACTCAAGGGATCGATTGGGATCCAGACGGAGCGCGGCAAGGGCACGACTTTTCAGTTGCGAGTTCCGTTAACTTTGGCAATCATGCAGGCGCTGCTCTTCCGCGTGGCCAAGCGCCTGTACGCGGTGCCGCTGGGGTCGGTGGTGGAAATTGCGCGCACAACGCAGTCGCACATCCACACGGTAGACCACCACGAGGTGCTGCAGCTCCGTGACCAGATCATCACGCTGGTGCGGCTGGATGCGCTGGAAGGCAGGAAACGAGCAGCGGCGACGGGCAAGGAAAAGATTTTCGTGATCGTGGTAAGTCTGGGCGATCGGCGGTTTGGGCTGGTGGTGGATAAACTCGAAGGCGAAGAAGAATTGGTCATCAAGGCGCTCGAAGACAGCCTGGTCGCCACGGAGCTGGTGAGCGGGGCTTCGATCCTGGGTGATGGGACCGTGGTCTTGATCCTAAACGTTGCTTCCGTGGTGGAGCGCCTGGGGCGCGCGGCGGTAGGCGGCGGGGCAAGAAAATTGGGGGCCTCGGCTTGAGGGCAACACCGATTCGAGTGCTGGTGATTGATGATTCGGCACTGATGAGAAAGATGATTACGCAGATGCTGCAGCGCGATGGAGCGATCGAGGTAGTGGGCACCGCGATGGACGGGACCTTCGGTCTGAGGAAGATCGAAGAGCTCCGGCCCGACGTGGTGACGCTGGACCTCGAAATGCCGCAAATGGATGGCATCGAGACGCTGCGGCAAATTATGCGGCGCAATCCGCTGCCCGTCATCGTGGTGAGCTCGCATAGCACGGAAGGAGCGAGCGAGACGTTTAAGGCGTTGCAATTGGGGGCCTTCGATTTCGTCGCCAAGCCGCAGGAAAACGTATCGACAATGATCGATACGATCGCCGACGAACTGGTAGCCAAGGTAAAAGTTGCAGGGACCGCGCGTAAGCCGAAAGTGGAAGTGGCATCGGTCGACGAGCAGCGCTTGCTGCAGGTACGCAAGCCACCGCGTCCAGCTCAGAACAAGCGGATGAACCCGTCGAAGATCGTGGCGATTGGGATTTCAACGGGTGGCCCAAACGCGCTGCTCTACCTGCTTTCACAACTGCCGGCGGATTTTCCAGGGTCCATCGTGGTGGTGCAGCACATGCCACAAGGGTTCACGCAGATGTTTTCGCATCGCTTGAACGAGGCGTGCGCTATCGACGTCAAGGAAGCGCAGTCGGGGGATTTGCTGCTGGCGGGACGAGCGCTGATCTGCCCCGGCAATCGGCACATGAGGGTGCGCCACATGCCTTTGGGCGACGTGGTGGTGCTGGCCGATGATGGGCGAGTGAACGGACACCGGCCGTCGGCGGATGTGCTGTTCCGATCCGTGGCGCAAGAGTTTGGCGCAAAAACAGTCGCGCTAATCATGACCGGTATGGGGGAAGACGGCGCCGATGGGATAAAAGCGGTGAAAGACGCAGGCGGATTGGCCGTGGCGCAGGATGAAGCTTCAAGCGTTGTGTTTGGAATGCCCAAGGTTGCAATAGAACGAGGAAACGTAAACCGCGTGGTTCCGTTGGACGCATTGGCGAATCTTTTGCAGGTACAATGCGCCACGCAACGCGCGATTACGACTTAAATGGATGCGAGCCGCCGCGGAATGGGTAAGAATAGAAGCGGCGGGGCCCTGAGAGGAACAATATGGAGCAATTCCCTGCTCTAATTCGAAGCAAGGACCGGCAGCCGGTGCGCTACCTGGTGGTGGACGACTCCGTGTTCGCGCGCAAGAACCTGACGAAGATGATCGACAGCTTCGGCGGGCAAGTAGCGGGCGAAGCCGGGGACGGCTGCACGGCGATCACGGAATTCGACCGCACGCATCCCGACATCGTGCTCATGGATATCACTATGCCGCAGATGGAAGGGATCGAGGCGGCGGAGCGCATTGTGCGGCAACATCCGGATGCACGCATCGTGATGGTGTCGTCGGTTGGGTACCAGGAAAATATTGTGGCCGCGCTGCAAAAAGGCGCGCGGCACTTCGTGCAAAAACCAGTAAAACCCGAGGTGCTGTACGAGGTGATCAAGTACGTGCTAGGGGATGAAGGCATGACGCTGGCAACCGCCGCGGTGGCGGGGGGAGATTCCGGCCAATGAAGATGGAGCTGATCCAGCCCTTCATCAATTCCGCCGACGCGGTCCTCGCGGAGATGCTGCGATGCACGACGCAGATCGGCGACATGACCATGGAAGAAGAGACCTATCGGCGCAAGGGCGTGGCTGCCGTGGTAGTGGTGAACGGCGACATTGAAGGGCGCGTCATCTTCGACATCGATGCGGAAACTGCAACCCGGATTGCGAGCACGCTCGCCGGACAGCAGGTCGCGCAGTCGAACCAGATCGTCTCAGAGACGATGTGCGAGCTGGCAAACCTTGTGATTGGCAATGCTGTCACTTCCCTGAACGACCAGGGATTCCGCTTCAAGATCCACCCGCCGCACATGCACGGTGATGACGAGGGTCTGAAGGGCAACGAAGATACCGAAGCCCTGGTGATGTATTTCGAGACTCCGGTGGGCAATGTATATATGAACATTGCGATGCGATATAACCGGCGCCGGCGTGGAGAAGAGCTCGCGGCCGCGGTCTAGAATTTTTTGGAACAAAGAAGAGGGTGGGCTATTCCCCACCCTTTCCTATTTCTGCTCGATTTTAATCGTGAATGTACGTGAGCAACTGGACAGGCGTTTGATAACCGCACGTCACCGGCGGAATCGCTACCGGGTTTGGCTGGCAGTTGGGATCACTCTGCGGCGCCTGCAGAAAACTCTCAATCGAGTTGTTAGAGGTGCGGATGATCGTCACACCCGGTGCGGCATTCGGATTGTTTGATTGCGGGGTGCCGGACGGAGGCGGGGTAGTGACGTAGACCTTCGCGCTAGTGGGTTCGCTCTCGATCCAGAGGTTCTGCGCGGTAGCCGCTGTTGTGCCCGCCGGGTATAGCGGGATCGGATTGGGCGTGGTTGCAGCGAGCGTATTGCTTTCAGAATTAACCACACTCACATTGAAGCTGCCGCTGTTGGCCACGTAATAGCGTGAACCGTCGGCGAGAGGGACGATCGAGGTCGGATTGGAAGTGCCGGCGCCAAGCGAAACATGCTGAACGAGCATCTGCGGCGTGGCTTTGGAAAGATCGAGCATGCTGACATCGTTGCTGCCGCCGTTGGTGACATAAAGACGGTTGCGGAAGCTATCGAAGATGGAGAAGTTCGGCGCGGTACCGACGGGGATCGTGGTCGTCGTGTTATCAGTGGTGTGGATCGCGGTCAGCGAATTTGAGCCTTTGTTCACCACGAACATGTACGAGCCATCTAGATTCGAGGTGATCCAAACCGGATTCGAGCCCACGGGGATAGTGGCGCCGACCTGCTGGCTTACGGGATCAACAACGCTCACGTTATTGGTGGCCTGGTTCACGACGTAGATTTTGCCGCCGTTCGGTTTCTGCCCCAATGCCACGGGGTTTTGTCCGACACAGATCGTGTTTGATACCACATTGCCGGTGGTGACAATATTGAGCGAACCGGTGCCGGTGCACTGGTCCGGTGCGCTGGCATTAAGAATGTAGACGTCAACGGCCGAGGTGCCCCCCACGAAGACGGGTGCGGAACGGGTGGGAAGCGTAATGACGTTCGGCGGTTGAACCGAGAGAAACGACTGCTGTGTGACGCTGCCGTCTTCCTTATTGACTGTGTAGACGGCGCCGGTAGAAGTGCCGTAGAAAGAGGCGAAAATTGGTTCGCGGCCAACGATCACCTGGAGGGTGACTGAATCGCCGGAGACGTCAATCTGCTGCAGGGTCCCGGGACCGGTGGTGCCACCTGGACCATTCGGATTGCTGTAGAGAGCGTAGGCGAAATGAGTATTCTGCGGGTTCCCGCCGGGGGCGATGATCGGATTGGCAGTCGGGCGATAGTAATCGCCACAAGCGGTCCCGATGATCATCGCACAAATTACACCGGCGAACATGCCGGCCTTCTTCCAAGGAAACATTCGCATTCCAAGAGTACGTGGGATAAACATCTATTGTACTTGCGCCCGAGCAGCAGGCCAACCCCAGAACAGGCCAGTTTCGATCGCCAGGAAAAGCCGACGTCAGCATAGGGACGACCTGCTAGTCAGACGGCACGCACCACCATCAGGTAGCAGAGTGCCGGGAGTGAGGATTGAAGACAAACGCGGTACGGATTCTCGACGGACTGAAGGTGCGATACGAACTGCGCGAGTACGAGGTTAACCCTGACGACCTGGCGGCCGAAAGTGTTGCCGCCAAGATCGGGTTGCCGCCGGAACAGACGTTCAAAACGCTACTCGCCCGCGGCGACCGCAACGGGCCGTGCTTCGCGGTGATTCCCGGGAATTACGAACTTGAGCTGAAGGCGTTGGCGGAGGCCACCGGCGATCGCAAGATCCACCTCGTCCCGCTGAAAGAAGTGCAGCCATTGACCGGCTACATCCGCGGAGGCGTGACGGCGCTGGGAGCTAAGAAGGATTTTCCGGTTCTCATCGACGAAATGGCAGAGATGTTCGACGTCATCTCAGTTTCCGCCGGAGTGCGCGGCATGCAGATCCTGTTAGCACCCGCCGACTATATTCGCGCAGTGAACGCGACGGTGGCACTGATCGCAAGCGAAAAAACTGGGTGAGGAAGTGGGGCGGCGTTCGTTTGCTATAGTCGTCGCATGAAGGTCCTCGTTACTGGCGGCGCCGGGTATATCGGGAGCGCGGTCGTGCACGCACTTCGTGGACACGGTGACACGGTGGTGGTGTACGACAACTTGTCGAACGGGCATCGCGAGGCGATTCCGCACGGAATCGAGTTGGTGGTTGGAGACGTTGGGGACCGCGTTCGACTCGCCGAGACGTTGAGGGTGGGCGGCTTCGATGGCGTTTTGCACTTCGCGGCTTCGATTGAAGTGGGCGAATCGATGATCACGCCGGAGAGGTTCTTTCGCAACAACACGGCGAACACCATCACTCTGCTTGAACTTCTAGTGGAGTACCGCGTGACGCGGCTGGTGTTTTCGTCGACGGCAGCGTTGTACGGCAATCCGCAGCGAACGCCGATTGCGGAGGATGACCCGCTGAAGGCTACCAACCCTTACGGCGAATCAAAACTGCTCGTCGAACAGATGTTGAACTGGTTCCATCGCATTCACGGGCTACGCTTCGCGAGCTTGCGATACTTCAATGCGGCCGGGGCCACCGCCGATGTAGGCGAAGATCACAACCCGGAATCGCATTTGATTCCTATCGTGCTGCAAGCGGCGGCGGGTGCGCGCCCAACGGTGTCGATCTACGGCGCGGACTACCCGACTCCGGACGGGAGCTGCGTGCGCGATTACATCCACATCTTCGACCTTGCTGAGGCGCACGTGCTTGCACTGCATCGACTCGGAACGGGCAGCGAACCGGAGCGATTGATTTTCAACCTCGGAAATGGAAATGGCTTCAGCGTGCGCGAGGTAATCGCCGCCGCCGAGCAGGTGACCGGGAAGAAGGTTTCGGCGCAGGAAGCGCCACGCAGAGCTGGCGATCCGGCCATACTCGTGGCAAGTTCGGAGAAGATCCGGCAAGAGTTGGGGTGGAAGCCGAAATTTCCACAAGTTACGGAGATCATTGAGAGCGCCTGGAAGTGGCGGTTAGCGCATCCGAACGGCTATGGCAGTTGAGGCAAGCGACTTACAATGCCATGCCATGGCAGGGGTGCATCACCAACGGAGTGTGGCCCATTCCGGCGTGTGCATGTAAGGTGCTCGATCACTGCACCGGTTTTGACAGAACTTTGCGCAGAACGGACGCCAACCCCCTTGGACCCTCCAGCGCTTTGATGACGGCATCTGGGCGCACGTGAGGGTCAACAATAGCCGCTTTTGAAATGGTCAATAGAGGACAGTCGGGAGACTCCTGCCGAATCAGGTCAGCAAGTTCTTTGACGATGTCATCCGAGAGCGTGTAACTCAAAATGGCAGCATCGAAAGGAACATTGCGGATAGCGACGATTGCTTGCGCTGTGGTCTCCGGCATCACGACCTCGTAACCAAGCTTCTGTAAAAAGTCTGCGCGGTAAAGTGCGAGTTCGCGATTTTCTCCGAAAAAAAAGATGGTCGGCGGTCTTTTCTCGGCCGAATCTTCTTTGCCGCGCGAGGCGCTGGACTTCCGCTTTGAATTCGGTTTTCGAAAGACGCCCGCGACTTCGATATCGAATAAAGGCCAAGATGCATCTGGAACGCAAAGCAAATAAACGGTCATTTTAGGTCCCTCGATCTTGTATTTTCCCCATCAAATCGGGAATCAAGGAAACGGGCTATTACGATCCCGGACAGCAATCTTTCTGTCGGCGAGACGACACCCGAAGCGATACAGTCTCAGGAAACGACGCAATATTTGATGCAGACTATGGCGCAAATGAGCAGAGGAGCTTTCGATTCGAGCGGCGTTGTTTCGGAAAGCCCGGCACCTTAGGGGCCGCGGGCACAACACGATCTCGATGACGGTGTGACCGTGTGGAGTTGCTGAGTGCAGGGCTTGATGGTGCCGGGAGGGGGACTTGAACCCCCACAACCTGTTAGGGTCTGCGGATTTTAAGTCCGCTGCGTCTGCCAGTTTCGCCATCCCGGCGGGCATATCAACACTCAGTGTTCCATCATAACCGCCCTGCCAACCGTTCGGAGTTAAGTTGGCATCTCTCCCAGAGCCTGCCTACGGGCGCGGAACACATGAACTTGAACATTAACAAATTCTGGGAAGCTGCTCATCACATGGCAGATACGTTCATCAGTCGCTTGCCCGCGCTGGTCGTCGCTGTCATCGTCTTTATACTCTTTTACTTCGCCAGCATGTTCGTTGGACGTTTGATCCGGCGGGCGACGCCTAAGAGCCGGCAGAACTTAGGGGTGGTTTTCGGACGACTGATGGGCGGCGTTACGGTGCTGCTCGGATTCCTGGTGGCATTCTCGATCGTAGCGCCATCGTTCCAGGCGTCGGACCTGGTGAAGGTGCTTGGCATCAGCGGCGTCGCAATCGGCTTTGCGTTCCAGAATATCCTACAAAATTTTCTCGCTGGACTGCTGCTGCTGTGGGCAGAACCGTTTCGCGTGGGCGATGAGATAAAACTCGATCCCTACGAAGGGACGGTGAAGGACATACAAACGCGCGCCACCATTATCAAAACCTACGATGGGCGACAGGTGGTGATCCCGAATGCGGATTTGTTCACCCACTCCGTGATCGTAAATACGGCGTACGAGAAGCGGCGCTGGGAGTTCGACCTTCCCTTGAAGAATACGAAGGATGTGGAAGAAATTAAAAAGCGCGTTCTCGACGCGGTCCGATCGGTGGCGGGGATCCTGCAAGATCCCCCGCCGGAGGCGCTGATGGTAGGCATTCAGGAACCTGGTTCGAACAGCGGCAAGCTGAAGGTGCTGTGGTGGACGAAGGAGCCGCGGCAGCACGAGATGCTGAACTCCTACGACCGGGTGCTGACGGCGATTGCGCAACGCTTTAGCGACGCCGAAAGCGAAGATCGGCCGAAGGCTGCCTAGCCTCCTATTCGTCACCTTCTCGTCTGCGCCAGGCGACTATAGAATCCAGTCAGTCTTGCACTCCGAAACACAATTAGCTGGCGCACCTGCGCACCTGGAAACCGTGTGGGCGCGCTACACGCGTCTATTTTTAGCTTTGGCATTTCTGCTGGCGATTTTCGGAGTGTGTTCAGGCGCGATCGCCTCGGCGGATACGTGGTGGCACCTGGCGACTGGGCGCTGGATTGTGGCGCACCACGCGGTGCCGTATACTGACCCGTTTTCGTACGCGGCCGCGGGAAAAAAATGGGTTGCGCATGAATACCTGACCGATGTGCTGATGTACGTCAGCTACCAGGCGGGAGGGATGATCGCACTGGCGTCGGAAAACGCACTGCTGCTGATGCTGGCGTTTACGGTGATTGCGTATGTTGCCGAGGCACCGCGATGGGTGGCGTTCCTTTCGGCAGTATTTGCGGCTTTTGCGGCGCGTCCAGCGTTCGCGCTGCGTCCGCAGTCGATCTCGCTGCTATTTGGCGCGGTGTTCCTTTGGATTCTCTATGGCTCGATCCGGCGTCATGATCTTCGCTGGTTGATCGCTCTTCCCTGCCTCATGCTGTTGTGGGTTCAGCTTCATGCGGGATACCTGCTGGGAATCGTGTTCGTCGGGCTGGTGCTGGTGGCCGAAATCCTCGACCGTTGGACGAGACGCGGGGAGAGCACGCCGCGGGAATGGCTGGCAATCGCCGGAGCAGGGGTGGCGTGCGTTGCGGTGGTGCCACTCAATCCGAACGGCTTCACGATGCTGACGTTTCCCTTCTTCGTGATGCGGATGAAGATCAACGCCACGATCCAAGAGTGGCGTCCGGCAAACCTGCACGACCCGCACTTGCGGCCGTTTGTCGCACTCGCAGTGGTGACCCTGGGGGCGATGCTGTTTAGCCGGCAGCGCTATCGTCCGGGGCGATTTCTGATTTACGGAATTCTCCTAGCGGCGGCGTTAAAATCAGCACGCAATATTCCGGTATTCTGCCTGGTTGCCGCATTGCTGCTGGCGGAGCATCTGTGGGTTCCGCGAAAAGGGTGGGCTCGGTTGTCCCCAGCATCTGGCGCAGCGATCGCGGCGGTGGTTCTGGTGCTGGCAGGATATTTCTGCGCCGAGGCGGCGTCGAGCGGGCTGGCTTTCCAGGCGTTGGCGGAGAAAAACATCTATCCGGAGAAAGCTGTTGCCTTCGTGCATGACCAGAGTTTGCCTCGTAACGTTCTGAACGACTACACATTCGGCGGATACATGATCTGGCGGCTCTACCCTGAGTACCAGGTGTATGTAGATGGTCGGGCCGATTTGTATGGCGACTCGTTTCTGGCTGAATACGTGGCCATCTACAACGGGGAACGGGATCCACGGCCATTCCTGGAGAGGAACCGAATCAACACTGTAGTTCTGTCGCCAACAGCGGGTTTGACGACGCTGTTGCGGATGTTGACGCTGGAAGGTAGCTGGAAATTGGCATACGAAGATGGGCGAGCAGTAATCTTTATCCGCAGCCATTCTGTGCCGGTGCAGTAACCCAAAAGGGGTACGCGGGTAATCCCCTTAAGTTCGGGTTAAATCGTTTAAAATAAGGCTTTTGTTGCATTTCCCGGAATTAACGAAAGTTTACAGCGCCGAGAACTTTTCCTTAGGCGCGGTGTCTAAACTAGGGTAGAATGCACGCTTTGAAAGAGAGTTTTAAGCCCATCTGGTACGTTGTGT
>DASYAU010000006.1:0-3339 GCA_036501185.1 Candidatus Korobacter sp. | reverse complement strand
CGGATTGTCCTCGTCCATCTTGATTTCTTCGAGGATTACGCCTTTTTCGCGGGTGATTTCCTTGCTGTCGAACACCGGGTTCAGCACCATGTCGGTGAGCACATCGAGCGCCACCGGGACATGCTCATCGAGGATCTTGATGTTGAAGCAGACCATCTCTTTGCCGGTGAACGCGTCCATGTTGCCGCCGATGGAGTCGACCTGGCGCGCGATATCCTCCGCATTTCGCGAAGTCGTACCCTTGAAGACCATGTGTTCAATGAAGTGGGAAACGCCATTTACCTGCGGGTCTTCGTGGCGGGACCCATTTTTGACCCATATTCCGATGGATACCGAGCGGATATGATCCATTTCCTCGGTCAAAATCGTCAGTCCATTGGGTAATACTTCTTTACTGACGTTGCGCGGCGCGCTCGCCATCGGGTTCTCCAGTTGAATCGGTGTCGCCACGGGATGTTGCTGCTCCAGCATTGTTCCTGATAAGACGTTGAAAAGACCGCGCTGGTTCACTCCGGTGCGGCAGCTTTCCGGACCTTCCATTAAAATCTATCACTGCACACAGAGGATTAGATGAGTGGCAGAAAATAACAATTCCGAACTTTTAGGCCTTTCATTTCAAGACCTTACGGAGATGATGGAGGCGCACGCCCAGCCCGGGTACCGCGCGCGGCAGCTCTTCCAGGGCCTTTATCGGGAGCGGAAGCCCTCGCTCGACGACTTCACCACCCTGCCGCTGGCCCTCCGCCAGCAACTCTCCATGGCGGGCTGGAGCGTCGGGTTACCCGTGATCCAGAAGCGGTTTACCTCCACCGATGGTACCGTTCGCTATCTGATGCAGTTCCGCGACGGCCAAACTGTGGAAACCGTGTGGATGCCTGAGGGCGATGGCGGCGAAGAAGGCGACGGCAGTGAGTCGTCTTATGAAAGGGCCACGATCTGCGTGTCGAGCCAGGTGGGATGCGCGGTCGATTGCCACTTCTGCATGACTGCCCTGCTGGGGCTGCTGCGGAATTTGACTGCCGGGGAGATCGTTGGCCAGATCTTGGCGGTCCTTAGCGATCAGCGTGTTGACATCGACCAGCAGCGCATCAACCTCGTCTTCATGGGACAGGGCGAGCCGTTTCTCAACTTCGACAACTTCGTTCGTTCCGTCGATCTGCTCGTCGAAGGCGTCGGCATCCCGGAATCGCGGATGACGGTGTCGACGTCGGGGATCGTGCCGCGGATTGCAGATTTTGCGAAGCTTAAGCTGCGGCCGAAGCTGGCCATCTCGCTGAACGCGTCGAACGATGCCAGCCGCCGCGAGCTCATGCCGATCACGAAGAAGTGGACTTTGGAGAAACTGATGGCGGCGGCGCGCGAGTTCCCTCTTCGGCCTCGCGAGCGACTGACCTTTGAGTATGTGCTGCTCGGCGGCGTGAACGACTCGGACGAGAACGCCCGCGAGGTGGTGCAGCTTCTGAAAGGACTGCGCGCGAAGGTCAATCTCATCGCGTGGAACCCGGGGCCGGAGATTCCCTACTCGACTCCCGATCCGGCGCGGGTTGAAGCTTTTCAGCAGATTCTCATGCGCGCGGGCATTCCGGCATTTATTCGGAAGCCGCGGGGCCGCGACATCTTCGCCGCCTGCGGGCAGTTGAAGAGGACTACTGAATTGGTGTCGATCGGGTAGCTGAGGTCGGCCGCGACTTCCGGGAGTTCAAACCTGCCAGGGATTCACTATCGCGACTCCCATAGGCTGAAAATTTTTCACATTGCGGGTTGCAATCGTCATGCCGTGAACCAGCGCGGTCGCGGCGATGATTGCATTACGATCGGAGCGTGGATTCGGCACGTGGAGAGCAGCGCTTCGTCGTGCAATGGCCGCATCGACCGACAGAATGCGGCCCTCGAAGGAGGGCAGTACATGCTGTTCCATCCACGCCCGAAGAACTAAACCTTGCTTCGAGTCTCGGCGCTCCACAAGCAAGATCCCGATTTCCAGTTCCAGGATCGAAATCGCCGACAAGTAAAGGTCCGCCACCGCCACGCCTTGTGCCCACGCTCGGACTTTCCTGTCTCCTTGCAACCCTTTCCTCAGTTCAGACACTACATTGGTATCGAGGATATACATCAATCGAGGTCCACGGGCTTATGCAGGTTGCCGCGCAACCGCGGGGGATCAAATTGAATGGCCGCCGCTTCAGGCATCGCGAGCAGCTCCGCCATGTTTTGCTGCGTCCCGGCAATCTTCTCGTATTGCTCGACTGTGAGCAGCACGTGGGACGGACGCCCTCGGTCGGTGATGAACACCGGCCCCTTTTTTGCTGCGAGCTTCGCCTTGCCCGTATCTTGATTGAATTCGCGACTTGATAATTTGGTGATTCTCATAAACGAATCCTCACTGTAGCAACGTTGCTACCATAGTAACACTACGAGCAAGAATCGAGATAAATCAGCAACTGAGACGTGGCGACTCCTGCTACGCGCCTCATTTACGGCAGCCTTCCCGGATCGAACATTGCATCTGGCAAGTCCACATTCGCCTTGATATTGGAGTAGACCTCGTGGAGACGCATGACTCCCTTGTTCTTGATACCGACCTCGGCGGCGATCCAGCCGCCATCGAGGGGGCGATAGTCGTCGAACCACGCCTCGGTGTCGCCGTCGATGAGCCGCACGAAGAGCTGGCGCTCGGTATCGATCCAGAACTGTTTATCGCCGCCAACGACGGTGACGTTGCGCCCGTGCCAGGTGTCGCTCCGGACCTTCGATAAATCGAACCCCTCGGCTTTGAGTTCCTCAACGGTGCGATCAACCGGCTGGCGATATACATCGAAACCAAGGATCAGCAGAAAATTCCGGCGGTCCGTATGGTGGACGGGTTGACCGGGGCGTTTGTCGTACTCACCATCGGGGGTGTATACGACGATGCGACGCGGCTTGCTAGTGTCGGTTGGCGGGGCGCCAAGGTCGATCCGCAACTGGCCTGGGAGTTTGGCCTCCTCCCACCAGGTCTCGGATGTGGTCTTGCCATCATCCGAGCGCTGCTCGGCGATTTCCGTAAATGAGAGGGTGGAGTACCAGGTCGAGGCGTAGCGATCGTGCATTTTCTGAATGACAGCTAAACCGGCCGGTGTTTCGGCTGCGCCAGTCGACTGTCGCGGGGCATTTGTGGCTGCCGGACGCGCCGAGGCAGCAAGCGCCTTCAGCACCACGCCGTGAACCATGAACGCTGCGACGCCAAAAGTCGTTGCGGCAACGAGCAACGCCACACAAAACCGCAGAATGGGACGAAAGTCAGTACGGGGCGGATTAGTTTGCGAAGCTTGCGAAAGTTGTGCGGGCATCTGTGAGTCA
>DASYAU010000005.1:0-2369 GCA_036501185.1 Candidatus Korobacter sp. | reverse complement strand
GGGGACGCTGTCAAGTAGCAAACCGGGTTATTGTGGGCCTGGCTGCAACTAAGTAACAGATTTTGCGTTCTATATCAGTAGGAGTAGCGCGGAGTATCTCGATGTTATCCACCGATTTTTCGATCGTCGCTCATTGGCTATACGGTCTGGAGTCGTACCTGCCCGCCGTCATCATCACCATCGGCGCGGCATTGCTGTTGGGCTGCGGGGTCAGCGCCCTTTGCTCCCCCTGCCGCGAAAAGGACGACATCTTCCACAAGCACGCCCTTTGAGCTGCGGCGCCGCGAAAGTGACCGTCCTAAGACGGGCTCCCACCCCTTTTCTCTCCTCTGAATCCTGACTTGATCCCTGGCCGGTATTACCGCGGCTTAGCCTGCTCCTACCGGGGTGGGGATATTAGATCCGGGGAATCGCGGTAACTCCAAGTTGCTGCAGCATACCGAGTTGGTCCGAACTGCCCCATCGCTCCACCATCTTTCCATCGCGGAATTTCGAGAATTGCACGCCGCGAATCGAAATCTTCTTTCCCGTTGCCGGTATGCCCATCAACGGACCCTTATGCGTGCCGGAAAGTGTGTACGCAAACGCGATGGACTCGTCATCCGCGACCATCGCGGCGAGTTCTGCCTTCAGATCTGGAAACGCTGTCCGCATCTCGGTGAAAAATGCGCGGTATCCCTGCGGCCCCGGGCCTTGTCCGGGTGCCGGATCATGGTCGACGCAATCGGGTGCGACTGCCTCGTCGAATAGCTCATACTTTCCCGTATTCGCTGCCTCGGCGAATTTGCCGAGTGCCTGTGCGTTTTGCTCTTTGCTCATGTGGTTTCCTTCCTGTCGAATTCAGCCTAGCCCCGTTTCGCCGGTGGATTCTATGGGAAATGGCAACCGGCTGATCCGTGCATCTTTCGAAAGCGCGACGCTGCAGGGATAAGAATCAGTTCGCGGCCTGGTGGCTGGAAGGTCGAGCCGCAGATATACGTGTGTCCGGGTGGCCAGTCCTATAATTGCGTTTCCCATGGACGATACCCATCCCAGTCATCCTCACGCTGCCTCGCTCGCTGAATTGGAACGTCGCCACGCCCTGGCCGAGGAAGCTGGTGGCGTTGAGCGTCGCGAACGCCAGCACCGTGCCGGCAAACTCTCCGCGCGCGAGCGTGTCGAGCTCCTGCTGGACCCAGGATCCTTCGAAGAAACCGACAAGTTCGTCACCCATCGCGCCACCGATTTCGACATGGCCAAGCAGCGCATACCGGGCGATGGATTCATCACCGGCTATGGCACCATCGACGGCCGTACGGTCTTCGTCTACGCACAGGACTTCACCGTCTTCGGCGGCTCACTCTCGGAATCGAACGCCGCCAAGATCGTCAAGATCATGGATACCGCCATGCGAGTGGGTGCGCCCATCATTGGGCTGAACGATTCCGGTGGCGCCCGCATTCAGGAGGGCGTGGTTTCGCTCGCCGGTTACGCGGATATCTTCCTCCGCAATACGCTGGCTTCGGGCGTAGTGCCGCAGCTCTCGGCCATCATGGGGCCATGTGCCGGCGGCGCCGTCTACTCACCCGCCATCACCGATTTCATCCTCATGGTCGACAAGACCGCCCACATGTTCGTCACCGGCCCGGATGTCATCCGCACCGTGACCCACGAAGAGGTCTCAAAGGAAGAGCTGGGCGGCGCCGCAACACACAACGAAGTCTCGGGCGTCGCGCATTTTCTCGCCCACGACGATCAGGAGTGCCTCGCCATGCTGCGCGAGCTCTTCAGCTTCCTGCCCGCAAATAACCTCGATCCGCCGCCGCGCCGCGCTACCGACGATCCCGCCGATCGCGAAGACACCGCGCTCGACACCATCGTGCCCGCCGATCCCTCGCAGCCTTACGACATCAAGGACGTCATCACACGCATTGTGGACGACGGCTACTTCTTCGAGGTGCAGGAGCACTTCGCGCGCAACATCGTCGTCGGCTTCGCGCGATTGAATGGCCGCTCCGTCGGTGTCGTTGCGAATCAGCCCGCGTATCTCGCCGGCGTGCTCGACATCAATGCCTCGACCAAGGCCGCGCGCTTTGTGCGCTTCTGCGATGCCTTCAACATCCCGCTCGTCACGCTTGAAGATGTTCCCGGCTTCCTGCCCGGCACCGAGCAGGAGCACGGCGGCATCATCCGCCACGGCGCGAAGCTGCTTTACGCGTTCGCCGAGGCCACCGTACCCAAGCTGCTGGTCATCACGCGCAAGGCCTATGGCGGCGCCTACTGCGTCATGAGCTCGAAGCACATCCGTACCGATGCGAACTTCGCGTGGCCTACGGCGGAGATCGCCGTGATGGGCGCGGAGGGTGCGGTCAACATCGTTTACGGTCGCG
>DASYAU010000004.1:0-3152 GCA_036501185.1 Candidatus Korobacter sp. | reverse complement strand
CTCGCGGGACTGGGCGTCTACGGCGTCGTCACCTACTCCGTCGTCCAGCGCCAGCGCGAGATCGGCCTGCGCTTCGCCCTCGGCGCGCAGCGCGCCAGCATCTACCGCCTTGTCCTGCGCGACGGCCTCACGCCCGTCCTGATCGGTGCCGCATTCGGTATCGCCGTTGCGTTCGGATTTGCCCGTCTCGTCGCGAGCTTATTGTTCCAGGTCAGCCCATACAATCCAGTCATCGTGATTGCGGCGGTCGGCGTGCTCGTCACTGTTGGAGCAGCAGCCTGCCTGCTCCCCGCACGCCGGGCCGCCACCGTCGATCCCATGCACGCGCTGCGGGCGGAATAGCCGAATGCTGCAATTTCGCTTGACGGTCAGCTATGATCGTGAAGTTTTCTGGGGAGAGATTGAATGGCCCAATTAATCGTGCTCTACAAGACTCCGAAAGATGCAGCGGCGTTTGACAAACATTATTCCGAAACGCACATCCCGCTCGCAAAGAAAATTCCCGGCTTGAGGAAGTTTACGATCAGCCAGGGTCCGGTGGTCACGCCCTCCGGCCCATCCGGAGTGCATATGGTTGCAGTATTGCAATTCGACAATATGGCGGCCATTCAAACGGGGTTCGCTACCGCGGAAGGCCGCGCCGCAGCAGCCGATGCGCAAACTCTCGGCCCACTCGAAATGCTTCTGTTCGAAACTCGCGAGGCCTGATCGAGTCCACTCCTTCCCGATCGCGACACCGCCTGGAAAGGAATGATATCGTTATGCCACTCCCGCGAGCAGCCCTGCGGTGAGGGAACTGTGCCCACCCACAGTTCGTATCTATTGCATCTCAGAGGACCCGTCCGCATGCTTTCACGCCTGCTTCGCCCCATTTCGCTCTTCGCCTCCGCCACCCTCTTCTGCCTCACCAGCCTTGCCCAGAATTCCAATTCGCCAGACCAACACCTGCTCCTGCGCAACCCGTCGCTCAGCAAAGCCAAGATCGCCTTCCTCTACGCCGATGACATCTGGACCGTCTCACGCGACGGCGGCGAAGCCGAGCGCCTCACCTCCGTCAACTCCGTGATCACCGGCCCTTATTACTCACGCGACGGCTCGCAGATCGCCTATTCCACCAACCAGAACGGCGTCCAGGAGGTCTACGTCATCAACTCCGAAGGCGGAGTCCCGCGCCGCATCACCTGGAGTCCCTCCGGCAACTTCGCCGTAGGCTGGTCCGCCGACGACAAGGACGTGCTCTTCGCCTCGCCCCGCGCCAGCTACTCCGACTTCTTCCGCCTTTTCCGCGCCGACGCCGACGGATCCGGCTCGCCCACAATTCTTCCCCTGCCCAGCGCCACCGAAGCATCCTACTCGCCCGACGGCAACACTCTCGCCTACGTGCCTATCCTTCAATGGGAAGCCGCATGGAAGCACTATCGCGGCGGCCAGACCACGCCCGTCTGGCTCGTCAACACGAAGTCCCTCGATCTCGTAAAGATTCCCCGCGACAACTCCAATGACTCAAACCCCGTCTGGGAAGGCCGAACCGTCTACTTCCTCTCCGATCGCAACGGCCCCGTCTCGCTCTTCAGCTTCGATCCCGAAACGAAAGAAGTGAAGCCGGTCATCGACAATCACGGCTACGACCTCAAAACTCTCTCCGCCGGTCCCGGAGCCCTCGTCTACGAACAGTTCGGTTCGCTGCACCTCTACGATCTCGCCTCCCACAGCGAGCACGCCGTCCCCATCACCATCCACGGAGACCTGCCCTCGCTCGTCCCGCATCTAGCCAACATCGCCGCGCATGAGACCCAGAACATCGCCGTATCGCCCACCGGCATGCGCGTCGTTGCCGAGGCCCACGGCGATATCTTCACCCTCCCCGCCGAAAAGGGAGACACCCGCAACCTCACCAAAACTCCGGGCACCGCCGAACGCGACCCCGCATGGTCGCCCGACGGCAAATCCATCGCCTACTTCAGCGACGCCTCCGGCGAATACCAGCTTTACATCCGCGATCAGGACGGACTCCAGCCGCCCAAGGTCATCGACCTCGGCCCCAACCCGTCCTACTTCTACAGTCCGCACTGGTCGCCCGACTCCAAACACATCGCCTACACCGATAAGCATCTCCACATCTGGTACGTCGATGTAGCCGAAGGCAAGCCCGTAAAGATCGACACCGCCCTGCGCGGCGGCTTCGGCTCCAACGTCGAATTCTCCTGGTCGCCCGACTCCCAATGGATCGCCTACACCCGCGACCTCGAAAACCAGCTCCACGCGATCTTTTTCTACTCTCTCGCAACCCATACGTCCACGCAGATCACCGATGGCATGAGCAACGCCGCGCATCCCGCCTTCGATCCCAACGGCAAATTCCTCTACTTCACCGCCTCCACTGACAACGGGCCATCCGACGCGGGCATTGATCTCTCCTCGCTCGACCGCGCCACCAGCAGCGCCGCCTATGTCGTCGTGCTCAAAAAAGACGGAGCCTCCCCCGTTCCGCCGCAGAGCGACGACGAGAAGGCCAAAGAGGAAGAGAAGAAGGAAGAAAAGCCCGCTACTCCGCCCCCGGACAAAAAGACCACGGAAAAAACTGACGAGCAGAAGAAAGCCGAAAACAAGGGCGACGAAAAGCCCAAACAGCCGACGCCAACGCCCACCGTCATCGACTTGGCCGCGATCGGCAACCGCATCCTCTCGCTGCCCATTCCGCCCCGCAACTACACCGGACTTTGGGTAGGCAAAACCGGCGTTCTCTACCTCGCCGAAGGAAGTGCCGTAGGCCGTGCCTCCGAACAGAGTGGCCCGCCCATCCGTTCCCTCTGGCGTTTCACCACCGAAGACCGCAAAACCGAAGAAGTCCTCAGCGAACTCACCGGCTTCGACGTCTCCTTCAACGGAGAAAAGCTCTTCTACGCCCACGGAGACGGCTGGTTCCTCATCCCCGCCTCTGACCTGCACCCCGGCGGCTCGCAGGGCAAGCCCGTCAACAACACGCAGATGTTCGCCACCATCGACCCGCGCGCCGAATACAAACAGATGTACCGCGAAACCTGGCACCTCGAGCGCGACTTCTTCTATGATCCGCACCTCCACGGTCTCGACCTCGCAAAAATCGAAGCAAAATACCAGCCCTACCTCGACAACCTCGCCTCGCGCTCCGA
>DASYAU010000003.1:0-28714 GCA_036501185.1 Candidatus Korobacter sp. | reverse complement strand
GGATCGATCCGATGCAGTTGCCATAGATCGATCCGCTCGAGCTTCAGCCAGCGAAGACTCAATTCCACCTGCTGCACCAGGTATTCCGGCTTCCCCAGCATGTGCCACTTATTCGGCCCCGTGCGGACAAACCCCGCCTTCGTGGCCACCACCACGCCCGGCTTGTACGGCGCCAGCGCCTCGCCAATCAGCGGCTCGCTCACCGTTGGACCGTACGAATCCGCCGTATCGATAAAGTTCACACCCAGCTCAACCGCGCGTCGCAGGACCTGTTTCGCTTGCTCGCGATCAGCGGGCTCGCCCCACACACCCTTCCCGGTTATCCGCATTGCGCCGTAACCCAAGCGATTGATTTCCAAATCTCCGCCCAGGCCAAATGTCTTCTTCACTTCCGTAGCCACAGCCATCTTTGTGTCTCCTTAAGATTGCGACTTCGTATGAGATTCAATTTCCGTCGCTAGCGATTCCATAACCCTCCCGCAGCCTCGATTTTCTGGCACAATAATGAGTGGGATTCATGTCAACCTACCGCAGTATCCACGAGCACATCGAGCGCCATCCTTCCCTGCCTCCCGAGGCTGTGATCAAGGCCGACCTGCTCCGCCGAGGCATTTCGTTTTCTGACGAAGCTCTAATCCCTCCGCCCGGCGACACCGATCCTCAGCACCAGCCCAAGTCTTACTTCATCTTTTCCTTCGACATGGTGAAGCAGAGCGACCTTGACGACGCCCACAAGTGGCGCGCGCCCGAAGAAATCGCCCTCACCGGCGGCCCCCTCGATCTTCGCCGCACGATCGTTTCGGTCCGGCTCAATCCGGAATCGCGGTACCACATCGTTGTTCACGACGAACAACGATGGCTTGAAGTTGAAGGACAGCGCCTGGCGCAAGTCACTCTGCCGCCATTCCCGCCATACTACGCCGCCAAGCTCGCCGATGGCCGTGCCGTAGCCGAGATCGCTCCCACCATCCAGTGGGGCTACCTTATCTATCTCACCGTCTTCCGCATCTGCCAGTATTTCGGCGAAAAAGAAGAGTGCCAGTTCTGCGACATCAACCACAATTACCGCCAGCAGATCGCGGCCAAGCGCCCTTACACCGGCGTTAAGAAGATCGAAGACATCGTCGCCGCCATGACGGCCATCGCCGCCGTCGAGAATCCCAGCAAGGCCTATACCCTCACCGGCGGCAGCATCACTTCGCAACTTGGCGGCGAGACCGAAGTCGAGTTCTACTCTAAGTACGTCGAAGCCATCGAAGCGAAATTCCCCGGCCGCTGGATCGGCAAGGTCGTCACCCAGGCGTGGCCCATTGAAGACGTGAAGCGCCTCAAGGCCTCCGGAGCGCAGATCTATCATCCTAATTACGAAGTTTGGGACCGCGAACTTTTCGCCAAGCTATGTCCCGGCAAGGAACGCTATATCGGCCACGACACCTGGGTCCGTCGTATCGTCGACGCCGCCGAAATCTTCGGCCCGGCGAAAGTCATTCCCAACTTCGTCGCCGGAATCGAAATGGCCGCGCCGTACGGTTTCACCGATGTCGAGAAAGCTGTCAGTTCCACCGCTGAAGGGTTGGATTTCTTCATGTCGAAGGGCATCACGCCGCGTTTCACTACGTGGTGTCCAGAACCGACCACACCACTCGGCAAGACAAATCCCGAGGGTGCACCGCTGGAATATCATTTGCGTTTGCTTGAGGTTTATCGCGATACACTCGAGCGTCACCGCCTTGCTCCGCCGCCGGGTTACGGCGAAGCCGGTCCGGGACGCGCTGTCTTCTCCGTCTCTCCATTCATGGATGTGCTCGGCATGAATGATCAAGATCCGGTGCGAGTTTCCGAAATTGTTTCTCCATGATTCGTTCCGGTTCATTCCGCGAACAAAAAATTTTTTCTTGTCCTTGACACGGACTGCTTCCGTGTTGTGAATTAATCCACTCGTTTTGCAGCCCGCGTGGCACAGAACATCTTCCGCAGGAATCGCTAAGAGCCGCATCGGGCGTGTGTTTCGCAACACATGCTCGGTTGTCAATATGTTTTCATCAAACCGCAGCGTGGTTGGAATTTTCAAATATTTCAACCCGTTGACAAAAACATTCGGATAACTAGAATGACCGACGTTCTCACTCATCGCAATCGCTCATCGAATAACACTGTGACAACTTCCGTGAATCAACCCGCCGTTCTCCTGCACACCGACATTCCCGAGCTCGAGCTCTACGCCAGCGGAAAAGTTCGCGACATCTACAAGGTCGATGCCGATCACTTGCTCTTCATCGCGTCCGACCGCATTTCCGCTTTCGACTACGTGCTCGCCTCCGGCATCCCCAACAAGGGCCGTGTGCTCACCCAGCTCTCCCTCTTCTGGTTCGACTTCCTCAAGGATGTCGTCGCCAACCATCTCGCCACCGCCGACGTCTCGAAATATCCTGCCGAGCTCCGCAAGCACGAAGCCCAGCTTCGTGGGCGATCCATGCTCGTGCAGCATGCGCAGATGATCCAGGTCGAGTGCGTCGTCCGCGGTTATCTCTCCGGCTCCGGCTGGAAGGAATACAAGAACAACGGCGAAGTCTGCGGCATCAAGCTGCCTACCGGACTCAAGGAAAGCGACAAACTCCCTGAGCCAATCTTCACCCCGGCCATCAAGGCACAAACCGGCCACGACGAGAACATCTCGTTTGATCGCATGGTCACCGTCACCGGTGGCGATCTCAGCGAGAAGCTCCGCGACCTCAGCATCAAGATCTACAAAACGGCTGCCGATTATGCGCTCACGAAAGGCATCATCATTGCCGATACCAAATTTGAGTTTGGCATGACGCCGAAGGGCATCACGCTTGCCGACGAAGTGCTCACTCCCGATTCCTCTCGCTTCTGGCCCGTGGATACCTACAAGCCCGGCGCGGCCGTGGAATCGTTCGACAAACAATACGTCCGTGATTATCTCGAATCCATCAAGTGGAACAAACAGCCTCCCGCTCCGGGCCTTCCCGAAGAGGTACAGGCCAAGACAAGTGAGAAGTACGTGGAGGCGTATCGTCGCCTCACGGGCCGCGACCTGCCCCAGTAAGCAGATCGCATGACTCTTCTCGATTGGACAATTCTTCTCGTAATTGTCTTCTCGACGGCAATTGCCGCCGCCCAGGGTTTTGTGAAGGAAATCTTCAGCCTGGCCGGCGCCCTCGTCGGATACCTGCTCGCAGCCTGGGAGTATCCGAAAGTTGCAGTCTGGTACGCGAATTACGTCAGCTCCACATGGGTGGCTGACATTGCAGCGTTTCTAACGATCTTTTTATTGGTGGTGGTTCTGGCTGGCGCTTTGGCGCGCATCGTTAACTGGGCTGTGTCCGGTGTCGGACTCGGCTGGTTCGATCGCACTCTCGGTGCTATCTTCGGCGCTGTTCGAGGCATTGCCGTCTCGGCCGTCATCGTTATGGCGATGGCCGCCTTCGTGCCCAACAGCCCCGTCCTTCGCCATTCGTCCTTGGCTCCATATTTTTTGGTGCTCAGCCGGACCGCCTCCTGGATTGCCCCCGCGGATCTCCGTAACCGGTTCCGTCAGGGCGTTGTCTTAATACGATCGGCCGAGGACAAGGCGCCCTCCGTCCTGCCCCCGCCGAAGAAGTCGAAGTGACGAACATATTCTGATTGGGGCTTTGCCCCGTCGAAGAGGCGCCGTGAAGGACCAGCTCGAAGCTCTCATACTCCAGATGTACAAGAGCGGCATTCTCTACTCCGAGGCCGTCCGCGAATTCAAGAAACGATTCATCATCACCGTGCTCCAGGAAAACAACGGAAACCAGTGCAAAGCCGCGCGCCAGCTCGGCATGCACCGCAATACCCTCAGCCGCACCATCGCCGAACTCAAGCTCGACGTAAAAGCTATTCGCCACGGTGGACGCCGCCCCCCACGCAGCGAACGCCCCACCTTTGCCGCCTTCGAAAAGAAGGCTGCCCGCTAGTCGTACCCCGCACTTATAAATATTTTAGGAGCAGCCTTGGGCTGCTCCTTTGTTCTTAACGCTCATCGTCTTTGAAGCGTATAAGCTCTGCTCGACGTGAAGCCTATGAGCTTAGCTGGACTTCGAATGAGCTCTGCTCAACTTCGAAGCTTATGGGCTCTGTTCGACTGATCCCTTCGCCAGCGCTGTTGTTCACCCAATTCACATCCCTGCAAGGCCGAAGGCCGCCGGGCTCTTGAAGCACGACGCGCCAGCGTCGTGAAAGGCCGCCTCAACATACGAAAGCCCCCTTCAGGGGCGGCACGGCTTCGCAGGCGAGGGCGCTAGCCTCGCCTGACGCGCGGCACCCACACTCCCACCCTTCGCCAGCGCTGTTGTTCACCCAATTATTTTCACCTACATCCCTGCAAGGCCGAAGGCCGCCGGGCTATTGAAGCACGACGCGACAGCGTCGTGAAAGCCGGCCACACGAAACAAAGCCCCCTTCAGGGGGCGGCACGGCTTCGCAGGCGAGGCGCTAGCCTCGCCTGATTTTCGGCACCCACCTCGCTACCCTCCGGCAGTACTCCTCATACTCCGCCCCATACTTCTTCCGCAATGTCGGCTCTTCATACACCAGCACGAACACAAACGACGCGCCCCACGCAATCATCCCGAACACCGCAACCTGCCAGTTCTCGAAAAATACTGCCTGCCCCAGGATCATGATCAGCGCACCCAGATACATCGGGTTGCGCACATACCGATACAGCCCCGTGATCACCAGCTTCTCTGTGGGATGCAGCGGCTCCGGCGTTCCCCGCCCTTCGTGCACGAAGCGCACCATCGAATCCGCCAACGGATACGCCCCCGCCAGCACCATCACAATCCCCAGGTAGCGCCACCACGCAATCGGCGTGTGCAACTGCCATCCGCTGAGCCAGCACGGCACCAGTCCAATCACCGGCCCCGGCCCCACGAAGCACACGAAGATCAACGTCCGCCACAGATTTGCGCGCGAGCTCACGCCGCCTCCGACTCCTCGCCCCCGTAAATCCACAGCGTCACCACCCACAGCGCCAGCAGCACCACGATTGCCAGCCCACTCAGCACCACCAGGATTTTCCAGCCCGGCGTTCTCGTCGCAGTTTCAACATAGTCATGCGACATGTGGATGCCAATCCAGTTCACTGCAGGCTGAACGATTTGCGCCACATAGGACTTCAGGATCTCGATCCACGCCGTAATCGCACTGCCCCCAATGATCCCGATCGCAATCGCGGCGACCCGTCCTTTACGAAGTTGTTCGCTCACCCCAGCCATCACAACACCGCCGAATCCGAACCACCCGCTTGCTCGCCATGATCCGAGATCTCGCTCTCGGATGGCCGCCCCCCATACAGCCACCACCACAGGCCCGATATCACGATCCCATCCAGGATGACCTTCGTCAGCTCCGGCACCACCCTCCCCCAATCCACCCGCGCCGTCGTACCCAACACCGTCGTGTGCGCAGGCAAGGTCAACGACGTGATGACGAACCCGACCACCGCCACGAAACTCGCGAGCGCCTGCGCTCCCACATACGCCGTGATGATCGCGCCTATGTACTGCGTAAGCAAAATCTGTCGCAACTTCGCCAGCATTCATCTCCTCCAACGAGCAACGTAGTATCGCACGGTGCTTTCCGCGCTCCCGCCCCAAAACGAAAGGAGCAGCCCAAAGGCTGCTTCTTGTCTTCACCTTCACCTGCCCTGCCTATCTCTTACTACGCGACCGCGGAAACTCGCACGAAAAGCACTCCGCCCGCGACCCGAACCGTCGCCTGCATTGCGGGCACTTGAACCGAAAAAACTGAAGAAACACCGACCCCGAAAAGATCAACACCAGCGCTACCCATGTACCAGCAATGGACACCAGCAATACTGCGTATTTCTCCAGAAAACTTGTTTTTCCGAGGAAGCCCGCTATGGCGACCGCCACGAAAATCGGAGCCATGGCGATCGCGTGGTAGTACCTGCGCGAAAACGCCTGCCGTCTGCATAGCTCTTGATACTCGGGGTAATCCTCCAACGAGTACACTTGTTCGTTGGATTCGGGCGACCGCATCCATCGCGTTGGCTCCGGCAGCTTCGTTCCGCGTCGCTTCACAACTTCGTCGAGCGCAGCGGCCGCCTCCGGCGCAAGATCTTTGCGGTCGGCCAGAACCGCCACAAGCTCGTCCTCCGCCATCTGTTCGTAGTTTCTTCGAAAGTCTTCTTCCGTCATTTCGCCGCCGATTCTGCACCGCCACGCGCCTACTTTCAACAATTTTTGTCTCCATTCCCCAAAACAAAAGGAGCAGCCCGAAGGCTGCTCCTAACGTCCGTTACTTCGCTATTCCTACTGCGCGGCCGGCTTCTTATGCGCGGGCGCCGTGTGATGCACCGGTGCCGCTTTCTCCAGGCTCGGAATCGACCCTTCCTTCATATTCATCATGAACGGATTGGGCGTGTAGGTGTCCGGTGCGCCCTGGAATTCCAGCGTCGTGCCTTCTTTCGGCACCTTCGACACCGGGATCGGTGCATCCAGCGTCAACGTAATGTCAGCCTTGTGTGCGTCGTTGTCGTCCGTGCTGCCCGCGAGTTCGATCTTTGTCCTCGTCGCGGAGATCACGTACGCTACCAGCGCAACCTGTTTATCGTGAATCGTGTCCCACACCTTGCTCGCAGCGGTGTCATTCCCTGACGAAAGAATGAGCTGCCATTCCGCGAAGCTCATATCTTTCACGGCCTTGCTGTTCACCAAGTCCTGCGCCTGCTGCTGTGGGGTCGGCGGAGGAGGAGCCGGCGCAACCGTGAAGCCCGCCGGAGGCACATTCGACGTTGCGGACGCTTCCAGGTCCGACCACGCCTGGTCCGATCCGTGATACTTCGTGTACTTCGCTTTGCCGTACTTCTCAATCGCCGCCTGCGCTGCCGCGTTGCCGTTCGCCAGCTTCACCGCGCGCGCCGCATACCACAACCCTTCCGGGTTCATCGGCTTCTGTTCCAGGTCGGCCACCGCCAGCGGGTACATATCGCGCAGCATCATCGCGTTCGATTGCGGAGACTCCGGCATCTTCATCGAATCTTCTGCCGCGATCGCTTGCGTCAGGTCCTTTGAGGCCGTCGCATAATCCTTCTGCTGTAGCGCTGCAAATCCGGCCGCGCCGGCAAAGATCGCTTCCAACTGCGCCTTCTGCTTTGCGAAGTCCGCGTCGGAAACGCCCTCCGGCTTCTGGTAGCTCGCCAGCGCCTGCAGTCCCTTGTTGCCAAATTCAGCTGCCTGCGGAATTGCCTCGGGGTGGTTGCTCTCTGCCTGCGCCCGCGCGTTATACGCCAACAATGCCAGCGCACGCACGTTGTTCGGATCCACTTGCAAAATCCGGTTCGCCGCATCCACCGTCTTCTGCGCGTTCCCTGCCTGCTGGTACGCCGCCATCAGCAGTTCCATCGCGTCGATCTTCATAACGCTGTTCGGATACGTCTGCAGGAACGATTCCAGCGCCGTGGCCTTCTGGTTCGGATCACTCTGCTGGGTTGCGTTCACGTACGCGTTGTATTCCGCCGGGTCCTTGATTTCCTTCTTCTGCTGCTGCGGTTGGCCGGCGGGCGCGCTGCCCGCAGTTTGGCCGGCGGCGGGGCTGGACTGCTGCGCTACGAGCGGCTGCACTGCGGCCGTCGCCAGGATGAGCAGCATGGTCACAAGCGGTTTCTTCATTCGAATAGCTCCTTAAGACGTGGGTACGGATAACGGACGTTCGCCCCAGCGCGCATCTGCGCTATAGTCACCTTCGTGACGGCTCAAATCTGCGCAAGGGATGAAATCGATTCCCGCGAGACGATTCCTGATTCGGCCTACGGTGTTAACCCGAAGTAAATCGTTCGCGAATTGAGGATTATAAAAACCTAAGCCCCTCAAGGCAAGTAACGTACCACAATTGGCATCTCTATTCCCTTTTTCAACTCGCCTCACAGGCCAGGTTCTATGCTCCCGCCGATGTGAGATGCCCAATCCCCTCCTCATCTTTGCATCCAAACGAGCGGAAAAATATCTAAACTCCATTTGAGGAACCCCATGTCCCCCGAATCCAGCCCCTACACCCCGCTCTCCAGCCAGGTCGCCGTCGTGACGGGCGCCAGTCGCGGTATCGGGGCCGCCATCGCACGTCGACTCGCCATCATGGGAGCCTCGGTCGTCCTCACCGCCCGCTCTACAGCCGCTCTTTCCCGCACTGCGCAATCCATCCGCGAAAACGGCGGTCAATGCGAAGCCGTTCCGTGCGACCTCAGCAACCTCGCGCAGGTCGAGGCCCTCGGCCGTGCCGTCGAAAAAAAATTGGGACGCATTGATGTCCTCGTGAACAACGCCGGCATCGGCAACTTCTCCGGCAAACTTTATGCCCTCGCGCCCGACGATTGGGACCGCATCCTCAACACCAACCTGCGCGGTCCGTATTACATGATCCGCACCTTCGCTCCCATGATGGTCCGGGCTAATTCCGGAATGATCATCAACATCTCTTCCCTTGCTGGAAAAAATCCGCTTGCCAACGGCGCGGCCTACGCTGCCTCCAAGTGGGGGCTGAACGGCCTCTCCTACTCCCTCGCCGAAGAACTTCGCGGCAATAACATTCGCGTCAGCGTCATTTCGCCGGGATCCGTGGCGACTGAATTCGGCGACCACTCCGCCAAGAATCAAACCAAAATGCTCTCGCCTGACGATATTGCTCATGCCGTCGCCATGCTCGTTACCCAAGCCCCCAACTCCTTCATCAGCGACCTGAATATTCGCCCTACTCAAAAACCTTAAACACCACTTCGAGGACAAAAGTTCCATGAATGAAATCGCCCGCCTGCAACACCTCATGCAGCAGACCTATTCCGGCAATTGTTTTCACGGGGATTCAGTTGCGCAGATCTTTAACTCAATAGACGTGCCAACCGCCATTTGGAAACCCGAAGGTGCCGCTCACTCCATCTGGCAGATCGTTCTGCATATGACTGCCTGGCAAAACGTGATCCGCCAGCGCCTCACCAGCTCCGTCCTCGTCACCCTCGACGACGCCCACAACTATCCCGCTCCGCCGGAAGCCACCATCGAAAATCTTTCGAAATCCTTCGACGAATTTCGCGACTCGGTTGCAGCGCTCATCCATGCCATCGGGCAAACCCCCGAAGAACAACTCGATCGCCCTGTCCCCGTCCGGGGCTACACCTTCGACGTCCTCCTCCACGGCGCCATCCACCACAACCTCTACCACGCGGGCCAAATCTCCTTACTCAGTGCCATGCACCGCCGAAGCAAGCAATGACGCGGTTCCGGATTGCGGAAGGCCGAGTGCGGACGGTCCGTTTGGTTTGATTTCCCCGCATCCCAATGCTACGATTCGACTTCCATTCCAGGAGGACGATCATGTCGGATGACAGCAGCAGTGGTTTCCTGTGGTTCCTCGCCGGACTCGGCATTGGCGCCGCCGTCGGCATTCTTTATGCCCCGAAGTCGGGCCGCGAAACCCGTGAGCAGATTTGGCAAGCCGCCGAAGATGGCCGCTCTGCTGTAGAAACCCGCGCCCGTCAATATCGCAACCAGGCCGGCGAGTGGGTCGATCGCGGCAAGCAGTACGTCGAATCACAGAAAGACCAGATCAAGTCCGCCTTCGAAGCCGGCAAAACTGCCTATCGCGAGGCCACCGACGCGGAAAAAGGCAAAGCCTAGTCCGTAGGACGCACCCCGGATGAATGACACTCTCTTGATGATTTTTATCGGCGTTTCTTCGGCAGCGATTCTCCTGCAAATGGGAATTCTGTTCGCGATGTACGTCGCCACGAAGAAGACGAGCAAGCAGGTCGAAGCCCTCGCCGCCGAAGTCCGCGCCAAGGCCCTGCCCGCTGTCGAATCCGTGCAGTCGCTCGTCGTCAACAACCGCGAACGAGTCGACGAGATCATCGAGAACCTGGCCGTCGCTACCACCACAGCCCGCTCGCAGCTCGTGCGGATCGACGCCACCCTCAACGACGTCCTGGATCGCACCCGCTTGCAAGTCATCCGCGCCGACGAGCTCGCCACCAACACCATGGATCGTATCGAGGAGACGACCGAGATCGTCCAGCATACGATCGTCACTCCGGTCCGCCGCATCAGCGCCGTGATGAACGGCCTCTCGACCGGCCTGGGCATGCTCGTCGCCGGCCGCAAAGCCCGCAAGAACGGCACGCCTAAACCGCCGGGCGCAGACGACGATATGTTCATCTGAAAAGCAGCGATTAGCTCGTAGGAACTATAGAGGCCGCTCTCGAGCGGCCTTTAAGCTTTTGCCCGCGCTTCGCATGGCTGCTTTCTTTCTTCGCCTCCACGTGCCAATGATGTACCATCTCGCAAACTAACCGGAGATCGCATGCCCACCAAAAAGACGCCGAAGAAGAAAGCCAACTCCCTGATGACCTCCGCTGCCAAGACAATCGGCAGCACGTTGGGCAGCCTCGTCGCCACTACTTCTAATTTGATCTCGAAAAAAGGCGAACCCGCGCCGGCTCCGAAGGCCAGGAAAAAAGCGGCCAAGCGCGCCCGCTCTACTGCGAAGAAAAAAACAGGTGCTAAAGGTTAAGAGTTTTTGCCAAATTAAAAAAGCCGCGCAAGCGGCCTTTAATAGCTAACGGCTAAGCGCTAACAGATCCACCCGCCCCCCACCACCACGTCCCCGTCATACAGCACGACTCCCTGTCCCGGGGTAATTGCCCGCTGCGGCTCGTCGAACGTCACCAGAACCGCATCCTCGCCGGTCTTCTCGACAGTCGCCCACGCCGGTTCATGCTTGTGCCGAATCTTGGCGTGCACCCGCATCGGCTCCCGAAGATCGTCAACTGCGATCCAATTCATCCGCTTCGCCCGCAGCTCGCGCGACAGCAACTCCTCATTCCCGCCGACCACCACTTGCTTCTTGTCGCCGCGCAGTTCAATCACGTACAGCGGAGACCCAGTCGCCAGGCCGAGCCCCTTGCGCTGTCCGACGGTGAAGTTATGGATCCCGTTGTGGTGCCCTACTACCTCGCCGGCCGCCGTGACCAGCTCGCCCGACGTATCAGGCAGCGATTCGCCCTGCTCCTCGAGATACGCGTCCAGGAACGCCTTGTAATCGCCATTCGGGATGAAGCAAATTTCCTGCGAATCCGGCTTCTCGAACAGCTTCAGACCCTGGTTCCGCGCCTCTTCGCGCACCTCGGGCTTGCGCATCTCGCCCAGCGGAAACATCGTTCGGCTCAACTGCTCCTGCGTCAGCCCAAACAAAAAGTAGGTCTGGTCCTTCGCCCGGTCCGCTGGACGCTTCAGCTCCCACCGCCCGGTCTTATCGTTGAACGCGTTGCGCGCATAGTGCCCCGTCGCAATCCGCTCCGCGCCAATTTGCTGCGCCGTGCGCAATAACTGGTCGAACTTGAGATGGTTGTTGCACAAGCTGCACGGAATCGGCGTTCGTCCGGAAAGATAATCCTCGACGAATGGCTTCACCACGTCGCGCTCGAAGCGGTCCTCCTGGTTCACCACGTAATACGGGATCGCCAGGGTCTCCGCAACGCGCCGCGCGTCATACACATCGTCCAGCGAGCAGCAACGGCCCACGCCCGGCTCCTCGAAGCCCGGATGATGCGCCAGCCGCCGCTGGTTCCACAACTGCATGGTGAGCCCCACGAGCGTATATCCCTGCGCGCGCAGCATCGCCGCAACGGTGGAAGAATCCACCCCGCCCGACATCGCTACCGCAATTGTCTGCTCGTCCTTACTCATTCCCATGCCTTCTGATTGTCATGTTGAGCGGAGAATGCGGAAAACGTTCCGCATTCGCAGCCGAAACACCTTGTGTTCCGCCTTTCCTGAAACCTGACACCTGAAACCTGAAACCCGCGTTTCCTAATCACTAACCACTAATCACTGCCTTCCGATATACCGGACTCAACTCCCTCAACTTCGCCACCACCTCTGGCACCCTCTCCAGCGCAAACTCCACATCCGCAGCCGTATTCTGCTTCCCCAGCGAGAACCGGATGCTTCCGCGCGCCTGCTCCGGCGTGAGCCCCATCGCGGTCAGCACATGCGAAGGCTCAATCGCGCCCGACGAGCACGCCGCCCCCGTCGACACCGAAAGCCCTTTCAGATCGAGCGCAATCACCATCGCCTCGCCTTCAATGCCCTCAAACGAAATATTCGACGTATTCGGCACCCGCGAAGCTCCGCCGCTGTTCACCTTCACCTGCTCCATTGAGCCGGTAATCGTCTGCTCCAGGCGATCTCGAAGGGCCGCCATCTTCGCTGGCCCGTCGTTTTCGAACCACTGTGCAGCCAGCTCCGCGGCCTTCCCCAGCCCCACAATTCCTGCCAAATTCTCCGTACCTGCACGGCGCGAGCGCTCATGACGCCCCCCATAAAACAGCGGATCGAGAATCGTCCCCTTCCTCACGTACAGCGCGCCTGCGCCTTGCGGCGCGTGGATCTTATGCCCCGCCAGCGTCAGCAGATCGCAGCGCAGCGCACCCACATCCACCGCAACTTTTGCCACCGCCTGCACCGCGTCGGTGTGGAAGTAAACATCGGCCTCGGCGGCAATCTTGCCAATCTCGGCGCCATTCTGCAGCACGCCAGTCTCATTGTTCGCCAGCATGATGGAGATCAGCTTCGTGTTCTTCCGCAGCGTCTTCCGCACGTCATCCGGATCGACCAATCCCTGGCCGTCGACCGGAACATACGTCACCTCGCAGCCCAGCTTCTCCAGCCGCTGCGCCGAGTTCAGCACCGCGTGGTGCTCGATCGTGCTGGTGATGATGTGATCGCCCGGCCGGCAAATCCCAAACAGCGCCAGGTTATCGCCCTCTGTCCCGCCGGAAGTAAACACGATCTCCGCCTCACGGGCGCCAATCAAATCGGCCACATGCTCGCGTGCCCGCTCCACCGCCGCCCGTGCCTGCTGTCCCTGCTGATGGATCGACGACGCATTCCCAAACTGCCCCAGGAAATAGGGCTGCATCGCCTCCAGAACCTCCGGCAAAAGCGGCGTCGTCGCATTGTTGTCCAAATACACGCGCTGCATAGGAATTCTTCTATTCTACCGATTCGATCACCCAAATCCCTCCCTCGACGCATTTCTGCCGTTCCTAACAGCTAAGAGCTAAAAGCTAGCGGCCTCTTTCGTCCCCCCCAAAAGCAAAGGCGCAGCCGAAGCCGCGCCCGGAACTTGAAGCTCTACTTGAATTATCCGGCTAGCTTCGCCAGCAAATCCTGCGGATGCACCGGTTTTGCCAAAATCTCGAATTCATGCCCCTTGGCCCGCGCGCTTTCCAGCAAATCCGCGGTCGCCGCCTGCCCTGAAAACAGCAGGATCTTGCATCCCGGCAAAAACGCCCGTATCTGGATCGCCGCTTCAATGCCGTTCATATCCGGCATGATCACGTCGCTAATGATGAGGTCTGGCTTCATGTTGCGGGCACTTTCCACCGCTGCGGTTCCCGTATACACCGGGGAGGCGTCGAAACCCGCCTTGTTCAGGATGATCGAGAGGGTATCGGCTATCACCTGCTCGTCGTCCACTACAAGGACGCGGCGTTTCGGCTTGTTACTGTTCATTCAGTTCTCCTGGATGGTTTGGAACCGGGGCGCGCGGTTCGAGCTATGTACGAATTATATCGTCTTGGCCGCGCTCAGCGGGTGAGATGCACAATTCCTGACGTTTGGTGTACTAAGGCGCAAAATAACGTAACTCTTCCCTACTCGATCCCATACTCCTTCCACCGCCGCTTCACCAGCTCCTTCGTCGCCTCATCCATCGTCACCTCGTCCGGCCAGGGCCGCTCAAATCCCTCCGTCGGCCACTTCCGCGTCGCATCAATCCCCATCTTCGATCCGAAATTCGCCAGCCGCGACGCATGGTCCAGCGAGTCCACCGGCCCCAGCGTGAACTGTATGTCGCGCTCCGGATCGATGTTGTTGCATACCTTCCACACCACCTCGCCCACGTCCTGTACGTTCGTATCTTCGTCCACCACCACAATGCATTTCGTGGACATCGCCTGCCCCATCCCCCAGATCGCGCTCATCACCTTGCGCGCCTGTCCCGGATAACTCTTCCGAATCGACACGATCATCAGGTTATGGAACACGCCCTCCACCGGCAGGTTCACATCGACAATTTCCGGAATCGTGACCCGCATCAACGGCAGGAAAATCCGTTCCACCGCCTTCCCCATGTATGCGTCTTCCATCGGAGGCTTCCCCACAATCGTCGCCGCATAAATGGGGTCTTTCCGATGGGTCACGCATGTCACGTGGAACACCGGGTACAAATCCTCCAGCGAATAGAACCCCGTATGATCGCCGAACGGCCCCTCGACCTTCAGCTCATCCAGGTTCACGTAGCCTTCCAGCACGATCTCCGAGTTCGCCGGAACTTCCAGGTCCACCGTCTCGCACTTCACCAGTTCCACCGGCTTCTGCCGCAGGAACCCGGCAATCATGTACTCCTCAATGTCAGGAGGCGCCGGCACAATCGCCGAAAACATCAGCGCCGGATCCGTCCCTAGCGCCACCGCCACTTCCATCTTCCCCTTCGGCGCCGGCGTCTCGCTAGCACCGCCGCCCGACCGCGCCATCAGATCCACCGCCGCCGAGCTCTTCGCCGGATCGCCGCCCACATGCGCCCCGCGCATCCGCTCGCGATAATGTTCCGCCCCGCCCTTCTGCCGCTGCCAGTGCATCCCCGCCGACGTCGCGTCATACACCTGCATCCGGTACGCGCCCATGTTCCGCTTCCCTGTCCGCGGATCGCGCGTGATCACGCACGGCAGCGTGATAAACGGCCCACCATCTTTCGGCCAGGTCGTCAACACGGGAAAATCCAGCAGCGAAAAACCGTCTTTCTTGATCACTTCCTTGCAAGGCCCGCTGCTAACGGTCTTCGGAAAAAACTTCCCCAGGTCCGCCAGCATCGGCAGCATCTTGATCTTGTCCAGCAGCCCCTGTGGCGACTTCACATCCATGAACTCGCGGATGCGTCCGGAAATCTCGTCCAGCGAATCCACCTCCAGTGCCAGCTTCATTCGCCGCTCGGAGCCGAATTGGTTCATCAGGACCTTCGCCCCCGCGTAGCCCTTCACGTTCTCAAACAGCAGCGCCGGGCCGCCTGCGCCCTTCCCATTTCGCGCCGGCCACTTCGACACGCGGTCGGTGATCTCGGCGATCTCCAGCTTTGGGTCCACCTCCGCCCGCACGCGCTTCAACTCCCCCGCACGCTCCAGCGCCGCAATCCACTCCCGTATATCGTTGTAGGCCACCGTGGCCTCTCTTTCCCAAGTTTTGAACGAACGCAAATTATAGCCTTCGCCTATCGTTCTCCGTTCATCAACACCCTGCGGCCCACCGCAACTGCCAGGCCGAAGGCCGCCGTGCCGTTGATCCGCCTATCGTCCTCCGTTCATCAAAGCCCTGCGGCCCACCGCAACTGCCAGGCCGAAGGCCGCCGCGCCGTTGATCCGCCTATCGTCCTCCGTTCATCAAAGCCCTGCGGCCCACCGCAACTGCCAGGCCGAAGGCCGCCGTGCCGTTGAAGCCCGGGGCGTTAGCCCCGGGGACCCACCGCCCGAAAAACCCAAGCCCGAACGGGCGACACGCATTGTGCTCTTAGCACCCACGAACTTTTCCATCCAGCAGCACCCAACTTTCCCGCCCCCACCGCCATCCAACCCCTTATTGCGCAACCATTCTTGCGCTATTCCTCCAGGGGTCCAACTTCTCATGGCAACTGCGGTTGCAAATGAACGCGAGCACATTGCCGCTCTCTCCCAACTCACGCTCAATCCATCTGCCTCAGCCGAAGCCATCCGCCACATCGCGGCGCTCGACCAATCGCAGCGCGACGAACTCGTCTCCCTTGCCGACAGCAACCATGTCATCATTCGCGGCCTCCAGCCCGTCGTAAACGGCGCGCTCAGCCTGAATCTTCCCGAAGTCGCGCAGTGGGCCCAGTCCGTCATCGACAAAGAACGCGCCCGCATTATCAACGCGCTCTCCAAGCTCGAGGTCATCTGCAACGCCCTCGAAGCCGACGGTTGCCAAGTCACCGTCATGAAGTCGCTCGACCACTGGCCCGACCTTGGCAACGATCTCGACCTCTACAGCACCGCCGACGAAAAGCTCATCTGCCGCGTCATGACCGACAAGTTCAGCGCCCACATCGAGCCGCGTAGTTGGGGCGATCGCCTCGCTCACAAGTGGAACTTCCAGGTCCCCGAACTTCCCGAGGCCGTCGAAGTCCACGTCCAGCGCCTTGGCCAGACCGGCGAACATACCGCGCTCGCCCGCCGTTTCGTCACCCGCCGCGTGCAGAAAACGGTCGAAGGCATGACCTTCATGGTCCCCGCGCCCGAGGAGCGTGTCATCGTCGCCACCCTCCAGCGCATGTACCGGCACTTCTACTTCCGCGTCTGCGACATCGTCAACACCAAGAACCTTGTCGAGTCCAATACCATCGACTACATCGAACTCAAAAAAGCCGCCGACCTCGGAGGCATCTGGCCCGGCGTCTGCTCCTACCTCCGCATCGTTTCCGACTATGTGAAACAGTATCGCGGCGTAGCCCTGGATCTTCCGCCACAGGTCGTGAACGCGGCGCCATTTGGCGGCGAAAAAGTTTTTGTGAAGGGCCGTTTCATCCGCGTCCCCATCATGCCCCAAGGCGCGGACCTGTACACCCGCCAGGTCACCAGCGCGGCCTTCCGTGGCGATGTCCCCGCCACCTTCCGCCTGTCGCTGTTGCCGCCTCTCGCCAGCGCCGCCGCCGTGGCCTTCAGATTCACCGGCAGCGATAAAGGCATCTGGTAGCCAACAATCTTTCTCGCTCGAACGCAACAAAGACCACGCCCCCGCGTGGTCTTCCCCTTTTCCCATCGAACTCTCCTCCGGCTTTTCATGAAACCCGCGCCGCCCTGTTTTCCCTCGGCAAAACAAAAAGGCCGTTAGCTCTCAGCTCTCGCCAACCACCAAGAGCTAACAGCCAACAGCCTTTTTTCTTACCCTCTATTTTTAGAATATCAACTCAGAGGGGGGAAAATGGGCACTTTTTCCAAATTTATATTTGCCGAGAATTCATCGCGTTACGAACAAAAACGCAATTTTTGCCTATTGACAAAAAATTTTGTGATAAGCCCGCACTTAGCTCAAAGGTGCACCAGGCGCGTCTTTCCGTCCCATTTGGGAACCCAAGCTTCGGATGCGACCGAATCGAAGAATCCGCCAAACCGAACTGCTAACGGCTAAGAACTAACCGCCTCTCTCTTTTCCCGAAACCTGACACCTGAAACCCCACCCACGAACCGCTAATTCCCATCAGTCCAAGCCCCCTTCACAACTTCTCCCCAAGCATTCAGATCCTCCCCCAACGCCCATTGCGCCGCGACCACTGCCGGAGACTCAATCTGCACCCGCTTCAACCTCTCGCCAATCTTTCCCTGGTCCAGCGTGAACACCTGCAATGAATGTGGTGTCACAATCACCAGCCAATCTCCTGCGGGCGATGTGTATGCATCCACCGCATCGGGAACCTTGTGCAACACCGCGTCCCACCCCACTGCCAGCGCATCCGGCCCTACCAACGTCTTCGGCGGATCAAGTGGCACGTCATACGTCTGTCCGCCCGACTCCATGTCTCGTTCCACAGTGCCGAGTAGCCGGTAATGGCCTCTTTCGCGCGACACGATCCACGACTCTTCGTCCGCCGAAATCTCATTCTCGTCATCGCTTGACACCGCTGCCGCACCATCGCCCATCGCCTTCCGCGCGTCCTCACCGGCCAACTCAGAGATTTTCAGGCGTTGTGCGTTCACATCGTTTTTCTCCCGCAAATCGTCGAGCCTCACCACGAAGCTCTGCCCGCGCGAAACACTTCTTCCCATGCAACTGCTCTCATAATCGTGCTGCAACGCCGCGAAATCCGTGCCCACCCAGCTCACGGTGTAGGTGTTCATGTCATCCGGGCAAGTATCATCATCCGACATCGGCATCACATGGGTCTTCGCTCTCGGTTGCCCGAACGGCGCCGCCCAAACTCGTGCACTCCGCGTCTGCGATCCCACTCTGGTCAGCTGCGTAATCCCCAGCTCCCACCAGCCTGATTTTCGCGGCACCAGCAGCCTGTCCCCCGTCGTCACGTCCACCGAACTTCCGTCGCGTACGATCCAATATCCGTGAAACTCCTGCGCATCGCCCACCGAGCTCGCGGTCGTCAAAAGCAATCCCGCTTTCTGCTGCGACAACCCAGTCGCCGTCAGCAGCGCGAGCATCGACGCGAGTAACAAAAACTTCTTCATCGCGGCTTCACCAGCGATTTCACGCGGTCGTACGCCGCCCTCTGCTGCGGATGTTTCTCGAAGTACTCCGAGTCCCGGCTCAGCGCTTCCTGGAACGTCTTTAACGCAGCCCGATAATCACCGGATCGCAATTGCAAGTCCGCCACCACGCGCAGCGCTTCAGTGTCGTTTGGGAACTTCCGCACGCAGGTCTGCAAATCCGAAATATGCGCCGCAACGTCTCCATCCTTGGCCGATCCGTACGCCCTTGGCAGAACCTCGCACGCAATGTCCGGATACCCGCGATACAGCAGGTCCGCCCCCAGCGCCGCACCGATCCCCGTGTCCGTCTTGTACGCCTCGCGGAACACATCGCGCGCCTCATCGCTGCGCCCTACATCGCTCAATGCATCTCCATATCGCATACGGGCAGTCGCGTCGTGCGACTTCGCCAACACCGCCGTTTCCCACTGCTTCAATGCGCCCTTCAGGTCTTCGAACTGCGACTCCCAATCCTTCAGCGTCGCAGCCATCGTCGCATCTTCCGGATCGACCGCCATCGCATCTTTTTGTGCCGCAATCGCATCCACGAATCGCTTCCGCGACCACAAAACCGCGGCCAACTGCCTTCGCGGTGCCGCCCAATCTGGCCGCAACTTCGCTGCCGTCTGCAGTAATTCCACCGCGTCTTCTTTGTCGTCTCCAGTAATCTCTGCTCCCGACGCATTCAGCAGCTCCGCCAGCCGCAGATATGCCAGCGCATAAGTCGGGTCCGCGGCAATCGCCTCCCGATATTCGGAAGCTGCCTCATTCGCGTGTAATTGGCTCGCCAGGAAGGTGTGCGCCTCAGCCGCATTTCCCGCAGTTACGCCGATCTTCAGCGCGCTTCGGCATGCCGCCGCGCCCCGCAACCCATTCGCATCAATACAGGTCCGCAATTGCTGCAAGGCTTCCGGAGTGTCCGCGGCGCTATCGGCGCCCGCTTGCGGCGCGAGAGGAGACACTGGTGCTGCCGCTCCCAGGAACAGAACTAGAAACAATGTGAGCATGTATTGCCAAAGTTATAGCCGCAGGGCATGCGCTTCAACAATATTGCGCGAGATACCTTCCCTCGTCGAGGTTACGGCCGTTCTCCGCCTCTTGTCGCTGTTCTTGGAGGATTTCAGCTTGCCATCGAGTCAGCGCGATCGAGGTAGCTCACCAACTTACCAATCTCGCGGTCATCCACTGACAGGTCCGCCCATGCAGGGATCTTGACTTTGCCCTGGTACACAAAAATGGCGGCGACATGCAGGGCTTTTGCCTTGGCAGCAATCGCCTCGCCTTCCGCTGGCAACACGCTGTGTCCAATCAGCACTGCGAGATACTCGTCGTGTTGCAGCAGCAGGATCGCATCCAGTGGCTCGCGCGGCGACGACACCGAGTAGCCCGCAATCGCGAGCATGTCATTCCGTCCAATCAACAGAGGAGTGGAGCGGCTGACCGAGAGCAATCGGCGTTTCGAAGTGCGCGCTGGCGCAGACATATAGTTGTCCGAGGTTACATCCTTACCGCGGGTTGTCCGAGTGTTCTTTCGGGTTCTCTGCCAAACGACAGACGCGCAGCTTTCGTGACTATTGCGATGATTTATACTGTTCTCGTGAGCTGCTGAGCGGGAGTAACTCAGTGGTAGAGTCACGGCTTCCCAAGCCGTTGGTCGCGGGTTCGATCCCCGTCTCCCGCTCCATCTTACTGCGATATTCCACCTTTCCTCTGCGCCAGTCCTGCGTCCCCCAGAAGTGGTATCTCGACTGATTCTCCATTGACTTGGGCCTCGCTTACGCGCAACGTACCTCATAGACACCAGTCAATATGTTTTGAATCTGCCGAACGACAGGCAAAGAAAAGAAGAGTTCTGCCCGAGAGTTTCACACATCATGGCCGAGGCAAGTCCATCCCGCATCCCGGATACGAGCGCATCGCTCGCCATCGACGCATTCGTCAACAGCCCCGACTTCTTCAAGCATCTCCTCGAAGAACTCTATGAGGGCGTCTATTTCGTCGACACCCAGCGCCGCATCATGTACTGGAACCGCGCTGCCCATCGCATCTCCGGCTACACTGCCGACGAAGTCATCGGCCATTTCTGCCAGGACAATATCCTCAACCACGTTGACGATTCCGGCTCACAGCTCTGCTTCGGCAAATGCCCGCTCGTAACCACCATCGAATCCGGCATCCCCCACGAGTGCGAACTTTATCTGCATCACAAGCAGGGCCACCGCGTCCCCGTCCGCGTGCGCGTCACTCCGATTCGCGATGCCAATCGCAAAGTCATCGGCGCCATCGAGATGTTCGTCGAAAGCGGCAGCAGCAAGCAGCGCAGCCAGCGTCTCGATCACCTGCAAAGCCGCGGCTTCCTCGATCCGTTAACCGAGGCCGGCAATCGACGCTACCTGGAAATCGAGCTTTTCAAATCGCTCCAGGATTTCCGCCAGCATGGCCTTCCATTCGGCGCGATCCTCGCTGATGTCGACCACCTTAGCGTCCTCAACGAGCATTACGGCCACGCCATCGGCGATCAGGCGCTCCACGCTGTTTCCGCCACTCTTTCCAACTCCGTCGGCGACTCCAATGTCTTCGGCCGCTGGTCGGTCGACGAGTTCCTCATCCTCGTCCCCAACTCCTCCGTCGACAATCTCGGCGACATCGCCGAACGTTGTCGCGCCCTCGTCGAACGCGCCTCCATCAAAGTCGGTCCCGACCAGGTCGCCGTCACCATCTCCGCCGGCGCCTCCATCGTCGACCCTCTCGACACCATGGAACTCTTCATCCGCCGCCTTGAAAATCTGCTCCAACGCAGCAAATACGCCGGGCGCAACCGCGTCACTATGCGCTAAATTTTGCTTAGATTATTTGGAATTAGCTGCTGCCAAACTGAGCGACTCGATAGCTGAACAGCCGACCTACGCTTCCCGAACCCGGGCCCGCCAATGCGACCACACGAACAACACCACGCACGCCAATAATCCCGCCGCAATCATCACATCGAACCGGTGGAACCACATCTTCAATCTCGGGTCTGTCTCCCAGCGCTCCCCGAGCCGCATTCCGACATATGCGAGCAAATAGCACCAGGGCCACGACCCGACGAATGTGTACACGTGGAACCGCAAACGCGGCATCTTCGCTACGCCCGCGGGCAACGCGATAAATGTCCGCACCACCGGCAGCAAGCGCGCAATCAAAACGGTGATGTTGCCAAAGCGTTTGAAGAAATGTTCCGCGCGGTCCACATCATGCTGGTTCAGCAGGATGTACTTCCCCCACCGCTGTATCAGCGGACGCCCGCCATAGCACCCCACCTCGTACGCCAGCACCGAGCCTACGTTGCACCCGATCGCGCCCCACGTGGCCACCCACAGGAGTTGGAACCGCCCCGTATACACCAGGTACCCGGAGAACGGCATGATCACTTCCGACGGCAGCGGCACGCACGCCGACTCAATCGCCATCAGCAACATCACGCCCGGGTAGCCGGCGCTATTGATGACATGAATGATGAACGCGCCTAGCGACGCAAGAATGTTATGCATGGATGGGTTGGAAAACGGTGGGTTTCCCGCCAGACGCCCGCCCGTCTCTTGGGATGTCTAAAAATCCTGTGACTCTTGTGTGAAAGCAAATCCGGGCAGCGAAGCCCCCTCGGCACCCTTGGTCACTTTCACCCGCGTGGTTTCTACATTCGGCGCATTCACATCCGCCGGCCGTAACATCGCAAATTGCGTGAACAACTCGTTGTATACCTTGGTTACGAGATAATTCTTCCCGTCGGCTTCATTCCGCCAGACTTGTCCAAGCTGAATCGATTTCACGGCCATAGACTTTCAGAGTAAATCTCCCAAGAACCCCAGTCAATGACGGCCAAACCTCACATTCCGCCCCGCGGCAGCCCCCAAGCTTGACCCCTATATCAATTTCCCTTGTCATGCTGAGCGCAGCGAAGCACCTGCTGTTCTTCTTTTCCTGACACGCGAAACCCCTCGCGCTAAACTCTCCCCCATGCCGATGTTCTTCCCCACTCCCGCCGACTTCCGCCGTTGGCTCGAGAACCACCACACCACCGAGCGCGAACTCGTGGTCGGCTTCTACCGCAAAGAGTGCGGCAAACCCAGCATCACCTGGCCCGAGTCCGTGGACGAAGCTCTCTGCTTCGGTTGGATCGATGGTATCCGCCGAAAACTCGACGGCTCGAGCTATACCATCCGTTTCACGCCGCGCAAGCCGAGCAGCATCTGGAGCAAAATCAATCTCGCGAAAATCGAGCTCCTCCTCGCCGACAAGCGCGTCGCCCCCGCGGGCCTCAAAGTTTACGAATCCCGCAACCCTGAGAAGACCAATCTCTACTCCTTCGAACGCGAAGCCGCCCAATTCACCACCGCCCAGGAACGTGCATTCCGCAAGGAAGCGAAAGCCTGGAAATTCTGGAACTCTCAACCGCCAGGCTATCGCAAAATCGCCACTCACTGGGTCACCAGCGCCAAACAAGAATCCACCCGCGAGAAACGCCTTCAAACTCTGATCGAGTGCTCCTCAAAAAGCCTCAAGATCCCACCCCTTCGCCGCCCCAACGAAAAATAATCCCCAAAATCCCTCATGCCCTTAGTGTCCTTCGTGTTCAAAGATTTTGCTTTCGCTCTAAAATAGATAAATGTCGACAGCAGCCACGCAGCTCTCCCAGTCCCAAAAGCTCGATCGTCTCGCCGAAGTCGCCATCCGCGTCGGACTTGGCCTCGCTCCCGGCCAGCAGCTCCTCATGACCGCATCTCTCGATTGCGTTCCGCTCGTGCGCCGCATCACCGAGCACGCCTACCGCGCCGGTGCATCGCTCGTGACCACCCTCTACAGCGACGACGAAACCACGCTGATGCGCTACCATCACGCGCCCGACGCCGCTTTCGATGCTGCCGCCAACTGGCTCTACGACGGTATGGCCGCTGCCTTCAAAGCAGGCACCGCCCGCCTCGCCGTTGCCGGCGCGAATCCCTCTCTGCTTTCGAAGGAAGATCCCGAAAAAGTCGGCCGCGCCAATCGCGCCGCATCCAAAGCCTCGAAGCCGGCCATGGAATTGATCACTCGTCACGAAATCAACTGGACCATCGTCGCCTGCGCCACGCCCGCCTGGGCCGAAGCGATGTTCCCCAACGACGCCCCCGACGTTGCTACCCAGAAGCTTTGGGACGCCATCTTCTCCACCACGCGCATCGACGGCGAAGATCCCGTCGCCGAATGGAAGCGCCACGACGCAGGCCTGCAGAAACGTGCCGCTTTCCTCAACGAGAAGCGCTACCACTCGCTCCACTACCGTGGCCCCGGCACCGATTTCAAGCTCGGTATGGCCGACGACCACCTCTGGATGGGCGGAGGTACCACCGCCGGAAACGGCCTCTACTGCATCCCCAACATGCCTACCGAAGAAGTTTTCTCCTGCCCCCACAAGGACCGCGCCGACGGCCACATCACCGCCAGCAAGCCACTCTCCTTCCAGGGCACGCTTATCGAAGGCATCCAGGTGAAATTTGAGAAGGGCCGCATCGTCGACGCCAAGGCTACCCGCGGACAGGAAGTTCTGCAGAAGCTCATCGACACCGACGACGGCGCGCGCCGCCTCGGCGAAGTCGCGCTCGTCCCACATTCGTCGCCGATCGCCAGCAGCGGCCTGCTCTTCTTCCACACCCTCTTCGACGAAAACGCCGCCTCGCACATCGCGCTCGGCCAGTCGTACACCACGTGCATCCGTAACGGCGAAAAGCTCACCCCGCAGGAGCTAGCCGCGCGCGGTGCGAATGAGAGTTTGATTCACGTCGACTGGATGATCGGCAACGGCCAAATGGACATCGACGGCATCACTCATACCGGCACCGTCGAACCGCTCATGCGCCAGGGAGAGTGGGTTTAGCTCTTGTGCTTTTTTTGTCATTGCGAGGGCCGTGATTTTCGGGCCCGTGGCAATCCCCGTGAAGCTTAAGTCTGCGAATCTGACCGAAAGGCTTTTTTAGATCAATGCAAACGAAGCCAGCCCATATCACCGTCATGCTCGCCGTCCCCGATGGCAACGTCGCCGTCGAGTTCTATCAGCGCGCCTTCGGTGCCAATCTTCTCTGGAAACTTGGCGACGGCGCCGACATCGTCGCCGGACTCGAAATCCAGGGCGCGACATTCTTTCTCGCCGCGGAGTCGCCGGAATTCGGCACCCGCGCTCCATCTGCCGCCGGCTTCACCACCGTCCGCGTCGAGCTCTTCGTCGACGACCCAGTCGCGATCCATCAAAAAGCCGTGGCTGCGGGCGCCGTGGAGCGCAGTGCCGTTCGCGAACACGAGTTTGAAACCCACGGTCCCAAGCCCTTCCGCCGCATGTTGCAAGGCTCTGTGCTCGATCCTTATGGACACATCTGGCTCGTCGGAAAGTTCCTCGACTAACTCCGAGATCCTTCGTGCCCTTTGTGTACTTCGTGTTTAAAGATTTTTTTCTTCCGCGGAAGGAAGATTTCCGCCCAACAACTCTCCCAACTTCTCCACCTTCACCCGCAGGCCAATAAAGAACGCCCCAAACACCGCGTAAACAGCCGACACTTCATCGAATCGCATCTCGTAAATCAGTTTTTTGAACTGCAGCGGGTCGGCAGCGAACAGATCCACGCCCCACTCCCAATCATCGAACCCAATCGACCCGCTGATGATCTGCTGCACCTTTCCCGCGTAGCGACGCCCCACCATCCCGTGCGCTTCCATCTGCTTTTGCCGATGCTCAATGTTCTGCGTGTAGAAGTTGATCCCCTCTCCGCGCTTGCGGTCCATCGGGTAGAAACACAGGTACCGGTGCTCCGGGATCTTCGGAAACAGTCGCGGAGCCATTGCCGACTTCTGCCGTTCGATGGTTTCCTGCACCGCCTTCTCCCACTCTTCCGAATGGGGCGCGAGACCTTTTTCCATGAGCGACTTGTAAAGTTTCACCGTCGAGTCGTACAGCCCCAACTCGATGACCGACAGATAGGAATTTGTGGGCTCCAGAAATCGCTCGATGCGCAGTTTTTTCAGCGCTAATTCTGCCGCATTCAACTCGTCAAACGATGCACGGAAGTGGATCAGCATCAGGTCGCCCTTGTGCCCTAACATCGAGAACAAGGCAGTTTCGCCGCTTTCTTCCATCGGCGTCAGCGCCTGCGTCGCTTCCTTCAGCACACCCAGCCGTTCGCCCTCTCCCAGCGCGTTCCAATCCGCCCAGCGGAACCGGAACATCTGGTGCAGTACGGAGTGACCTTCAAGTGTCAGCGGGTGCGGCGGCATTTCCGTGGAAACCGGCATGGGACGATGGGACACAAGCGTTCCTTCAATCGGGAATTTGTAGCGATTGCGGCTCCCATTGTAATCTCAACCACATGGCACGCGGACAGATCACACGCCAACCCTCCAAGGCCGGACGCCACGAGAAAGCCAAAACTGCGCGCAGAAAAACCACCAGCGCCTCCAAGAATGTGGGTACCAGAAATGTGGGTGCCCCACCCTTGTTTCGCAGCGGCAGGGTGGGAAGTACGAAAGTCCGCACCACCAAGCCCGTCGCGAAATCCGGCGCGACTCCCAAGGGCTACAACCCCCTCACTCCCGACCGCGTGCAAGAAATCCTGAAGCGCCTGAACGATCGCTATCCCGGCGCAAAATGCGCTCTTGTTCACAGCAATGCCTGGGAGCTGCTCGTCGCCACAATTCTTTCTGCGCAGTGCACAGACGTCCGCGTGAACATGACCACGCCCGAACTCTTCCGGAAATATCCCACGGTGCAGGATTTCGCCGCGCTCAAGCCCGAAGCTCTCGAGCCCGACATCAAGTCCACCGGCTTCTTCCGCAACAAGGCAAAGTCCATCGTTGGAGCTGCCCAAAGGATCGTCAGCGAATTTGGCGGCGAAGTTCCCAACGACATGGAACGACTTCTTACCGTCCCCGGTGCCGCCCGCAAAACCGCGAACGTCGTCCTCGGCTCATGGTTCGGCATCGCCGACGGCGTCGTCGTCGACACCCACGTCCACCGCATTTCCCGACGCCTCGAACTAACCAAGAACAACGATCCGAAGTCAATCGAGCAGGACTTGATGAAAGTCATCCCGCCCGACAAGTGGATCGACTTCTCCCACCAGGTCATTCATCACGGACGCCAGCTCTGCATCGCCCGCAAGCCTAAATGTGTCGATTGTCCGCTGGAAACCATCTGCCACGCCGCCGACAAGACCTGGAGCACCGTCGAGATCCACAAAGGCGCGCAGCCATGAGCCGTAAAAAGACCTCGAAATACCAGCCCGATCCGCAGAAACCCGCGCCCTTCATGACGCCCGAGAAGAAGCGCGTCTACATACTAATGGCCGTAGTCGACGTAATTCTCTTCCTCGGAATCGCTCTCGTAGCGGTCTTCAAGTTCGTCCCGCTCTATCCCACCGCGCCCGCGCTTGCGTTCGCGGCCGTGATCTTCAACTACGCGCTCATGTTCATTAAGCGCGATGTCCTGATGAACCGCAAATAATCAGATTACATACGGGATAAACGCCTTTACCTCGCGGCAATACCGCACATACTCGTCTCCAAACTGCTCGCGCAAAATTCTCTGCTCATTCGCAATCTTCCACCACCACACGAGCAGCACCAGCGGCAATCCGAGAAAATGCCGTACCTGTCCCAAAGCCACCGCCGATCCAACCAGCGCGAAGAAGATTCCCGTGTAGATCGGATTTCGAACCAGCCGATATGGTCCGCGCACGATCAACTCGTGCCCTTCCTTGATGGTGGCGCGCGAACTCCAGTTTGTCCCCAGCGCGAGCCGCGCCCAAGCAGAAAAGAGCATCGCGAACACTGCAATCATCAACCCAGCCCAGTGTGCCCAAGGCGCATCCGGCACGATACGCAAATGCAGCCAATGCCAAGGCGGCGGGACGGCGTAGAGACAGTACAGCAATGCTCCCAGCACCAGCGAGCGCCCCAGCGCGACCCAATGCGGCTCCGCCCGCGTCGTCCGCTTCACTGCCAGCGCCGACACCAGCCACGTCAGCGCAAACGCATCCCAAAGGTAGCCCAGGTAAACCGCAACCGTCTGCTCCGACATCGCCAACCTCCACGCCCGTTTTACGCCGGACCGCCGTCCCCGTACTCCACGCAATCGGCCAACACCCTCGCGAAACCGGCGAACAACGATCCGGCAACGAAAAAGGCCGCTCCAAAGAACGGCCCCTAAACACTAATCACTAGCCACTACCGGTATTAAACCCCGATGACCCCGACCAACTCCTTCACCGAATCGGCGCTCTTCGTCAACGCAGCATTCTCTTCCGGAGTCAGTTTGATTTCAATGATCTGCTCAATGCCCTTCGACCCGAGTTTGCACGGCACGCCGACGAACAGTCCGTTGATGCCGTACTCGCCCTCGAGATACGCGGCTCAAGGCAGGATCTTCTTCTTGTCCTTCAGGATCGCCTCCACCATCTCGGTGGCGGCCGCCGAAGGCGCATAGAAAGCGCTGCCGGTCTTCAGATACTTCACAATCTCGGCACCGCCGTCGCGCGTCCGCTGGATCAACTGTTCCAGCCGCGTCGGCGCAATGAGTTCGGTGATCGGAATTCCTGCCACCGTCGAATACCGCGCCAGCGGGACCATCGTGTCACCGTGTCCGCCGAGCACGAAAGCCGTCACGTTCTCCACTGAAACCTTCAGCTCTTCCGCGATGAACGTACGGAAGCGCGCGCTATCGAGCACGCCGGCCATGCCAATCACGCGGTTGCGCGAAAAGCCCGACATCTTGAATGCCGCCTGCGCCATGGCGTCCAGCGGGTTCGAAACGATGATCAGGATGCAGTTTGGCGAATATTGCAGCACCTTGCCGACCACGTCCTTCATGATCTTGTGATTGGTATTCAGAAGATCGTCGCGGCTCATGCCGGGCTTGCGCGGAATGCCGGCGGTAATCACCACGATGTCCGAATTCGCGGTGTCCGCGTAGTCGTTGGTGCCGGTCACGTGCGAATCGCGCTTCTCGATCGGCATTGCTTCCAGCAGATCGAGGCCTTTGCCCTGCGGCACGCCTTCAATGATGTCGATCAGCACAACATCGGCCAATTCCTTCGAGGCAATCCAGTGCGCCGCCGTGGCGCCCACGTTCCCCGATCCCACTACCGTTACTTTATGACGCATGATTTCTCCTGGCCGCCAGGCGGCCGAATGAATAATTTCGAGCCCCAGAAATTCTACTCGTGTGCCGCGTGGCTGTGATGGTTCGTCACCTTGTGCGCTCCAACATGGTCCATGTTGGCAATAATCAGGTGCGCGAACGCGCTCGTGCTCACCTTCTTCGCGCCTTCCATCAGCCGCTCGAAGTCGTACGTTACCGTCTTCTTCTGGATGGTGTATTCC
>DASYAU010000002.1:0-2349 GCA_036501185.1 Candidatus Korobacter sp. | reverse complement strand
GACGACACAGCCTCAGAAGGAAAGAAGGGCGCATCGGTGGTCGTGAACAATGAAGCACCTGTCGTCCCGACATACTACGCGAACAACACTGGAGTCGAGACGTCGATCTGGGACGTCTGTCTCAAGTTCGCGGAAACGATTGAGACGGATAAAGACAACAACATCACGACCGTTAGAGAGCTTGCGAAGGTCCGAATCTCTCCGCAGCATGCGCGCGTGATCGTTGGCATCTTGACAAAGCACCTCGAAAATTATGAAAGAGACTTTGGGACGATTCCAAGATCTGGCGGAGGAATTCACCGCAACGGCGAAGAATCCAAGCCGCATTAGGAAAGCGCATTTTCGACGGGCTTACCCTCGAGCACGCGGTCTCCGCCTCGGTTGCGGCCGATTCTTTTTGCTCGCCCGAACTGCTCGAGGACATTTCGATGGTTCGCCATCAGAATCAACTGAAAGTGACCCAGCGCATCGACATTGTTTCAGGGTCCACATTTGCGGGGCGAAAGTCAGGGCCGCGCAGCGAAGGATTCTGATCCGGTTGGCGGAACGTCCAACGAGGTGCTCTGCCTTAGCCTGCAGTCGCTTCAGCGGATTTCCGGAGTCGTTCATACAGCTCCGCGTGATTCAGCAGGATGTCCTCAGCGCGGTGCGGGTCGGCCGGCGACCTTTGCCTTCCTCGGCTTTACGCATTACTGCGCGCGAAGCCGAGAGGGACGCTTCGTCGTAAAGCGACGGACAGACCAAAGACGGGTAACTCGCAAACTGCACGGCGCGCGTGACGAACAGCGACGACGTATGCATTCGCCGTTGCCGTTGCAACATGCGTGGCTCTGCAGTGTACTTCGCGGGCACTACCGGTACTACGCGCTCCCGAGCAACTGGCACGCGCTGGACGGCTTCTACGATGAAGTCCGTCGCTCCTGGTTCCGCGCCCTTCGACGGCGGAGCCAGCGACGGCTCACGTGGGACCGGTTCAACCAGTGGCTTGAGCGTTTCCCCCTCCCGCGTGCCAGAATTCTGCACACGCGGGCGGCCCTTGCGGTGTGATTCGGACTATCTCAGGAGGAGCCGAGTGCGGGAAATCCGCACGCTCGGATCCGTGGGGGCGAAGCCGAATGGCCTAGTGGACCGTAACAGCTGAATCAGTAGTAATTCGATGCGCTGGATTGCTGTAGGTCCAGCGGATCGGTTTCGGGTTTTCGTTGTAACGCGTGATGTAGCGCCGAATCTTTCTGGCGAGATCGGGCAGCGACCTAAAGATGCCCCGCGCGAGCAGATCCCGTTCGATTTTAGCAAACCAGAGTTCGACTTGATTGAGCCACGAGGAATACGTCGGGGTAAAGTGCAAATGGACGCGAGGATGCGCCTCGAGAAACGCTTGGACCTTCATGGTCTTGTGCGCCGACAGGTTATCGACGATGACGTGGATCTCGCGCCGTCGCGGTGGGGTGTCGACGATGTCATTGAGGAAGTCGACGAAGGCGTCGCTGGTGTGCCGAGGGACGGTCTGGCCGATAATTTCGCCGGTCCGGGTGTTCAGCGCGGCGTACAACGAGAGCGTGCCGTGTCGGTAGTACTCAAAGCCGTGCCGCTCCGCGCGCCCAGGCGACAGCGGCAGCACCGGATCCAACCGGTCCAGGGCTTGAATGGCCGTTTTGTCATCGGCCGCAAACACCACCGCGTGTTGCGGCGGATTCAGATACAACCCAATCACATCGGCGGCTTTCTGCTCAAAGGCCGGGTCATCAGAGAGCATATAGCGCTCGAGGCGGTGCGGTTGCAGGCCGGCGCGGCGCCACACGCGGCCCACCAGCACGTGACTGATGCCCAACACCTTCGCGAGCTTCCGGGTGCTCCAGTGGGTGCTGCCGTCAGGCGGACGCTGGCGGGTCTTCGACAGGATCCGGGCCTCCATTGCCGGCGTGCGCACCGTCGGCGGTTGCCCGCAGTACCTCGCGCGCAGGCCGGTGAGGCGCGCAGCTTCGAACCGCTGCTTCCAGCGATTGATGTAGTCCGGGTAGCACCCGATCGTCGCCGTGATAGTGCTGAACGAGTCGCCTTGCGCGAGCATCAGAATCACCTGCGCCCGACGGGCATCTTCCGCCCGGATTTTGCGGCTCCGGAGACGACGTTCCAATTCAGTGCGTTCATCGGCAGTCAAGACCAGCGCCATATGGCCTGGCAGTATACCACTACTGATTCAGTGGATACAGGCCACTAGCCGGCTAAAATACGGGGCGTTCATATTTGCGAGCTTGTGCGATGAGCCGTCCACTGTTCATATTGTCCGACTTTAGAACCGGCTCGACCATGCTGCGGTTCGCCTTGGACGCGCACCCAGAGATCTGT
>DASYAU010000001.1:0-19687 GCA_036501185.1 Candidatus Korobacter sp. | reverse complement strand
TGTGCGCCACTTCATCATGCAAGTCTTCCAGAGCAGCTACTGAAGCATTAGATGCCTCTCGGCTACGAATCGTCAACAATTCGTTGATCACAGAATGACATGAAATTGCCGAAAATCTACGCCAGGGATCAGCTTTGAAAGGTTACGAGAGGGCTACCCCTCCCGGAAGTGGGGGAAAGATTTAACGTAGAAGCCAGGAGATGAGTAGGGCAAGATCGGCCGCGAAGATAGTGCCAAGAAAATTCACGCCATTGTTATCCAGCAATCCCCGCCGTTCGAGGGTAGCCCCGAGCACGCTGTCGAAAATCATTCCTGAGACTCCGCAGCCTGCGGCAACTAACGCCCACCAGATGTCGAGAACACCGGTGAACCATCCCACGATTGCGACCGCTAGCGCTGCGAGGGTGCCAAGCAGGGTACCGGAGAGGCTGATGCCGCCGTCCGGACCGGCTTCGACCCGGCGAAAACCGATAATCATGTAAGTGCGGCCGCGGATCGCTTCTCCGGTCTCGCTACTCACGGTATCAGCGGCGACTTCGGCGAGGGCGGCAATCATGCCCGGCATCAGGTACATGTATGACTTGGGGTAGGGAACGCAGATGATGGCGATTGCGGCGGCGGCGAATAGGTTCGCCAGCACCTGCCTTCCGTCACGGCCGTTCGGTTGGCCGCGCTTGCCGAAGCGTTCCTTCACCGGCCTGCGCCAACGAGTGGCGATGGCGGTGATAAGGAACACCGAGAAGAGTGCGGCGAACCCCGAAAGTCCAGCCCCTAAATAAATTGCAAAAGCCACGCCAAATCCAGCCAACGCACCGCCGGGGCTGACACCTTTCATCCATCGCGCCCAAAGCGCAAAGATCGCGGTGATAGCTATCGCCGGCACGAGACGTGAGGAAAGGTTCGCAGCGCTCAACAGCCACGATGAAAAGGCGAAAATGGGCAAACGCTTACAGTCACTTCCCGCCGAACGTGAGGATCGGTGCAGCGTCACGCCCGAGCTTTTCGGCATCGTAACAGGTGCAAGGCTTGGGACTCCACCTCACCTGTAGCGAGGAATTCTTATGGCTGCTTCCGTTTGGTCTGGCTATCTCACGTTCGGACTTATTTCTATGCCGGTGCGACTCTATTCGGGCGCACGCGGCTCGCGGATCTCTTTCAACCAATTGCATCGCGAGGACCACGCACGCGTGAAGCAGCAGCTCATCTGCTCAGTCGACGGCAAAGTGCTTGATCGAGACGAGATCGTAAAGGGCTACGAATACCGCAAGGGCGAATACGTGATCGTGGATCCAGAAGAACTGAAGAAGATCGAGCCGAAGACCGCGAAGGCTATGGAGATCCTGGAGTTCGTAAAGGCCGATGAGGTGGATCCCGTCTATTTCGAGTCTTCGTATTACCTGCAGCCCGACGAAGGCGGCGAGAAGCCGTATGCATTGCTGGTCCGCGCGCTAAAGGACTCGAACTACATGGGCATCGCCAAACTGACGATGCACAACCGCGAGTACACCGTGTTCCTGCGCCCGCATGAAACTGGCTTGATGCTGCATACGATGTACTACGAGGACGAGGTGCGCAAGATCGAAGCGCCGAACCTCGATGCGAATATCAAGCCGGCGGAAGTAAAGGTGGCCCACCAACTCATCGAGGCGCTGGCAGGCGAGTTTGAGCCGGGAAAATTCCACGATACGTACGAAGAGAACGTCAAAAAGCTGATCCAGGCGCATTTGGAAGGACGCGAAGTGGAGGCGGTGGCAAAACCCGCCAAGCCCGAGAAAGTTGTCGACTTGATGTCAGCTCTCAAAGAGAGCCTGGCGCAGATGAAAGGCCAGAAAAAACCGAGTTCCCGGATCTCGGAGGGACAGAAGGAATCTGCCATTCATGCTGCGCCCAAGAAGCCCGCGAGTCGCGAGCGGAGAGGCAAGAAACGCGTGGCTTAAGCGGTATTAGGTGCGGAAAGCTGACCTTTCGGGGACATGCAATGACGGTTTTTGGGTGAAATCACGATTACAAAATCGTTATAATGATTCATGGCCCGTGGTTGGGAAAGTAAATCAGTGGAAGGTCAAATGGAATCTGCAGCATCGCTCGCTCCCGCACCATCCGAAGACGGCAAATCGAAATTCACTCCCGAACTGCAGGAAAAAGCACGCAAGCGGCAGGGCATTCTGCTCGCGCGTAAACGCATCCTGCAACAACTCGAAGCCAGCGGCAACGAGCGATATACGGAGATGTTGCGTACATCGCTAGCCGACCTGGATGCACAGTTGACAGCCCTGGAAAGCTAGTCCAGGCAAGAAGTGCTGAATTTCGCAACGGCCATTTCCACATCCTCTTTGGTGCGTGCCGTCGCACTACGCTCTCACATCCTCCCGTGAGTCCCGTCACATCTTCCCAAAACAATTAGCCGCACAATGCGATCAGTTGGTGGAGGTGCGTATGCCCGTCCTCGTGATCGCGGTGATGTTTCTGGTTATTTTTGTGATTATGGGTGTGATGTTGACATCGGCAATGTTGGCTGAACACCACACGAACAATGTGCTGGCGCGGGCAGCCGAAGCCCACGGACACAAGAAGTAGCGATCCGGCTAAACGACTTTTGCCGCACATTCCCGGCAGAACTGCGGCTCCTTGATGTCAATCCATTCCACTGCATGCGAAGCCGCCATCACGCAGCGATAATCATCGCAATGCGTCAGTTCCAGCGTGTGACCCAGTTCGTGGACTGCCTCCGTCAACAATCTCTGCGCCAGTAGCGGCTTATCTTCGGGCAGCCCGTAAAATTCCTGGCGCAGCCGATGTGCGGAAACGATTGCCAGCCTTCCGCCAAGTTGGGCCTCGCCGAACACAAACGTCAAAATGGGAATGTAGAGGTCTTCGGCGGTGATGCCGAGCAGCTTCCACGTCTGGTCGCTGACGTACGGCTGCATGCGCGCAATCAATTCGCTCGAATGATATTGCTGCCGCTCCGGATGGTACGCGACCCGCGGATCGAGCGCCGGCTGCAGCAACGCGCAGGGAACATGGAACAGCTCACAAAGCTGGCGCTGCAGCCACCCAAGAATGTCGGGCGGCACGTTCCCAATCGGAAGCAGGTGCAGTTCCTTCATTCGCGTGTGACCGTGGTCTTCGTCCAACCGTAGCGTTTGATCTTGTGATGCAGCGTGACGCGGTCGATATCCAGCAATTCCGCCGCGCGCGTTTGGTTCCAATTCGTTTCTTCCAGCACGTGCAGGATGTGCTCTTTCTCGATGTCTTCGAGCTTTCGCGGGGTTCCGGAGCCATTGGTAGAACTCACGGCTGCAGCCTTGGCTTTCAGCGAGAAGTCGTTGTCGCGTAACTCAGGCTCCTGCGCAACCACCATCGCGCGCTCCACCGCGTTCTCAAGCTCGCGCACATTTCCGGGCCACGGATATTGCTGCAGCATCGTCATGGCCGTCGAAGCGACACGGGTAACCCGCTTATTCATCTGCTCGGCAAATTTCTTGACGAAGAATGTCACCAGCAGCGGAATGTCTTCTTTGCGATCGCGAAGCGCCGGCAATTCGATATGAAATACGTTCAGCCGATAGAACAGATCAGGCCGGAAATGGCCCTCTTCAATCAGTTTTTCGAGGTCTTTATTCGTCGCCGCGACCACCCGGAAGTCGACTTTTATGGGCTGATTGCTGCCCACGCGCACGATTTCGCGCTCTTGCAGCACCCGTAAAAGGTCAGTTTGGGTCTTTAAACTGATGTCCCCGATCTCATCCAGGAACACCGTACCGCCTTCTGCGACCTCAAATTTGCCCTTTTTTCGATACTGAGCGCCCGTAAAAGCGCCTTTTTCATGCCCAAAAAGCTCGCTTTCCAGCAGTGTTTCTGTCAGCGCGCCGCAATGCACCGGCACCATCGGATGGAACCGCCGCGTGCTGAGCGCATGAATAGCGCGGGCCACAACTTCTTTGCCTGTACCACTTTCGCCGGTAATGAGCACGGTTGCGTCGGTCGGCGCGACAGTTTCAATGGCTTCATTGATCTTTTTCATCGCGTCGCTGCGCCACACGAAATCCACGTGTGCATGCTCTTCGATTTGCTCTTTTAAACGCACGTTTTCCAGCTCTACGCGCTTATGAGCAAGAGCTTTCGATACGAGATGCGCAGTCTCTTCAGGGTCGAGAGGTTTGGTGATGTAGTCATAAGCGCCATTGCGCAGCGTGGCGACAGCTGTTTCGACCGACGCATAGCCGGTCATCATGATCACGATGAGGTTCGGCAATAATTCATGCAGCTTGCGCTGCAGCTCGACGCCATCGGTGCCGCGCATCTTGATATCGAGCAGCGCGAGATCGTAACTTTGTTCCGCGACGCGGCTCAGCGCTTCGTTGGCGCTCTCCGCCACCATCACCTCATAGCCTTCCTCGCGAAACCACTTTGCGAGGGAGTCGCGCACGCTCAGCTCGTCGTCTACTACCAGTAATCTTCCCTTGGGATTGGTCATCACTTACCTCACTTCACCCTTGTTCGTCGCTGCCATCGAGAGCTCGTAGCTCTCGTCGGAGAGCGGCAGGTAAACGTTAAAAGTCGTTCCGCGGCCGACTTGAGAATCGACCTCGATGCGGCCGCTGTGGCGCTCCATGATGTTGTGGCTGATCGCCAGGCCGAGCCCCACGCCCTTGCCGGTGTCCTTCGTCGTCAGAAAGGGCTCAAACAGCCGCGGCAGGATCTCCGCCGGAATGCCCACACCATCGTCGCGGACTTGCAGCAGCAACTCGCTATGGTCGGTGACGATTGTGCTAACCCATAGATTGCCGCCATGCGGCATTGCATCGATGGCATTCATCGTCAGCGCGAGCAAAACTTGTTCAATTTGGGCAGCGTCGGCGTGTACCAGCGGGAGTTCGGGACTGGTGTCCACGTGAATCTGGATGGCTGCCATCTCCAGTTTGTGGGCGGCGAGTTTCACAACGCGGTCCACAATCGGATTGAGCTGGATCCACTCGAGATTGATCGGATTGGTCCGCGAGAAACTCAGCAGGTTCTTCACGAGATCGCCGCAGCGCCGGCTCTCGATGGCGACGAGACCGAGGTTCTCCGCCATCTCGTGACGCTTGGGTTCATCGTCGAACACGCCGCGCTCGATCCAACGCTTCACCAGCTTGGAATAAGTCAAAATCCCCGAGAGCGGATTGTTGATTTCATGCGCCACCACGGCGGCCATCTTGCCGATCGTCGCCATCTTCTCCACGTGCAGCATGCGCTCAGCGGCCTTCTTCAGCTCGCTGGTCTTTTCAAGGACGCGATCTTCGAGAGTGCGGTTCCACGCCGTGATCTCGTCGCGCGCATTCATGAGTTGGCTACTCATCTCGTTGAAGGAATGAGCGAGCTCGCCGACTTCGTCGCCGGAACGGATCTCAATCTGGTAGCCCAGGTCACCGTGCGTCAGCCGCTCCGTGCCGGCCTTCAGAGCCTTGATCGGCTGATGCACCACGCGCAGCACGAACAGCCACGTTGCGCCGGAAATCAGTACAACCGCAAGCACGGTGTAAGCCAGCATCGCGCGGCTGCTCTCGGAGACATTTGCGTCGGTCTTCGCCAACGACAGGCTCACGTCGAGCACGCCTAGAATCTGCTGTTCCTTGGGATGGAAATGGCATTCCGCATTCGCGCAGCTTGGCTGGTTCTCAATCGGCGTGATGATTCCCAGCACACGCTCGCCATTCGCGCGATAAATGCGGAACCGGTCCGGACGATTGAGCTTGGTCAGCGGCGCAGCCTGCGCATGGCAAGCGGTACAAGCCTCGGCCTTCTTATCAACCTGCTGATTGACTTCGGGAGCGGCCGTCGAATAGCTGATCAGCCCTTCCTGGTTGATGATCCGTATCCGCTTCATCCCCGGTTCGTCCGCCATGGTGCGGATGATTTCGTACAGGCCGTCGCGGTCGTTGCGCATCATGCAATACGACGTGCTGCGCTTGATCACATCGCTCTGCCGCTCCGCCGCCTGAAGCGTTGCCGCCTCGAGGTGCTGCCGATGCAGCCGGATATTCACGAACCCCAGCGCCGCGAAAATAACGAAGAGGGAACCAATCAACAACAGAAGCAGCTTGGCGCTTACCGTCTGTGAGAGGCGATGCCACCGCCGCTTCTCAGCATCGCCGGATTTATGCTCCGGCGACGCCCCGTGTTGTTCAGTCTCCGGCATGGGCCATGGCCGACGCTACAACGGGAGCATCGGCAGGTACCGTGTGTTCGGTGACTTCATGCTCTTCCGGGAAGATCGGCAGATACTTCGCCGCCAGACCAAAGAGTGCGAACCCAACCGCTATGATTGCCCCAGTGATCGCCAACTCCGTCCACTTGGGGATGTAATGCAGACCGGCGGACCACTCAATGCCGGTAATGCTCACATTGAGCCGATTCGCGATGAACCCAAGCACCACCATCACCGCCGAGAGATAAAGTCCCTGCGGGCTCATGCGCACTTTCTTAATCATCAGCAGCACGAGCGGGCAGAGAATTAGGAACGCTTCCACCCAGAACAGCCGTTGCTCATAGCCGTTGACGAAAATCTGCGCAAGCATATGCCGGTGGTATAAGTCCTCGAACCGCAAAATCGAGTACACCGCCAGCACCACCACCAGCACGCGTCCCAGCGTCTGCAGGATCGAAAGCTCTAGCGCCCGCCCGAAATATTTCGAGCTCATCGACGACTCGAAGATGGTCATCGCCAGCCCCACCGCAATTGCCGACAGGAAGAAAAACGCCGGCAGGATCGGGCTATACCAGAACGGATGCAGCTTGTTCGGCATGATCAGGTACACGGTGCCGAGCGACGATTGGTGCAGCGTGGACAGGATCACACCGAAGATCACGATGACAATTGATATCTTCGAAAGGATTGCCAGCGGCTTGTGAAGCTTGAAATGCTCCAACACGATGGGCGCAAATTCCAGCGAAAGGACCGTCGTGTACAGCATCACGCACATCGCAACTTCGAACATCACTGAGTGTGGATTGCGCATGATCAGCGGGTGCCAGATGCGGTACGGTCGCCCCAGGTCGAACAGCAGCGCAACGCTTACCAGGATGTATCCGAGGAAGGCCGTCAGTACCGTCGGCCGCACGATCGGGTGCAGCTTCTTGATATTGAAGATGTGGACGGCCGCCGTCAGCGTGAAGCCACCGGCTGCGAGCATCACGCCGCAGAGGACATCGAAGCCCACCCACAAGCCCCACGGGAATTGATCGCTGAGGTTAGTGGATGCGCCAAGGCCGTAGCGGAAGCGAATCCACGTGGAATACGCGCCCGCGGCGAGGAAGACCAGGAGCACTAACTTCCAGAACGTGAAACGGAATTTAGGCAACGGGTTCGTCACTGGCGGCCTCCCTGGTTCTTTTCTTTCTCAGCCTTTTCCGCGGCTTCGGCGGCCGCCACTTCTTCGCGACGATGCGTGATCCAGTAAATTCCGCCCAGCATTACACCGCCGATGGGCACGAAGTCCGGAATCCGGGACAGAACGCGGAAGGTGTACATCGGCAGCGCGTCGTGGACCACGTCGGAGTGCAGCCCGTAGTTCTCGAATTTCGTTCCCGCGCCAGTCAGCAGCAGGACTGAAGTCCCGCCCACTTCGGTCTCGCCAAACACGTGGTTCAGATATTGATCGGGCGTCTTCGCTATGCGCTCTTTCGCCTGTTTCAACAGGTCGTCGCGCTCTCCGAAGATGGTGGCTCCTACCGGACAGGCGGCAGCGCAGGCAGTCTGTTCGCCACGCTGCACGCGATCAGGGCACATGGTGCATTTGCGGATCTGCGGCAGCGGCTTCTCCCATTCGTACTTGGGAACGCCAAACGGGCACGCGGCCATGCAATAACGGCAGCCCATGCAACGATGCTCGTCGTAAATCACCGGCCCTAGCTCGGTCTTCTGCAGTGCGGCCACCGGACAAACCGAAGCGCAAGCCGGCTCGTTGCAATGCTGGCAGAGACGGCGCATGTACTTGTCACTCTTGTTAATCACCGCCGTCAGTTTGTGTGCCGAGGTATATTCCTCGGACGCAACCTTGTCGTTGTATGCGAGCCCGGCGTGATCCGCGCAGGCCTGTTCGCAGGCCTTGCAGTCGATGCACAGCGTGGCGTCGTAAAGAATGCCCTTACTCATCACCCCTCCACCGAAGCAGAACTGAAAAAAAGGAGGTGCGCCGACGTCTCCATCGCAACGGCCCCGGTTGGTAGGCCTCGTGATTGGTTGCGTTCATGCTCACCTCCCTGCGTCACTCCCAATGGGAGCGAATTACTTGAGGGAACGGATGTAGGTGACCATCGCCTTCGCGTCGACGCCCTTGCTGGCGAACGCATGCGTGGCCTTCTTCGACGGGCCGCCGTTGGCAATGAAATCCACCAGGTCGGCATCCGATGCCTTCTTCACTTTGTCGGAGGTCAGGGCAGGGGCGCTGCCTTTGCCTTCGCCATTGGCTCCGTGGCACATCGCGCACTTGGCTTTGTACGTGCCAGCTGCGTCCTGGGCCCAGGAGAGGTTGGGGAGCATGAGGAACAGGACGGCCGCGGTGAACAGCATCACTGCAAATAGCTTCTTCATGACGTAATTGAGGCCTCTAATTAAGTTCGAGGGCTGGATTTAGCATCCAGTGCCTCCAGAAGACACACGCACCTCGGTGCTTCCATGCAAAGTGTCTCGCTCCACGGAAAAAGGTGCGGTGATTGGGGTCACGAAAGCGTTGTGATGTGCGTCGGAGAGGTGAAAAGCTACTGCATTATTCCGCTGAGAAAATGCGCAACGTCCTGAATTGATGCGGATTTACGCGCTGTTGCGGATTTCAACACTGAGCCTATCCCGAAATGGGAATATCCTTTCGGCATCTTAAGTTTTGTGCCGCTTTCAGGAGATCAACATGGAAATTGGATTCTTAGGTCTAGGAAATATGGGAGAGCCGATTGCGGCAAATCTCATCGCCGCGGGACACAAAGTCACCGTCTGGAACCGCACCGCATCAAAAGCCGAGCCGCTCGCAAAGCAGGGTGCCAGTGTCGCGAAAGATATCTCTGATGCTTCGCGCTTCGAGGCAGTTTTTACGATGGTCGCCGATGATCACGCGCTACAGCACATTCTCGACTCCGGCCTGCTCGATTCGCTTCCCAAAGACGCGGTGCACATTTCGCTCAGCACCATCAGTGTCGACATGGCCGAGAAACTGAAGAAGCTCCACCAAGAACGTGGACAGTTCTACGTTTCTGCGCCCGTTTTTGGACGGCCGGAAGCGGCTGCTGCCAAAAAGCTCTGGGTGGTCGCGGCCGGTGAACCATCCGCCGTGACCAAAGCAAAGCCGCTGCTCGAAGCCATCGGTCAACACGTGGTGGAATTAGGCGACGATCCCGTGCAGGCGAACGTCGTCAAGATCAGCGGCAACTTCCTGATCGCCGCCGCGATCGAGGCCATGGGCGAGGCCGTCGCCCTGGTGCGCAAGTACGGCGTCGATCCCGTGAAGTACATGGAATTCATGACCAGCACGCTGTTTCCGGCGCCGGTTTACATGGGCTACGGAATGAAGATCGCCAAGTCCGAATACGAACCCGTAGGCTTCCGCGCAACATTGGGCCTGAAGGATATGCGCCTGGCGATTGCCGCCGGTGAGAACATGCACGCGCCATTGCCGTTCGCCAGCGTCCTCCGCGATCACATGCTGATGACGATCGCGCACTACGGCGAGAACGTGGATTGGTCGGCGATCGCCCGCCTCGCAGCCGATCATGCGGGAATAAAAGGGAATTGACTGCCAGAGGCAGCGCCTTGTTAAATTGAACCCGTCAAACCAACAGGCGATGGAGTTCGCCTCAACCGCCGCACGTACGCGAGCTGATGACTCCTACCGATCCCAATCGTGGGAGGAGGACTCCATCATGGCCATTCGCGAATATCTCTGGGTATCTTTGGGCGGCGTTGTCGGCGCGTGTGCGCGCTACTTCCTCAGCCGCTTCACCGCCAAGATCGTCGGCACCAGCTTTCCCTGGGGCACGCTCCTCATCAACATCACCGGCAGCTTCATCCTCGGCCTGTTCCTCGTCTACACCACCGAACGCGTCTTCGTAGACCCACGCTGGCGCCTGCTGATCGCCATTGGCTTTTGCGGCGCGTATACCACGTTCTCCAGCTACGCCTTCGAGAGCATGGTCTATTTCCAGCAGGGAAACTGGGCGCTCTTTGCCGGCAACGTGCTCGCGAATAACGTGCTCTGCCTGGCCGCCGTATTGGCCGCCGCGGCCTTCGCGCGCGCGCTGTAGCAGGAACCGCCAAAAATTGATTCGCCGCATCGTATCGGGATTCGACCTACAATGACCAACACCATGGCAGTGCAAGTCACCATCTACCTGAACGAGTCGGACCGCTGGAAGGGCCGCGCGCTGCACATCGAGCTGCTGAACTATCTGCGCGCCGAAAACGTGTACGGCGCCGTGGTATTTCACGGCGTCGCAGGATTCACCGGCCGCAGCCGCGTAAAGACCGCGACCCTGGTGGATGCCGGCGGAAATCTGCCGCTGGTGCTAATCTTCGTAGACCTCGACGAGCACGTGCAGCGCGTGCTGCCCAAGCTGAAAGAGATGTGCGCTCACCGCCTCATCGTGCGCGAGAACGTGGTGGTCGAGCAGGGAAGTTTGGATTAAGAAACGATCCCCAGTCAGAGCGTCCATTCATTGCAAAAGCACAAGCCTCGAATCCCGCGAAAGAAGAGCGCGAAGCCCGTCGTGCTTCCAGCCCACGTCTTCAGACGTGGGAAACGGATTCCGAACCACGACCCTTCCCGACGAGGGGTCAGCCCGAGGAGGGTCTGCAAAGCTCATTTCTCTTCCGCGTATCCCGTAATCTTCGAATCGACCGTGAACTTCCGGTATTCGCTATAGCGCAGCACGATGTTCTGCACGTTGCGATGGAAGAATAGCCGGTAGTCGAGATGCACCTCGCCATACGACGGCATCCAGACCTCGTCATTGATTTTCTGTTCTTCGAAGACGATGTGCGCGCCGGGCTTCACCGATCCAACAATGCCCGCCGCCAGCTTCAGCCCTGAAAGCAGGTGCGCTTCGAGCTTCACCGGCTGCTTGGCTTGTTCATCCACCCATAACGTTCCACCGAGCGATTGAAGAATCTTGTCGGCGAGGCTATGCGGCTTGAAGTCGGGCCGGGGTTCGAAGTCGAAGGCATAGACCTCGTGCCCGTTCAACGTAGCGCGGCGCAGGTTGAAGAAGCGGTCGGCAGCGAGGAACTTCGCCGGGGTGAGCTCATCTTTCTCTGGAGGATCGCCGGCCTCGGTTTTCTCGATTCGTTCGTGAGCTTTCTTTTCTTCTTTCGAGACCTGCTCGTCCTGCTTCTTCTTTTCCGAGTCGTTAAGGGGCTTGCCGTCTTTGGAGATCAGCCGCTCAATCTGCCATGGGCCAACGAAAAAGACCTCGTACTCGCTGACAGTGGTCTTCTTGATTTTGCCGCTCTCGTCAGCGTCCTGCTCTTCGTCGCGACGATGGAAGATGTAATCCTTGCGCCTCGCTTCAAGCTGCTTCTGGTTGGCTGAGACTGCCTTGATCAGCTCGTCGGGCGTCGGCATCTGTTGCGCCGGCAAAGCGATGCCAAGCGCCAGCAGGAGCCCGAGGACGAGCGTGCGAAGCATGTCCTGAAGATAGCAGGAGCGGTCGCCCTACGACGACAGGAGGCTCGGCAGCACGGTGACGTAGAGATCGGGATGGCTCGCGTCCGCGGAGTCGGTTTTCGACTGCCGCGGACGCAAGGTTGAAGCGGAGGGCGGCGTTGTTTCCACCACCGCTCCGCTCGCCAGGATCCAGAGTGCCAGCGCCATGAAGCCGCTTTTCGTCAACATTGTGGGCCGCCTACCACCGCGCGCAGAAACATCTCTTCCCGCGGGCGCGCCGATTCCAATGCCGTAACCGCGAACTTCCACAGCTTGCCTTGTTTGAATGCTCCGGGCACACGGCCGCGGCTGGCACGGTAGCGCAGCGTGCGTTCCGGCACACGAAGCCGCTTAGCTGCGGCATGCAAACAGACGACTCGGCCCGGGATCATTAATTGCTGTTCCATAAACTCCTCCACAAAACGGTTGGGCGTTTTGGCCATGCCTGCAGGTACACGACGACCTTCACAGGCGACGACTGGAGCTAAATGGAATCAGGTCTAGATCCGCAGCTGTAGCGGAGAGCTGGCGGGGAGAGGGAACTCACGTGGCGCGGACGAGAGCCGCACCTGGGAAATAGCCGGTGAATCTAAGAACGCCGCGCGCTGTTCGACTGAGAAGCGTCGCGAAGTAGCACCCGATTCGCTCGGTGCGAATGCTACGAAGGCGCCCGCGTCGGGAAATCCTATGCCCGCGGGATCGACGATGACGACACCGGTCGTGGGACCGTGATCGTAGTACATCCGGATCGTCGTTACCGGCGGCAGTTCGCCCGCCAGCAAGGAGACCGGCATGACCGGCATCGCCTTCTTGCGGTAGGTGCAGTAAACCTTGCACTCGTGGGTGTTGACTGCGACCGAAACATCCCAGGTCTTTGCCTTGGCGTGTTTCGCTTCCGGATACCCGACCGAGACTTCTACTTTGTGAGCTTGTGAGCAGCGCGATGGAAGTGGAATGACGTAGGTCTGCGAATTGGCGGACCCATTGACGACCGCTGCTTTGCCTGGCTGTGCTTCCAGGGTACCGAGCAGGCAGAGCAGCATGGCTGCCAGCGCCCACACCCGGAACTCGCGTGATCCACCCACGAGGCGAAGTATATGCAGCGGATTGCATCACGACAATCGGCTTTGCCGGAAAGTTGGCGGTTTGTCCCTTGCCCAACGCGGCTCGTCCCGCCTTGGTGAAGCGCGGTGGGTTGGATATACTAAATCCATACATATGGGCTACTTGCGGAACATTGGCGCAATCGCAAAAGGCATGGGCATCACCTTCTCCGAGATGTTCAAGCCGACGACCGTAGAAAATTATCCCGATGGCAAAGGTGTGCTGCGCGGCGCGGTTTTCCAGGAGCGCTTTCGCGGCATGCACGTGCTGCAGCGCGATGAGAATGGGCTGGAGAAGTGCGTCGCCTGTTTCCTCTGCGCAGCCGCGTGTCCCTCGAACTGCATTTATATCGAAGCCGCCGAGAACACCGAAACCAACCGCGTGAGCGGCGCCGAACGTTACGCCAAGGTCTATAACATCGATTACAACCGCTGCATCTTCTGCGGCTACTGCGTGGAAGCCTGCCCGACGGACGCAATCACTCACGGCCACGGCTTCGAACTGGCCACGTTCAATGCCAGCACGCTTGTGTACCGCAAGGAGCAGTTACTCGCCGGGAAGCCGGCGCATATCGGCGCGAATGAAGTGTTCGCGAGCGACTCGAGAGAGATGCACCGGCTCGATAAGATGAAGCGCAAGGATAAGAGCCTGTCGTCGGCAGCGGAGGCGGTAGAAAAGTAGATCGACCGCTAGATTGTGAAAACCGGCTGCTCAATGCGGCCGGTTTTCTATTGGACGCCCAACTCTCGGTGCAGACCGACCGCATCGTTATAATTCCAACAGCCTTAGCACAGCATCGAATCCAGCAGGCACATGACAAAAACGGACCAACATCCGATTCAGCGGATACTCGAAGATCGCATAGCGATTATCGACGGCGCCATGGGTACGACTATCCGCACCTACGGCATGACCGAGGCGGATATCCGCGGCGAACGCTTCAAGAGCTCCACCAAAGGCCTGCTGAACAACGGAGACCTGTTCTCGTTGACCCAACCGCAGATGATTGGCGACATTCATCGGCGTTTTCTCGAGGCGGGTGCCGACATCATTGAGACCAACACCTTCGGTGCGACCAGCATCGTGCAGAGCGAATTCTTTGTCGACGACCCGCGCGAGCAGGGTGGCCGCAAGAATCCCGACTTCTATCAGAAGATTGTCGACGATCCCTTCCTCGGCAATCTTGCCTGGGAGATCAACGAGACCTCGGCTCGCCAATGCCGCGAATGGGCTGATCGCGCGGCCAACGAAACTGCGCGTCCGCGCTTTGTAGCCGGCGCTCTCGGGCCGCTCACCGTTTCGCTGTCGAATTCGCCCGACGCCGACGATCCCGGCTTCCGTGTCGTCACCTTCGACCAGGTGAAAGTGGCTTACATGCAGCAGGTGCGGGCACTCATTGCCGGCGGCGTGGATTTCCTGCTGGTCGAAACAATTTTCGATTCGCTGAACGCGAAGGCCGCGCTGGTTGCCATCCGCGAAGTCTTCGACCATGACGGCACGTGTCTTCCCGTCATGATCTCCGCTGCAGTCGGCCGAGGTGGCGAGACGATGATCTCCGGCCAGACCGTCGAAGCCTTCTGGAACGCGGTGCAGCATGTGAAGCCTCTCTCGGTCGGCCTCAACTGCTCTTTAGGTCCGGACCTGATGTATCCGTTCCTCGAAGACCTCTCCGCGAAAGCCGATGTCGCGATCTCTTGCTATCCCAACGCAGGATTGCCGAACCCGCTCGCGCCAACCGGTTTCGATTTCGGTCCGTCCGACATGGCCCGCTATCTCCGCGAGTTCGCCCAGGCGGGGCTGATCAACATCGCCGGCGGATGCTGCGGCAACACGCCCGAGCACATCGCGGCGATCGCGAAAGCCCTCGAAGGCCTACCGCCGCGCAAGATCGAAGCTCTTAAAGGGGAGACGCAGCTTGCCCGATAGCGAACCTATCGCGCCACCCGCGGATTTCAAGCCCCTGCGTCTCTCCGGCTCGCAGCCCTTCACGCAGCAGCAGGGCGTGTACATGATGATCGGCGAACGCACCAACGTTGCCGGTTCGCCAAAGTTCGCCAAATTGATAAAAGCCGGCGAGTACGAAGCCGCGGTGAGCATCGCCCGCCAGCAGGTGGAAAACGGCGCCAACGTCCTCGACATCTGCATGGACGAAGGCATGATCGACGGCGTCACCGCCATGTCGCGTTTTCTTCAATACCTTTCCAGCGAGCCCGAAGTTGCCAAGGTGCCCTTCATGATCGACTCCTCCAAGTGGGAGGTGATCGAGGCCGGCCTCAAAGGCATGCAGGGCAAAGGCATCGTCAACTCGATCTCGCTGAAAGAAGGCGAAGAGACGTTCCGAAAGCATGCTGCGACCGTCCTGAAATACGGTGCTGCCGTGGTCGTGATGGCGTTCGATGAGCAAGGCCAGGCCGCAACGTACGAAGACAAGATCCGCATCTGCGAACGTGCCTACCGCATTCTCGTCGACGAAGTCGGCTTCAACCCGGAAGACGTTATCTTCGATCCCAACATCCTCACCGTCGCCACCGGCATGGAGGAGCACAACAACTACGCGTTGGATTACATCCGCGCCACGCGGTGGATCAAAGCCAACCTGCCCAACGCCAAGGTCAGCGGCGGCGTCTCCAACATCTCGTTCAGCTTCCGCGGTAACAACAAGGTTCGCGAAGCGATCCACTCCGCATTTCTCTACCACGCCATTGTCGCGGGCATGGACATGGGAATCGTCAACGCCGGCATGCTCGAAGTGTACGAGGAGATCGACCCCGAACTTAAAGTATTGGTTGAAGATGTCCTCCTGAATCGCCGTCCCGACGCCACCGAGCGCCTCGTCGAACACGGCGAAGCTTTGAAGGGCGTCAGAACCGGCGCCAGCGCGAAGAAGGAAGAAGAGTGGCGCAATGGCACGGTCGAACAGCGCCTCTCGCACGCGCTCGTGAAGGGAATCGATGCCCACATCGAAGCCGACACCGAGGAAGCGCGCGCCAAGCTGGGCCGGCCGCTGCTGGTGATCGAAGGCCCACTGATGGATGGCATGAGCGTTGTCGGCGACCTCTTTGGCGCGGGCAAAATGTTTTTGCCGCAAGTTGTGAAATCGGCACGCGTGATGAAGAAAGCCGTCGCCTATCTCACCCCCTTCATGGAAGCCGAGAAAGCGGCGCTCGCTGCCAGCGGGCACACAGTCAAAGCGCAGGGCAAAATCGTGCTCGCCACCGTGAAGGGCGACGTCCACGACATCGGCAAGAACATCGTCGGCGTCGTACTGGCCTGCAACAATTACGAAGTCATCGACATGGGCGTAATGGTCCCGTGCGAGAAAATTCTCGAGCGTGCGAAAGCGGTAAACGCCGACCTGATCGGTCTTAGCGGACTGATCACACCTTCGCTCGACGAGATGATCCACGTCGCTCGCGAAATGGAACGCAACGGCTTTAAAACGCCGCTTCTGATTGGTGGCGCAACCACCAGCCGCCGCCATACTGCCGTGAAAATCGCTCCGCACTACAGCGAGCCCGTCGTCCACGTGCTCGACGCCAGCCGCGCCGTCCCCGTCGCAACCAGCCTGCTGAGCGACGACAACAGGGAAGGGTTCATCACCCAGCACCGCTCCGATTACGAAGCGCTGCGCAAGGCCTTCGCTGCACCGCGCCTGCAAGTGGTTTCGCTCGACGAAGCTCGCGCCCGCCGCACTCCCATCGAGTGGCGCGCCGAGGATGTTCCTACGCCGTCATTCACCGGCGTGCGCGTTTTGAAAAATGTTTCCTTGGCCGCTCTGCGCGAATTCATTGACTGGTCGCCGTTCTTCCACACCTGGGGTTTGAAGGGTGTTTATCCGCGCATCCTCGATCACGAAGAGCAGGGTGCGCAGGCGCGCCAGCTCTTCAAGGAAGGCAACGCTCTTCTCGATCGTATCGTCACCGAGAACCTGATCAGCGCCCACGGCGTCTACGGTCTCTTTCCGGCATATGCTGTCGGCGATGACGTCGAACTTTATAAGGACTCGCAGCGCACCGCGGTCCTCGACCGTTTCCACTTCCTCCGTCAGCAATCGGACCGCGAGGGCAACGAGCCCTGCCGCTCCTTGGCCGACTTTATCGCGCCCGCGGAAACCGCGCTGTCGGATCACATCGGCGCATTTGCCGTCACCAGTGGCATCGGCCTGAAAGAGTTGACCGACCGTTTCCGCGCGGAACATGACGACTACAACGCCATCATGGCGGAAGCTCTCGCCGACCGGCTCGCCGAGGCGTTCGCTGAATATCTCCACAAAGAGGTCCGCAACGAGTGGGGCTACGGCTGCCACGAGAACCTCACCAAGGACGAGATCATCCAGGAAAAATATCGTGGGATTCGTCCGGCCCCCGGATATCCGGCATCCCCCGATCACACCGAGAAGGGCACGATCTGGCAATTGCTCGATGTCGAAGCCAATACTGGAATGAAAATCACCGAGTCCTTCGCCATGTGGCCGGGCTCGAGCGTGAGCGGCCTCTATTTCGCGCACCCGCAATCGCGATATTTCAGCATGGGTAAAATCGATCGCGATCAGGTTGCCGACTATGCGGAACGCAAGGAGATGACGGTTGCCGAAGTCGAGCGCTGGCTCGGCCAGATCCTGAACTACGATCCTTCCGCCTAGAAAAAAGTTAGATCGACTGCGAGACCGTCAGCCGCTTCGGCGCAATCATCTTCCATGCTTCGCGAATGTGCGCCGCCAGCGGTTCATCCTGGATGCTCGCAAGCTCAATCCCGACCCAGCCCTTCACGCCAACATAAGGCGGCCGAAAATAAACGTCCGGCGCCTCCTCGATCAGGATCTCCTGGATGCCCGCTCGCGCGGGAATCCACACGGCGATGTGACCAGTGTTGTGGTGATTATTGTCGAACATCGCGAAGACCTTTTTGTTGACGAAGAACGTCGGCTCGCCGTGCGAGAGCTTCTCCGTGGTCTCCGGCAGCGCGAGGCAAACCTTCCGCAGGCGTTTGATCTGTTTCTCGGATTTCGGCGTGCTCGGCTTGAGTGGATGCGCCATCGATCAGCACCTAATCCTTTTTTAGCGGACTCTTGCCGTACATGGTTCCACGGCAGGCCTTTGCGCCGCAGTAACAGGGCGCTTCGTCGTCGCCGTCGTACAGGTAGTAGTCGTAGGTGAGCTCTTCTCCCGCGGCAATGTCGCGCATGGCCTCGATCCACACATGCCCGTCGTACTCCACGGTTTCGCAATTTGGATCGCAGGAGTGGTTGACGAACATCGCCATGGAGTGGCCGTCGATCACCTGTGATCCATCGCCCACGCCGAAGAGATAGGTATCGTCGCGGCCTTCATAGACCGCGTCAGCTTCTTCCTTTGAGAGCCGCGGTCCGTCGTACTCGAGAATGCGCTTGTGCTTCTTGATGGCTTGCGTGGCGAAGACGCCTGCGGCATGTATGCGCGAGCTGCGGATGATCGCCAATTGTGAGTTTCGCTTAGATGTCATGACCGGATAGGGAAGCTTTCAGTGCGTCTTGTGGCAACCGTGTTTAGCGACGTGGTGCTCAACCTCGGTTGTAGCTCGCACGATGCGCCGCTTCAGGAATTCGAGTGAGCCCCCATGTGCATGACGTCGCTCGTCGCGACGGTTCCGAGTGGAAATCGATTTCTGCCGCAGCTCCTTCATGCGTGCCTGGAGCTGGCGAACGTTTCCACGAAGCTTTTCGAGTTCCTCACAGGGCATGGGTGAAAGTATAGCGCCAGCCGATTCTTGCTGGTTGCTTGCATCGCTGAAGCGGGTACTCGTCCCAGCGTGGGGTGAGTTTGGATAGGAGCCGAGTATGCTTGGGCACCGCCAAAGTGGGGGATCGGAATGCGTGTCTTCTTGTTTGCCGTGTTGTTGTGTACGTCGCTGATGGCTTTCGGTGGCGATCAGCCTGCGTCCAAGGCTGACGATGCTTATGCGAAGGCCGATTGGCCGCAAGTTGTGTCGTTATACACCGAAAAGACCAAGGAAAACCCCAACGACGCGCTCGCCTGGTGGCGCATTGGCCGCGCCCACGAGGAGATGAAGCAATATGCCGAGGCCCAGGACGCCTTCACCCACGCGGCGCAGTTAAAGTTTCCCCTGCCCACGATCTGGGCGAAGGTCGCCGCCAACGCCGCTGCCGCCGGACACCGCGAACAAGCGCTCTCGCTCCTGGAATCGATGGCGCAAAACGGCTTCGCTTTTCCCAAGGTGGTTGAAGATGATCCCCGCTTCGCCACCGTCAAGGACGATCCCCGCTTCGGCGCTGCCGTTCAGAAAATCGATTACAACAGCAGTCCATGCAAAGACCCAAGCCACCCCGAGTTCCGTCAACTCGATTTCTGGGTGGGCGAGTGGAACGTCTTCGACACCGTCGGCAACAAAGTCGGTGAGAGCAGCGTCCAGAAGATCATTCACGACTGCGTAATCTACGAAAACTGGACTGGAGCTTTCGGCCCTACCGGAAAGAGCTTCAACAAGTACAACGCCGCCACCAAGCAGTGGGAGCAGTACTGGGTCGACGAGGGCCCCACCCGCCAGTACTACAAAGGCGAATACGCCGACAAACGCATGGTGTACATGAGCGATTTCATCAATCCGCAGGGCCAGCACACCCTGGGCCGCCTGACCTTCTTCGATCAGCCCGATGGCACCGTGCGCCAATTCTCTGAAGGTTCCACCGACGAAGGCAAGACGTGGCAAACGAATTACGACTTCATCTATAGGCGTAAGTAGCGCGGAGATCGAGTGCTGCTGACGGATTGCTTGTGGTAAGGGGATTTATCGCCAACTAAGATACCCATCCTCCGCCACAGTCGCGTTCGGACTGCTTCCAGCGCCCATCCACCTTTTCAAAAAGCCACACGCCTCCATTGCCGCAGAGTGAACCACATACGAAACTGTAGCTC